>NZ_LT607756.1:0-600000 GCF_900095295.1 Methanobacterium congolense
ATGAGATTAGTCCTTGCAGGAACAGGAAGTGCAGTTGGGAAAACAACCATCTCAACAGGCATAATGAAGGCATTATCAACTGAGTACAAAGTACAGCCATTTAAGGTTGGCCCGGACTACATAGATCCAACCTACCACACCCTTGCAACAGGTAAAAGGTCCAGAAACCTTGATTCATTCTTCATGTCAGATGGTCAGATAAAAACAGCTTTTGAAGAAGGGTTGGGGCGATCTAAATCTGAATTTGGGATCATAGAGGGTGTAAGGGGACTTTATGAGGGTATGAGTGCTGTGGATGATGTTGGCAGCACGGCTTCCATTGCAAAAACCCTTAACGCTCCTGTTATTCTGATACTGAATGCTAGGAGTCTTGTTAGGAGTGCTGCAGCGGTTGTTCTTGGATTCAAAGCCCTGGATCCAGATATAAATGTTCAAGGTGTTATACTCAACCAGGTTAAGGGTAAAAACCACTACCTTAAGGCCAAGGAAGCCATTGAAACCCTCACAGAAACTCCAGTCATTGGGGGGATACCAAGGGATGATGAAATAAGTGTTGAATCCAGACATTTGGGCCTGGTGCCTGCAGTGGAACGTGAAAACATCCTCAGATCAATAGAACACTGGGGAGAAGTTATGGAGGAAAACATAGACCTCGATGCACTTGTTTCCATAATGAAGGATTCTTCTAAAATTCCAGAGGGCAGGGAAGAGCTCTGGCGAACTGAAAATAAGAGGAAGGTTAAAATTGGTGTTGCAATGGATGAAGTATTCACCTTCTACTACGCTGAAAACCTCGAGGCCCTGGAAGCCAACGGTGCGCAACTCGTGTACTTCAGCCCACTTCACGATGCGGAAGTTCCAGACGTTGATGCAATCTACATAGGTGGGGGCTACCCAGAAATATTCAAAAAAGAGCTTGAATCTAACCATTCAATGAGAACATCGGTTAAAAAGTTCTGCCAAGATGGAAGACCAGTTTACGCCGAATGCGGAGGACTCATGTACCTCACAAGATCCATAGACAAAAGTTCCATGTGTGGAGTTTTCCCATACCCATCTTACATGACTCCACGTGTTCAGGGGCTCAGCTACACCATCGCAGAGGCTACAAGGGACAGTCCAACCCTTAAAAAGGGCGAAATATTCAGGGGACATGAATTCCACTACTCGAAGGTGGATATCACAGATGGAAAACCGGAATTTGCCTTTAAAATGCACAGGGGCCGTGGAATCACAGGTTCAGAGGATGGGATGATGATCAAGAATACAGTTGCAAGCTACGTGCACACCCACGTTGCTGCATGTCAGGGATTTGCATCCAACTTAACCATATCTGCTCTGGAGTTTGAGGATGAATCCAAACAACTTTAAATGATTATGAATCCCCTAAACTTCGGATTTAAATCCCCAAATCATATCCATTTTTAAATCCCTTAAAAATATTTTTTATTTTTATAATTCTGTAAATAGTTTTTAATATAAAAAATAGATTTTAATAATGCTTTAAAATAGGAACAATCCTCTTTTTATCCTCCCTTTTTCACATAGTATAAAAACTTACCCCTAAAAAATTAAATCAAAAAATACTTATTTGATTATCGGGATAGCATCTTTGGTGATATAATGGTTGTGAAAATAGGAGTTATTAAATGCGGTAACATAGGTACCTCTCCTGTAATTGACTTAGTACTTGATGAGAGGGCAGACAGACCTAACATAGATGTAAGAACCGTGGGTTCCGGCGCAAAGATGAACCCAGAACAGATCGAAGACGCAGTACCAAAAATAGCTGACTTTGACCCAGAATTCGTTGTATTCATCAGCCCTAACCCTGGTGCTCCAGGCCCAGCTAAAGCAAGAGAATTACTCTCTGCAATGGACATCCCAGCAATCATAGTCGGTGACGCTCCAGGTATCAGAGCTAAAGACGAAATGGATGAACAGGGCCTCGGTTACATACTCGTGAAAGCTGACCCAATGATCGGTGCAAGGAGAGAGCTCCTCGACCCAACTGAAATGGCATCATTCAACTCCGACGTGCTAAAAGTACTCGCAGCAACAGGTGCATACAGGGTTGTTCAGAGCACACTCGATGCTGTAATAGCTGCAGCAGAAGCAGGTAACGACATAGAATTACCAAAAGTTGTCATCAGCGCTGAAAAAGCAGTTGACGCAGCTGGCTTCGCAAACCCATACGCAAAAGCAAAAGCACTTGCAGCATACACAATAGCTGAAAAAGTAGCTGACGTAGATGTTAAAGGATGCTTCATGACCAAAGAAGCTGAAAAATACATACCAATAGTTGCATCAGCTCACGAAATGCTCTCCGCAGCAGCAAAACTCGCTGTAGAAGCAAGGGAAATCGAAAAAGCAAATGACACTGTCTTAAGGACACCACACGGTGCACAGGGCCAGACAGTATCCAAAACAGCTTTAATGGACAAACCACAGTAAGTTTGTTCAACCAAGCGGTCCGAAAGGACTGCTTATTTTTTTGTTTTTAATTCTGCCAATTTGAACCACAATTAACATCATTTTTCTATTCTAATACGAACTCTTTTTACATATGGATTCTCATCAATTCGCAGCACTTTAATAAAATACATATGATTTAATATTAAAGTTAATGTAAATCAAGTGATTTTTATTGAATCAGGTGTAACGATGAAAAAAGAAACCAGTATGGCAAAGCTCATTGAAAGATTCTACGAAGCAGCTAGTATGCAGCGCTGGAACGACCACATACGCCCAGTAGAACTTACAGAACTGGACAAACAGGCCCATAAAATGGTCATAGCATATGTGATAGCTAAATTTGAGGAAAAGGATAGGGATGCAGATGTGGACTGGAAAAAACTCATAGAAGGGGGCATATTTGAGTTTCTCCACAGGACCGTGCTCACTGATCTCAAACCCCCTGTCTTCCACAAGATGATGGATGAGAAGGAGGAAGACCTGAACAAACACGTCTTAAAGCAGCTTGAAGAAGATTTCAAGGGAATTAACAGGGAATTTAGGGAAAACTTTGAGAGCTACTTCTTCGAACCAAGCTATGCCAAGTTTGAGAAGAGGATACTTCAGGCAGCACATTACCTTGCAACCAACTGGGAGTTCAAGATAATATACCACACCGCACCCTTCATATATGGGATAGAAGAGACAAGAGCTGCAATAGAGAATCAGATCGAGGATCACTACGATCTCATTGGGGTTCAGAAGCTGTCCCTCGAGAAGAAATCCTATGGATTCGTGGATCTCTGCGGCCAGCTCAGATTCCAGGAGAGATGGGCCCATTCTCCCAGAATTCCAAAAACCTCAGTTCTGGGTCACATGTACATCGTGGCAATAAATGCCTACCTTTTCTCCCTCGAGAATGGAGCATGTCCCAAAAGGCTTTACAACAACTTCTTCGCAGGACTCTTCCATGATCTGCCTGAAGTAATGACCAAGGACATAATATCTCCAGTAAAACGTTCAGTAGAAGGTTTGGAAGATATAATAAAGGAATATGAGGAGAATCAGATGAACACGAAGCTTTTACCATTACTGCCACACTCCTGGAGACGTGAGATGCGTTACTTCACTGAAAATGAATTTGAGAACAAGGTCAAGATCAAGGGAGAATTACTGAAAGGGATTGATTTCAGGGAATTGAACACTAAATACAATTCTGATGAGTTCAGTCCAGTTGATGGAAAACTCATAAAGGCCTGTGATAAACTGGCAGCATTCATTGAAGCCGATCTATCCATAAAACATAGTATAACCTCAAAGCATCTTGAAGAAGGAAGAAAAAATATCTATGACGATTTTAAATCTAAAAAGGTCTCTGGAACAGATTTTGGACTGATATTTGACCACTTCAAGAGAAAATCCTTTAAAATTGATTTTTAATCTTTTAATAGAAAAAAATAAAAAATATTTTTTTTATTTGTTTTGTTGTTTGTATTAGGATCTAACTGTAAGATCTTTGGATGGGAATTAAAGGGTTTTTAAAGCATCCTCCACAAATTCAACCTCTCGTATTTCAATTTTGTTGTAGATTGAAAATCCAACATCCCTCAAATACCTTTCCACAGCCTTATGACTGGGTGCTTCCATTACGTATATTATTAAATGTTCCAGTTGAGAAAAAACTGCTGTTAAAATGTTGATCTGATGTTCTAGAGCTGCTTCTTTCCTTTTACTGGAAAGTTCTTTAAGTTTCTTCTTGGTACCCTCGTTGTATACAGGGCATGATTCAACAGAATGCATCATATGAACAGTAAAGATTGGCACGTCTTCACCTCCTTCTACTTGTATCACAACTCAAATCCAAAAATCAATCACTCCCATAATTTTCAGGCCTGTTTGACCCTAAAAATATACTCACGAGAGCAGAACTGCCTTTGCAATTCATCAAACCATCCACCTTACAGAAATGACTTGTTACTTTCTATGTTGAAATAAAAATAAATAAGTTATTACCAAATAAGCATGTTCAAATTACCAATTTTTTTCTAAAAATCCATTATAACAAATCAGATTTTAACTACTAAAAAAAAATATTTAATGGATTTACATTACTCATTAAGGAAAAATCCTTTAAAATAGCATTTTAAATACATTTGTGGATAGAATTAATGGATGAAGTAACCAAAAGATTCAATACTTCAAGGTGTTCTTCAACCAAACAACCTTCCTCTGCCCACCAGCCAGATCGTCAGGGCTGACAGCGAAGCAGTTCTCAAGAATCTCCAGTTTACCAAGCATTTTACCGATTTTACGGGTTGAACGCGGATTTGAATGGGTGGGGATAATGATCTGGGGCTTAAGCTCCTCAATAACGTTGAAACCCTTCTCTGAATAGAACATTCCTGAGAATGGATTGGAAAACTGCATGAATGCAACATCGATCCTTCCAAGGGACTCCAGCTGTTTCACTGTGAGGTGGTCCTGCCCTATATCGCCCATATGTGCAATGCGCAGTCCATCAACCTCGAACACGTAGATAACATTTGAAGGAGATTTAACGCTGATGTGACTGCCACGGTGGGATGATCCTACACTGTATATATGCACATCTGCCACATCAAAACTTTCCACCCTGGAGATGGACTTTCTGCAGTTGTGTCTGTCAAGGAAATCCGGGTCGATGTGGTCTGAATGTGGATGTGTCACAGTTATAACGTCTGGCCTCAGGTCCAGCTCATCTTCTGTTGGCATTGCTGTTGGATCAGCCACTATCACAGTTCCATCCCTTGATGTGATGATGTAAGAGTTTGAAGGAGTGAAACTGGACTTACTAACGGTTTGGATGAGAGTTTTACCAGTATCGTTCCTCAATTTAGGCATTATCCTGGCCTTTGGAGGCTCAAAAATTGAAAATATGGGTTTGAAGATGGGATTCATAAAATTCCCCAATCCATGGTTTATGGTTTTAAGAGTCCTGAAACTTTTTTGCAAAGGTTTCAACCATCTCAGTGTAAGCACCTGACTTCAGATCCTTACTTGCGATCTTCATTTGGCCCAGAAATTCCATTCCCCTTTCTGAAAGGGCTTCCCTTATCTGCATGGTAGCTTTTTGATTCCCATTACCTCCCATGGTCACGAAGGCCCCTAATTTTTTACCTTTAACGTTTTGAAGTTCATCAAGGTACTGGTTGAGTCCTGCAGGTGATTTTCCAGCCCATATAGGACAGCAAACCACCAGTGCATCGTAATCATGAAGGTCAGTTGTGCATGGTTTGATTGCTGCACGTTGCTCTCTCAAAGCACCCCAACCCTTTAAAAGGTAAAATCTATCTTTTACAGGTTCTATTTTTGTTAAATCTGCGCTTAAACTTTCTTTAAGCTCCTTGGCAACCTTCAAGGTGTTGCCACTGTAGGAGTAACATGCGATTAAGACTTTCAATTTCAATTCATCTCCTTTTTAACGATCCAAATCATTCAATTAACGATCAATTTTCTATGTAGTTGCTGGTATTTATAATTCCGAGCAAGCAATTACTTCAACTATTAGAATGCAGTATGACTTCCACTGAAACTTATTTTTCCTCCTTTTCATCCATCCTTTGGAGTATATTCCTCAGAAGTTCCTTTATCTCCTCATCATCAGCTTTTCTTTCGCCCCGAAATTTTGTGGTCAGTTCTTTAAGCTGTTCAGCTTCTTTATCCCTTTCTTCCCTGAGCTGATGGAATATCACGCTTGCGACGGATGCTGTTGCGTAACTTGCAAATCCAACACCCGTGAGCATGGCTATGCTGCCTATTATTCTGCCTATTCCGGTTACGGGGACTATGTCACCATATCCAGTTGTTGTCATGCTTGCCATCATGAACCATAGAGCACCCTCAAATCCATTTAAGTTCGGGTTCACTCCATTCTCTACTAAGAAGAAAGCTATAGAACCAAGAAAGTATACAGAGGTGACTATGATTATTCCATAACCAAGTCCAGTTTCCTTTGAGAATTTAAGGAATTTACTACCTATTTTATTAATGGTTCTTACCATGGAGTAAATCTTAACTATGTTGAAGACTGGCAGAACATACACGACAATGTAAAGTCCTTGAAAAGCCCAAAGTATGAATAAAACAGGAAAAGAGGTTAAAAGCAATATCCAATTTTCCTTTAAAAATGCCCTTTTATCTGCAAAGTTATTTAAACTTATTAAAAATACTAAAAATGTCAATGCAGAAACCAGTAGGTCGAACCTCAGTATTAAATGCGTTGTACTGCTTTTAAGGCTGAAAAAGGTTAATGCAAGGAGCATTATAATGTCAACGACTATAAGAATTATTAAAAGGGTTATTATAACTTGAAACAATTTACTGAGGTTTGTTTTCAAAGCACCATTCATTTGCATAACCTTTTAATGAGTTAAAATTGTTCGATCAAATTCAAACCTAAGTTAAGACCTAAAGCACTCCCTTGGTGCTGGGTATGGTATCATGTTCCACACGTGATGCATCACTTAAAGCCCGTGCAAATGCCTTGAAAAGTGCTTCTATCTGGTGATGATCGTTTTCTCCTTCTACCCTGGCGTTGATGTTTATCCTGGCAGAGTTTGCAAAGGACTCGAAGAAGTGTTCAACGTTTTCAGTGCTTAAATCACCCACTTTGGATTTTTTGAACTTGAAATTCATTACAGAGTAACTCCTGCCACTTACATCCACGGCCACAGTTGCAAGGGCATCGTCCATTGGCACGATTGCATGGGACATTCTTTTAATACCTCTCTTATCACCAATTGCCTCTTTGAACACATCTCCAAGGAGTATCCCCACGTCCTCAACTGTGTGGTGATCATCAACTCCAGTGTCTCCCTCTGCTTTAACTTCAAGGTCGAAAAAGCTGTGCCTTGCAAAGGAGTTCAGCATGTGGTCGAAAAATTCAATTCCAGTACTCACATCTGATCTTCCATTTCCATCCAGGTTTAAAGAGATTTTTACATCAGTTTCAGAGGTTTTTCTCATTAGTTCCTTCTTTCTCATCTTCTTCCCTATCCCTTATTACTTGTATTGCCTTCGTTGGGCACACACCTGCGCATATGGTGCAGACGTGGCAGAATCTTAAGTTCGATGCTTCAGCCTTTTTGTCAGGACCTATGTTCCAGATTTTAAATCCTTTAGGACACATTTCCCTGCACTTACCGCATCCAGTACATTTGTCTTTGTCCACAACTACCTTCATTTTCGGGCCCCACAATAGTGAATTATAACTTATAACTTTTAAGTTATAACTTTCTTTTTTTTCCTATGTTCTCTCACATTAAATCCATATACAGTTTGTTTGGTCTTCAAATGATTTTAACGCGGTTTTAATTATAACTTATAAGTTATAACTTTTACCTTATAACTTATACTTCATAGCTTTATCACAGGTACTGAAGTGGCCTTAAATCCTATGAAAATATTGCTACCTAAATTTAAACCCAGTTTATCACGAGAATATTCTGTGATATCTGCAAATAAACTTATATCCTCATCTATGTTTATTTTAACCCTCACCATCTCATTTTGGAATCCCATTTCTATTATCTTACCTTCAAATATGTTTCTAACACTGGATTCATGGGGTTCAAGCATTACAAATATTTCTTCGGGGCTTATTAGAAGCAGAACTTCGTCTCCAATATTCAGATCTTCGATTATTGGGAGAATAACAATTTTTTTGTACAGGGATATCTTCATGATCCTGTTATCTGAATCTATCTCTGCAACCTTCCCCTCAACCTCGTTCACATCGGAATGTTTCTTAAGGATGATGCTGAATTTGGTGTACTCTCTTATGATCATTTTACCCACCTTTGTGAGTTGACTGCTACCTCCGCCTCCTTTTCCGCCTCGTTTACTTGCAACAACCGATTCTCCAACTTCTTTTTCAAGATTTTCTATATATTTAAGGGCAGTACGGTATGGAATGCCTATTTCTTTCGCTGATTTGGTTATGGAACCATACTCTTGGGTACCTTTTAAAAGCATGAACCTTTTGTAATCCAATGCAATGGATTTATTCCCTATTTTCAACAGGTATTCTTGGCCTTCAATTGAATCAGTCATAAGACACACTCCACTAACTCTTGATTAATTATGGCATGAATTATTCTATAAACTTAACTAATTTTTAGTGCGTTCCTTTTAAAACTCAAAACTGTGAGTTTTATCACTATCCTTAAGCAATTTAAACCAACAATTGTTTTTTATAAAAATGCATCTAACTCGAAATGGTTTAAAATTAACTTCAGAGTTTCAGTGCTCGGTTATTATTGTAATTATTAATAACATTTCTTATATCAAATTATTGATTAAAAATGGGTTGATAGTAAAAAGAAGTATTTAATTTTAGGATTCTATTGGCTTGTTTTTAATTTTGAACTATTTGTAGACATCAAGAAAGTCTGAAAAGTGTTTCACAGTTTTTCTAAGGCTTCTCCAACCTTCTTCATCATCCTTAACTCCCTGGAGACTGTCCTGGGACCAGAAGTTTGCGCCTATGTTTGCGCCGAAGGAACCTCCACCAACAGGTATGGCACCACTCAGAATGTAATATGTGATTATCTGTTGCATTGCAAGTTCCTGACCTCCAGATCTATCTCCACCCACTGTTATTCCCATACCAACCTTGTAGCGAAGGTAATCAACATCTTCAGCCCCAAGGGCCCGGCACCGGTCCATAACAGTTTTCAGCTGGGCACTCAACCCACCGTTGTAAATTGGAGTGGCCATTATAAGACCATCTGCCTCCTTTATTAGGGGGTAAACCTCGTACATGTCATCCTTCACAACACACTCCTTGTTCCGGATGCAGTAATCGCAGTGTCTGCATGGACTCAGGTTTTTCCCCCGAACACCAAAAAATTCCGTTTCAAACCCCTTTTCTTCCATCATAGTCAGGGCTTCCCTTAAAACATAGTCAGTTGACTGTTTCCTTGGACTTCCGCATATTCCCAGTACCAACATTTTAGTGACTCCATATTGTGATTGGAATTACATAATACCTATTAAGGTATTGATATGGGAGTCATTATGGATATTTTTAGTGATAGTTATATTAAAAAACCAATCATTACGAGTGATAATGTTATACATCCTATGGTGGAACTGGACTCTGGGTGCATGGAAACAACATAACACTCGCAGGTCTTGATGTTTATGATAACGGCGGAATTGGAATAGCAATTAGTGGTAACAATCCAACTGTCACTAATAACACCGTAGCAGGTAATTATGGTAACGGAATCTGCGTGACTGGTGATGGTGCAACAATCACAGGGAACACTGTACTTTACAATGTGGGTTCGGGAATAATCGTCAACGGAGCCAATAGTAACGTCACAGGCAACGATGTGGACTACAATGGACATGCTGGAATACTGGTCAATGGAGAAGTCATTGGAAATGGAACATATAATGGGTTACTTGTTTCAGGCCCTGCTTTACTTGGTTTACTCTCTCAATATGGTACTATTAATCTTGGAGAAGGTGTTCCAGTAACGATTGATTCTGTTTTAGCTGCTGCTGATGGTGTTATTGACGCGTTTGTAGCTGACTTTGCGGCTATTGAGTTAACTGTGAGTAGGGCAGGAGTTGTTGGTTTAGCTGTTGCTGTGGCTCTGGTTGGCGTATATTTAACAGTGAAATATCCTAATGAATATCCTCAAACAGTTTACACGCTAGAAGGTACCTTAATTTCTCCAGAATTACTTCCCCTAACAATTTATACTCTTCAATCAGTTTTACATGGTGATGGAAACCCATTAACACCAGAAAGACTCCAAGAAGATTATTGGAAAGGAGTTAATCTGATAATTGAAATATCTGATTCTGAAGATTATAAAGATATAAGAAAAGAAATAAAAGAAAAAGCTGAAAAAGGAGATTTCAATGGTGTACAAGATATAATTGATAATGTAGCAGGGTTAGGTGGAATCCCTGGCGATCCTCGGACTAATGACGACTATAAAAATTGGGGTGAAAAGATTCATGAAGATTGGGATGAATTTGTCAATGCTTTAAAAAGAGGAGACGTGGGTAGTGCAGCTGAAAACGGTCTAATTTTAAGTATTGAAACCGGTACATATCCATTAGCCGTTACAGGTGAAGTGATAGTTGATTATTACAATAAAATGACTGGTAGAACTTAAAAACCACGAATAATGCAGTGAAATAATAGTTAAGGCGGTATTTGATTGATGTTCTTTAAAAAAGAGAAGAATAAAAACTTTTTGCTTCAGAAAGGGGTAAATCTGGCTTCTAAAGGTGAAGATGTGGATGCCATTAAATTTTATGATAAAGTTCTAGATTTGGATTCAGATCATTTTTTGGCTTTGTATAATAAGGGTATTTCCTTGGGAAGGATTGGAAAATATGATGAAGAGTTAAATTGTTTACAAAAAGCATTGAATATTAATCCTGAAGATGTGGATGCATGGAATGATAAAGCCTTTGCACTGGGAAAGCTTGGAAGATATGAAGAACAATTAGAATCTTTGAATATTGCTTTGAAGTTGGATTCAAAACATTTTAAAGCATTATTTAATAAGGGTATTTTTTTTATGGGCTTTGAAAAATATTTGGAAGCACTTAAATGTTTTGATGAAGCTTTAGAAGTAAATCCAATGTATGTAGATGCATGGTATAATAAAGGCCTCATATTTCAGAGACTTGGTAAAGATAAAGAATCACTTAAGTATTATGATAAAACTTTAGAATTAGATCCTCAATACTTTAATGCTTTAGTTAATAAAGGTGTTGCACTTGGAAAACTTAAAAGATACTCTGAAGAGCTGGAATGCCTAAATAGGGCATTAAAATTAAATCCTAAAAATATTCAGGCTAGATTTAATCAAGCTATTACTTTTATGGAACTTGAAAAATATGATGATGCGCTGAATTCTTTCGCGGAAATTTTAAATCTGGATCTTAATAATGCAAATGTGTGGTATAACAAAGGCATTATCTATGAAAAACGTGGAGATAATGAAAAAGCGTTAGAATGCTTTAAAAAGGCTTTAAAACTTGAAAGTAATAAAAATTATTAAGAACCTCAAGAAGTTTTAAAAAACTTCTAAATTTTTAAATCAGTGAAAAATTTAGCAATTTATAACTGATTACTTTACATATTATTCTTTTTAAGTTAAATAATAACTTTTAATACTTGAATATAATATTATTTTAAGGTGGTTATGATGGTATTTGGCGATTTTAAGAAGAGAAAGTTATTTAAAAAGGCTGATGATTGTGAAGATCAGGGTAATTATCAAGAAGCTTTAGCACTTCTTAATGAGATTATAGAGATGGATCCTCATTATTTCAAAGCATTAAGTCTTAAAGGGATTGTTCTTAAAAAGCTTGGAAAATATGAAGAGTCTATTGTTTGTTATGATAAAGCTTTGGAGTTAGATTCAAGTTTGCCCGAAGTATGGTACAATAAAGGGAATGCTCTTATTGATCTTGATAGAAATGACCAAGCCCTTTCTTGTTATAATAAGGCTTTAGATTTAAATCCCAGTTTTTCCCGGGCCTGGTATAATAAGGGGAATGCTCTTAGAAAATTGGGTAACTTCAACGAAGCAATTGATTGTTTTGATAAGGCGGTTGAGTTAGATGATAAATTCGAAAATGCTCTTTATAATAAAGCCGTAATTTTAAAGGTTTTGAAAAAGTATGAAGAAGCGTTGGGGTGTTATAATCGCGTTTTAGAGTTGAATCCTGAAAATTCAAGTGTATGGAACAATATGGGATCGATTTATGGGACTCTCAATAAAAATAAAAAAGCGTTAGATTGCTTTAATAAGGTTTTAGAGCTGGATCCTAATGAGACTCGTTCGTGGTATGGTAAAGGGGCTGTTTTTATACAGTTAGGAGAACATGAAAAAGCTTTAAACTGTCTGAATAAAGCCTTAGAAGTGGATCCAGATTTTGAACCTGCAAGAAAACTTAAAGAAAAACTGGCACAAGGCGAATTTAGTTAGGCATTATTATTTCAAGGGTTTTTCCTGAAAGTTATCAACATATTTTTTTTTGCAGATGATTTTTTTTCATTGAAAAGCGGTTAGTTGTGTTTAATCCCCATTCTTTCTTGCTAAGATAAGTAATAATTTTAATTTGAAAACTATGTTAAAAAGGATAATAATGTGGAGTTATTGGTTCACATATTCCCAGTATCATCGATAACTCTCCAAATTTTAGTTATGCTTCATTTCATAAGTTATCCTAGATATTAACTATGATGGTTCTTGTTGATATTATTTTCAGGATAACTGCAGAAAAGATTTTTTTTTGTTCGATAACTCAATTCATATAATTATAAAAAAATTTAAAACCAATCATTAATAAAAATTATAACAGGATTAAGAGTTTGTTAGGGGAATAAGGAGGTTGAGATATGCAGAAAATGATCAGTGCAATAATTCTCATTATTCTTGGTTTAATTGTAATGGCCGTCCCTATTTTAGGAATTCTCCCTGTAGCATTAATAACAGGATTTTTAGTCCTGATTTTAGGTATAGGACTGCTTTTAGGTGGAATAATCGAATTGGGTGAAAGTGCAGGCCTGGGGGTTCTGGAGATCTTACTGGGTGTAATAGCCCTGATTCTTGGCCTTGGCTTCATATTCAGCCCGGCCCTGTTCGCTTCAGTGGCAGGCTTTTTAATTTATATAGTTGGTCTGTTCCTGATCATTGCAGGGTTAATGGGTATAATCTCAAAAGAAGGCAACAGCAGAGCTAATGGAATCGTAGCAATTATACTCGGTTTGCTGTTGCTGTTTTTAGGTTCCAACCCAATATATTTAGGAGTACTAATTGGTTTATGGCTTTTGATCATGGGAATATTGATGTTGTTCCAGAAGGATTAAAATATAAAACCCCAACAAACTCTTTTTTTTCTTTTAAATTGCTATGAATTTCCAAAAAATAAAAATAAGTGATTTTAATTATTCGCACACGACTGCAGTTCCTGTGGCAGTTACAATGAGTGCACTGCCCTGCAACCCTCCCATGGACACGTAGTCAATCAAAACATCCGTAACGGTGTTTGCTCCAATTGACCTGGCTTCATCCAGCATCCTGGATATTGCCAATTTTTTAGCCTCTCCTAACTCCATGCCCTCCAACTGTACTGGCTCTACTATACTTGAAATCTTTGAAATCAACTTTTCTGATTCTTTTTCAGGGGCTACGGCTTCCCCACCCACCAAACCCACATATCTATTTATTTTCCTTCCTTCTAAATCTGGAACAGATAGTAGTGGGTTGTCCAGTTCATCGAGGAAGGGTTCATCGGCAGATGGTACCCCAATTTTCTCCCCTTCAACGTCCTGTGGTTTTCTACCTAACCTGGAGGGAAGTTCCACAACCCTTCTGAATGTGTCCATAACAACTACAAAAAGAATGTAATTTACCAGTATGGGGAATGCAGCCTGAATGGTCAGTATTATAGCAATTAATGTAATAAAACTGAGTGTAACAGGTTCTTTTGGATAATACCAACCTGGTAGGAACCAGCCATAGATGTTGATGAGTAAGAATGTTAACAGGGCGCTGATAGCACCTGTGCTTCTACCATACTTTTTACGGGCTATGAAGGTTTCAACAAATCCTGCAAGCAGTGGGGACACTATGTACATGATGTTGAATCCAAAGATAACCAAATGCAATGCCACACAGAGGAAGGCAGACACGAATCCCACTAAAAATCCAAGGCCTATGGCTGCCAATGCCCATCGTTTTTCCATGAGATGGTTTTTCTTAGAATCGGTCAAAATATTCACCTTTCAGGGTTTAAATCAACTATTCCTTGAGTGAAACTGCAGTTCCAGACATTGTTACCATTATGGTGTTCCCCATGGTACCCCCAAGGTTGTGGTAGGCCACACGGGTTCCTATTATGGCGTTGGCACCCTTTTGTGCTGCTTTTTTTTCCATGACTTCTAGAGCTAACTTCCTGGCATTTTTAAGTTCTTCTTCATATTTGGATGTTCTTCCACCTACAACATCCCTCACCCCTGAAAACATATCCTTGTAGAGATTTGCTCCAAGGAGGGAGTCTCCAGTTACTAAACCATAATATTCTTCTATTTCTTTCCCTTCAATGGTTGGTGTGGTTACTATCAGCATCAAATTTCCCCCTGCAACACACTATTTCTTATATGTATGTCCCTTGAATTTCATCCATTTTGTGGATACCCTAATCTCTTAGAATGGCTGTTAGTTTGTCATTTTCTTCTTCATACCATATTTATATTCCGGGTTATGCTCTTTTAAAATGATGGGGACTAGCTTCCATAACTCTTCCAAGCTCATATTTTTCAAGTCTTTCATCTGCTCCACCTACAAATTGGAATTTGATAGATTCACATTTTGCTGAGAAGGTGAATAACTAAATATCAAAGATATTCAGAGTACTTTAGCAATCAACTGAACAAGATTAAAGTACTTTCCACCCTCAGCCTCCATCATTTTTATATCATTTGCAACTACAGGATGATATCCAGTTAGCCATTCGCTCCACGCCTGCTTGCAGCAAGCCATTTCACGACAGTCGATGATTTCAATACCCTTTTCTTGGCTCCATAAATCTTTCCACCAGTCAAGAGAGTGCAGGGTTCTTTCCACCTCGCTATTCCAAAACGGTTGCATTTCATCGGGAACATTTTTCCCAAATTCGTATTTCAATCCGGGAATAGCCACGGCGATATAGCCTCCCTTTTTCACAAACGGAATGAGCGACGGGAGCATTTCCGCCGTATCACCGAAATAATGGTAAGCGTCCACGGTAAACAATAGGTCAAAATATCCGTTTGCGAAAGGCAATCCTTTGGTTGCGTCCACTGAAATCGGAACGGCTTTATCGTCAATCCCAATAGATTTGAAACGCTCATAGTTTTCAGTCGGTGAAATCCACAGGTCAGCGGCGAAAACTTTTGCGCTGAATTTTTGTGTCAGCAAGAGCGTGGAAAGACCACACCCACAGCCGAGGTCAAGTATTTTCATATCGCTGTGAATTTCCAAATATGAAGCAAGTTCCTCAGATACTCTCAAGGCATTAGGCCCCATCATGGCAGCCTTCAAAAATTCCATGGTACTCTGACTGGAAATAAATTTGTTTGTAAATGTATACATGATATTCTTCCTTTCCGTTTTTAGCCTTACAGAAAGAAAACAAAAAAAGCACAGTATGCAACTGCGCTACAAACTACACCATTATAAAAATGGATGCTCGTTCAACCTGTAAGGCAGTTTCTGATAACACAAACAAGAGCAGAACAACTGCTCATTTCATGCGCTTAACCTATAATCCTTACAGAATGACCGACATCAATACACTCCCTCGTTTGTTAACTTACTATACATGACATTATCATGATATCAATGTAATAAATTTGCCTTATCACGCTATTGCGGATTTCCGATTATATAATCGGCAGTTCAAACTGTCCAACAAATTCCTAATTTTCGCTCAATTTCACTCAGTCTTGTACTCAATGATCAATCCCGCCGCCCAATTAAACAGGAGCGCAGAAAATTGCTCAAACTCAGTCTGCGCCATATTCGGCTGCTGCTTAAGGTTGATGACGGTCTGCAAAATCTCCCGTTCCGGGGGTTGCAGCAAGGGGATCAGCTCCTCCTTTTGCTTTAGGTATGCGCGGGTTTGGTCATAATAGACCGCCTGTACGGTAAAAGCAGCTGATTTATAAAGGTTTTTCAATATATCCACGTCTTTCTCATGCACCATGTTATGTCCACACAGATGGTAGATGTTGCAGGCCCCGATGCGTATGGCGCGGTGAATATCCTCATGATCGATTTGCGGCAGCAGAAAATCAATGCTTCCTAAAACTGGAGTAGTATCATGATAAAACTGGAACAGATCGGAGCGTTCCCAATTCAGCAGCTCCTGTCGGCCGGAGATAAATCCACACACCTTTTCCCGGTTCGGAAGCGTGTCCAGCATAGCGCCGTAGGCTTTCAGATCGCCTGGAGTTACCTGATCCAGTATGACAACCGCGTCAATGTCGCTGTTGACTGTTGCCTCGCCCCGACAATAACTTCCCTGAAGCCCGACAAACTGTAGGCGAGAGGCGAACAGAGCTTTTAACCCGTCCAAATATCCTTTCATCCAAGTGTTTATATTAAAATCCATTCTTTGCTCCTTTGGCTTCATAGTCCCTCTGTTAAACCGGAACTTTACACTTCTCATTATGCTCATCATAGGAATTTATTGAATAAACGAAGTTCGTCTATTGGCATTGGATTCTTTGGCAGAATCTGCTTTATATTCAGTTATGATAATTATGCATCTATAAATTAATATAACTTTTGCAGGTTACTCTGGGCTTTGTAGGGCTATTCCAAAACCAGGGGGGAATTTCAAAAAAGATCATAATCAGAGATTTCATAAAACTAGTTTAAAAATAGGAATATGAAGTTTTAAAGAATTAAAAAGATTAAAACTTCTAAAAAAAATCTTTTTAATGGATTTTAGATGGATTCATCTTCATCCATTGCAAGTCTCATGGTGTCAGGGTCCTGTGGCATGCGGTCAAGGAAGTCCTGAGCTGCACGGCGCACATCTCTTGAACCTATGATGTAACGGCCTACAACTATGATGTCTGCTTTGTTTTCAAGGGCTTTATCCACTCTCTCAGGTGTTATACCGCCTGCAACTGCAACGAGTTTTCCTTTACCGAGAATTTCCTTGATCTGGTTGATGTTACCCCATTCTGTTACTTCACCCAGTTTTTCTCCACGTTCTGCCTTCATGGTTTCAAGGTCCACGTTCCTGTGGAGAAGAACGATGTCAGGTTTGTAGCTTAGGGATTCAAGCTTTTCAACGAACTTTTCAACGTTCATCATGTCAAGTATGGAGTATATTCCCTGTTTCTGTGCTTCGTGGATGGCTTTTTCAATGGATTCAACTGTTCCAAGTCCAGAGATTGCAATTGCATCTGCTGTTTCATCTGCAGCCATTTTAACCTCAATCCTACCGACATCAAGGGTTTTAAGGTCTGCTATTATGAATGCGTCACGTTTAAGTTCTCTGATCTTGCCGATGATTCCAACGCCGAATTTTTTAACCAGAGGAGTTCCAGCTTCTATTAATATTCTCTCCCTGTCAGGGAGGGTGTTTATTATACGTTCCATCTCGTTCATGTTGTCAAGGTCAAGTGCAACCTGCAGGTAAGGTGGGTTCCAGAGTCTGTTGACTTTGAATCCCATTACTGGATGGGTTCCTCTGTCCTTCTCTGCAAGGACCTTCTTGATTGATGGATAGTTCTCCATTGCCCTTTTTATTGCGAGTTTTGTTGCTCCGTAGTTGTACTGGTAGATCTTACGGTAGTCCTCTGCTTCTGGGTGTATGAAGACGTTTGCAATTATCACAAGGTCTTCTGCATCTTCTTCTGGTATTACTCCTTCTGCAACGGAATCAGCAACAGCCCTACCTACAGCAGTCTGGGCTGGGCCGAATATTTTGTCTGCATCTCCAAGACCCCTTACAGTTACCTTTGGTACTATCAAGGTTGCTGGTTTGGTCATTAAGTTCGGTCTAATAACAGATAAAAGTGGTGTGTGTCCCAGGGACATGTCTGCCATGTTGTTGACGAATGCAGCGCCAACAGGGCTGTTTTTATTTCCAATTACTAAATCAACGTGAGCTAATTCATTGCCATTTCCAATTAAGGCTTCCCCTATTTGATACATATTCATTATCCTCCTTTTATAGTCTAAAATAATCTATGATCCCATGAGTATAAATAAATATTTCAACTACCCATTTCAACTCAATCTGAATTTTAAAAAAGTCCTAATTTACCTGGCTCAGGAATTTGGGATGAACTCAAAAATTAGAATTAATAAAAAAAATAATTAAGAGGATTTAATCCTCTAATTTACCTTCAAGGAAGTCTCCGTAGCCCTGAAGGTCAAGCATTCCATGGCCTGAGAAGTTGATGAGAATGTTCTTCTCTTCTCCGGTTTTCCTGCATTTAATTGCTTCGTCCATTCCTACTTTTATGGCGTGGCAGGTTTCAGGTGCAGGTACAACTCCCTCACATTTTGCAAAGGTCTGTCCTGTCTGGAACACTTCTGTCTGTTTGACTGTACGTCCCTTCACGAGTCCCTCGTGCACGAGTAATGCAACCAGAGGAGACATTCCATGGTAACGTAATCCTCCGGCGTGTACTGATGGTGGTATGAAGTCATGGCCCAGTGTGTACATCTTCATTAGAGGTGTTAAACCTTCTGTGTCACCGTAGTCGTATCTGTATTCTCCCTGGGTGAGTGTTGGGCATGATGCAGGTTCCACAGCCAGGAACTCACAGTCCAGGTCTCCGGATATTTTGTCCTTCATGAATGGGAAGGCTGCACCACCGAAGTTACTGCCTCCACCAACGCATCCAACGAGTACGTCAGGTGTTTCATCGATAGATTCAAACTGTTTCTTGGTTTCAAGCCCTATGATGGTCTGATGAAGCAGTACATGGTTCAAAACGCTTCCAAGGGAGTAGTAGGTTTTTTCATCACTTAAAGCATCCTCAACAGCTTCAGATATAGCTATTCCAAGTGAACCTGGGGTGTTTGGATTTTCTGCAAGTACCTTCCTTCCGAATGATGTTTTATCAGTTGGGGAAGCCAGAACTTCTCCATCGTAGAGCTGCATTATAGTTTTCCTGTAAGGTTTCTGCTGGAAGGAAACTTTGACCATGTAAACTGTACAATCAAGTCCCATAAGGGAACATGCAAGGGATAAAGCTGTACCCCATTGTCCTGCACCAGTTTCTGTTGTTAGCCGTTCTATACCATCTTTTTTAGCGTAGTATGCCTGTGCTATGGCACTGTTGAGTTTGTGGCTTCCTGTTGGGGAAAGATCTTCACGTTTGTAGTAGATCTTCGCAGGGGTGTCCAGGTAATCTTCAAGGCCCTTTGCCCTGTAGAGCGGATTTGGCCTGCCCACTTTTTTGTAAACTTCACGAACCTCTTTTGGAATCTCTATCCATCTTTCTGTGGACATTTCCTGTTCTAAAACGCCCTTAGAGAATATTTTTGGTAAGTTTTCAAGCTGACGACCTTCTTCTGTCTGTGTTGGTGCTGGAAGCTCCACAGGCAGGTCTGCGGCCATGTTGTACCATTTTTTTGGAACATCCTTTTCATCTAACATGATTCTGTACATAAAATCACCTTTTTAGGGATGGAATCTTCACAAAGTCCTATTAAGACTCTCTTCATGAATCATTTTATAAACTATTCTTCCATCTCCTTATCTAAACTAAATATATAACAAAATGTATTATTTAAATCTTTATTGTACATATATGTACATTAATTCTTTCACACAGCCATCTATTGGAATGGCTGGTCACGTCATAACACATAATAATGAGTGAATTTTAGAGGGGGAAATATTTAAATGTGTCCATGATCCCAGTTTTCATGATTTTAAATTCCATGATTTAATATTGAATTAGGTACAGATAGATCCCCATGAAGATCTTAACCATCGATGTGGGTGCAGGAACCCAGGACATAATGCTTTACGACACCTCCGAACCCATTGAAAACTCTGTTAAACTGGTTATGCCGTCACCGACGCGGATATTTGCAGAAAGGATAAGAAAACACAGGAACGATCTCTTCATAAAGGGTGAAACAATGGGAGGCGGCCCAATAAACACCGCAATAAAGAACCACCTTGATAAGGGTTACAGGGTGATCATGACCGAGAACGCAGCAAGAACAGTCAGGGACGACCTGAACCGCGTGAAGGCCATGGGCATTGAAGTGGTCCCGGAGGGGGAGAAACACCCTGAAATAGCTAAAATGGAATTTAAGGATATAGATCTTGAGGCAATAGGTTCAGCACTATCCAACTTCGATGTTGAACTGGAATTCGATTACATTGGAGTTGCAGTTCAGGATCATGGATACATGGAGGGTGTTGGGGATAGAAACTTCAGATTCATGAAGATAAGGGAAAAACTGGATGTTCCACGTGGCCCTGAAGAATTCGCCTACTTCAATGAGGCACCTGAATACTTCACAAGGATGAATGCTGTTTTCAGGACACTTAAAGGCTACAAAACAACCGTGATGGACTCCAAATTTGCATCCATCTGCGGTGCAACCTGCGACGAACAGGTTGAATCTATGGAGAAGTTCATAGTAATGGACGTTGGAAATGGCCACACACTTGCAGCTGCATTCGATGGAGAAAAGATGTTCGGAGTGTTTGAACATCACACCAGTGCACTGACACCTGAAAAACTGGATTACCTCCTTAAGAAACTTGCAGATGGAACCCTGACCCATGAGGAGGTTCATGCAGATGGAGGCCATGGAGCACTCATCAACGATGCAATTGGAGACTTTGAATGTGTGGTTGCAACCGGACCGAGGAGGAAGATCCTTCAGAACGCTGATTTCAAGGTTCACTACGCAGCCCCAGCAGGGGACGTTATGATGACTGGACCTGCAGGCCTCATAAAAACCATACTCTCAAAGCAGGTCTAATTAATCTCAAAGCAAGTCTATTTGAAGTAAATCAAGAAGTAAATCAAATTTTCTTAAAATTAAAATATAAATTAAAAAGGTCTAATTAATAAAAGAAATAAATCCATAATACTGACTTAAAATATATTTAAATTACAAATTTCACTTAAAATAAATAAAATAGTTAAAATTAAAGATATTAATTCATTCAGGATGGTAACATGATACTGGACCCCCACATACACAGCACATATTCAAAGGATTCCACAGCAAAGCCCAGGGACATAATCAAGAGGGCAATCACCATAGGGCTGGATGCAATTGCAGTGGCAGACCACGACACAACCAAAGGTGGGCTTGCTGCCCTAGAAGAGTCGAAGGATTTCAAAGACATCCTTGTGATACCTGCAGCAGAGGTAACCTCCAGCAAGGGGCACATTGTTGCACTGGGCATAAGGGAAGATGTTGAAAGGGGAATGTCCCCCGAAAAAACAGTTGAAGCCATTCGCGACCTTGGGGGTATTGCAGTTGCTGCACACCCATTCGTCAAGTACAGGGACGGGCTATGTGATCATGTGAAGAAGCTTGACATAGATGCTATAGAGACCATGAACTCCCGTTACGTTTTTGGATACTCAAACTGGCGTGCTAAAAACCTTGCAGCCAAAAGGGAACTTCCCCAGATAGGTTCAAGCGATGCACATTTCCTGGGGGCAATAGGAAGCTGCATAACCGATGTTGATTCTGATCCATCTGAAAGTGAAGTACTAAAAGCCATAAAAGCTGGAAAAACCAATGTATTCGGTGATAGGACTCCTCTTCCACTCATAGTCAAGGAAGTTATAAACAAGAAGATCAAGAAGCTTTAAGGATCAGGTTCCATCAAACACCTCCATTTTTAATAATTTCAGTTGATGGTTAGGCTTAATACGATAGACCACCAACATTTATCCATGATCCTTGATTTCATAAGGGAATACTTCATCTACCTGCACCCTGGCTACACAGTTCTGAACACAGTTGTATTCGGGATAATACTTGGCATATTCGTTATTCTGATTATAAAAATGTTCCAGCACATAAAAAAGGATCCAGAAGACCTTTTCATACCTTTAATACCATTCATATTCTTTGGTTCAGGTGCAAGGGCCCTGGTTGACAATGGAATCTACCCATTAACCTACATCCTTGTCACCCCGGGAATCTACTTTTTAACAGGATTCACAGCTATTGCAACGGTGCTTGCATCGGTTTACATAGAAAAAAAGACGAATATTGATTACAGGTACACAATATTCACAGTTGGGGCTTTGATGTGCGTGCCCAACATCTTTTACATGGGACCAATTAACTTCACGGCGTTCTTCCAGGTTATAGGTATATGGGCGCTCATATCAGCACCATTTGTACTTCTAAGGAATAAATGGTCCTTAATCAAAGATAAATTTAATCTGGGCATACTTTTGGCCCATATCTTTGATGCAAGTTCCACCTACATTGCAGTTGACTTCTATGGATACGGAGAGCAGCACGTACTCCCAAATGCCCTCACCCAGCTTACAGGAACAGCTTTCGTGATGTACCCGTTGAAGATAGTCATTATAATATCTGCACTGTATGTTATAGATACTTACATTGAGGATAAAACCATAAGGAACATGTTGAAGCTTGCAATATTCATTTTGGGTCTTGCTCCTGGTTTGAGAAATTTCCTGAGCCTCAGCATGGGAACCTTCTAACAACAATTTTTTTATCTAGGAGCTACGATCAATATAATACTAATGTCAAACCAAATGAGGTCTTTTAATGTATATAGAAACGGTAAAAAAGACAATGAATCTACCTGAAAAGGTAAGAATATTCGATACAACTCTAAGAGATGGAGAACAAACACCCGGTGTTGCAATAACAGTTGATGAAAAGATAAGAATTGCAAAAAAATTGGACAAACTGGGCGTTGACACAATAGAAGTGGGATTTCCAGTTTCATCACCTGGTGAACGAAAAGCAGCACGTGAAATACTTAAACTAGATTTAAACTCCAGTATCTGCGGTTTGGCAAGACCCCTGAAGAAAGATTTAGATGCAGCCATTGACTGTGGAGTTGACTACATACACACCTTCATAGGAACCTCCCCCCTCCACAGGGAGTACAAGCTCAAAATGAGCAAGGAAGAGATCCTTAACAAAGCTGTTGAAGGGGTTGAATACATAAAGGATCATGGTATAACAGCAGAATTTTCAGCTGAAGATGCCACAAGAACAGAATTCGACTACTTGAAGGAGATCTACACTGCAGTGGAGGATGCAGGTGCAGACTGTATAAACGTGCCTGACACAGTTGGTGTCATGATACCAACCTCAATGAACTACCTCATATCTGAGCTTAAGCAGGAGATCAACATTCCCATAAGTGTGCACTGTCATGATGACTTCGGACTGGCAGTTGCAAACTCCCTGGCTGCAGTTGAAGCAGGTGCCCAGCAGGTGCACGCAACCATCAACGGACTGGGGGAACGTGCAGGAAACGCATCCCTTGAAGAACTTGTAATGGCACTCACAACCCGGTACAATATCAAGACCAACATCCAGACCGAACTCCTGGTTGACATGTCAGAATTCGTATCCAGGATCACGGGTATAAAGATGCCTCCAAACAAGGCCATCGTTGGAGAAAATGCATTCGCACATGAGGCAGGTATCCACGTCCATGGAGTGCTCCAAAAAGCTGAAACATACGAGCCAATAACCCCTGAAATGGTCGGACACACAAGGAGAATAGTTCTGGGAAAACACACAGGTGCAAATGCAATAAGGGCAAAACTCGATGAATACGGAATAGAACTAAACGAGGAACAGTTCGAAAGGGTTTTCAATCAGGTTAAAAGTCTTGGAGATAAGGGTAAATGTATTACAGATGCTGATCTGAAGGCAATGGCTCAAACAGTCCTTGGAAAAGCCAAGAAAGAGATAGTGAAACTTGAAGGATTCTCAGTGATGACAGGGGACAACGTGCTTCCAACTGCAACAGTCAAGCTCAACATAGGCGGACAAACAAAAACCGCTGCAAAAACTGGAGTTGGCCCTGTTGATGCAGCCATAAATGCAATACAAAGCCTTGTAAGTGAAAGTGCAGACATAGAACTCAAGGAGTACCACATTGAAGCCATAACCGGTGGTACAAATGCACTGGCTGAAGTTTTCGTTATAATGGGTGATAAAAAGGGTAACAAAGCAACAGGAAGATCAACAGTTGACGACGTGGTAATGGCCAGCGTGGAAGCTGTTCTGGATTCCATAAACAAGATCCTTGTTGAACGATAATTAAATAAGAACACTCTTAAATAAAATGTTACAATAGATTTCAGTAGTCATTTAAAAAATTGAGAGGGGATGCAGTTGGGTGATGCAAAGATTTTGGTTGTTGAGGATGAACTTATTACAGCAGAAGACATAAAGAGCGGGCTTGAATTTGCAGGGTACACTGTTCCTGCAATCGTTTCATCAGGTGAAGATGCCATAGAAAAGGCAGGGGAACTGAAACCCGACCTCGTGCTCATGGACATAAAGTTAAAGGGAGAAATGGATGGAATCGAAGCTGCAGGTCAGATAAGGGTGCGCTACGACATTCCAGTTATATACCTCACTGCCTATTCAGATGAAACTACTGTTCAACGAGCCAAGGTAACAGAACCCTCAGGATACATACTCAAAGAGAGAACTGGGTTGATAAAGAAGCCATTTGAGGAAAGTGAGCTTCACACGGCCATAGAAATAACCCTGTACAGGCACAAGATAGAGAAGGATCATGACAGGCTCTTCTCTGCAATGCTTGGAAGTATAAACCAGGGTATCATAGCAACGGATTCAGATGGCAGGATCAAACTGGTGAATGAGAATGCTGAATCTCTAATTGGATGGAAGGAATCTGAAGTAGTTGGTAAGGATTTGAAGGATTTTTTAGAAGATTTTAATGACTTAACATCCTTTAAGGAAAAAGTCTCTTCAAACGATGGGGCAGAATTTAAGAACATTGAAGTGGTATCCAAAGACGGATCCAAAGTGTCTCTTAAGGGAAAAGTGGCAGTTATAAAGGATGAAAATGGAGAAGAAGATGGGTTCATCGTAACCTTCAGCAGGTCCTAGGCAGAATCTTTTTTCACCCACAAAAAGATTATTCTACACTCCCTTTAAAGGAGGGATCATCAGCCTTAATCCTTCAAAAATAATATTTCCCCTTAATGGACTTTTTTTATTCAATTTTTCACCTTGCATAGTTTTCATGGAATATTTCATTCTTGAGCTTTAAAATTGGATGGTGATTGATTTAAATAGCTCTCCAGAAAATCCATCTCTTTTTACATTCCCTGAGCACCTATACATGCTGAACAAAAGACATAACACAAGATATATATAATATTAAAAAGATTAAAGAAAGTAGTGTATTCTTTGGAGGTTAAAGTGATGTCAGAGGAAAATGTTGTATACATTGGAAACAAACCGGTAATGAACTATGTTTTAGCAGTCGTAACCCAGATGAATGGCGGAACTACAGAGGTTATTTTAAAAGCCAGGGGACGAGCCATAAGCAGGGCAGTTGACGTTGCTGAGATTGTAAGGAACAGGTTCATAACCGACGTAGATATTGGAACCATAGACATATGTACTGAGGAAATCCTTAACAACGAAGGATCATCCACAAACGTTTCTGCCATTGAAATACAGCTTTGCAAGAACTAAATCAGTGTAAGAAACCCCCAATGAAACCATCAGGTTTCATTTTTTTTAAAGTTGAAGATTCAATCTCCATAATTCGTGTGCTGTTTTTTGAAATTCTCCTTTTAGGGCACATACAACTGAATACACGTTAAAAAAACAAATACGCCCTTCAAATTTCACTTTTTCACTAACTTAAATCTTCACGCATTAATCAAGTTTTAAAAATAATTTGAAGAAACTTAACACTTTAAACAATTTTTAAAGATTAAAATGGGAATTTTAGAAGCGTTTGCCGTTTTAATGTTTGTTTATCCTATTTTAAAAACCATAAAATGGATTTCATTTTAGTTATATAAAAATAAAAAAATTAAGAGGTTTAAAAACCTCTATTTCTTCTTCCTTCCTCCAAGCTTCCTCAAAACAATGAGTACAGCTATCAACACGATTGCTCCACCCACTATGTAGTATGCGAAGATCGATGTTGGGGCACTCTCCTTGTCGATGTTCAGAGCGTAAAGGTATCCATCATTACTACCCATGTAAGCCATGTTACCATAGGTAACAGGGGATGAACGGATTGGAGAGTTTAAAAGGTAGTATCCTGGTTCATAGCTCCACTCCTCATTACCTGTGTACTTGTTCAGAACGTAAACGGTTCCACCATCTGATCCAAACATGATCCTGTTTGAGTAGAGTGCAGGGGTTGTTTTAACAGCACCTGTGGCATTGTAGGTCCATTTTTCAGTTCCATCCCTGGTGTCAAGGCATGCAACTTCACCATTATCGGCGCCTACAAATAAACTGTTGTCCCTTTCATCGATGGTTGGGGAAGATTCAACTGATTTGCCCATATCGTAGGTCCATTCAAGGGATCCATCGGTTGCATTCAATGCGTAAAGGGTTCCATCATCGGATCCAACGTAGAGAGTTCCATTTGAAAGTGCAGGTGATGATTTAACATTATCTCCAGTTGTGAAATCCCATTCTTCGCTTCCATTTTTGGTGTTTATGGCGTAAACCTTACCGTCGTCTGATCCAACGTAGAGAGTTCCATTTAATATTGTGGGTGATGATGTAACTGCATCTCCAGTTTTAAAGCTCCATAAAAGGTTTCCATCTTCAGAATCGAGTGCGTATACCTTTCCATCATTGGATCCTACGTAAACATTTGAACCGTCCACTGCAGGGGAGGATTCTATACCATCATCGGTTTTATACTTCCATTTAACAGTACCGTTTGCAGTGTACTCGGCGTAAAGGTACCCGTCCATTGAACCGATGTAAAGGGTGCTGTTAGCTACTGCAGGGGATGATAAAACCTTTCCCCCTGTTTTATAGGTCCAGTTACTTGTACCATTCACAAGGTAAACTGCATGAACTGTTCCATCCAGCGATCCAAAGTAGATTATCTTGTTGAGTATGGCTGGAGATGATTGTATTGCTGATTTTGCATTGAAGATCCATGTGTTCGGGGAAAAATCAGCAGGCTGTGCAACGGAACCTGTGTGCAGCAAATTTTCATGGAACATGGTCCAGTCAGAAGCTGCAGCAGGTGCAGCTGAAGCGGTACCTGCTAAGACACATACCATGAGAAATCCTATTAAAATACTCTTTTTTTCAAGCATATCAATTGTACTCCTGTAATATTAATTGTAACTATTTTTTTCAGTTACAACTGTACTTAATCATTTTAATTCATTTTTAAATCATTGAACTGGTTTTTTCACATTCAAAGTTAGATCGTACAGGGATCAAACATCCCTGTTGAACCTTCTAACTCCCAGTGCGAAGAAGAGCAGTGTGAAACCGAGCAGAACAGCTATGTCGATCCATACTCCTCCAATACCCACTCCCTTAAGCATAACTGCCCTCATTGCATCGTTTGCATAGGTCAGTGGGAATATGTATGCTATCTTCTGGAATACCCATGGCATCGTTTCTATTGGATAGAAAACCCCTGAAACGAACATCATTGGCATTGTGAATGGCATGACGATCTGAATGTAGTCCTCCTGACTGTTCACCCTTGCAGATATCATTATTCCAAATCCAACGAAACACAGCACCGACAGGACCAGTATCAGTAGTGTAAGCAATATGCTTCCGTTAATGGTAATGCTGAAGAGAACCATTGCTGCCACTATTAGTATCAGCGCTCTAAAGGTTTCTATTGTGAGCTTGGATATGATTTTACCACCAATAACACTTGCAACACTTGTAGGGGTCATGAAAAGTCTTGCAAGTTCTCCTCTCTCACGTTCACCGGCTATTGATTCTCCCATACCCATCATGGCTGAGAACATGACCGTCATGGCCAGTATAGCTGGTACAAGGAAGTCTATGTATTTAATATCACCGTAAAGCTTGTTTATCTCGAAGTTAACGGAGTTCATCATATTCTGGATGCTTAAAGTGCTTAATCCTGAACTGGATGCGTTGACGCCTGTTGACTGCACCTGTAACTGGGAACTACCAGTCGCAGCTGAGATCTTCTGCATACCGATCTGGTTTGATATCTGGGTGAAAAGCGCCTGGGTTGTAGGTACGAGGGACTGGGTTGCCATCTGATCCGACGAATCAACGTAGGTGATCACCGTCTTTGGCTGTTGACTCGTCATGTTCTCATAATCACTCGGCAGGATTATGGCAGCCTTAACCTTCCCAGTTTCAACCATACGTTTTCCTTCATTGGGATCCGTTATTATCCCCTTTACATCGTACAGATCCACACCTTTAATTGCATTCAGTGTAGCATCAGTCACTGTGCCGTTGCTCTGTGTAACAACAACCACAGGAATGTTTTTAATTTCTCCCCCCATTCCATAGCCGAAGAGAGCTATCATGAGTATGGGAAATAGGAACAATGATATTAAACGTGGTTTATGTCTCCAGAGGACCAGTATGTCCTTCTTGATCATCCACATTATCTTCTTGGTTTCCAAATTACTCACCTTCCATTTTTTTAGAGGTAACACTCATGAACACGTCCTCAAGGGATGGATCCTTCGTGTGTATGGATGTTATCTTTCCGCCGTGTTCTATTATGGTGGCTATCAGATCCGTGATACTGTCATCTGTCTTGCTTATGGACAGGGTTACCCTTTCAGAATGGTCCTTGTACATTTCAAAGACGTATGGAAGTTCTTCAATGGTTTTCATTATTTCTGGACTTAAATTACTCATCATAACACTTATTTCTCGTGTATTTTCTTTTTCATACGTTGACATGGCTTCTTTAAGTTTTCCGAATGAATCTGTTTCTTTCATGGAACTTTCACTTTCAAGGTCCTTCATGATCTGGCTGATGTTCGCATCACCTTCAGCATCCTTCTCTCTCATCATGGTATCCTTAAGTCCCTGTGGGGTGTCGAATGCAGCCAGTTTACCTGCGTTTATGATACCCACGTTGTCGCAGAGCATCTCAACTTCGTACATATCGTGGGAGCAAAGGATTATGGTATGGCCCTTGTTGTTCAGCTCCTCTATAAGGTCCCAAAGAACTCTTTTGGTTGTTGGATCAAGTCCAATGGTTGGTTCGTCCAGGAAGAGAATGTCTGGCTGGTGAACAAGGCTTGCAACAACTGAAACCTTCTGCTTCTGACCTCCAGAAAGCTGTTTCACAAGCTTCTTCTCAGCGTACTTGATATCAACAAGTTCCATCAGGTCCACTATTCTGTCTTCCTTGATGTCTTCATCGATTCCATAGTAATCTGCACACATTTCCACGTTCTCCCTGACGGTTAAATCACCGTAGAGACTCACAAGCTGTGGAACCATACCGATCTTCTGCCTTACTTCATTTGGATTTTTGACAACATCGTATCCAGATACCTGGGCGGTTCCAGAAGTGGGCTGAATGAGACAGTTAAGCATCTTTATGGTGGTTGTTTTTCCCGCCCCATTTGGGCCTAAAAATCCAAATATGCTCTTGTCCTTAACCTTCAAATTCAAGGCATCAACTGCTAAAAAGTCCTTGTATCTCTTGGTAAGATCGAAGGTTTCTATAGCGTATTTCATAATTAAAAGTCCTCCTCTTCCTTCTTGATGAACATATCACCTAAAAATTCTTCTTTATACGGTGTTAAATGACATTTAAAAATTTTTTTCAGTCTAACGAGGGTTGCTTCACCATTTTCAGTGATTTCGTAATATTTTATCTTTCTTTTACCCTGAGATTCCCATGTACCTTTTATAAGTCCTTTACCTTCAAGTTCATGGAGTACCGGATATATGGTACTTGGGCCACTCACTTTTCCAGCATTTGAATGGGAAAAATCGTTTATTTTGCTCATTATTTCGTATCCATGCTGTCTCTCTTTGCCGATTATCCACAGTATGAACAGTTTACTGAATCCCCTCATTACCCCTTTCAAAATTTTTTTATCGTAGTTCAAAAGCTCCTTCAAATCATCACAATTTAAAACTTTATCATTGTCTTCAGAACTCACTCAATTCCTCCTTTAAGGGCTAAAAATCCCTTGTAGGATCTTTCATTCAATAGTTGAATTTTAGATATATCAAAATTTGATACATCTAACGTAGTCTTACGTAGTATATAAAGGGTTGGGTGCAGACCTTCAGAGGATCGCAGGTTCAATCCCCAACATGCGAACTTTTTTTCTATTTTAAATCCAATGCTTCCCCTAATTGTTATCCTTAGCAACTGAAGATCGAAGCACCCCACTTAAAATCTTAGGTAACCCTAATTAGGTAAACCTAACATTTTTTTCATATATAAAATTTGTGCATACTGGAAAAAAAGAGTGAATTGAGTTAAGAGGTAAATCTAAAATTTGAAAAAGAAGATTAATCTCTAAAAAAATTTCTAAAAAATCCTTTTCTAAAAAATCCTTCAAACAAAACAGGATTCCTCTATATCCAATTTTTTAAATCAAAATTTAAATTAAACAAATAAAAACTCATCAAAAAATAAATTAGAAGATTTCACATCTTTTTACCGAAATCTTTCATCATCTCAACGACATCCAGTTTATCCTCAGGTTTTGGGGGATTTTTATGGCCGTTGATTAATGTGTAGGCAAATGAAGCTCCCACAGCTCCGAATAAAACTGCAATGGCCTTCTGGAAGTTTTGTCCAGGCATCTTGGTGCCTACAGAGTAACCCATCCAGAGCAGTACCTCCCATGCAAGGAATGTTACAACCACGAAGGTGATGGCTCCGAGTACGATTCCTAGAATCACTTTTCTATCCATTCTATCACGCTACTGAACTTAATAAATGTATACTCCTCTCTTAATTCCATAATTTAATAATTCCATAATTAATCTCTTATCCTGATCTAAGATTTATCCATATCTTTGATCTCCATTGGTTGTTAAGATATCCTTCCCACATCAGTATATAATATCCCATCATCATAACAAGAATTGAAAAATAATAAATTAGGTAGGAACATAAACTCTTAAATACTAATAAATTTTCTGGAAACGTTTTAAGGGGTTTGATAACATTAAAATCGGATTCTCAACGCTTGCACTTTTTGTAAAGTCCTTTGAGGAATGGCTTCAGACTGCAGAGAAGGATGGATTCAGCATGATGGAGATCCTGTGCGAAGGACCGTGGACCTGGCCAAGAAACGCCCTGAACCTTTACAGGGATGACCTACAGATATTCAGATCCTACGATGTGGATGTTTACCTCCACGCCCCGACCATAGACATGAACCCTGCAAGTCTGAACACAGGAATCAGGGAGGAAACCCTGCGCCAGATCAAGGAAACCATTGATATGGCGGTTGAAATCGATGCCATTGCCATAACAACACATCCTGGTTTAATTCATCGTCTTGAAGATAGAGTTAGGGATATGGGGATGAAACTGGCCATTGAAACCCTTCAGGAGGCAGTAAAATATGCAGAGGATAGGGGAGTGATACTCTCTTTGGAGAACATGCCTGCAAGGTACGCCTACTTCTGCAACAGTCCCGATGAACACCAGTACTTCCTGGATGAATGTGGTTGCCGTGCAACTGTTGACATAGGCCATGCCAACACCTTTGGTGACCCTGGAAAGTTTCTTGAACTTGATGGAATATTCTACCACCACCTGAGTGACAACGATGGAGAGAGGGATCAGCACCTTGCCCTGGGGGAGGGAACACTGGATTTGAAGGTACTTCACGGCCTGGACAATATCATAATTGAACTCAACAACTATCAGAACGTTTTAAAAAGCAGGGAAGTTCTTTTAAAGAATTTTTAAAGTTTTTAAATTTAATTTAAAGTTAAAAATAAAGGAATGTAAGCAAATTAAAGGCATTTCTTTATTATACTGATCGGGGGATAAAAAAATGGCGAGCAAGGTTTACTTCACGGATTTCAGGTCAAGGACTCCTGAGGACAGTAAGGTGAATAAGATAAGAAGGCTTTTTGAAGCTGCGGGATTTGCAGAAATGCTCCGGGAAGATGACATAACTGGGGTTAAGCTGCACTTCGGTGAGGAGGGAAACGATTCCTATATCAATCCTGTTTTTGTAAGGCAAGTTGTTGATAAAATAGCTGAAACCGGTGCCAAACCATTCTTAACAGACACCAACACCCTTTACTATGGAAGCAGGCACGACTCTGTTGGGCACACAAAAACAGCGGTGCTCCATGGATTTGACTTCGCTGTTGCAGGGGCGCCCCTGATAATAGCTGATGGGCTCAGGGGAGGTAACTGGAGGCACGTGGAAGTGGAACTTAAACACTTCAAAAGGGTTAAAATTGCAGGGGATATTGAAGATTCCGACAGCATGATGGTTCTATCCCACTTCAAGGGCCATGGAATGAGCGGATTTGGAGGGGCCATAAAGAACCTTGCAATGGGCTGTGCCGCAGCCCCTGGAAAAATAGAACAGCACGAATGTGCCAAGCCACTTATCAACGAACTCTGCACTGGCTGTGGAACGTGCATCCAGCTCTGTCCAGTTGATGCGATGATCCTTGAAGATCAAATGGCGATTATAGACTATGGGGGCTGTATAGGATGCAACAACTGTGTGGACAACTGCCCTGAGATGGCAATAGATCTTCCATGGGATGAAATGGAAACCTTCATGGAGAGAATGGTTGAATACGCCTACGGAGCCGTTAAAAACAAGAAAGGTAAAGTTGGATACATTAACTTCCTCATGAACATAACTCCAGACTGTGACTGCCTCCCATGGAGCGACAGACCAATAGTGCCAGATATAGGGATACTGGCTTCATCAGATCCCGTTGCACTTGATGCTGCAAGCTATGACCTCGTAAATCAGGAGAATGGCTTTGAAAACTCCCACCTCCACAAGAATCATCAGCACGGTGGAGACAAGTTCCAGGGTGTTTGGGATGAAGTGGATGGAAGGGTGCAGATCCAGTACGGTGAAGCAGTTGGACTTGGAACTGCAGACTACGAACTGATAAAACTACCTTAAATACATTTTTATCTTTAATTACTTATTTTTAATTCTTAATGCAATATTTTAATGGTTAATGGAAGATTTCGACCCTCCGAATTTTTTCTACAGTAGAAATATTTTCTTTCAAATCATGGTTTCACATAAGAGTTCAGAACCCCTGCCTGAAACCCTAATTTCTACAGTAGAAAATTGAACTGAAAGGATCACATGGAAAATCTTTAAAAATGAACAAAAATCCATTAAAACTCAATTTAAATCTTTATAAAGAGTATAGTGGGCTAAAGAAGTTAGAAATCAATTTCCAGTATGTCCCTGATGTTCTCCACAACCACGTCTGCAGCGTCAAAAACCCTCTGGGGTGTTTCGTCACCCTGCTGCACAGTCAGAACTCCAACATCTGCCTCTTCAAGTGCAAGAATGTCGTTTGCGCTGTTTCCAACCATCATAACCTTGTAGTTCTCTTTCAGCTCCGCCACGATCTCTTTCTTCCTCTTGGAGTTGGCTGTGCCAAATACATTCTCCTTTGGAATATTTATGAACCGTGCAAGTTCCTCAAGGGATCCTGTCCTGTCTCCAGATGCAACGAAGATATCTGTACCTCTATTTTTAAGCTCTTGAATAACATCAGGAACTTCGTTGAAGAGTTTCCCGCCAGCGGTTATTGTAAACTCAACTTCACCCCTTTCAAGGTTCACTATAAATCCTGATCCACTGCATATCTGAACGTTGTACTTTCTCTCAACAACTGCATCCAGTGTGTCCACTATATCCTTAACACGTCCTTTATCATTTTTTATGGCCTCAAGAAGGTCCTCATTTGCAACGTCCCTGGATGAGTAACTCACATCGAACTTGACATCATGTTTCTTAAGGAAATCGTGTATGGTCTGGTCAGGTCTGGCCCTGACTATGCAATTTAATGGATCGGTCTGGAGCACCACCAGGGCCCTCTCATGATCGTAGTCCACAACATCAATTGAACTCACGTCGTGGCATATAACACCATTTTTAAGGTTCTTGATGGCCTTGTACCTTTTAATAAGTGTTCCTGAGTTATCGAAGACAACGGCTTTCATACTATCAACTGAAATAATGTTGTTGGTTTAATACATTAAATTTGTGGTGCTAACTCAGGTAGTATTGAAAATTCCATAGAAAGTATGATAAACCTTAAAAATATTTAAAACTGTTAAAATCTTTTAAATTTAATATTAACAATTTAAATTATTCAAAAATATTTATATTCCTTTATATTATTTTTAATTATCTATAAAACCAATAATAAATCTTATTTTTGAATTAAAACTAATTTAAACTCTTTTTGAAAAATATTTTTTGTGACAATGCTCACAAAAATCCTTTCCAAACTTTATGCGTTTGTGACAATCATTGTAATAACATGGAATGAGGGGTGACAAAAATGGGAAGCTGTGATGAAAATGATAAGCCTGAAAAAAATTCTGATAACACTTTTAACGGGTTTAATATTGATTTTAGGGGTGTTTCCAGCCTGTGCAGTGAGTTCACCAGTTTCAACACAAACGGTAACAATACGGGTGCCTAAAACCAATGCGATTTCAACGGGATACGGTACTTCAGGGGATTCTCAGATGGAAGCAATGGATGTTTCACCTGATAACACGGAAACACCTATTGGCAACCTTTATGTTCAAAGCTGCTCCAACAGCAATACCCAGCTCTGGGTCAGAGCTAGTGGAGACTTCAGAGGCACAAAAACAACAAATTCACTTGAACTTTCAAATTTAAAGTTCGCAGTACCTGGTGCTAATGGAAAAACAAATTTCAGCAATGGTTACGTTAAAGCAGGAGATCAAAACCCTCATGCTGATGGAGATGGAAAGATCAGCTTAGATCTTTACATGAGTGTTCCATACGGAACAGCCCCGGATACTTACACTGCAACTGTGTACCTGACCTCAGTGCTGGATGCAACTGCACCAGCATGAATCTGGACATGATTAAATGAACTGAGACTGGGAGTTTAGAAGAGTACATGGACTGATGAAGGTTCTTCCAATTCTCTTTACTTTTTTTAAATTATTTTCTGGGCATTTAAGATGAAATAGCACCCTAAAATTATTAGAAAAGCTCCACATATGATCATTATTCTTTTGTAGTGTTTTTCATTCATTATCCCAGATCCACGACTTGTTAAGAATGACACCGTGCTGAACCATCCCAGATCTGAAGCCCAGTGCCCTAATATGAATCCTAAAACTCCAACTGCACCTGCAAGTTCTAGGCCCTTGTACATGAATGCGCAGCCAACCGTTGCCCACCATATGAAGAAGTAGGGATTTGAAACGCTGGTCATGAAACCCTTGAGCATGGGTCCGTACCTGGTGACTTCTTCATCCTCTGAAACTTCTGGTACTGGCTGTGAGGACCTTGTGATATTGTAACCCATTAGTATGAGCATGATACCTCCAAGGGTTCCTATTATGAAGGACGCCCTTGGAGATCCTATCAACCAGCCAAGTCCTGCGAATATCAAGATTATCAAGATTATCTCAGCTATTATATGGCCCGAAACCACCATTGGCCCGGCTATAAATCCTTTTTTCATTGAGTCTGATATTGTAACCGTGAGCATGGGTCCTGGAACCACGGCCCCGGACAATCCAACTGCGAAGGATGTTGCTGCAAAGAGAATAACTTCAATCACATGAATCACGATCAATTTTCAGATTTAAACAGTTTCAGAGCCCAAACAAAAAGATTAATTAAGTTTATGAAAATCCAAAAACAGTTTCTATTTCGTTACAGGTTTTTATTTTATAATTGATTACTTTCACTGATTATTATATAAAATACTTTAAAAATTCCATTTAAAATTTAAAAAATGTTGAATTAAGTTTGTAAAAAGTTTTCCAGCTAATTACAGTTATTGAGAACCTTCATTATCTCAGTGAGGTGATAATCAATGGTTTCCATATCCTTCTGACTCAGGGATCTGGATCGGATCAGGAATCTGAAGCGTTCAAAAACATGGCCCATCTTGTTCAGGACATCTGTACTGTATATTTTACCATGATTCTTTTTTTGATACATCAAATCACCATTTATAGGTTGTTATTCCACCTTAATAAATTTAATGCAAGGTTCATTCAAGGAAGTTGATTTTCTCTCCTAATTCCATTCTTTTGGCCATTTCATAAACTTTCCATGCGGTTACAACGTCCTGAACTGCAAGTCCAGTTGAATCGAAGACAGTGATCTCCTCATCAGATTCCCTTCCATTCATACGACCAACAACAACGTCACCGATCTTGCCCCTTATGTCCTGCCTTGTTAGGACACCCTGAGCCACTGGAACGTTTATCTCGCCACTGTGCCGGGCCTGTTCCCAGCAGTCTATTATGACTCCAGATTTTGTTAATATTCCGCTTTCCAGTTCCTGTTTTCCAGGGGCATCTGCACCCATGGCGTTTATATGGGTTCCAGGGGAGACCCATTCCTCCATCACAACTGGACTCGTGGAGGGGGTTGTGGTTACGAGAACATCCATATCCTCAACAGCTTCCCTTGCATTTGTAACGGCCTTAACATCAACTCCAAATGCCGTTGATGCCCTTTTTGCAAAGTCTTCTCTTGATTTACATGTTCTGCAGAACACCTTGACACATTCAATGTCCATGACCTCGTTTATTGCCATGAGCTGGGTGTAGGCCTGGTTACCTGCCCCTATGATTCCCAGGGTTTTTGAATCCTTCCGTGCCATGTAACGGGTTGCTACTCCTGCTGCAGCCCCTGTTCTCATGTTGGTTATCCAGGTTCCATCCATCACCGCAACTGGAAATCCTGTTTTAGGGTCAACAAGTTCAATAACTCCCATAACAGTTGGTAAACCATGTTTAACCGGGTTTTCAGGGTGCACGTTCACACATTTCACGCCGGCTTCATTCATCCCCCTCATGAAGCATGGCATTATCCTGAGATCTCCCTTCTGCTCTTTGAAGAAGAGATACTTCTTTGCAGGCATTTGAACCCTGTGGCGGGCGTGTTCTGCATAGGCTGTTTCAACAGATTCAATAACTTCCTTCATGGTTATGAGTTCCTTTATTTCGCTTTGTTTCAACAGAATGGTTTCAGACATTGAATGCACCTCTCATACTAATTTACGCATGCTTCAATAAGCTTGTTTGTTACTTAAATATTGCTATTTGTAAACAGATATTCACTTTTTAGGAACTAATGGGTGTGGTGGTACAATCCATGGAATCTATGAACAGGCTCTTTCTATCCCATTTATAGTTTGGGCTTTTATCATAATGTACAAAGATTAAATAGTAACTCCTGTGAAATAGTTTAATATGTTTGAAGGCCTTGTAGTATCCCTTGAACAGATAATGGCTCTGTACGGTGCATGGGGTATCCTCATTGGAAGTATACTCGAGGAGATCGTTGCACCCATACCATCAACCCTGGTTGTGATGGGATCCAGTTTTCTCATAATGAAAGGTTCTGCAATTTCATTAGGATCCTTTGGAACACTTTTTTTAAATGTTGTGATCCCTGCAGCAGTGGGAGTCACCCTGGGGTCGCTTTTCCTGTACTCCATAACCTACTACGCAGGAAAACCCGTGATAGAACGGTGGGGTAAATACTTTGGAGTTTCCTGGAGCAATGTGGAGGGGCTTGAGAAGAGATTTGAGGAAAGCCGTTCAGATGAGCTCATACTCTTCCTCTTGAGGGCGTTACCAGTAGTTCCAAGCGTTATTATAAATGCATTCTGCGGAGTTATAAGATACGAAATTAAAAGATATCTTTCAATAACCTTCTTTGGAACTATTGTGCGCACTTTAATTCTTGGATTTATAGGATGGCAGTTCGGAAACCTTTACCAGGATGCAGCACAGCAAATATCTTATCTTGAAGAAGGAGTCCTTGTAGTAATAGTTATAGGATTTATACTCTTTATAATCTATAAACTGAGGAATAAGAACTGATTTTGAATTTAGGGCTTAGAAAAAGAAAATCTATGATATATGAGTTCATGTGGTTGGTACCATGGATTTGAACCAGAGGTTCTGGGAGGTGGATTCGGTAAGGGGAATTGCCATCGTTATGATGGTAACCTACCATTTCCTCTTCGATCTCAGCTACTTCAACGTGCTGGATTTAAACGTGAATTCGGGCTTTTTCTGGTACTTCGCACGCATTACTGCTGCCGTATTCATATTCCTTGTGGGCGTTTCCCTGAAGCTCAGCCATTCAAGGGCAGAGAAGTTGAACTTCTACAGCAGTGACGGGGAATTTTTCATGAAGTACCTGAAGCGGGGGCTTAAGATATTTGCATGGGGCCTTGGAATAACAGTGATGACATGGATATTCATAAGGGCAGATTTCATTATATTTGGGGTTCTGCACTTCATAGGCGTGGCGATCATCCTTTCCTACCCCTTCCTGAAGCGCAGGTACACCAATCTGGTGGTTGGAATTATCTGTCTGGCAGCGGGAATCTACCTCCAGACGATCTACTTCGACTTCACAGGGCTCATGTGGCTGGGATTCGTTCCCTCAACCATTCACACAGTTGACTACTTCCCGCTTCTCCCATGGTTTGGAGTGGTTCTCTTTGGAACCTTCGCTGGGGAAGTTCTTTACGGGGGCTACAAAAGGAACTTCCATATGCCGGATCTTTCAAGAACCTGGCCTGTCAGGGTGATGGGTTTGCTGGGCAGGCATTCTCTTCTGATTTATCTGGTACATCAACCCATTTTGATATTTATTCTTTATTTTATGGGGGTTTTGCAGGTTGGAAGCTTATTTTAAATATTATATACATTTGATTATCTTTTTATAATTTTTAATTCATTATCTTCTATAAAAATTTGATTTAAATCAAAATCATTAAATATTACTTCTATAAATTGGAATATGACATTAATACTTGATAGTTGAAACTTACAATCTTTATCAGTGATTTAAGACTGGAGTTGTAAAACCATGGATCTTACTGCTATAATAAAGGATTCTCTGAGGTATCCTCTTTCTGATTGGAAGAAAATTCTGATATTGGGGCTTATCATAGTGATCAGTGATGTATTGTCCGTTTTCCAATCGTTAGGTGTAACAAACAAAGATTTAATACCCTTTTTAGTTGTTGTGGGATTCTTAATTGGACTTTTAGTAAATGGTTACCTATTTAGAATCGCAAAATCATCTCTGGATGGTCATAATGAACTTCCAAAGTTTAATAAATGGATTTCAATGTTTTATGATGGTTTTAAAGTGTTCACAACTTTCGTAGCCTATTTAATCGTTCTTCCTGTGATTATATTACTCCTTCTAATATCTCTCATGGGACTTGATTTAACATTTTTCACGTCAATTTGGGGAACTTGGGGAATAAATCCATTGTACCTGGTAACATCAGAAATTTTTCCAGCAATAATGAATTTCCTTGGAATTTCCTATGGCATCTTCACGGAGCTGGCACTGTTGGTTCTATTAGTTGTGTTCATAATAACTCCAATATTCTTAATGGCAGTAGCACACATGGCTTATGAAGGTGAATTCAGTGCAGCCTTCAGATTACATGAAATACTTGATGAAATAGGATGTATAGGTTGGGCCAATCTTATAAAATGGTACCTGACAACAGGAATTCTATTTTTAATTCCTTATATCATATTAAACATTATGAGTTACTTATTTGACTTTTTGAACTCTATTTTAGTATCAATTTTGCTGTTACTGACTTTAATCCCATACTTATACATCTATTATGCCCGGGGAGTGGCTTTATTCTACATGCCGGACTAAAATCGTAAATTATTTCTATAACTGTACATTGGAAATGAAAGTTATAATTTGGTCGTGTTTAATTGGTGGGGGCGTGAAAATGAATATTACTCATATAATGAAGGATTCTCTCAAGTATCCCTTCTCTGATTGGAAGAAATTTTTGATTTTTGGAATCATCTTAGTTTTTACTAATATGTTCAGTATCATTTCTTTGTTTACAGATGATCTTACATTAGCATTTGGTTCATTAGTTTCAGGATTTATAATTGGATTCCTGGCAAAAGGATACCTCTTTAGAATCATAAAATCATCCAAGACCTCTGGAGAAGAGCCCCCTAAATTTAACGCTTGGGGAGGCATGTTCAAGGATGGTATCAAAGTCTTATTAGTGGGACTTGTTTATTTAATAATCCCATTTTTCCTCATTGTAATTCTTGGATTATTCCTCCTGGAAATTTTTGGGAACCTAATACTGAATTTGGGAGGCACATTATCAACTTCAGCAACGTATGGATTTGGTATAGACTTTCTACTTCTTGTTGCAATTTTATATGTGGTCCTAATTGTTCCAATAACGTTGCTGGCACTGGCAAACATGGCCCGCAACGACAGCAAACTCCGATCGGCCTTCAGGTTCCATGAACTCTTCAGTAAAATCAGGGAAATAGGATGAAAAAACCTTCTATTATGGTATATAACCGTTGGAATTCCATTTTTAATCCTACTTGTTACAGACATAGGAATGGCCTTTTTACTTAGTAATTTGATAACCCTAAAATTGGGACTTGTGTTGATCGCAGTGATTTTAGCCACGTACTTTTACATGTACCTTGCCAGATCTTTAGGACTTTTTTACAATGCACATGTGGATAGGGATAAGTGGGATAAAAAAATAATTTCAATGGGTATAATTGGAGTAATCGGGGTCTTGGGAATGATCTTGGTAGTCTTGATGGTACCATTTGCACCAATAACTACTGAATCTTATGGAGGTACCGTTGTATCCGAAAATACAACAATACCAATAACTCCAGATGAAAATACAACTCCTGTTGTAACTGATTTAAAAAATGGTTCTTATCAGGTAACTGGATTAATGAGAAGCTACGCAGACAGTGATTACATAAACGTTGAGATTCTTGTAATGGGATACGATGTAAACGGAAATGAAATCACTGAAAAGGAAGGCTTAATTGCTAAAATTAAAGCTAATGAAACTTCACAGTACACGGTGATCCTAACTCCAAAGAAGGGCGAAGTTGTTGCTTCAGCTGATTGCATTTTTCTGAATGGAACAACTGTATAATCCCTTGGAAGAAAATTAACTGTTAAAATTTGGATTTTTCCTTTATTTTAAGGAGAATATGGCTTATATTTAAATTATGGGGGATAACATGGATAAAAAAGTAATTTCAATAGGGATAATGGGAATTGGAATAATCTTGGCAATAATCATAATTTTGGTGATGATCATGATGCCAATAAATGTTTCCACAGGAGGTTCCATTTCAGGATCTGCTTCTGGTGGAATATGAGGTCGTGTTAACTTCACCAAGGAAAAGTTGTTGCTTCAGATGAGCTATTTGAATGGAAGAGCTGCATAAATACTTTTTTATCTTTTTAAATAAAAATTAAAAGAATCAAAATAAAATAGTTTATGTTACAAATAACTGAAACTGGAAGTCCAACCAATGGAATCTGAAAAGGAAAGAACCCAGACCCTGAAAAAGTTCAGGAAATACAGAAAATCCCTCAAGGCCAGTGAAGCTGAACTCCTTGAAAAGCTTCAGAACTTCCATAAATCTAAAAATGGCAGCGTAAAAACTTTAAAAAACTCTAAAAATGATTTGAAACCCCTTAATCCTGATGATGCAGGTGAAGTCTACATCATCTCCCAGTTAAATGTTGCAAGGGCCATGCCCGAGGTTCTGGACCAGCACATCAACCTGCTTGAGGAGGGTGAGGATCTGGACCGCGTCCTTGTATCCTTTGAGTACAATGTTTACAGGGTTAAAAAGGACGTTTATGATGATATGGGGGACTGGGAGCTTCTTCTGAAGGTACTGCCAGATGACAGGAGGTTCCAGATACAAAAGGATCCCAAGGGGCCTGGAGATCTCATACTAAAGGAACTGATATGGATAAAGGATTATGAGAAGGGACTGAAGGACATGGGTTTTGAAAGGATTTAAGGTACCGACCATCTTTTTTCATTTATCTATGAATTTCATTATAATTTTCATCATACTATTTTAGATTATAAGATCAGCTCTGTGAACTTAAATATAAAAGTGAATTAAAACAAATTGAATCTAATAGTTACTATAAAAATTATAGGTAAATCATCATTTTAATGGGAATAATCCAAAACACCGACTCATGTTGGAAAATCAGGTGCGACCATGAAAGTTTCAGATAAGGCAGTATCAATTAAAAATCATGAAATCACGGCATTAGATAATCTTGAAAAGTTTTATGAAACAATAGAAAGGGACAACCCTAAAATAAACGCTTTTTTAGAGGTTAAAATTGATGAGGCAAGGGCTCTTGCAGAGGGCATTGACAAGAAGATCCAAAGTGGTGAGAAAACAGGGAAACTTGCAGGACTCGTTGTAGGGGTTAAAAGCAACATCAACGTTGAGGACTTCCACATCACAGCAGCTTCCAGGACCCTTGAAAACTACCTTGGAAGTTACGACGCAACTGTCATAAAGAGGATAAAGGCAGAAGATGGTATCATCATTGGAATGACCAACATGGACGAGTTTGCAGCTGGAAGTTCCACAGAAACCTCCGCATTTGGAGCAACAGACAACCCTGCAGCCCCGGGCAGAATCCCTGGTGGTTCCAGTGGTGGAAGTGCAGCAGCAGTTGCAGCGGATATGTGCGACCTGAGCATAGGATCAGACACAGGCGGTTCCATAAGAAACCCTGCATCCCACTGTGGAGTTTTTGGATTCAAACCAACCTATGGAGCAGTTTCAAGGCAGGGCCTCCTTGACCTTGCAATGAGCTTCGACCAGATCGGACCCTTCTCAAAGGATGCTGCAGGCACGGCCATGATGCTGGATGTTATAGCAGGAAACGACCCAACCGAGTGCACATCCCTTGCATGGGAGGTTCCAGATTTCACATCCCTTGCAGCGAAGGCAGGGGCTGATCCAGAAAGTTCATTCAAAGGTGTTAAACTGGGGGTGGTCAAGCAGTTCCAGGACGTGTCAGATGAGAAGATCGTTAATATAATCGAAGAGAGCATCAATAAAATGGAGGATGCAGGGGCAGAAGTTGTTGAATTAAGCTTCGATCACATAGATATGTGCCTACCTACCTACTACCTCATAAACTACGTTGAGTTCTTCTCAGCAACAAGGAAGTACGATGGCCGTAAGTACGGTGAGAGGATCGAGGAAGTCTGCGGTGAAGAGGTCCTTAGAAGGATCAACATGGGTGCGTACATAAGCCAGCAGGAGTTCAGCGGCAAGTACTACAAAAAAGCCCTCCAGGCAAGGTCTCTCATAAGGAAGGAGATGAACAAACTCCTCAAGGATGTTGATGCCATATGCGGACCAACGGTTCCAAAACTACCTCATAAAACAGGAACATCCCTTGAAACAATGGAAATGTACGCTTACGACGTCCTGACAGTAATTGCAAACCTTGCAGGAATACCAGCTGCAAGCATGCCTGCAGGAGACGTGAACGGAGTACCTGTGGGGCTGCAGTTCCAGGCAAAACCATTGGATGATGCCAAGATCATGGAGTTCATGGCTGCACTTGAAGCCATCCAGTAAGACTGAAGCGGGGGAACGTCCTTTAATTTTTTATTTTAAATTCTTTTATTTTGAATCGTCTAAATTTCATTAAAATTAATTAATACTAATTAATAAATTAAAAATCAATTTTAATTATTTTTTTCGATTATTTTTCTTGTTTCAATTGTTTTATTTAAAAAATATTCACTAAAAGAACAATTCATTTTAAAAAAATTTTTATTCAATTGCTTCCAATATCCCAATGAAATGTTCTAGGAGGATATGCAATGAAATCTTCCTGAGGGATATACATTTAAAGGTAAATTGGAAACTTTAAAAGGTAAATCTGGAACTGGTAAACATGAAAAAAATCGGATTTTTATATGTAAAGGGTGCTGTACCTGGATTTGAAGACTTCGGACACCTTCCAACCCACCTCTTGAAGGAAAATGGGCTGGTGAACGGTTTACCTGCTCACAGGGAACTTAACGGCCTTATAATCCCCGGAGGCAGTATAGTTGAGTCCCAGAGCCTCACAAAGGATCTTGAAAGGGAGGTACGCCTCCTCGACAGGGATGGTAAGTTCATATTTGGAATGTGCTCAGGATTCCAGGTACTAGCAAACAAAACGGACATAGGCAGAAAATCGCCCTGTCCGGTTGAAAAGGAGGGACTGGGACTTCTTGATGTTACATTCCACCCAATGATCGGTACAGATAGGGTTGAAGCAGAGATCACTGGAAATTCGTTCTTAACAGAAGGACTGATTGGTGAGAAGATAACAGGGTTTCACTGCCACACCTACGGTGAGATAAGGGGAGATGCACCCTCCATAATTGAATCCACACTTAAAAGGATGAACTACCGGGACAACCCTTGTAGAATAATTTCAGGGGTTAAAAATGATGATGGAAACGTTGTTGGGACCATGGTCCACGGTGCCCTGGATGAAAACCCTAAACTTACTCAAAACATCCTTAAATTCATAGATGCAACTGAAGAGGATGTTAAAGAGATCCATGATGCCAATAAAACTCTTTTAAGTGAAATAAGAAAGGAAATAGGTGTGAACACAGGGATTCATGCTGATTACAGAACCGGTCACTCCAAATCTCCAAGGGCAGTCATGATCGCAAGCACAGGCTCAGATTCAGGTAAAACTTTCCTCACGACTGGTCTTGCAGGGGTTCTCAAGAAACGTGGCTACAGGGTCTGCGTCCTGAAGGTTGGCCCTGACACCCGGGACATAGTACCTGCACTCTACCTCAACAAGGAGAAAATGCAGCCTTACTCATCCATAAAAATAGGGGAACTGGGATGGAAGGATCTGAAGGAAATATTGCAGGATGTAAAATCCCAAAGCTACGATTTTATTCTCATAGAAGGTGTTATGAGCATATTCACAGGGCTGCTCAATGAAAAAACCCCATTTTCAGGGGCTGAGATAGCAAAATCTGCTGATATTCCCGTCATACTTGTGTCCGGATGCAACAAAGGTGGAATTGAAACTGCTGCAGTTGATCTTGTGGGCCACACCGAGATCATGGGCAAACTCGGCCTGAAGACCAGGGGAGTCATTCTGAACAAGGTTTACGATGATGGCATAGCAGACGCTGCAACCTCATTCATAAAAAACAGGACGGGACTGGACTTCGTTGAATCTATTCCAAAGGTCAAACTCGCTGAGAGGGGCAACACCCCTGAGGTTGAACTGAAACTTGAGGATTTCTGCCTCAACGCAATGAAAACGGTTGAGGAAAACCTGGACGTTGACATGATAATCCGAATGGCTGAAGAAATAGAATTTAAGGGTTATAATTCCTTTGAGGATATCTTGAAGGTTTTTAAATGAAATAACTTTTTTTGCTGAGTTGAAGAACGATCTGATTATTGAAAAAGAATTATTGAAAAACCCATCGTTGAAAAAGAATTAAGAATAAAAAATTAAGAGTAAAGAGGTAACAATTCAGTTAATTTTTCGCTCGTTTTTAGCTGCAAACTCTTTGTAAGCGGTTATAACATCATCACCACTCATGAAAACCAGGCTGTGTTCTTCAGCGTATGCCTTTGCCTTATCCGTTGGCAGGGAACCGCCTGTTTCATCGTCCATCATTTCACAGCACACAGCAACCTGGGTTAAACCGCACATCTCTGTTAGGGCTATGCTCATCTCTGTGTGACCCTTCCTCTCAAGAACGTGTTTATCTGCAGCCTTCAGCATGGTGACGTGACCAGGAGCCCGGAAGTACTTACCGAATTCGGCCTGTTTTCCTTCCTTGCAGAGGAGTGCCAGTTCCTTGATGGTCATAGCCCTGTCGTTGTCTGTTATGCCTGTGAAGGTCTTCCTGTGGTTGATGGTTATGGAGAATGCAGATTTTTCATCGTATGGGATGTCGTTTGGTGAGAGCTCGGTAAGAACAGGGTACTTATCACTTGCCTCTTCCATTATGTCTGTCATGAATGGAACCCCAAGTTTTTCCATGTTCTCAGCAGATACAGGGACACAGAAAAGACCCCCTGCATCGTTCCTCATCTGGGTCATGTGCTCAGGGGTCATGAACTCCGCTGCAACTATCATATCTGTTTCCCTTTCCCTGTTGTCGTTGTCAAATATTAAAACGATTTCTCCGTTTTTCAATGCTTCAAGTGCTTTGTTTATCATTAAATCACAACTTCTTAGTTTAAATGTAAAACTTAACAGAATCAATTAAATGGATTAAACATCCAGTGTGTTTAAATCCCTTTAATTCATTTTAATCTTGGTTCAAAAATCACTTCAATCCATAATTTTTACTTCAGTTCTAGTTCTATGATCCATGCTTATAACTTTGTTGGATAGGCTAATTTTTATCCTATTCAATGTTCAGGGTAACAACATCACCATCTTCAAGCTTCAAAGTCTTTCTGAGGTTTGTCTCGGCTATGAATTCAAGTACATCCTGAGGATGCTTTGTTTTTACAGGAAAAACAAGTGCCCCTTCAACTTCATTATTCAAAGTGGCTTTCAATGCTTTAACATCACCAAATTTGTCCTTCCCACTGATCATAACGAATTTTTCATTGGGTATACAATTGATGAGCTTGATGTTGTTCACAGCTATCCCGATATTGAGGGTACCTACGAAGGGTTTAAAATCCAGTTTTTCCTTGAACTGTTCCCTGTAAATATCCTGTGACATGAAATATGTTCCTTTTCCCATTCCTGAAACTATAATTCCTTTAATCTCCATTTAAATCACTTTTAAACGTTTAGATTATCTTGATGTACAGTAAATTCAAAAATTTTCAATATTTCCTGAAATACTTAAGACATGCAATTAATTTTAAAACAATCGATTATACACCTTTAAAAAGCCTTTTAAGTATTCAGCAATGATTTTTCTGTTCTCATAATGTAACATTTGAAGAAGTAATTGGGGTTATGTATTTACTAAGTTTAACCTTTTTGCAGGATTTTGATACATGCATCTAAAAGACTTTAAAAGCCAAAGAAGGTTCATAATTATTATAAATTTGATATGTACTGTTGATTCTACTTTTATTAAGGGATCAATACAGAATTCTTTGAAATTTAAAGTATGTCCATTAATAATTCTTAAAAAAATTGAAAATATTTATTTCAGGCTTTTTGGCATCGAATAAAACTGGATAAGTATCATTCGGTGATTCTGCAGTTTAAAGTTGAAAATGTAGGTCCCCTGACATCTATAACCTTATTTTCACTTGTTATATAGTTAAGTGCAACCTCATCAAGCCTTAAATTTATGTCCGAGATCGATCTGGATATGGTGGTTCTCAGGCTGACTTCTTCAGCCCCACTCACAACCATCTCCTCGATCTTGTAGGCTGCATTGGCTGCAAGTCCATCCACGTATCTGATGTTTGTTTTAACACCATTTTCCACAGCCTTGAGTGCAGCTTCATCCTTAACGTCTCCACCTTCAGGAACACCCATGATGTTGCCGTTGTGGATGTAGATGGAGTTCATGGATGCAGGTCCAAGTAACTTCGTGCCTGATTCAGGTTCCACAGCCACAACCTCTATATCTTTGCCCAGGAATTCACCCTTGAAAGCTGTGAATTCACATGGAGAGTCTGCATCACCGTGTTTTATCCAGGTTTCAAGGATGCTGTCCATCAATACCCTGCCATGGCTGGTTGCTGGGTAGTAGTTTATCCTGAGCATGGTTGCAAGTTCCCTGTCCGTGAACTTCCAGCTTCCGTAGGTCTGGGGGTAAACCATTTCACGAACATCTGGCTGGTTGTGGAGTATCATAGCTATCCTCTCGGCTCCAACTCCCAGGTTCATAACGTCCTTGTCTATTCCGTACTTGGCAAGGGCTATGGGTGAGTACATTCCAAAGGTTGCAACCTCAACCCACTCCCTGAGCTTGGGATGGTAACCGTAAACCTCAGTCTGGGTTCCGGGTATGTAGTACTTGGATTTTTTGTCATCCGGCTGGAAACGGAACTTCTCAAATCCGAAGTGCTCTAGAAGACTCTCAGAAACAGCCATACCCACGTCAAGGGAGACCTCATCATCCATCCAGACACATGAAGCTGAATGGTAGGTCATGAGGTGACTTGCATCCTCACGCTGCTCCCTTCTGAAACACCTGTCAATGGAGAAGAGCTTCAACGGGAGTTTGGTTTTATTGTACGCTGAACTGAGGGTCATGAACCATCCTGAGGTCATGTGGGAGCGTAGAGTGGTCTGGTTTGCAACCGGTGTCAGTTCCTTGAGCTCCGGGAAGACCCTTTCAAGAACCCTGAGTCCCAGGTTGTTTGCAACATCAAGGGCAGCTGAAACCTCAAGTACAAGGTCGTCACCGCTGGTATCTCCCTTCTTGTACCCTCTGAAAACATCCTGAAGTCCTTGAACCTTATCCTCTGTCATTTCAACTCCAAGCCCCTCAATCCGTTCAATCTTATCCATACCAATACCTATGTCCGGTCTTGGAAGTCCTGCAAGGTAAAAACAACGGTCAAGAACTGCTGGTGCCTCGGGTCCGAACTGTTTGTAGATCTGTTCTTCGTCTATAAAAACAGGGTTCACTGTTTCATCGAATCCAAGCTTCATGTAGGCCTGCCTGAGCTCGGCTATGGTGTCGTAGAGCATGTGGCTCTGACCTGTTTTGAAGTGCAGCCGAGGATATTCACGGTCATGATGGGGTTTTTTGAGAGTTTTAGCAGTTTCAACCCATGCCTTCTCAAAATCTCTCTTTGCAAGTCTTACTATCTCATTTTTTTTCAAATTATGCCCCCGTTAATTGTGATATGCGTTGATAATAGTTTTAATCGTTATACAACTATTTTTTTGTTATGATCCTTTTTATATTTATTTTATAACTGGTTGGATATGGAAGTTGGGATCTTCGATCCTATGCGAAACCTTCAGACCATCGCTAACATCCCATGTTATTCAATCCTATCACGATCATAAAATTAAATAAGTCACATCACCAACTCAATAGCATGGTAAATGAGATAGTTGAATGCGATGTACTGGTCATAGGCTCAGGCGGTGCAGGATGCAGAGCTGCCATAGAGGCCCGTAAACATGATTTAAACGTTTTAATAGTTTCAAAAGGATTATCATTCAAATCAGGCTGCACAACACTTGCAGAGGGAGGATACAACGCTGCCTTTGGATACGTTGATTCCGAGGACAGTGTTGATGCACACTTCAACGATACAATAAAGGGAGGTGCCTACCTCAACGATTTAACCCTTGTCAGAGTGCTTGTGAACGAGGCCAAGGACAGGTTAACTGAACTTGAAGATTTCGGAGCCCTTTTCGACAGGCAGGAATCTGGAAAACTCAACCAGAGACCATTCGGAGGCCAGACCTACAGGCGTACCTGTTTCCAGGGAGACAGAACAGGTCATGAGATGATGATGGCCCTCAAGGAGGAGGTCATAAAACAGGGAATTCAGACCATGGATGAGGTCATGATAACCTCCCTAACCCTAAACGAAGCAGAGGATGCAGTGATAGGGGCATTTGGAGTATCCCTTCAGGACTCCAGATTCATAGAGTTCAGGGCAAAATCAACGGTACTTTCAACTGGTGGTGGGGGTTGGCTCTACCCTGTAACCTCCAATGCAGTCCAGAAAACCGGTGATGGATTTTCATTGGCATACAATGCAGGTGCAGATCTTCTGGACATGGAACAGGTTCAGTTCCACCCCACAGGTATGGTCTACCCAGAATCAAGGAGAGGAGTTCTCGTGACAGAGGCAGTGCGTGGTGAAGGTGGAAAACTCATAAACTCCGAGGGTGAACGTTTCATGAAAAACTACGACCCAAGGGGAGAACTTGCAACCAGAGACGTTGTTGCAAGGGCAATCTACAATGAAATACGTGGGGGAAGGGGAACAGAGAATGGAGGCGTTTACCTAGACGTCACCCACCTTCCTCCAGAACTCATCGAGGAAAAACTCGAAACCATGCTCCTCCAGTTCCAGGACGTGGGTGTGGACATCCGAAAAGAGCCAATGGAGGTAGCTCCAACTGCACACCACTTCATGGGTGGTGCCAAGATAAATCCAAGGGGAGAAACAACGGTAAAAAATTTATACGCAGCAGGTGAAGTTACAGGAGGGGTTCACGGTGCAAACAGGCTGGGTGGAAATGCTCTTGCAGATACTCAGGTATTTGGTAAACGTGCAGGTGCATCAGCAGCCAAAAATGCCCTTGAAAACGATCTGAGTTCTAACCCTGCCTACGTCCGTGCAGAGGAGGAGAGGGTTCATGGTTTGGTTAAGGACGGTGAATATTACCCCCACCAGATCAAGAGGGAGCTCAAGGAAATCATGTGGGAGGACGTTGCAATAATAAGGAATGAGGAAGGATTGAAATCTGCAATAGTCAAACTCGATGAACTCAGGGAGAAATCAAGGAACATGAAGGTTCCAGAGGGCTCGGGCTTCAACAAAAACCTTCAGGACGCCATTGAAATCGAGAACATCATCACCGTTGCAATGTTGGTAACAGAATCAGCGCTTCTGCGTCGTGAAAGCCGTGGAGCACATTACAGGGAGGATTACCCTGAGACCAATGATAAATGGGCAAGGAGCATAATCCTCAACAAGAACACGGATTTCAGGTACATAAAACGTGGATTGTCAACGTGCAGATTCAATTAAAATCTCCAGTGATACCTTTTCAATCCAAAATTTCCTTAAATTTCCATATTTAAAATGCAACTAATAAATTGGAAATTATTTTCTTCTTTTTTGATATAATAATTATTTTGGATGTATTATGAATATATTGGTGATATCCTAAATTTTAATCTAAATTCATGTTTTCAATTCATTTCAAGAGGAAAAATAAGATGTATGATGTTATAGTGGTGGGAGCAGGACCTGCAGGTTCTATGGCTGCAAAAAAAGCAGCTGATGCAGGCTGTAAAGTTTTGTTAGTTGAGAAGATGCAGCTGCCAAGGGAAAAATCATGTTCGGGTATTTTGATAAAAAAATCCATCAATTCCGTGCAAAAAGAATTTGGAAAAATACCCCACAATTTACCGTGTAAAACAAAGAATAAGGGTATTATAATTACAAATGAAAAAAATAAGCAGTTTAAATTTGAAAGTGAGGGACTCAACGTATGGAGAAGTTCCTTCGATCAATGGTTAAGTTCGGTGGCTGAAGAGTCAGGAGTTGAGGTGAGACAGTCAACTTCGGCTATTTCATATGAAGAAAAGGAAAATCATGTTGTTGTCAAATTACAATGTAATGGGACGTACTATGAAAAAGCTAAGGTTTTGATAGCCTGTGATGGTGCAACGAGTAAAATTAAACGTAGTTTAAGGAAGGATCAAACAAATCAAATCCTCACCTATCAAACCTTCTGTAGGGGAACGATAGATCTTGACGGTAGTTTTTTCTATGCTTTTTTAGACCCAAAGTTTTCCCAGTACGATGCATGGTTCAATGTGAAAGATGATTTTCTTGTTTTTGGTGTTGGTGTAAAAGAAGCAGCTCTTATAAAAGATTATCATTCAAGGTTTCTTTCGTTTTTGGCTTCAGAGTTCAATGCCAAAATTCAATCCTCTGTTAGGGGAGAAATTGGAATACTCCCTTACATAATGAATGGATATAACACTGATCTGGGGGAGGGAAGGGTTTTGTTTGCAGGTGAAGCGGCCAATTTTCTTAATCCTATGGGAGAAGGCATATCAAGTGCATTGATAACTGGAGCCATGGCTGCAGAATCTGCAGTATCGCTTTTTGAAGATAATTTAAATATACATAATTTGGTGGATCTCTATAAAAACAGGGTTGCAGATGAAAAGGAGTACATGATAAGACAGTGGAAATTTCTAACTAATCTTTCTTCCAGATTTTCTTATTTAAACAGTGATTAATATTAGAATTTGAATTAGGTTTGGAAAATTTGATAAAGAAAGTTTTTCAGTCATTCAAAGTCTTTATTTATATTTTAGAGGAACTCCTTTTAATTCACTTAACTGATTTTATATATAAAGTTAGGAAAAAACTAAAAGCTATGTATACCTAGCTTTACTTCGAGGAATCAACGTTGGCCGTAACAAAAGAATAAAAATGGTTGATTTAGTAGATACCTTTGAATCATTGGGTTTTAAAAATGTAATAACCTACCTTCAAAGTGGTAACGTTAGCTTTGAGAGTGACTCAACTGATGCAGCTAAAATAGCCAAGTGCATTGAAAGAAAAATAAAGCAAACATTCTCTTTTTCTGTAAAGGTGATCATTCGAAGTGAACATGAACTGGAAAACGTTATTAAAAGCAACCCTTTTGTTAGATATAGTGATGTTGAGTTGGATAAACTGCATGTAATCTTCTTTTCTGATGTACCTGAACTGAAATCTACTCTAAATTTGGATATGGACAAAGTTGAAAATGAAAAATTTGAAATCAGGGGTGGAGAAGTATACCTTTATTGCCCTAATGGGTATGCAAGGACTAAATTAAAGAATGATCTGTTTGAAAAGAAGTTAAATACTGCAGCAACAACTAGAAATTGGAAAACAACGAATAAACTGTTGGAATTATCTAAACAATGATGTGAAAACTTTAAAACTATCCTAAAACTTTACATTATCCTCAATAAAATCATAGGTTCAAAAGGGGGTAGTGTTTTAAAATAAGCATGCCCTGACCGGGATTTGAACCCGGGTTATAGGATCCGCAATCCTAAGTGATATCCGCTACACTATCAGGGCAGTTCAATACTGAAAAATCGAGTAAGTTCAATAATTTCAATAAATTAACTTCAGTATATTCTAGTTAAGATTTTGTTCTATTTAAGTTTTGGTGCTGGATGCTAAAAAATGCATGATGAAATCCCCTGAATATACTGATTTTTCATGCTTATCCATAAATTTTCAGAGTTCCAAGAATTTCAGAATATGTGCCATGAGATCTTCACGTTCTGAACTGGGAAGGTGCAGTTTTTCCTGGATGTTGATTGTGCTCTTACCAAAACATGGATCTTTGAAGATTCTGCCCCTGAACTCAACTGGCTCTCTGTAACGGGGTATGAAATGCCAGTGCAGATGTGGATCTGGGGGATGTTGAAGGTAGGATGCGTTCATGAGACTTCCCCAGTTGAACATGGTTGCATTGAACGCCATTTTAATGGTTGATTCCATCTGTACAACTACCTTGAAGAATTCTGACCATTCATCATGGTTCAGACCTGATAATTCCTTTTCTGGTCTTTTGAGGGCCACAACACATGTGCCCAGGTTTTTCTGGTCAGGGGCCAGGAAGATGAGCCAGTGTTCACCCTCAGTTATCAGGTCTCCATAGTCATTTTTCTCTATTCTTTCAAGGAATTCCACTTCCATTCCATCACCTTCATTTAATTTAGGGAGTAAAAACCTGATTTTCAGGATTTACAGTAAAATATGAAGTTGTATCATGGTAACAACCAGTCCATAGGCGGCACCTCCAATCACCTGACTTATACTGTGTTTTTTGAGTTTTACCCTGCTCCACATGACTATTGGTATGATCAGTCCGAATAAGATTCCTGGATAACCGAAGGCATATATTATGGCTGCTGTGGGACCTGCAACGCCCATGGCGTGTAGGCTGATCTTCCAGTAAAAGGTTATAAAAAGCACGATCAGTGTGTTTGAGAAGTAGCAGAACATGAGGGCGGTGGTTAGAAATGGAGCCCCAATGGCATACAGGATTAAAAAACCCATTAAATAGGATGATATTGCAAAAACGAGGGGTAACTTTCTTTTTTTCCTGTCAGTTATATCCACGTCTATTCCTTCTCTATTTATCCACAGTGTAACCGTTGTAATTGGTAATATCGTTGCAAAAACTACACATATTAAAGTCACAAGTAAAAAATCATTGAAACTGAGGAAAAAATAATTCAGAAGTGCAAACGTTGGTAAAGAAACAATAGGTGGATGGGTGATGGCTGATATAACCTTTGCAGAACCAACACCATATTTTGATGTGATATGAGTTTCCATAATCAAACACAGCCACGATCTTTCAATTAAAGGACTAATTATGGCCCAGTACCTTCCAGTTGCAGTCATTGATAATCTGGAGTTGGTACTTCAGGATCTTGATAAAATATCACTAAGCCTTTATTTATATTATGGATCCTTCTCATAAATGGATGTTCTGATTTACATTAGATGTTTAATAATAAAGATTAAACTTAATTCCTCAAATAAAATCAGATAAAAAATTCTAAACATCATTCCCAGACCCAGAGCTTGAAAATGTAGCCTCCATAGCTCCTGCTTGAAACTTCAACGTTTTCAGCACCTTTAAAATCTGCAGATGCCGTAATGGTCTTGTTGATCTGATTCTCCTCTGTCAATCTGTAATTAACTCCTTGAAGAGTTTTGTCCAGGAAGGGGGTCGCGATTTTTTTAGCCTCCTTGATACCGGTGCCGTCGTTGTTGTGTTCCAGTAGGGTGTTTGAAATAGTTTCAAGCAGACTCAAACCATTGTTTTGTCTGGAACTGGCCATGGCATTTATGGAATCCTCGGCCATGTGTGACAGGCGAATATCCTGGTTTTGATCTTCAAGTGCAGAGTAGTTAACATTAAAAATAGCCATGATCACCACAAAAAGTGGAATCAATGCTAAAACTGCATCCCAGCTGAATATGACTCCATTTTCATCCATTTTATCCCTCAAATTCTTGTTTTAGAAGATAAATTTGAAGACCATAAGTCATGCATGAACGTAAGAATCATGGATGAAAAAAAGAGAAGCTGTAGAATTAAATTTTTAAGTTTTTAATTGGGGATGGTTGATAAAAATCATGGAAGGAATGGGATCACCTTAAAGGTCATCTTCCCCTAACCATATCCACAACCCTGTCCTTCTTATCTATTGCATCCAGCGCAGCTTTTTCAACCTTCTCCTTCATGATTTCAAAGTCTTCAGGTTCAATATCCCCAACTATCTTCTTTATCTTGGTGTAGGCTGCTTCCCTGAAGAGTGGTTTCAGCTCCTCTTCAACCCCATCCTTCACGAGTTTGGATTTACCACTTTCATCAACGTAACCTATCTCATCTATGGCAACACCAACACCTGACACTGCCTTTTTAACCTTTGATGCAACGTCTTCAGGTGCTATGATCATCAGTGAGTCCACTGAAACGCCCAGTGGGTCTATGTCAAGGTTTTCAAGCATTTCAAGCACCTTGGGGTTCACCATGCCACGTATCTTGTCGTCGTAGAAGGTCAGTCCCAGACCTGTTGTTTTGGATATTTCATGGGCATCTCCCCTGAGTCCGCCGTTGGTTACATCGGTCATTGCATGAACCTCTGGAAGCAGTCCTGCCTGGAATATTGCTTCTGAGGATTTTATAAAGCTTATGTCCATGGTTTCCCAGACAACATCGAAGAGTCCGTGGTAGAGGGCTGTGGTGCTTATGGTACCTCCTCCAGAACCCTCTGTGAGGAGTATAACGTCGCCTGATTCTGCCCGTTTCCTTGCTGTTGGTGGGTACTTGGACACTCCAACGGCACCCACTGCACTCACAAGCCTGTCCCCAAGAACCATGTCTCCACCAACCCTGAGGGTGCTTCCAGCCACTAGGGGCACATCAACGAGTTCTGAAACTGCGCAGACCCCTGCAGTGAAGTCGAAGAGTTTTCCAACGTCTCCATCATCTGCAAGGTGTAGGTCACTGAGCATTGCAACTGGATCTGCTCCCATGACGCATACATCACGGAGGGTGGCTCTTGCAACATGGAAACCTCCAAGAAATGGATATTCACTGAGGCGTGAGTGTATTCCGTCCACTGCAGTTGTTATGTAGACGTCGTCGGATCCAACGTTGGCCCTGACAACACCTCCATCGTCCTGGGCTGTTGGATTTATGAGTGCACTGCTTTTGGTGCTTGAAACTATCTCTGCAATCTTCCTGTGAACGAAGAAGTCTCCTGCACCCCTTGATCCAACGCCTATCTCACCCATTCCTACGTTGGATTGAGGGTACTTTATGATGTCCTTCAATGATTCATCACTGCATTCATCGATTTTCAGGGTGTTTTTAACCTCTTCAATCACTGCCTGAGCCATCTGACCGGCTCTTTCAGGGTTTATTTCTTTGTATTCAAGTATTTTGTTTTTAAGGTCCTCTTGAATGGATTTTTCGTCTTGTTCCTTCATTGAGCGCCTTACAAAGCCTTCTATGTCCACGTGATACACCTTTTTTTTCATCTGTTAATTTCAATTAGGTTTAAGATTTCCCTAGAAGTTATTGTATTAATATGCGTGGGCTGGAGGTATAAGCTTGATCATATTTTGACCGCCACAGTTATTAATACTTTTTGAGTTAAGATTAATAATGATTAAAATCAATGATTTTTTGCATTTAAAAAAGAAATAAAAAAATTAACAACAAAAAAATGTTGATTCAAATTAATTATAATTATTAGATAAGTTCCAATTCTATTCAAATTCTGGATGAATTAGAGCTTAAATCAATTCAACAAAGTTTTTAAGGATTTTAAGTCCGGGTTCGCCGCTTTTTTCAGGGTGGAACTGGGTTGCAAATGTGTTACCCCTGCAGACTGCAGCTGGAACCTCAACTCCATAGTCAACCGTTGCAGCTATGATGTTCCTGTCACTGGGGTTCACGTAGTAGGAGTGCACGAAGTACATGTACTCAGGGCCAACCCCTTCAAACAATGGGCAGGGATTTTCCATCTGAAGTTTGTTCCAGCCCATATGTGGTATTTTAAGTCCCTGGGCTTTCATGGAATCTGGAAAGTGCAGAACATCCCCCTCAAAAACACCTAATCCTTCAACACCAGGACTCTCCTGGCTTTCTCCGAAGAGAACTTGAAGTCCAAGACAAACGCCTAAAAAAGGTTTTTCATCCTCTACATGTTTGTTTATGACTTCACGATACTCTTTAAGTTGGGTCATGGCATTTCCAAAGGCACCAACCCCTGGAAGAACAAGTGCTTCAGCATCCCTCATCTCATCCACGTTACTGGAGATGGAAACCTCTGCACCCACCTTCAAAAAGCCGTTCTTAATACTTTTAAGGTTTCCTGAGCCGTAGTCTATTATGGTTATCATTTGATGCCTCAACTGGGATTTATTTATTGTTTAAATTTATATTATTTGATTATATGTAAAATGAACGGATATCAATTGATAAAAAAAAGTTTTAAAGGATCTACCTTGCAGGGTAGTAATCCTTGACCCTCACTGTGTCCTGAAGGTGTGGGGTTGAAACCTCGTGGAGCACTGTGTTTTCCATGGCCACTATGGAGTGAACCTCACCAGGCTCTATTCTTATGGTGTCGTTTTTACCGAAGTACTCCTTACGGTCCTCGAATTCGATGTAGCCTGCACCGCTTACTATGTACATGGTTTCATCCTTCTTCTCGTGGTAGTGGAAGGATGTCTGGTACCCCTCACGTATGAAGAGCTCCTTGGTCAGGTACTTCTCGGTGTTTATTAAAATCTTCTCGTATCCCCATGGTTTGTCCTCACGGTTCTGGTACTCCTTCCTTATCTGCTCAAGTTCCTTGGTAGTGTCTATTGCCATCCAGAAGAGGCCGTTCTCTTTGTAGTAACCAAGTTGATTTTCCTTTGCAAGCATTGGGAACACAGTTTTTTCTATGTCTCCAACATCGAAGTCTCCAAAGTTTATACTTCCATTTGAGAAGTAAACTCCACCGTTTATGTAGTAATCAAGTACTGGTTTTTCCTTGAAGGATACTAAACGGTCTCCGCTGATTTCAACGATTCCGTAGGGTGAAACCATCTTGGTAACGAAGATCTGTAGGGGGTAGTCTGATTTTTCCCCCTGTTCTATCATCTTCTTGATGTTCAGGTCTGCAACAACGTCTCCGTTTCTTATCACGCACTGTTCACCATCGCCAAGATGTTCCATACCAAGTTTTATCGCGTTTAAAGTTCCAAGGGGTTCTGGTTCTTCAACGTATTCAATTTTAACTCCCTTGTACTCATCACCATATCTCTCCCTTATTTTTTCGCTTAAAAATCCTGTTAAAAGGAGTACCTTGTCCACTCCAGCATTTTTAAAGTCGAAGAGCTGTTTGTCCAGTATGGTGTAGTCATCCTTAATTTCTATGAGGGGTTTTGGAACCTTTTCTGTGATAGGCCTCAAACGTTTCCCAAATCCTCCGCAGAGTATCATTCCAACAGTTTTTGTCATGTTATCACCGTGATCGTATTTGAATAATCTTCAAAGTGTTTTATGAATCCTCTCATTTTATTGAATTATCTATTCAAAACCTTCTTTATATTAATTCTTTTACTATTAATTTGAAGATTACAGATATAGTTATTACTGTGATCATTGGATTTAAAATTTCCTTTACAAACCCTAAATGAATTTTTAGGAATTGAATTTTATGAATTGGAAAAAGTTTGATAAAAAAAAGTAATAAAATCCAATAAACTTCTTTAAAACTCCATAAGTCCCCTTAAAATTTCTCCAAAGTCCGATGGAACTATGTGATCCGTTCCAAGGGTTTTGGAATGGGCGTCGAGTTCAGTTACAACGTAACTGTATCCCAGCTTCTTGAGGGGTTCAACAAGCCTTGGTCCGTCTGTCACAGCTATGGTTTCAGCTTCTATCTCCTCTACAGGCAGTGCATGGGGCACACCTGCAACCACCACCATATCAAAGTTTCCTTCGTTGATGATCCGTGCAGCTTCCTCACCTGTAACAGGGTACTCATCCAGACCTCCAGTTACCTCATCAATGGTTACACCATCATCTGAAAGTTCTTTCCCGATATTAACTGCGTGCTGCCTTATCCTTGAAAGTCCAACGTTTTCATCGAGGTTTGCAATTATCAGGGGCTTGTTATCCTGGTAAACCTCTCCAAACGGAACCTTAAGAATATCTGAGAAGAGGTATGATGTTTCTTTTTTGGCGTTGAGCACGATTGCTATTTTATCTCCTCTCTCAAAGCTTTCAAGGAGAGTTCTTGCAACCTGAACCTTGTTGTCTCCGTAGGACGGTTTTATATAGCCCCCCTGGGCCATTCCCCTTGTTTTTTCGGTCTGGGTTGCGAGTTTCAGCATGTGTGTTTGTCTTTCCCTTTCATCGTCCGGTATGACTCCTACCTTTGCTGCGGCGTCCAGCACCATTATGGCACCCTCGGTGTTGTCCCCTTCGCCGAATCCTCCATGGGACTCAACAGGAATAACAGTTGCATCTATATCTGCATTTTTAACGGCCTCTTTAAGGTCTTCTCCAATTATCATGCTTGCACAGGTTCCAACCACTCCAACGAGCTTTGGGGAGAACATTTCCTCAACCTTTTTGATGGTTTCCTCAAGCTTGTCTGCAGCTCCAAATACGAAGTCATTTTCAGACATTGCAGTGGTAACAACCCTGACACCGTCGTTTTCAAGGAGTCTGCCTGTTCTGAAACAGCAGCCGTGTGGGCCATGGAGTATGATAACGTCCACGTTCATATCACGCAGTGTGTAGAGTGAAGCAGCTATTGGGCTTGGTCTTGGATGCATTCATTTCACCTCATGTTTTTTTTAAACTGGTTGAATGTAATTTTAGGATCAATTAAGATTGATGACATATTCAAGGATAAAATATCAGCTTTGACTAAATTAGATTTTATTAATATTATTTAAATGATTCATACTCAATTGGTACGTTACGGTGCCCTCTTGTATCATTAATTAATTGAAGTAAAGAACTTAAGTCAATATGAAGAATTTTATGTATTAAAAATCCTTTTCATCAATTTCTTAAACCTTTTCATGAACATACAACATAGGTCATGAACAAGAGTAAAGTAGGATTTTATAAAATATAAATTGAATGATCGAAGTTGATCAGTATAAGAAGTTGATCAGATCGTGGTGATCATGCACATAAAAAACAGTTTTCTGGTTATTTTAATGGTTTTAATAGTCTTAACAGCCATTACAATTGATTATAACAGTCCCATCAACAAATCCCTGTTCAATGGTAGTAACGACTCTTTAAATCCTCTAACGAACTTCAATGGTATGAACCAGGTTGTGACCCTGGGAACTGATGATGGGGGCTACGTTGTGCGTGGAGGTCCATACGGAAACCTGAATTCAACTGTTAAAATTGCTTACATCATAGGTGTGCATCCACGCGAGGTAAAGGCCCATACTGCTATTTTATGGGCGGTTTTAACTCAAAAGAACTTGATGTACTGTTATTATGTTTATTGGGTCCACGTTACAACGGATGCTTATGATTACGACCAGGGAAGACTAAACGGCCAGAACTTGGCTGCAGAATACGTTGTGCCTGATGTTGTCAGGGGTAACTTCAAAATGGCAGTGGATGTTCACTCCAACAGGGGAGTTCACGCAGGTTATAAGGAGTGTAGATTTGTGGTTTCACCGGTACAGGGAGTTTCATCAGAGATTGCAGCCAGAAACATCATTTCTAAGATCCCATGGTTGACTTATTACCTTCCAAAGGGCGATAAAGGTCCAAAAAGCCCCAAATTTGTAACTTTGCCCCTTATAAACTCTGGAGTAACGTCAGTTATCTATGAAACCTACATGTACGAACCTTACAACCTCACACTGGAACATGCAGAGGAATTCCTCGGTGCAGTGGATGGACTGAACATTTAGAATTATAAAACATGTTATAGGATTGTAATTCGAATTAAAAACATTTTGAAAAACATTTCGTAAGGAAAAACATGTTGTAAGGACACAATTAGAATTATAAAAGATTTAGAAGATACAAAAGGATTTTAGAAGATACAAGGGGCACGAAAACTATCTTTTAGCTTAAACAGGTAATTTGATGATAATATCTAACTTAATACGAGGAACCTTCCTTGAAAGACCAAACAGATTTACAGTGATATTCAAAATGGATTATACTTTGAATGAGGATTTAAATGGCAGTGATTCAAATGATCAGGAATCCTTCACTGCAAAGGCACATCTTCGCGACCCTGGAAGGCTGGAAGAACTCCTTTTTTCAGGTGTTAAACTACTTTTAAGGCCAGCATTAAATCCTGAAGGCAGAAAAACAAAATTTGACGTCATTGCGGTTTTTAAAGATGAAAACTGGGTTCTTATAAACTCTGGATTCCACAGTGATATAGCCCAGGAACTCATTGAGTCAGGGCTCATAAAGGAACTTTCGGGTTATTCCGTTGAAAGAAGGGAGTATAAATATGGTAAAAGTAGAATAGACTTCTTGTTATCTACCAATGCGCCTAATTCTATTACTCATATTAATTCTGATAATGATAACAGTAAAAAGATGCTCCTGGAGGTCAAGGGCTGCACCCTAGTTGAGGAGGGTCATGCAAGGTTTCCAGATGCCCCCACAACCCGGGGTAGAAAACATGTTGAGGAACTTACAGGAGCTATGGCTGAAGGCTACACATCTGCAGTGCTTTTTTTGATATTAAAGGAAGATGCTGCGGATTTTGCACCTAACAGAGTTACGGATCCTAATTTTTCAAATTCCCTAACTGCAGCAAGGAATTCAGGAGTTCTGATAGTTCCATATTCATTTAAAAATATTTATGACTCTCCAAAGATGGAACTAAGGATAAAACCATTTAAAAGGGTTGAAATGAGTTTTTAATATCCGTTAAATTCTTCAAGGTCTCAGATTCAGTTGTTAATTATCCAATAAGAATGGATAACCTCCAATCTATGAAAGATTAAAAGGATATTGTATTGTAAAAAAGGATTTAAGAACATTTTATATCCTTTAAAAACATTTTATCTCTTAAAAAAGGATTTTAGGGATATCCCCCTATGTGAATTTAAACTTCTGAAATCTTTCCTTCAAGTCTTTCAAACTCTTCAGGTTTCCCAATTCCAAGTATTATATCTCCAGCTTCTATGATAACTTCTCTTGGTGGGTCTATGGTCAATTTACCATTTTTACCGATACCCACAAGCACAACACCTGTTTTATGGTGCACATCTGCTTCCCTTATGGTTTTTCCTGCAAAGTAACTTTGAGCCCCTATCCTGACTTCTTTCAATTCCCTTTCCTTCTTTTCAGCCAGAACATCCTGTACAAACATGGCCTCGTAGCCGTCTTCTATGCTCTTGTGCATGAGCCTTCCAGATATCACGAATGGGGATATCACCTGGGTTGCACCTGCCAGCTTGATCTGTTCGATGTTTTCGTAGCGCTGTGCCTCAGCTATCACCCTGACGTCTTGGTCTAACTTCCTTATTCCAAGTATACAATGTATTGTGTGGGAATCTGACTCCATATCCACAATAACTGCCTTTGCACCCCTGACGTTGGCCTTTTCAAGGTCCTTTATACGTGTAGGGTCACCGTGAACGAAGTTAACCCCATTCTTCAGTGCCCTCTTACGAACGTCTTCATCCTCATCCAGGACAAAAACCTCACTTCCCTTTTTAATCTCTTTTATGCACTCTGCTGTACTTTCTGTCCAACCACATATCACAACATGTTTTGATCTTTTCACGTTAATCAGCCCCATGAGCTTCATCTGTTCTTTACTCACTATAAGTTCCACAATTGACTCAATGGCAAATGCAAATGTTCCAATACCCAGCACAAGGAGGGTTATGGTGAAGTACATCCCAAGGGATGTTACAGGACTGTAATCACCATATCCAACAGTTCCAATGGTTATGAAGGTCCAGTAGAATGAGACAGTCCACGGTTGACCTTCTATGAAATGGAAACCAATGGTTCCGTAGGCTATAACTGCCAGAACCAGTATCAAAATACGGGTGATTGGTTTTTTAATCAGCCTTGGGAAATGTTTCTTTAAAACTTCAAGTACTACGAACATGCCATCTCACCTTTCATCAGCCTTTCCTTAGGAAGAAGAACCATACTGCAAATACAAGCACTATAACGATTATGATAATGAATATCCAGAGGTACACACTGCTATTCCCGGAATCTGTATCCGTATCATTGTCATCGTCCCCGTGGTATTTGTGGGACTTTGAACTGGAACTACTACGGCTTCCACTACTTCCTTTAACCAGGGGCGTGATGTATTGAAGAGTCACTTCAGAGTTTAAACTTCCTGAAATGGATTCAGATGTAACAACGGGTATTTCATGTGCAGAAACACATGAAGGAATCATTAAAACACTAAAAATCATCATCAACAATAAAACAATACTTTTAAACTTCATACCTTCACCTCTGAATTGTTAATAATAGTTTCAAATACTCCTTAATATATTTTTAGTGAATTGTTTAACCATTAAAAAGAATTTGAACGGATTTGATCGGATTATAAATAATTATATTGGCAGATAACTAATTTATCAAGATTTGAAAGACCATGATGTCCTAAAATATGCCTAAATCTTTTAGATATTATTTATTGTGCACATTTTTATAGTTTTATCATGTTTTGGGCCATTACTTCACCAACTGAACTGAGTTAATACTTTCGCACTGATGAATGGATGAAGATCACTTCACAAAACTTATCTAATAACATTATGCCTTTGTGAACACACGATCATATTCATCAAATTCTAAGTACCCTGGGTCATTAAATACTCCTGCTCATTAAAGATTTGACCTTCACATGTCTTATAAATGGCCGCACAATCGGGAAATTTTAGAATTAGGATTTAATTGACTAATTCCGGTGAATAATATGAGGGATGAAGATAAAACTAAAGAACAGCTCATATTGGAAATTAAAAGTATGAGGGAAGAGTTGTCACATCTTAGATCAGATGTTCATTTGAAAGGGGAGAACCGGGACCTTTGTAGATCATTAACAGGTAAAGAAGAACTTTACAATGTTTTATTCAAACATTCTCCAGACTACGTATTTGTACTTGGGCTTGACGGGAAGATAATGGATTTCAACTACGAAGTGGAAAAAATCGGTGGATTGAAGCGTCAAGAAATTATTGGGAAACACTTCTCAGAATTTAAAGAAATTCTAGGGGGTGATATTTCCAAACATGAGAAATTTATGGAGGATTTAATAAGAGGAGGATCTGTTGCTCCATTTGACTCGGATTTCGTGGGCCCAAGTGGTAAAAAACATATCATGAAACTGATACCGGTTCCAATAAAAAAGGAGGGAATTATAAGGTCTATAATGGTGATAATGAGGGATTTAACAGATTACGTTGAATCAATGGATGCTCTGAGTGAAAGTGAGGAAAAATTCCGTTCCCTAGTGGAATCAGCCATTGATGCGATAATACTCATAAACAAAGATGGAAATGTTATATTATGGAATGAAAGCGCATCTAAAATGTTTGGATTCTCTGAAAAAGATATTATGAGCAGTTCAATCGAAAAGGTCCTCCCAGAAGACTACTCCAAGTTCCATGAAGGATATTTAAACTATCCAAACCTTGAAATTCAAGGAAAAACCTTCGAGGCTCATGGTATGAAAAAGAACGGTGAAACCTTTTTAATTGATGTTTCACACACTAGCTGGCTTATGAATGGAGAACCTGTTTTCTGCACCATAATAAGGGATGTAAGTAGGCGCAAAAAAGCCGAAAACGAATTAGCAAAATCTCAAAAGAAGTACAAAACCATATTCGAGAACACAGGAACTGCCATGTGCATAGTTGAGAGGGATGGAACCATATCACTTACAAACACGGAATTCACAAAAACCCTGGGTTACAGTGCAGAATATCTGGAAGGTACAAACCTTAAAAAATTCACAAAAACCAACTTCAAAAAGATAATGGATTACCAGAGATTAAAATCTCTGATTCCTGATACAGCCCCGGTTAAATATGAACTGAACTTCTTTGACAGCAAAAAAACTCTTAAAACTGCCATGTTGAACATTGCAGGAATTCCAGGAACAGATAAAACATTGATATCTCTTCTGGACATCACAGAGCTTAAAAAATCGGAAGAAAAGATCATAAATCAGAACAAAATCTTAAAAGGATTTAACAAGATATTTAAATGTGCATTATCCTCTAAAAACAAGGAAGAACTTGCAAAGATCTGTCTGAATACCTGCGAGGAGATCACAGGAAGTAAGTTAGGATTCATACAGCTCTTAAACAAAAGGGGTAACCTTGATTTCATTACATTAAGCGATCCCGCATGGGAAGTATCTCAATTCTTAAAAAACGATAAAGAATACCTTATGAAGGACCTGAAACTCCAGGGAATCTATGCCAGACCCGTGATAGAAGGAAAATCCATCGTAGTGAAGGATCTACCATCACATCCTCAGAGCATAGGTTTACCCAAGGGCCATTTTCCACTGGAACGTTTTTTAGGAGTCCCCCTTAAAAGAGGCAACACCATCATTGGAGTTATTGGACTGGCAAACAAAAAAGAGGATTATCATGCTGACGATATTGAAACAGTTGAAAAACTTTCAAATGCCATAGCAGAGGTTCTTACCCTTAAATATGCCGAAGAAAAACTCATAAAAAGTCAGGATAAGTTCCGGCAAATGGCTGAAAATGTTGAAGAGGGTGTATGGATAGCTGATGTGGGATCCAAGAACACACTGTATGTGAACCCAGCATATGAGAAAATATTTGGATTGTCCAAGGAGAGCATCTACAAAAATCCAGGGTTATGGATAGATATCGTACACCCTGATGATGTTGGACCTGTTTCAAAACAGACCTACAGAATCTTCCAAAAACATGAATTTGGAGAAAAAAGGATCGAATACCGTATAATAAGACCTGATGGTTCACTCAGATGGATACAATCTCAAATATCCCCAATAAAGAATGAATATGGAGATATAATCCGTTTTGTTGGGGTTACAGATGATATAACCGAACGTGTACTGGCCGAGGAGAAGATACAAAAATCTCTGGAAGAGAAGGAACTTCTCCTTAAGGAGATACATCACCGTGTTAAAAACAACATGCAGATAGTTTCCAGCCTCCTGAACCTGCAGTCAAGGTACATAGATGATGAAGAAGCCTACGATGTTTTCAAGGAGAGTCAGAACAGGGTTAAATCAATGGCACTGGTCCATGAAAAACTATACAGATCAACGGATCTTGCCAGTGTGAACTTTGGAGAATACGTGAGAAGCCTTTCAAAGGAACTCCTGATATCCTACGGCTCAAGAAGTAACAACGTATCCATAAAAACGGATCTGGATGATGTGTTTTTGAATGCAGATACAGCCATACCCTGCGGTTTGATCGTGACTGAAATAATATCCAACTCAATTAAATATGCATTCGATGGAAAAGGTGGGGAGATATCAGTGGCACTCCACAGTTACGATGGCGGCTTTGAGATCCTGATTGGGGACAATGGTGTTGGAATTCCAGGGGATATGGACCTTGAAAATACTGAAACACTGGGTTTATTACTCATAAACTCATTAACATCCCAGATCGATGGTGAGGTTGAACTTTTACGAGAAGGAGGAACTTCATTCAGGATAAAAATCCCCTTGAATGATACTTTCGTTGCGAACAACTGTTGAAGCGGAGTTATCATTGAACTGTAAATTAAACCCCCTAAAAAAGTAGTAGACCCGTGAACAGAAAATAGGCAGACCAGTGAACAGGGAATTTTAGATCATCGTTATATTTGGATATCATTAATAGATATCCTTAATTTTTTATTTCATTATTTTTTCAGTTTTTTATTTTTCAGTTTTTTATTTTTCAGTTTTTTATTTTTCAGTTTTTTTAGAGTATACTGATTTAAAAATTAGAAGATCATTAGAAAATACTATCTAACGATTAGAACCTGATTATAGATTAGAAGATCATTAAAAAATAATATAGTAAATGGGCATCTATTTAAGTACATAAACTATTTTTGCACCTTTCTTGCAATATATTTCCTGAATTCCTCTGCAAAGAACATGATTGGAATGAATGAGATGAGATATACCCATTCAAAGACACCAAGACTGGTTGTACCGAATATGCTCTGCAGGTAGGGTATGTAAACGATTGAAAGCACCACAAGCACTTCAAATAAAATACCCCGGATTATCCATTTATTTTTGAAAACACCCACCTTGAAAGTGGAGGTTCTGTTGGTTTGACAGCCTATAAGGTTTCCTATCTGTGCAGTGACTATCCCTGCAAAGACCATGGTGGTTGCTTTAAGATAAAGGGGATCAGAAAAGGCTAAAGACTCTCCTAAATGCCATCCACCATTTGATAAGACCCAGAAGTATCCTGACATCACCAGGATGGCTTCAATAATTCCAAGGAATACGTAACCTCTTAATATGACCTGCAGGTTTAAGATACGTTCCTTCCTGGGCCGGGGTGACCTTTCCATAACATCCGCCTCAGAGGGTCCCATTCCCAGGGCAAGTGCAGGCAAAGTATCTGTTCCAAGGTCAATTGCAAGTATCTGCATAACAGTTATTGGAAGGGGAATTCTGAATATGACCATGAGAATGAATGGGATGATTTCAGCTGTTTCATGGGCGAAGATGTAGGTTACAAACTTCCTTATGTTCTCGTAGATGGTCCTACCTTCCTTGATGGCTGCAACTATGGTTGCGAAGTTATCATCAGTCAGCACCATGTCAGAAGCTTCCTTAGCAACATCAGTACCTGTGATCCCCATTGCAACGCCAATATCTGCCTTTCGAAGTGCAGGAGCATCGTTAACACCATCACCGGTCATTGCAACGATTTCATCCTCACTTTCCAGTATGGATGCTATCCTCATCTTGTGCTCTGGAACCGCACGTGCAAATATAACGTTGGAACCGGATCTGAGAATCTTCTTAACTTCATCATCGGATAAGGAGTCCAGTTCCTTTCCCTTTATTATGTTACATTCAGAACCAACTATTCCAACCTCACTTGCTATTGAATGGGCTGTGAGACCGTAATCTCCAGTTATCATGATGATTCTGATACCTGCGCGGTGGCAGTCTTCAACAGCACCCTGAACCTCTGGCCGGGGAGGGTCCTGCATTGCCATCATCCCCAGAAAAACCATGTCAACTTCAACTGTTTCAGGTCTGAAATCATCAAAATCATATGGAAGAATTTTATAAGCCATTCCAAGTATTCTAAGCCCTGAAGCTGCAATTTCGTCATGTTTTTTAATTACATTCTCCTTTTCTTCCCTGGAAAAGGTCTGAACCTTACCATCAATTGATATCTGCTGGCATAGTGCTATGATCTTCTTTGGAGCTCCCTTCACATATGCAACCTTCGTTCCAGGGTTGGTTTCATCCGCAACATCGGGTTCTCCAACTGTATTTAATTTTTTACCGGTAACTGAAGCACTTTTTTGATGTATGGAACTCATAGACTTTCTTTTCGAGTCGAAGGGAAGTTCTGCTATTCTCGGAGCTTTTTTCATCTCCTCCTCCCAGTCAAAACCATTTTTACGTGCAGCAACCAGAAGCGCAGCTTCGGTGGGGTCTCCAAGTATCTTCCACTTCTCATCTGCACCCTCAGGTTTTACGAGCTTGGCATCGTTGCAGAAGGTTGCAGAACGCATCAAAAGTTTAAGCTCTCGAACCTCCCTGTGGGAAACTGGAACTCCATCATGGGAAAATTCCCCCGCTGGTTTGTATCCTGCCCCTGTAACGTCTATGATCTCATCAGGTATCCATATCTTCCTCACGGTCATTTCATTTTTTGTTAAGGTGCCTGTTTTATCTGTACAGATTATGTTGGTTGATCCAAGGGTTTCAACACTTGACAGACGTTTTATAAGTGCATTTTTGCCCACCATCTTTTTGGCAGATGCTGCAAGTGCTAGGGTAACAGTGGGCAGCAGGCCCTCAGGGACGTTTGCAACAGTGAGTCCAATTGCAAATAGGAATGCGATGTAGAGTGGAAGCTCCACAACGTAAATGTTTACCAGAAAAAGAATCACGCCCATGAAAATCGCTATAATCGCTATGATCTGGGTCAACCTGTTCATCTGCTTCTGTAGTGGGCTTGGTTCTTCCTTCACAGCCTGGGTCAGTGACGCTATCTTGTTGAACTCAGTTTTTGAACCTGTAGAAAACACCACGGCCCTTCCAGAACCAGATGTAACGCTGGTACCTGCCAGAATAAGATTATTGAAACCTACAAAACTCTCATTGTCCTTCATGATTGGTTCTGCAACTTTTCTTATGGGTTTGGACTCTCCTGTGAGGGTTGAAGTGTCCACTTTCATCTGAAAGGCTTCAACAAGTCGGGCATCTGCAGAAACGTTGTCCCCCTCTTCAAGTACCAGCACATCCCCTGGAACCAGCTGGGATGCCAGTATCACAACCTCTTCCCCACTTCGTATGACCTTTGCAGTGGAGGGAAGGATCTTTTTAAGGGCTTCTACAGCTTTCTCAGCCTCGTACTCCTGCCAAAAACTAAAAACAGCATTTATTACAATAACAGAAATTATTGCAAAACCAAGCTGAGGCGTTCCACTAATGAATGCAAGAATGCTGGCTGCCCAGAGAAGCAGTGCCAGAAGTTGGTACAGATTGGCCAGAAAATTGTAGATCAGGGGCTTCTTCTTAACCTCTTCTATCTGGTTAAGCCCGTACTTTTCAAGACGCTTTTCAGCTTCTTCATCTGTTAAACCTTCCTTTGATGTTTTTAATTCCACGTAAACATCTTCAGGAGGAATCTCGTAGATTTTCATGATAGGGTTTTACACTTGAAATGTACCTCCCTCTCTCATTGGTAACAATTCCTGACTATTAACTATTTTTATAAACTTAAGAATATAAATAATCAAGTGTTGAGAATTAAAATAAAGGTATTTATTATATTATAAAGGGATATTCAGGAAAATAATGGGGGTTTAGGTGTTAAAATGAAGTGTGATGTTCTGATAATTGGTGCAGGTCCTGCAGGCCTCTTTGCAGCAGGGGAACTGGCAGGGGATCTTAAGGTCGTGGTTGCTGACAGGGGAAGGGCTATGGAAGGGAGGATCTGCATGGCACTTCAAAACGGCAGGTGCAGACGATGCTCACCATGCAACATAAACACTGGACTTGGAGGCGCAGGAGGACTTTCAGACGGCAAACTCAACCTCAGACCCGACATAGGGGGCAACCTCGAGGAATTCGTAAGCCTTGACAAGGCATGGAGCATCGTACACCAAGTTGATGACCTCTTCCTGAAACATGGGGCCACAGAGAAACTCTACGCACCCAATGAAACTGAAGTATCAGGGGTTTTAAGGGAATCAGCAGCATCAGGAATAAAATTCATACCAATAATCCAGAGACACATGGGATCCGACAAAACACCCGCCATAATAAACTCCATAAAACAGGAACTTGAATCTAAAGGTGTTAAATTCCTGCTTCAAACAGAGGTCACAGAGCTCGTAGTTGATGATGGAGAGGTGAAGGGGGCCAGACTCAGAAATGCAGAAGGTAACTTTGAAGTGGAATGCAGTTACATCCTGGCTGCGCCAGGCAGGATAGGTTCAGCTTGGCTTGCTGGAGAGATGAAAAAGCTTCAAATTCCTATAAAACACAACCCTGTGGATGTTGGAGTCAGGGTTGAGGTTCCCCAGATTGTGATGGACCACGTAACCAGTATAAACTGGGATCCCAAGTTCCACATAAACACCAAAACCTACGATGACTTCGTCCGAACCTTCTGCACCTGCAACAAAGGTTTTGTTGTTGAAGAGGTTTATAACAACTTCACAGGAGTTAACGGCCACTCAATGCAGGAAAAAACATCTGAAAACACCAACTTCGCATTCCTTGTGAGAGTGGAACTCACAGAACCTGTTGAGGACACATCAGCCTATGCATCATCCATTGCAAGCATAACAACAACCCTCGGTGGTGGAAAACCACTGATACAGAGGCTTGGTGATCTGAGGGCAGGTAGAAGGTCAACCTGGAAGCGAATAGAACGTAGCAACGTGCTTCCAACCCTTAAAAGCGTGACACCTGGGGATGTGGCAATGGCACTGCCCCACAGACTTGTTGTGGACATACTTGAGGGACTTGAAGCCCTTGATAAGGTGATACCTGGAGTTGCATCTGATTCAACCCTGATCTACGCCCCAGAGATAAAACTCTACGCAATGAGGGTTGAGGTGAACAAAAAACTCCAAACAAGTGTGAAAGGACTCTACGTTGCTGGGGACGGGGCTGGAGTTTCCAGGGGAATTGTTGGGGCTGCAGCAACTGGGATAATTGCAGCAAGAACACTTTTGGGTGAAAATAAGACTTAATAAGTATTTTATAAATTATTTTATAACTACCTTTAGAATTATTAAATATATTTTTAAATATTTTCATTACTCTTTTTAAAATAAATAAAATTTTAAAATAATCAAAACAACGGTTTAAACAGAATAAATATTTTTTTAAGGTGGTTTCACCTGCAAACAATACTGATGATATCCCCTTCCTCAAGTTCGTAGTCGCCTGAAACCCTCATGCCCTTTTTAGCATCTATTGCATGCATGAAGCTCTCACCGATATCGGTGTGTATCACGTAGGCAAGATCCCTTGGTTTTGAACCTTTTTTTATGAGTATAGCATCTGGAAGCACGTTGCCCTTCTGGTCGCAGTACTTGTGCTCATCCTCAACAGGATAAACAACTATCATGTCCAGAACCTTGAAAACAGCCATGTTAAGAGCTTCCTGGACTCCGGTGCTTCCGTACTTCTGGAGAACATGTTCCCTTATGTACTCAAGGGCCTTCAGCTGCTGAGAGCTCAGTTTCTCAGGGTCCAGAACATCGAAGTCAGAATCTCCTGAAACGTAACTTATGAGCCCTGCCTCAGCTGCACGGACAAGTGCCAGTTCAGACTCTGCAGATGCAGGGATAACGTTCTCATACTTTTCCTGAAGTCTCTTGATATTTTCCGCTGCTGTTGGTGTATCTGCCTTGTTTGCAACGATTATTGTGGGTTTTGAGCGTTGGAGAAGATCCTCCAGGAAGGTTATGATGTCTTCATCTTCCCATTTGTCGTAATCCTTTGTTATGATCCTTTTTGCTTCTATAACATCTTCAAGGGCCATGCCTATACCACTGAATTGTTCAGCTATGACCTTTGCAAAGTCAAGGTGTTCTGACATGACCTTTCGTACCATGCGGTTCCAGTTCTTCTTGAGTATGCTCATGAGCCACATCACTATTTCGTGCTGGAGGAAGTTGATGTCCTCGAGTGGATCGTGGGATCCGGCTTCGCATGGCCTTCCCTCCTCATCGGTAGAGCCTGAGGCATCTATGATATGCAGTAGAACCTTTGCCTGCATCATGTCGTCTAAAAATTTGTTTCCAAGACCTCTGCCTTCATGTGCACCTGGTACGAGACCTGCAACGTCCACAAGCTCAACCGGTATGAGTCTTTTGCCCTCAACGCACTTGGAGTTTCTTGGGCTGCATGTCAGCTCAAGTTGGGTGCATGGGCAGGTGCTTACAACATGGCCAACTGCCTTGTTTGCGTCTATGGTTGTGAATGGGTAGCCTGCAACCTCTGCCTCTGAGAGGGTTGCGGAATTAAAGAATGATGATTTTCCAACGTTAGGTTTTCCTGTTACAGCGATTTGAAGCATTTTATATTCTCCAATATTTCCTTTATTTAATTCTCAATTGCTGATCAACTATTTAAAGAAACATTTAAATAACGATTTCGCATTTCAGGAAACTATTCCTTGTTAATACCTATTCCATGGTTAATTATAAGTAAAGGATGTGAGATAATCAGAAACATGTCAAAGCTCTACGTTGTGGGAACTGGGCCAGGATCAAGGGAATATCTGACACTTAAAGCTATTGAAACTGTGAAATCAGTGGATGTTATCGTTGGAAGCACCAGGGCACTGGAACTTTTCCCTGAAGCCGCTGGTGAGAGGATTGAACTTGGGGCGCGCAACGTTCAGGAAGTTTTAACCCAAGCAATCATGGAAGCTGCGTCTAAGGACACGGCAGTGCTTTCAACAGGGGATCCTGGATTTTCAGGCACGCTCAAACCCCTCCTGAGACTCAGGGAGGACCTCGGGGTGGAAGTTGAGGTTGAGGTGGTTCCTGGTGTGGGTTCGGTTCAGATGTGTTCTGCAAGGCTTTTGATACCCTGGGACGATGCAGACATCGTTACAATGCATGGAAAGGGAAACTCAGAGGATATTCTGAAACTTATAGGCAATGGAAGACCAACTATAATCCTCCCGAACCGTGGTGTGGGGGAACTTGCGGATTTCCTCATGGATTCGGGTGTTGAATCCGAAAGAAGGATTGTAGTCTGCGAGAAGATGAGTTACCCTGATGAGAGGGTTGTTGAAACCAGTTTGGGTGAAGTTCTGGATATGGAGTTTGGTTACATGTGCGTTGTGGTTGTCTACTGAAGTTTATTTACCAGATTGTCTGAATATTAAGATCACTAAATTAGAGTTTGCTTTAAATTTGAGTCTTTTTTTAGATTTTAACCTCTTTTCTATACATCCGTTCATTCTTTCGCAGTTTTTGTATGTTAATTGGTGCACTTTGTAGTTAGTTCACTGGACTTCGTATTAATCAAGTATTATCGTAAACTATTTATTATATGATACTATTACAAGTATTATTATTTTAAAGGGTTTAAAAGGCGTATTTTGATCTCTTTAGAGTATATTCCATGTTAATATTTGTAATATGTTTTAAATTTATTAGAATTTTTATTTTAATAATTAAAACATTTTTATATCTTATTTAATGGTTTAAATAGTTTTAATAGATTAAATGTCCTTTTTTAAGGATAAATTATGTTGATATGCAGTGATAACGATGGCTAGGGTTTATAATTTAAGATTTAAAGCATTTTGCTGATTTTTGCTTTGTTTGTTGTTTTGATGACGGGTTCTGTATCTGCAGCGAACACTACCTGTGTTGTAAGTGTTTCTTCTTGGGGTAATGCTTCTAATAATTATAATGCTGAGCCTGTTATCAGTGCTGATGGTCGTTACGTGGTTTTCAGTTCTGAAGCAACGAATCTGGTCCCTGAGGATGGTAATGGTTGTGATGATATCTTTGTCCGTGACATGCTACTTGGAGTTACAACCCTCATAAGTCACCCCAATGGTGGTGAATCCAATGGTAACAGTTATGCTCCCTCCATCAGCGGTGATGGTCGTTACGTTGCTTTTGTTTCCAGTGCCACTAATCTAGTGTCTGGTGATGGTAATGGTTGTGATGATGTTTTCGTCTTCGACAGAACGTCAGATTCCATGAAAAGGATCAGCTTGGCTGTAAATGGTACTGAGGCGAATTCATATAGTGATACTCCTTCAGTAAATGGTGATGGTAGGTTCATTGCCTTTGTATCCGATGCCAGCAACCTGGTAACTGATGATGGTAACGGTTGTTCTGATATATTCCTCTACGACCAGACCTTGAATAAACTTTTAAGGATAAGTACAGCTTCAAATGGCACAGAATCTGATGGAATGAGTTATGAACCGTCCATCAGTGGTGATGGTCGTTACGTGGCCTTCACATCCTATGCTGATAATCTTGTCAGCGATGACACTAACTGGAGGAAGGATGTCTTTGTTTTTGACAGAATTTCAGGTTCACTTGAACGCGTCAGTGTTTCAAGTACTGGACAGGAGGCAGTGACAGATAGTGATCATCCTTCCATCAGTGCAGACGGCAGATACGTTGTTTTCACATCGGGCTACATCCGACCGCGTGTTGCATTGGCTGCAGCACGCTTCAGCCACAGTTATGTGGATAGTCTGGTTCCGGGCGATGTTAACGGTTTTACCGATGTTTTTGTTAGGGACAGGTTGCTCAACACAACACAGATTGTAACCATGTCCTGGAACGGTACAGGAACTGATGCAGATAGTTTTGGCCCTTCTGTGAATGCTGACGGTACGAAGATAGCCTTTGGGTCATGGGCTGACAACGTTGTGGTGGATGATAACAATGGATTGCCTGATATATTCCTAACTTCGATCAGTGCACCCTTAAATGTGACAGGGAATTTGCAGCCTGTCATTGTAAGGTCCGGTGATAAGGTAACTGTCACTGCAAATGTCAATAATCCTGCAGTCAGTGTAACAGCTTTGATACTCCAAAAAACTTACAATCTCACCCAATCATCAAATGGTGCGTGGACATTGCAGTACACGGTACCTGGGGTTTCTAGTGGTGTTTACAGCGTTATTTTAACGGTGCTGGATTCATATGGTAACACTGGCACTGTTGATTTAAACTTCACTGTGGATAACACGGCCAACTGTGAAGGGCAGTGTAACACCTGTTACACTTAGAACAGGTGGTAATTTGACTGTTAAGGCTTCTTCTGATTCTGATACTCAGAGCGTTACTGCCCTTATTTTGGGTAAAACCTACACACTCAAGAAACAGGCAGATGGAACCTGGACAATACCGTACACGGTTTCCAGTGGAAACGGTAAGTATAACGTACTTCTGAAGGCTGTTGATGCTTTGGGAAATACAGGCAGCACAACCCTGACTTTCACTGTGAACAACCCTGTGGTTAATCCCAATCATGGAACCGCTTCCACATCAACTTTACCAGCATCAAGTTCTACAAAGACATCACTATTTCCTGTATCTGGTTCCACCATAAAATCTTCATCATCTTCTGGAACACATGGCCACACCACAGGTGTTTCAACTGTTAAAGGCGGTTCTCAGAGTACTGTGGCTGGCAAGGTGGTTTTTCCTGTCTTTGGTGGGGGTTTGTCTGCTATATCTTCATCGTCTTCTGGTTTGTTGGATGGGTTTTTGAGTTATGCGGGTAATTCTTGGGCTTGTAATGTGAAGGGTTCTGTTTATGGTGGTTCTGCTGCGTTTTTGGAGAATCCTTTTAATCCATTTTTTTATCAGTTTTATACATGGGATAAGTTGATTCAGGCTGGTCAGAAGGCTTGGACAACCGGTAATGTTTGGGATTTCTTTAACTATGATTTTTTCCATATTTACGGTTACAGTAACCTCGACCATACGTGGGGTGGGGAAAATATTAAGCAGGTTATTAAGTTCTTTACGGGTGTGGATGAGAATGGTGATTTGTCTGTTGGGAGTTTTTTACTCCTTTTAGTTTCAGTTATTCCTATTGGTCGATTGGGAACGCTTGCAGGTAAATTACTCACCAAAAGCTCAGTACTTATGAAGTATTGGCGTAAAATTCAAGAACCTGTGACTGGGCTTCTCAGAAAATTGGGTATTTTTACAAAGGATCCTGTTGAGGCTTTTTTGGGTGTTTCTTCGAAGTTGAGTTCTTTGTTGGATCCTAGTTTGGGTTTGATTCCAGCGTGTTTGGAGTTGGTTGCGGGGATTTCTGGCAAAGAAGTGTTGAGGAAAATTATTGAGAGTTCTGTTTATAAGCGTTTGTTTGGTTATGATACTGTGAAGTCTGTTACAACTATTTTTAATCCGAATAGTTGGAATCCAAATAATATTAAGAAGGCTTGGAATGAAACCATAGAATCTGTTGTTAGTAATGCTAAGTGGTTGGGCAGTACGGTGAAGGATATTGGTAAGAAGCTAATTGTCGAGGGAAAGAAACTAATTCCTAATGCAGTGAAAGTGGCAACCAAAAAAGTTGTTAATAAAGTTAAGAATACAGTTAACACAGTCAAGAAGATTGTGAAAAACACAGCTAAAACTGTTAAGAACACTGCTGTTAAAATTGTTAAAACAGCTAAAAAGGCAGTAAAAACCGTTAAAAAAGTGGTTAAAAAAACTGTGAAAACCGTTAAAAAGGCTGCTAAGAAAGTAGTGAGAACCGTTAAAAAAGTGGTTAAAAAAACTGTTAGAGTTGTTAAGAAAGTTGCAAAAAAAGTAGTTAAAACAGTAAAAAACACGGTAAAAAAAGCTGTTAATGCTGTGAAAAATGTAGGCAAAACTGTTGGAAAAATCTTAAAATGGTGGTAATAAGATGGGAATTTTTGATCCTTTAAGGTCTATTGATAGTTTAAAGAAGAGTTTGGTTGATGAGTTTGGTTATGTTGATGGTTTGGAAGGGGTATTAGATGATATTTTGGAGTTGACGGGGTCGGATGTGTATTGGGAATATTTTAAGGCTTTTAAGATGGAGGATGGTGTTAGTGGGGAGGATTTTGAGTATAGTGATGCGGAAAAGGGTAATATTCGTGTTGTGAATCTTGCACGTGAGAATTTAAGTAGTCCTGTGCTTTATTTTCCACCTATTACGGATTTAGTAGAATTTTTAACTTTTTATGTGATGTATCGTGTTTTTGAGGATATTTATTATGTTTATAAAGGTAGTTCTCTTGTTCATGAGGATTTTATTAGGCTATTGTATGGTGGTTTGGATGAGCGTGTTATGAGGGGATTAGACCAGTTTGACACACTTACTAACCCCCAAGAGGTTACTGCTGAATACTTCCTCAAACTTAAGAAAATGAACTGGAAAGACAAAAAAGTGAAAAAGTTACACGGAAAACTGCATGAACTTAATTGTGATAAGTTTATAGAAGAACATAAAACTGTGGATACTAAGTTCACGGCTACGGAGGGTGCTTTTATTTTGTTTCTTGCGGCTTGTTGTGCTGTGAACGATGATCGGTTGGAGATAGTGGAATTTGATCTTTTAATGGCTTATAAGACTTATTTCAAGCTTTTGAACACGGATATTACTAGGTTGATGTGATGGTTTATGGGGTTTAGGAATTTTTTTGCAGTGGTAGCTGCAGTGGTTGTTTTCATTGGATCGGGTACGGTAATTGCTTTGTCCGTGGGTTATATTGGTCAATCCCCAGGAAATCTGCTTATAAGGATTATGGGTTTGTTTATATGTTTTGTGCTGGCTTCGGTGGTTTATAATCTTATAAAGGTTGATACTGTTGATGGTACTGTTGAAAAGGAAAAATCCAGTGTAAAAAGTGAAGATATCTCCAGGAAGCTTGATGAAATAAAAAATAATAAAACATAAACCCTATTTATATCAGCTGTGATACTATCTTCATTGCAATATTTAAAAAAATAATACTTTTAAGGAGTTGATTTTCATGATTTCAAGAAAGACTGTGGGAGTTTTTGCAGGAATTTTAACCTTTATAGGGGTAATGGTGCTTTTTGCCATAGGTATTCAAACTTTATGGCCTAATTATGAGCCAAGTGACCATCCATTTGATAGATTAATTGTTTTAACTGTTTCAACTGTACTGGCATCATTCGTTTACAACTTAATAAAGGGAGAAGAACCAGAAGAGCCAAAAGAGGTTAAAACTTATTCAAACAAGGAAATCAGCAGAAGACTTGCAGAAAGTAGGGGAGAAGTTTCATCGGTATCTGTGCCTGATCAGGAACCAGTTCAGGAAGCAGGGGGCCTTGAAAGAGAAAATGCTGAAACTACAACTTCAGGACTTTTCAACGAAAAGAACTTCAAATACGTGGAAAATTCAGGTAAAGAAATTGTTAATGAAATTGAAGTGCCACCTGCATTACATGATGAAAATACCCCTGAAAAACATTTTAAAGAAGAAACAAGAAAACCACTGGACATGGAAGTACCTTCAAAACCTGTAAACTCTTACTCCCATGTAAAATCTCACTCTGAACCTTCAAATGATCATGAACCGTTACATACAAGTTACAACCGTCTTCAGACATCTTCAAAACCTGTGTACTGTCCGGCATGTCACAAAGCGAACATTGAAGGTGCACTCTACTGTGCAGAGTGTGGAACAGAGTTGGTTGAGTACGCAACACTTCTAAACAGGTTTCTGGCGTTTCTGGTGGATTTCATAGTCCTGGGGGTCTTCAGTTTTGGATTGCTGATAATCACCATAATGGTGATTCCAAATTCAGACACAACCAACTCTGATCTATCCACGATGGTATGGTTGGTTCTGAGTTTGTTTGCTTCATTCATCTACTTCGTACTCTTTCAGATAGAAGGTCAGACAATTGGTAAAATGGCCATTGGAATAGAGGTTGTAACAGATTCTCCCCATGAGAAGATAGGATTGCTTAAAAGTTTCCTGAGAACCATACTCTTGGTGGTGGATCTGATGCCCTACCTCTTACCAGGCTTAGGTGCCCTTATTGTAATGGCAATATCTGACAAAAACCAGAGAATCGGTGATATGGCAGCCAAAACAGTTGTAATTAAAAAATAAAGGGTATCAAAGACAGAGTTCCTCATCATCCTCACTCCACGGAGGACTCACAACACATAGGAACTTCAAATCTTCCCCTGAAACATTTTCAATCCACTGCACAGCTTCTGGGGGAATGTAAACAGCCTGTCCTGGTTCAACCACACACTCCTCCTCATTGATGTGCATCACGCCGCTGCCCTGAAGTATGATGTAAACCTCAACGGACTTTTTGAGCATGTGGGGTAGTGATTTTTTCCCAGGACCTAAAACTGCATGGGCTATGCTGCACCCCATATCAATGCCCTCATTTCTAGGGTGCAAAAGCTCAGTTAAGAATGTTTCATCCATTGCTTTGAAGTATTCTGATTTTGTGATGTCTTTTATAAGCATAAAACAGTCTCCTTTTTTTATAAATTTTTAATAAAATCAATAGATTTTAATGAATTTTTAATGAAATTAAATTGATGGTCGGGATTAAATTTTAGAATTTAGATTTAAAATTATTATAATTGAGAATTATACGTATGTTATGTATTTATATTAAGACAAACACGATAAAAAAAGCTTAAATCACTTAAAAATAAAAAATAAGGTTTTAAAAAACCTTTAAAGAATTCAGTTAAGTGCTATAGGTCCTTTACCCTCTTCAGCATCTTCACCGTAGAGGATGTTTCCAATCTCCTTGAGCTGGTCCATTCCCTTAACCTCGTGGCTCATGAGTGGTATTTCGGCTATGACCTGGTCGCCGAATTTTTCCTGTATGGTTTTCAGGCGCTGTTCCTGGATCTGTCTCCTGGCTTTACAGAAGTCACAGTCAGCTTCCTCCGGCTGGATCTGGTTGACTATAACACCATCGGTGTTGATGTTGAACTTGTGAAGTGCCTCAACAGCCCTTTCAGATTCGTAGATGGACATTTCCTCTGGTATGACAACGGTTTTGAAGGTTGTTCTCTCAGGGTCTGCCATAATTCCCCTTGCTTCCCTGATCTGTTTTTTGGTTGCTTCAAGGTCCTCCATTGCCTTGTCCTCTTCCTCTTCATCACCCATGAATGGCATGATGTTTTTGAAGGCTTTTGCCATACTTCCAATCTGTCTTCGAACTTTTATCATCTTTCCAACCCATGAATCCATCATTTCAGGGAAGGAAAGGAATCTGAGGGTGTGTCCTGTTGGTGCTGTGTCAAATATGACCATGTCGTACTCATCGGTCATCATGTACTGGAGGAACTTGTCGAATGCAGCTGCCTCATCTATTCCAGGGGACATTGAAGCCATGTCCATCTGGTCCTGCATCATACCCATGTCCATTCCAGGGTTAAGTGCCTGTTGTTCCTTCATCTTTGCCTGATAATCCTTCATAGCAATTTCAGGGTCTATTTCCAATGCTTCAAGGTTTTCAGCTATTGGTGTTGGGTTGTGACCAATGTTCTTTTCGAACGAGTCTGTGAGAGAGTGAGCAGGGTCTGTGGATATGATCAGAGTTTTTTGTCCTTGTCTTGCACACCAGAGTGCTGTTGCTGCGGAGATGGTTGTTTTACCGACTCCTCCTTTACCACCTATGAATACAAATGTTGTTTTTCCTTTGTTGAACTTGAAAAGGTCTTTAAATGCCATTTTATGCCCTCCATTCTTTGTATCAAAAGCAGATAACCTATCTGATTTTCTGTTTGATACGTTACACTGATTTATATGTTATCTTATGTAGATCGATGCATGCTTATAAAAATTGTGCAAATGAATATTATACAAAAGATATATAACTAGAGATCGCTTGGAAGCAGGATTCATAAAAAAAATTTTCAGGGGCTCCAGAGAAGTTCCTAAAATCATTTGAAGTTTTAAAAACTTTGTTGGATTGTTGTTTTTAGTTCCTGCAGTATAACTATTGGAGAATCTAAGAAAAGTGGTACATATGCACGGAGAAAACAGAGGTATCCCTCCTATAAATGAAGAAAAAACCGTAGAAACAATTTGCAACTTCTTGAAAGACAGATTGCGTCAATCAAAAACAGAAGGAGTTGTTATAGGTTTAAGTGGAGGCTTGGATTCATCAACAACAGCTTACCTCTGTGAAAGGGCATTTGGAAGGGACAATATCCTTGGACTTGTAATGCCAAGTGAAACAACATCTAAAGAGGATGTTAAAGATGCAGTGAAAGTTGCAGAGGCACTGGGAATAGAATATGAAACAGTGGAAGTTGATGATTTGATCTCACCCTTCAAGGATCTCTGCATTCATTCAGGTGAGGGTTACAACGCCGCACTTGCAGGTGCCAACCTCAAGGCAAGGATGCGTATGCTCATCCTATACTACCATGCAAATGCAATGAAAAGACTCGTTGTTGGAACAGGAAACAGGACAGAGCTTCTTGTGGGCTACTTCACCAAGTACGGTGATGGAGGGGTGGACGTTCTCCCAATAGGTGACCTCTACAAAAATCATGTCCGTGCACTGGCCTCACACCTCAAGGTTCCAGTTGAAATCATAGAGAAAGCCCCAACAGCAGGACTCTGGGCTGGACAGACAGATGAAGATGAACTGGGCATGAAGTACGAGACGCTGGACAATCTTCTATACCTCTTGGTTGATGAGAAAATGGAAGACCAGGAAATTGCAGATGAACTTGAAATCCCAGTTGAAGAAGTTTTAAGGATAGGAGGAATGGTGTTGGCTGCAGAACACAAACTAAAACCTGCACCAATTGCACTTGTAAGATGAAACTAAGGTTAAACATTAATATAACCTTAATTCATGCTGAAATTAACAGATCTTGAAATTCATTCATGAATTGATTAAAAGGGGATTGAAATGTATTCATTTGTATACATAACAACTTCTGGAGTTTCAGAATCAAAGAAAATAGCAAAAATTCTTCTGAAGGAGAAATTGGTTGCATGCACGAACATAGTTCCAAGGATAGAATCCACGTACCTTTGGAACGGGGAAATAGAAGAGGATTCAGAGTCCCTTTTAATTGCAAAGACCCTCTCAAACAAGGTTCCTGAGGTTACAGAGAGGGTTAAAAGGGTACACAGCTATGATATACCATGTATACTTGAGTTTGAAATAAAAAGTGGTTCTCCGGATTATCTGGAATGGATGAGAAGCGAGCTTTTGGACTAAATCCCTTTGAAATTAAATTCCAGTTAAAAAGATTTCAACACTTCCTTAGGAATTAAAAACCCCAAATTATTCATTAGAATTTAATCCATTGGACTTAAAAAAACATCATCTACAGATAATATCCGCAGATGAAATATCCTTTACAATCAACTAAACCTCTACAAAATTAAACATTCGAATAACCATTAAAATTCATTAAACTAACAAAAATAAATCATTTAATTTATTATGGCGGTGATCAGTTGACAGATATTAAAATTGAAGAGAAATGGCAGAAGAAATGGCAGGAATCAAAATTATTCGAGTCAAATCCAAGTGAAAAGGAGAAAATATTCCTAACGGTGGCTTATCCATACCCAAGCGGTGCAATGCATGTGGGACATGGAAGAACCTACACAGTACCTGATGTTTATGCTCGATTTAAGAGAATGCAGGGCTACAACGTCCTTTTCCCAATGGCATGGCACGTTACAGGTGCCCCTGTCATAGGAATAGCAAAGAGGATCAAAAGACAGGACCCATGGACACTTGATATCTACAAAAACGTCCATAAAGTCCCTGAAGATGAACTTCAGAAGTTCACAGACCCTCAGTACATAGTGAAGTACTTCAGCACAGAGTACCACGATGTAATGAACAGGATGGGCTACTCCATCGACTGGAGGAGGGAATTCAGGACCATAGACCCTCACTACCAGAAGTTCATTGAATGGCAGTTCAGAAAACTCAAGGAAAAGGACCTTGTAAGGATAGGGGAACATCCTGTTAAGTACTGTCCAGAATGCCAGAATCCTGTAGGGGACCATGACCTCCTGGAAGGTGAGGGTGTTGGAATAAACGAACTTACCCTTGTAAAATTCCAGATTGGAAACGATTACCTCGTTGCAGCCACCTTCCGTCCTGAAACCCTTTTCGGAGCTACAAACCTCTGGCTTAACCCTGAATCAGAGTACGTCCGGGTAAAAGTTGATGATGAAACCTGGATCGTGAGCAGACAATCCTACGACAACATAATCAACCAGAAAAAGGATGTATCAATAGTATCAGATGTCGATGCTCCCTCAATGATAGGTAAATACGTTAAAAACCCATTAACAGGTGCTGAACACATAATACTGCCTGCATCCTTTGTTGATCCCGAGTATGCAACAGGTGTTGTTTACTCGGTACCGGGGCATGCTCCAGCAGATTACATAGCACTCATGGATCTTAAGGCTGACACGGAGCAGCTTGAGAAGTACGGTATAACAGAAGAAGTTCAGGCACTGCAGCCTGTTGGTATAATAAATCTCAAGGGCTTTGGGGAGATACCTGCCCAGGAGATGATCCAGAAGTTCGGGGTTGAAAACCAGAACCATCCAAAACTCAAGGATGCCACAAACGAGATATACAAACTCGAACATGCAAAGGGAGTAATGGCAGAAAAGACTGGTGAATACAAGGGACTTTCAGTATCTGATGCAAGGGATAAAATCATAGAAATCCTTGTGGCAGATAAAAAAGGAGACATCATGTATGAATTCTCTGAAAGACCGGTTATATGCAGGTGTGGAACTAAATGTGTTGTTAAAATCCTTGACGACCAGTGGTTCCTCAAGTACTCCGATGAAAACTGGAAGGAATCCACCTACAAATGTCTTGAAGGCATGAACATAGTTCCGGAGGAGGTTCGCTCCAACTTCAACTACTACATTGGATGGCTTCAGGACTGGGCATGCTCAAGAAGGCTGGGACTTGGAACGAAGCTTCCATGGAACAAAAACTGGATAATCGAGCCTTTAAGCGACTCAACCATCTACATGGCCTACTACACCATTGCCAAGTACATGAAGGATGTAGACCCCGAGGATCTCAACGATCAGTTCTTCGACGAAGTCTTTTTAGGCCTCAAATCCGGTGAGGGGTACCAGGGAAATATAAACAGGCAGATGATTGAGAACATAAAGAATGAGTTCGGCTACTGGTACCCACTTAACTGGAGGCTTTCTGCTAAGGATCTGGTTGGAAACCACCTTTCATTTCACATGTTCCACCACTCAGCAATATTCCCAGAGGATAAATGGCCACAGGGAATAGTTGTATTTGGAATGGGCCTTCTTGAAGGCCATAAAATGTCATCATCCAAGGGAAACATCATCATGCTTGAGGATGCCATAGAGACCTATGGATCCGATGTTGTGAGACTGTTCTTGATGTCCTCTGCCGAGCCATGGCAGGACTTCGACTGGAGGGAAACAGAGGTCAAGGGAATAAAAAAACGTCTTGACTGGTTCATGGAATTTTCAGACCGTGTTGATGAGATATACGGCTCTAAAATAGATCTCAATGATCACATGTCAGTTCCTGAGGTTGAGAAACCTGTGAACCGCTGGATGCTCAGCCAGGTTAATATGAGGATGAGGGATGCAACTGAAGCCCTTGAAGGATTCCAGACAAGAAAAGCACTTCAGGAATCTCTTTTCCTCTTCAAAAAGGATATAGATCACTACTTCCGTCGTGTAAACCATGAGCTGGACGATGAAACTGCAAGGGAGGAAATAAGCAGGGTTTTAGCTTACATCCTTGGAGTGTGGATACGTTTAATGGCCCCATTCGTGCCACATGCATGTGAAGAACTCTGGAATAATCATCAGGGCAAAGGATTTGCATCAGAAGCAGACTGGCCTGAGTACCATGATGAAGTCATTGATGAGAAGGTGCAGAAGGCTGAGGAAATTGTTCAAACCCTTGCAAACGATATCAACGAGATAAAAAAGATCATAGATGTGAAACCAACAAAGATACACGTTTACGTTGCTCCAGAATGGAAGTGGAAGGTTTTTGATATTGCCAAGGAAGTTGGAAAACCAGATATCGGCAGGATAATGGGACAAGCCTCAAAACAGAACATCCACGATGATAAAAAGGAAATTGCAATGTTTGCAAAGAAAATAGCCCGTGACATGACCCGTATAAAGTACGTTGGCCAGATCGATGAGTACTCCATAATCAAGGACGCACTTGAGTACCTCTCAGGGGAAGTTGATGCAGAGGTTATTGTCTATGATGACCCCACCTACGACCCCGAGGGTAAATCAAAGAATGCATCGCCATACAAACCTGCAATATACATGGAATAAACTGGTTTGATGTTTCAAAACATCAATTCAACTTCTTTTTTTATTTAAACTGTTTTAAGTATAAATTCCCATTAAAATAATTCACATTCAGTTTGTTACACCTTTTTTTAAAAGAGCTCCTCCATTAAACAACTCTTCTGATAATATTTGGCATAGATTTGGGTGTGAATCTGGTAAACTATTATACATATCCTTTACAATCTTATTAACATAGATTTTAAGGAAGTGAAAAAATATGGTTAAAGAAATGATTCAATGGAGACCTATTATAATTGGAACAGCCATTGCTGTAATACTTTACTTCGTATCTTACTTCATAGCTGGTGTGAACTTAATGTTCCCTCTCCTGATGCTTGGAGGACTTCTTGTGGGTTACATGGTTGGTGGAGACACCAAAAATGGGGCATTCAACGGCACCCTCATGGGATTGGTGACTGGTGTCATAAACGTGATCCTACTGATTGCCATGATCATGATACAAGGTGCAAGCACGACCCTCCTAGTTGCATTAGCTGTAACACTCATCATATACCTGATAATGCAGATAATTCTTGCAGCAGCAGGTGGAGTTTTCGGATCACTGGTGAGAGCAGAATCAGAACTTGAAAGATCTTCTCCAGAGGAATCTGAATAAAAAAGAAGATCTAAGGATCTGTAAATCCATCTCACGATGGGTTTGGAGGTCCTACTTTTTTTAAAACATTTTCACAGATTTTTTTTAATCAAATAACTTCATTTATCAATAACTTAAATCAAAAAAAAATCAGTTGATGGTCCTTTTTTATTATCCGTCCTATTATATTATTCTAAAAAAATTAAAAGGAGTATTTTAAGTTTAGAATAAGAATTATAACAAATATATGGTATTAAATTGATTTAATGAAGTTTTTAAGTACTCCAATGCCTTCAACCTCAACCTCAACGGTGTCTCCTATTTGCATTGGCCCCACACCTGGAGCGGTTCCTGTACCAATGACGTCACCGGGTTTGAGGGTCATAACATGGGATATGAATTCAGCGAGCTCATAAACATTGAATATCATGTTTTTGGTGTTGGAATCCTGCTTCACGGCACTGTTGAGTTTTAAGGATATGCGTTGATCCATTGGATCAAGCTCAGTTTCGATGCAGGGACCTATTGGTGCGAACGTATCGAAGCTTTTAGCACGGGTCCACTGAATATCCTTACGCTGTTTGTCACGTGCAGTCACATCATTCAAGATGGTGTAGCCACCTATAAAATCAGATGCATCATCTTTGTTGACATTATGACATTCTTTTTTGATGACTATCCCCAGTTCTGCCTCATAATCAACCTGTGTTGAAGATGGGGGGTATATAACATCATTAAGATGTCCAGTAACTGCAGTTGAGGGTTTTATGAATATAACGGGTTCCTCTGGAAGTTTCATGTCCAGCTCCTTTGCATGGTCCCTGTAGTTCAGTCCAACGCAGACAACCTTTGAGGGGGATACTGGTGGCAGCACATCCACATCACCCAGACTGTAAGAATTTTCTGTCTTAAATTCGTGGATATCTGAAGCATTGAGGGCCTCAAGCATAGAACAGTTGATTTTGGTTATCTCATCATCATTTAAGAGCCCTGTTTTTTCAACACCATCTGCTTTGAATCGTAGTAGTTTCATGTTAACACCTGATTGATACTATAAAATTTTAGAAGGTTCCCCTTGCATTTTATAATTAAAACCTAAAATATTAAAACCTAAATTCGTATAAAAAACTTAAAAAAAATTAAAAACTAATAATTTAAGAGATTTCTATGAAGTTTTGAATGTTTTGGAAGTTTCTATTAATATTCTTTGAATTAGGTTTTGATCAACCTTTTAAAAGGTTGTTTAGATGATCCTCTCTATTGGCACAACCAGTATGTCCCGCGCACCTATCTTCTTTAATTTGTTCACGAGGTTGAAAACATCTTTCTCATCCACAACTGCATGAACAGCCATAATTCCCTTTTTTGATAGTACGTTGGATACTGTTGGGCCTGTGAGTCCTGGCATGGCCATTTTCACGTCTTCAAGGTATTCCTCTGCAACGTTCATCATAACCAGTTTCTTACCCTCAGCGTCCAGAACGCCCTTTATTCCTGTTCTTATTGCTTCTACCTTCTCATTCTTTTCCTTGAAACTCTTTTTATTGGCGATGAGCTTTATGGAGCTTTCGATTATGGTCCCTATTATCTTGAGGTGGTTCATTTTAAGGGTTGTACCTGTACTTGTGAGGTCGGATATGATGTCTGCAACACCTATGAAAGGTGCAATTTCAGTTGAACCGCTTAACTCCACGATCTTGGCATCGATCCCCATTTTTTTGAGGAATTTCTCTGTTAAATGTGGAAATTCGGTTGCAACAACTGATCCATCCTTTATATCGGATATGTTGTTAATTGGAGAGTCTTCTGGAACTGCAAGCACGAGTTTGGCACTTCCAAAGTTCAGATCCTCCAGTATCTCCACATCTGCTTCGTTCTCCTCTATGAGGTCCATGCCTGTTATTCCAAGGTCTGCAGCACCATCAGCAACAAATTCAGGGATATCTGCGGCCCTTGTGAACATGACACTTATCTCCTTATCGTAGGTCTCTGAAAAAAGCTTTCTGTTGGCAGTGTCCTTCACACCAATACCTGCCTTGCCCAGAAGCTGGACAGAAGGGTCACTGATTCTCCCTTTTGACGGTAGAGCTATTCTTATTTGCATTTAAATCCTCCTGAAATGAAATATTCAATAACACGTTAAAAGCATGATTTTAAAACGTTTAATTTTAAATTATTGTTCATGTCTTGATTCCATGGGATTGAAGAATCCCTGTGAATTAGCAACATAATAGGTTTATGAATGGTAGATATTTATGTTCTTCCATTAAAATATAAAGAGTTCAAAAAAATCATAAATTTCATGATAAGGGGGTTGCACGTGGAAACAAAAACCATTCTCATAAAAAATGCCATAATAATTGGTGATGAAATAAAAAAAGGTTCATTGATCACAGAAAATGATAAAATATCCGAGATAGACTATTCAAATTCCTCTTTAAACCATGCTGATGAAGTGATAGATGCTGAGGGAAAGGTTCTATCGCCTGGACTTGTCAACACCCACACACACCTCTCAATGTCCCTAATGAGGGGTCTTGCAGATGACATGCCCCTTGACACCTGGTTGAACGACCATATATGGCCTGTTGAGGCCAACCTTGATGGTGAACATTGCTATGCAGGTGCTATGCTGGCCTGTGCAGAGATGATACGATCCGGAACGACCTGCTTCAACGACATGTACTTCTTCATGGACCATGTTGCAGATGCCGCTGATAAGGCAGGGATAAGAGGAACCCTTTCCCATGGGATGATAGACCTTGGAGATGAAGAGAAGAGGAAGGCAGAATTTAAAGAAACCCAGAGAATCATAGATAAATGCCATGAAACTGCAGATGGCAGGATAAAAGTAGCATTCGGACCTCACTCTCCCTACACCTGCTCAAGGGAACTTCTTGAGGGAGTTAGGAAGGAGGCAGATAAACAGGGCCTCAGGATCCATATCCATGTCTCTGAAACCCAGAAAGAGGTTGAAGATGTTATGGAGGCCAGTGGGAAAAGGCCATTCGAGTACCTGGACGAAATCGGACTTCTGGGATCTGATGTCCTTGCAGCCCACGCAGTCTGGCTTGACGAGGATGAGATGGACATCATAAAGGAGAGAGGTGTTGCGCTGTCCCACAACCCTGCAAGCAACATGAAACTGGCATCAGGAGTTTCGCCTGTGTCAAAACTCCTAGAAAAAGGAATCTGCATGTCCCTTGGAACTGATGGAGCTGCATCCAACAACAACCTGGACCTCCTCGAGGAGATGAAACTTGCAGCCCTACTCCAAAAGGTCACAACCCTTGATCCAACTGCAATGCCCGCTCAAAAGGTTTTTGATATGGCAACACGCGGAGGTGCAGCTGCACTTGGACTTGAAGATGAAATTGGAACCATAGAGGTTGGAAAAAAGGCAGATCTCATTTTAGTGGATATGAAATCCTCAAGTCTGACCCCACTGAGAAATCCAATTTCCCACCTTGTTTACTCTGCAAACGGGGCAGATGTTGACACAGTCATCTGCAACGGGGAGATGCTAATGAAGAACAGGGAACTTCTCACCATAAATGAGGTGGAAGTGATCTCAAGGGCTGAGGAAGCATCAGAGGATCTTTTGTCGAAACTGTGAATTCGATTACCCATTTTTTTATTTTTAAAAATTGGAATTCATATTCAAATCATATTGACTTTGAAACTTGAAAGATATTACAAAATAAAAAATTTTCAGGAGAAAAAGGATTCATGGATCATCCAAAAAATCTAATACTATTCGACATAGATAAAACGCTGCTTGTAGGTTCTCATTACCATTACATGGCAATGAAACATGCAGTACTTGACGTTTACGGAATAAAAAACCCAAAATCAGTTGCAAACCTCCAGGGAATGACGGACCTTCAGATACTTTGCAACATACTTTCACAGGAAGATCTGGACGAAGAAACAATAAGAGCAGGTGTCCATGAATGTATGAATCGAATGGCCTCCTACTTCCAGGACAACCTCTTCAAAGAGAATCTCATACCTCTGGCAGGAGCAAAAAATGTCCTTGAAAATCTTAAAATGATTGGTATACCAACAGGACTCGTTACAGGTAACATGGAACCCATAGCATGGCTTAAACTGGGTAAGGTGGGTCTCAGGGAATACTTCAAATTCGGTGGTTTCGGTAACGAAGCTGCTCAGAGGAGTGTGGTTGTAAAACTGGCCCTTCAACGTGCTGATGATATTTATGGAGCTTTTGACAGAAAAAACGTGTTCGTTGTTGGTGATACACCACGGGACATACTTTCAGGTCAGAAGTCTTGTGTTAGAACAGTTGGGGTGGCAACTGGCGATTTTGCTGTGGATGAACTGGAGGCTGCAGGTGCAGATTTTGTCCTTGAAAACCTTGAAGACATCCAAGGAATCTTGAAGATAGCTTCAGAAAGCGGAATAGATGTGAATCCAGATTCATATCCAGTACAGCATTAAAAACTCTGGATTAACCGTTAGATGCTTTATCTAGTTTTATAAATCCTAAAACAATTTTTCACTATTTATTTTTTATTATCTAAAAACTGTTTATAGAACCTGTAGGTCACAAGTAGTGCCATGAAACTGTCAAGTGCATCTCCACCAGCATTTTTCTTCATATTCTCAATGCAGGATTCATCAACCTCCAGATCAAGGCCATCAAAGGATTTTGAAGTCAATTCATCAACCATAAGCCTCCGGTTTTGACTTTTTGTTGATTCATTCTCGTTTCCTTTGTAGGGAATGTAGATGTTCCTTTCCTTCAAGATCAGTCCCGGATAAACCTCCAGGAGCCAGGGTATTCCGGGAATGGCCTGTGTGTAGGGTATTATCGATACGGAGCCCATAAGCGGTGATAGAATGTCCTTCATGCCGTGGTAGGTTTGCTTGTATATCCAGAGGTTGTAGGGTGAAAGTGGGGCTCCCATTTCCACCTCAACTTCCCTTCTTTTTTCACGACCTCCAGTCATTTTCAGACAATATTTTCTGAAATATTTTGCGTTAAAAAAGTTTTTGTGGAAGTTGTTGATGAAATCATTCCAATTGGCACCATCGAGGCACTCCTCTGGAAGACTGAATGAAAAATCCATCCCAAAAACTCCAGATGAGTTTTCAAGTACCAGATTTCGGATTTTCTCGTAGTAAACCTCTTTGGATCCTAAGTTGCCCCAGAGGGATTTCGCACTTTCTGTGTACTCAACAGTAATTCTATCCTTCTTTAAATGCCCCTGGGACATCCATATCTTATTTCCAGGATCTTTGGCGGCACTGAAGTCCAGGCCGAAGATGTTACGTTTCATAGATCTCACTAAAGTTACGGTTCATGATAGTCATTAGATCATTTTTATTGAATGAACTACAATAAATTATAATAGAATGTTAATATTAGCTTCGTTGTAACGTGGGATCGGTGGTATGTATGGCCCAATATTTCCGAGAGAAGATGGAAACCATGCCAAGGGATGAACTGGATTCCCTTGTGGATGAAAGGATACGCTACACAGTTAAATATGCCTATGAAAACTCTCCCTTCTACAGGAAGTGGTTCGATGAAAACCATGTGAATCCACAGGATGTGAGGGAGCACGAGGATTTAAGGGAACTACCCATAATATCTGGTAAAACCGTCAGGGAGAATCAACCCCCTGAAACAGAGGCATTCAAATTTAAATCCACTGACTGGAAGGATGTATTCACCATCCACGAGACCAGTGGAACCAGTGGAACACCAAAATCTTTTTTCCTAACGTGGGATGACTGGAACCGCTACGCAGAGAAATACGCCCGTGCATTTGTCTCACAGAACTTCACATCTGGAGACAGGGTTGTTGTATGTGCATCCTATGGAATGAATGTAGGTGCCAACACCATGACCCTTGCAGCCCAGAAGATAGGTATGACCATAATACCTGAGGGAAAATGCACCTTTCCAGTGCGCATAATGAAGAACTATGAGCCCACAGGAATAGTTGCCAGTGTGTTCAAGCTCCTGAGACTCGCAAGTCGAATGGAAGCAGAAGGCATAGATCCACAAGAATCAAGTATAAAAAGACTTATAGCTGGTGGTGAAAGCTTTTCAGAAGAGTCGCGTGCCTATGTTGAGGAAGTATGGGACGTCCCTGTCTACAACACCTACGGCAGTACAGAGGGGACCATGTGTGGTGAGTGCAGTGAAAAGGCAGGTCTCCATGTGCCTGAAGACCTTGTGCACCTGGACGTCTATGATCCACAGCTTGAAAACTTCGTTGATGATGGGGAGTGTGGTAGAATCGTACTCACAACCCTCTTGCCTCCTGGAGCAAAAACTGGAAACCTTCTTTTGAACTACGACACAGATGACACAACCGTGGTTGTGACCAGAGAGAAATGTGACTGTGGCAGGACGCACATGCGTATTTTGAACCCGCAGAGAGAAGCTGAAACAGTCTGGGTCATGGGTTCACCATTCAACAGGGTTGATGTGGAGCAGGGAGTCTTCCAGAGGGACAACATGGATCACCTGACAGGGGAGTACGAGGCCTTCATCTACGGGGATGAGGAGGAGGTCACCATGAGGGTGAGTATGGAGTGCAGGGACCCTGCAAGCTGCGACAGGGACATGATCCAGGACAGATTCCTGAAATCCTTCCTCAAATACAAGCCTGCCCTACATGAGGCACATGCCGATGGAAGCTTCAACATCATCTTCAACTTCACGTCACAGGAAGGCCTTGAATTTTACAATGTAAGGGGAAGACCTAAACGTTTGGTTGACCGTCGCTGAAAGATTATGGAAGGCAAGTCATGGTATCTGAAATACTAAATGGGCGACCAAGAATTACTCGGAAATCATAGAAGTTTTTGCCTTGCAAGCTACCTCTGAAGATGGTCAATAATTGAATATTCAGAAAAATGGAGAGTTTTTGACTTCTTTAGCATTTATTTTAAGGATTACAATTAATCATTTCTCCAATTTTTTCTTTTTTCTTCCAGTCTTTGTCTGTTATGTGTATTGGTATGGATACAACTGTTTCTCAACATTTCACTTCATCAGTCAAGTTACCATCATCTTTCCTTGAGGAGAGCTACAAAAGTTATCAGGGTAATGTTGATTTAATGGTTTAAGCGGGGTTGGTACGGAGGAATTGTTATCATAAATAACATAGGGATCATAGTGATTTTCTATGTTCTGTCATTATCTTTTTTATAGTAGGAGATTGAAACATAGATAACATAGGGATCATAGTGATTTTCTATGTTTTTCAATTAGTGAGGGTGGAACTTATGAATCCATTTAGAAAGAGAACGGGGATATTTCCTTCATATTTTACAGGTAGGGCAGATGAATTAAATCAATTAAGGGAAATTTACGAATCTACAAAGGAAGGTGCCGCAGGACATATAATCATTTATGGTCCTAAGGGAATTGGAAAAACATGTTTACTAATAAAATTTGAAAAAGAATTGAATGACATTGATGAGGTTTATCCTGTACGTATCCCTCTTGTAGAAGGTAATTTTGATGATATTTATAGTTTAATTATAGATAAATGTGCTGATGCTCTTGGAATCAGTGAAGGACATTTTTGGGATAATATTAATTCGTTAGGTGTTAGTCTTCCAGGAATAGGATTTAATGTATCACGAGAAAGGCCTGCTACAAGTCCTTCTATAGCCCTCGAAAAAATATTAAAATCTATTTATAAAGAACTTGAGGGTGATAACCCGGTATTGATCCTTTTATTTGATGATCTCCAAAGGATAATCTCAGATACGGGCCCCCATAAGGTTTTAAGTATCTTACAAAATGCTTTACAGGAACTTAATTTAAAAGAAATGAACATCATGTTCGTTGCAACAGGTGCACATGACATATTCTCACAAATCCAGGATCATTTGGACTCTGCTGTGAGAATATTTGAACCGTACGAACTTAAATCATTGTCTTTAAACGAATTAAGGGATGCTATAGTTATACCTAGCCAAGAAGAAGGAGTTGAATTCACTGAGGAAGTTATAAATTTAATATATGAACTATCTGAAGGAATTCCCTATTACATGCAAGTTATGGCATATAACTGTTTTTCGGATGCTGCTGGTGGTAAAGTTGGAATTAAGGAATTTAAAAAGTCATTTCCACGATCTTTAAGCTTGCTTGCTCAAAGAGAATTCAGAGGAATGCATGAAAAAGCTACGAACGAAGAAAGGAAGATATTGGGCTTAATGGCTGAAAGCGATAAAGAGTTTTTATCATATAAAGAGATTAAAACGGGTTTAAATTTAACTTCAGAGCCTTCATATTGGTTAAAAGCGATGTTAGAAAAGAATTTAATTGTTAAACCATTTAGAGGAAAATATAAACTCAGAGATAGAATATTCAAGGAGTATTTGAGAACTTTATAACCTTAAAGGAAGGAATATGAAGTATGATATGGAAAAGGGGGTAGTTTTTTAAATCTTATTCAAGAAATTTAAATATAAATTTTCATTCCATAAAAATGAGATAGAACGTTCTATAAATTTCAGAAATAATAAAAAAAATGATAATTCGGGAGATAAACTCATGCTCAACGCTGAAACTTACGTCACAACTGGAAAAGGAATTGGTGGAAGGATAAGAACAAAATACGAGGATTTTTACGTTGAAGAAATACCTGAAAGCTTTCCAAGCGGTACAGGACCAAACACATGGTTATTCATAGACAAGATCGGCAGAAACACCCTGGATGTTGTTCTGGACATTGCAAGGGAGCTTCACATCAACCGTAAGAGAACAGGGTTTGCAGGTATGAAGGATAAAGCAGCCCATACAAGGCAGTGGCTCTGTGTGAGCAACGTGGAACCTGAAGAACTCCAGAACCTTGAAGAAAAACTCAGGGGAGTTAAGATACTTAAGGTAATTCCAAACGAGAAGAAGTTAAGGATAGGACAGCTTGTTGGAAACAAGTTCAGAATTCTCATCAGGGAAACAGAGGATCCAGATGCAGATGCCCAGACATCAAGTGAAATACTATCAGAGCTCAGCCTTAAGGGTGTTCCAAATTACTACGGCTGGCAGAGGTTTGGTAAAAACCGTCCCAACACTCACAAGGTTGGAATGGCCCTGGTGCACAACGACATCAAGGGCGCTGTGGATGCTTACATAGGAAACCCCTACCCTGAGGAGGCCGAGCATATCAAAGTTCCAAGGGCACTTTACGATGAGGGAAAGTTCCAGGAGGCCTACGAGAGCATGCCTGCAGGTATGAGGTACGAAAAGATGATGCTCAGGGAGCTCATGAAACAGGGAAGGAAAAGGGGAGAGTTTGATGAAAAGGCCTATAAAATAGCACTTGAAAGTCTTCCAAAACCTCTTAAAAGAATGTTCGTACATGCATATCAATCATACCTCTTCAACAAGGCGGTGAGTGAAAGGTCAAAACTTGGGATCGATCGATACGTTGAAGGAGACATAATAATAGACAACGAGGAACATATAGTTCATGAAATTGATCCAAAAACCATAGATGATGATATAAAGGAGTTCAGGGTTCATCCAACCGCTCCCCTCTACGGTACCAAGGTGCCCCTGGCAGGTGGCGAACTGGGTGAGATGGAAGAGAATGTGCTTCAGGATGAGGGAATAACCCGGGAAGATTTTGAATGCCCGAAAACGCCCCGACTTGGAAGTCATGGACTGCGCAGGGCAATGAGATTCAAAATATGGGACACTTCAGCAACTGCAACTCCAGAAGGGGTTCTTGTGGAGTTTTCCATACCTAAGGGATGTTACGCAACTGCAGTGTTGCGGGAAATTATGAAAGAGGATGTTTACTGATCAAAAACAAGTTTTAACTCCTCTGAATTTCTTTTTTTATTATCCGGGTTAAAATTAGTATATTTCAATGTTTGTATCCATAAATAATCTAAAAACTACTCTAAAACTACTACTAAAATTATTAATTCAAGTTTTTTAGCCTATTTTTTAATATATTTAATATATTTTCAATTTGGACGGTTAAAATAAGTTAAATAATGAAAAAAATCTTTTATTGGATGCATATCTTTTTAAACTCCACATCCATTTTACTGTCCTTAGCATACTCAAATATGTGTCTGCAGTTGCTGCAGCGGATGATGGTCAGTTTTCCAGATTCTTGAGCCTTTTTCAGAACATCCTCTGGAATGCCTTCTGTTTTTTTTGGAACCTTCACTATGTCAATGTTTTTATCAACAGACCCACATTCTGGACATTTTTTGCAGTAATCTTCGGCTTTCATACTATCACTCCCAACTTTCTTCGCATCAACTTAGATAGTATCAATGTATACGAACTAATATATAAAGATTGTTGTTCGTGTATCTACGAACGTATTTGGCTATTGGAACTGCAAGATGTTCCTTTGAAAATCTTGATAAAACTTTTTCCTGTTAAAATTTGGATATAAAAAAGAAGTAATCCTTTTTTATCTTAAAACAAAAAATAAGAAAAAGTTAAGGTTCAAAAATTTGAATTAAATTTTGAACCTCTTTTTCATCTCTTTTTTAGCCCGTTTTTCGATTTCTTTTCCACCTTTATCTTTGACCTGTTTTTCAAGTTCTTTGGTGGCTTTTTTAGCTACAGAATCTAACAGTCCCACAACAATCCCTCCAATTTCGCATTTACTCTTCTGCATATTTTTCAGGTTCTTCATCGAAGGTTTTCTTGCAACCAGGGGCGCAGAAGTAGTACTTCTTGCCTTTGTATTCACTCACCCATTTAGCTGTTTTTTCATCCACATCCATTTTACATATGGGATCCACTGCCATACAACTCACCTCACTCTTTTTTGTTACCTATGTAACATTGAATTTTATAATCTAAATTTTTTATGGATTGAAAAAGATAATCTGATATTATCATGATTTTTTAAGGCTTTTAACCGGAGGAACGTATCCTTTAAGCAGTAATGAAAGGCTAACAACCGTAACAGAGCTTAATGCCATTGCAAGTCCTGCATACTCCGGCCTAAAGGTTATACCGAATGCAGGGTAAAGTGCCCCTGCAGCCACCGGTATCAGAACAACGTTGTAGGCAAAGGCCCAGAATAAATTCAGCTTTATCCGGCCCATAACCTTCCTTGAAAGCTGTAACCCTGCAACAGAATCCTGGAGGTCATCCTTGATAAGAACTATGTCCCCACTTTCTATTGCAACATCGGTTCCACTTCCAATGGCAATTCCAACGTCTGCCTGGGCAAGGGCAGGTGCATCGTTTATTCCGTCCCCTACAAATCCAACAACTTCTCCCTCATCCTGCAGTGACTTGACCTGGACTGCCTTGTCCTGTGGAAGGACTTCTGCAATAACAACATCAATTCCAACCTGTTTTGCAATGGCATCTGCAGTTCTCTGGTTGTCCCCTGTTATCATTGCCACCTTAAGGCCCATCCTTTTGAGCTCCCCTATGGCAGCCACAGTACCCTCCTTGAGGGTGTCTGCGATACCAATTATGCCTTCCATTTCACTGTTGATACCAATCAAAACTGCGGTTTTTCCATTGTTCTCAATTTTAAGGATTTCAGCTTCGATCTTCTTGTCCAGTGGAATTTTCTGTTCCTTGAAAAGTGCCCTGTTTCCAACAAAAACAGTTTTACTATGTCCCTCATCATCAACAATAGCTTTAACACCCTTTCCACCGAAACTATCAAATTCCTTGGTTTTAAAGATGTCCCTCCCCCTTTCACGGGCCTTTTTAACAACAGCATCTCCAAGTGGATGTTCAGAGTTGTTTTCAACGCTTGCAGCGAACTGTAAAATGGAATCTTCATCCACACCAATTCCTAAAACATCTGTAACCTCAGGTTTGCCCTTGGTGAGTGTTCCTGTTTTATCGAAGAGTATGGTTGTGAGTTTTTCTGATACTTCAAGGGATTCACCATTTTTAACGAGTATTCCAAGTTCAGCTCCCCTTCCAATACCAACTGTAACTGCCGTTGGTGTTGCAAGACCCAGAGCGCATGGACATGCCACAACAAGGATGGATATGAGGACTGTGAGTCCAAAGAGCAGTGTGCTTCCCAGTAAAACGTACCATACAACGAAAGCAACAACTGCGGTGGTTAAAACAGTTGGTATGAAGTAGGTCACAGCACGGTCTGCTATCCTCTGCACAGGGGGTTTTGAACCCTGGGCAGTTTCAACGAGTTTTATTATCTGTGAGAGTACGGTGTCCCTTCCGATCTTCAGGGCTTTGAACTTCAAAACCCCGTTTTTGTTGATGGTTCCACCAACAACCTTTGAACCGTCCTTTTTAAATACAGGCAATGGTTCTCCTGTTATTGCAGATTCATCAACATAACTTTCACCCTCAACAACCTCACCGTCTGCAGGGATCCTTTCGCCGGGTTTTACAACCACGGTATCTTTCACCTCAACATCTTCTATGGGTATCTGAACCTCTGATCCTTTCCTGATGATGGTGGCTGTTTTTGGCTGCATTCCAATGAGTTTTTTAATGGCAGTTGATGTGTTGCCCTTTGCACGGGTTTCAAGCCACCTGCCCATCATTAGAAATGCAGCAAGCATTAAGGCAGTTTCATAGAACATGAATTCTGGTGTTAGAACTATGCTGAAGGTTCCAAGGACGCTTGAGACGAATGCAACACCTATACCCATGGAGTACATAACGTCCATGTCCAGATTCCTGTTACGAAGGGCCCTGTAAGCGGCTTTGAATATTGGATAGCTCACGTAGATGAATGGAACTATTGAAACAATGAGCATGAACTCCGACATTGGAATTGGAAGCATGATGTTTGAGTACATGAGCACCATGAGTGGAATGGAAAATCCGAAACCAACAATTATCCGGTTTCTTTTACCATTAAGATCCTCTAATCGTAATTTTTCCTCCAGGTCCTCTGTTTCTTCCCCTTCAATCCCAAGGTACTGGTAGCCCAGGTCATTTATTGCATCCCTCATATCTGCAACCGTTACCATTCTGGGGTTGTAGGTAACGTAGGCCTTTTCAGATGCAAGGTTAACGTTTACACTGCTAACACCATCCAGTTTGCCCATAACGTCCTCTATTGCCTTGACACACATTGCACAGCTCATACCACCAACCTTGATGGTCACCTTCTCGTTGACAACACCATAACCTGCGTCCTCAACTGCGTCCTCAAGCTGGTTGAGCCCGAGCTTTTCAGAGTCGTACTCAACTGTGGCTTCCTCCGTACCGAGGTTAACATGGGCCTCATTAACTCCTTCCATTTTTTCAAGGGATTTTTCAACGTTCAGGGCGCAGGAAGCACAACTCATTCCTGATATCTTAATATTTGCCTTTTTTTTAGTTTTTTTATCCATATTCAGCATCTTCCTGAACTTTTTAAGTACTGATCAATATTATAACATACGTTATGTAATTATACTGATTCATGTGTTTGATCATAGAGTTTAAGCGAAGCAACCTTCAATCATCTTCATTTTAATTCATTTTAAATCTTCATTTTAAATATTGTCAAAGGATAAGAAATTCTTTTTAGATATAGATTCAAGGGTATCCTTGACAATTTCACCGTCTTTAATAACCACAACGATGTTTTCAGGATCTCCAAGTGCTTCAACATCCAGTAGGGGATCGACTCTACTTATTACAATGTCTGCAAGTTTACCAGCCTCAAGTGTGCCCAATTCACTGTCCCATCCCATACATTCTGCTCCAGTTTTTGTTCCTGCAACGATAGCTTCCATCGGATCCATACCTATTTCACAGAGAAGTGCAAGCTCCTTGAGGTTGGTTCCATGCTCAACAACACCACAATCCGTGCCCATTGCAATTCTAACCCCTGCATGGTAAGCCCTCTTGATGTTCTCCTTCTGAATATCGAAGACCTTCAGGGCAGCCTCAGTTTCCCATTCTCTTGTTTTGCCCTGTAGTGCCAGTTCTTTGATGTTTTTGTTCGCCATGAGTGTTGGAACCAGAAATGTTCCATTTTCAAGCATCATATTGATTATTTTATCGTCGAGGTAGGTTCCGTGCTCAATGGAATGAACACCAGCATCAATCGCATTTTTCATACCTTGAACTCCATGAGCATGTGCCATTACCTTAATATTGTCCTTAAAACTGGCTTCTTCAACAACAACCCTCAGTTCTTCTGATGTGAACTGTGCAGCTTTGGGTCCGTCGTTTGCGCTCATAATTCCTCCGGTCACCATAACTTTGATGACCTCTGCGCCTGCACGAAGCACTTCCCGCACCTTCTTCCTAACCCCTTCAACACCATCACAGATACTGTCTGGATAGCCGGGATAAGTAACTTTGACATCGTACCCTGATTTGAGCCAGAAATCGAAGTGGCCTCCCGTTATGGATAGTGGTGTGACACATATCTGAAGCCTTGGACCCTTTATAATGCCTTTTTCAACGGCCATTTTAATCCCTGCATCTGCAAGCCCTGCATCACGCACACTCGTTACTCCAGCATCAAGGGTGAGTCTTAAATTTTCAACGGCCCTGTAGAAGTAGAAGGATAGTGGATCGTAAATTGTGTCCTCTCTGTTGAATCCGTTTGCCATGACGTGGATGTGGGCGTCTATAAAACCTGGCATAATGAAACCGCCACCTGCATCGAGGATATCTGTTCCTTTGGGAATTTTAATGGAGTTTTCAGGCCCTACTCTTTGGATTGTGTTATTTTTTATCAGCACTGCAGCATTTTCAATGGGATCTGCGCCTGTTCCATCTATTAGAGTCCCGTTTTTTATGAGGGTCCACGTCATTTTCATCATCTTATCCTAAGTTCTTGCCGTGATCTAAAATTTTGAATTCAAATGTTATTATAGGATCTTTAGTTTTTATTTATTACTGAAATTAATACAAACTCTTTTAATCAATGGAAATTGGGATATAAGATGATGATTTGAGTTATTATCCGGTTTATAATGGGTTAATATTGATAAAATTAAGATATACCCTTTTTAATTCCTCTTCCTGGATGAAAAGGAAAAAAATATTAGGAATAGAGGTCAAAGAAATATTATGAAGAATTTGAATATCTGAGGTGATCCTATGATAAATTGGGGTGCTGTAATTATTGGGTTTGTACTTTCAATAGTTTTGGGGGCGATTTTTGGAGTTATAATTCCTGCTTGGGGATTCTTCATTGGTATTCTCATTGCAGGTATGCTGGTTGGTTACATGGTTGGAGGAGATGCAGCAAACGGAATGGTAAATGGAGCAGTTTCAGGTGCTTTTGGAGGAATAGTACTATCAGTCCTGCTTTTAATCTTCGGCACCATAATCGCAGGTTTACTTGGATTTGCAGTGGCCACCATAACTTCCTTCGTTATACTCATTGGACTCATTGGGGTTATAATCGTAATGGCAGTTGGGGGAGCCATTGGATCAATTGTAAAGGGAGAAGCATAATCATGTACTGATAGTTATCTCTCCTGTTGAACTTAATTCAGAACCTCTTAAACTTTCATGTTAATCCAAAAATTGATATACACCATTTTCAAATCTTTTAACAGGCAAAGATTTTAAAGAGAAGGTAAAAAACATGATAAATCAAAAATCAATTATTTTAGGATTCTTAGTTGCAGTAGTGCTGTATTTTGCAGTTGGATTAATTCTACCTGCTTATTCTGTATTAATTGCAGTTTTGTTAGCTGCACTTTTCACAGGATACATTGCAACCAGGGATTATATGGAAGGAGCAATTCACGGAAGTCTGGTTGGAATATTCACAGCAGTTTTCCTGATTATTTTCATACTGGTGAGATCCGGAGAAGCAGAAAAAATAGCAGGCCTTTTAATAATCCTTGCAGTCCTTTACATAGGAATGTCAGTTTTGATAGGGGCCCTTGGAGGATTTTTAGGTGCCTTGATCAACCAGTACATGGATAGGGCTCCTGCTGGATCTGTAACTGGATCAGAAGAAGTTCAGAAACCAGGATCTGAAATTCAGGCTGAATCTGAAGTTAAAGAAGATAAAACAGAAGATAAAACCAAAAAATAACCTTCAGGTAACAAAACCGTGCAAAAGGTGATAAAATGACAGATTGGAAGGCTATTGGGCTGGGTGCGATATTAAACGTTGTTTTAACAGTTGTTTTAGCAATTGCAGTATTTCCTCTCTTCTTTTTTGGGCCTGTGTTGGGGGGTTTTCTAGCAGCCTACATGTCCCGTGGGGATGATGAAAAGGATGGCGCAGTTGACGGCGCACTTTCCGGAGTTCTTGGTGGGCTTATAATAGGTGTACTATTTATTGCAGGCTTTGGAGTTTTCACTGCAATCTTTGGGTTGATATTCTCAAAGATGGGTCTTGCAGTAACCATAACCATGCTGGTGGGTATCTTCGTAACCATCCTGACGATCATCGTTGATGCAGTTCTCGGAGCAATTGGTGGTGTTTTAGGTTATCTTGTAGCTAAAAATGAGGATCAGGTTATAGAAAACTGAGATTCCCCAAAATGGTTTATTTTTTTAATTCTTCAATCCAAAAAACGATTCTATCCACACTTTTAATTTTTTTAATTTAAATAGAAATAAATATCTGAATATCACTGTGAATCATCAGTTCAATATAGTCACTGTTCCTGAATCAGCATCCACCTCAACCATTTCTCCATCTTTGAGCATGTCCAGAATCGGTGCATCTGGCCTGTCAACCATTGGTATTCCAGCCATTATGGCTCCTGTTGCAATTATTGGTTCTGCTTCAAGTGCTATTATGGCCAGGGGGGCTGTTTCGTTTTTTGCCATTTGGTATATCACGTAGGATCCAACTGTTGAACCCTTACCTGAAGGTATGACCAGTATCTTTCCACTTATCTTTTTTCCATGAAGGTCATGCTTTGAATCTACAACATCACCAGTTTTAGGGTCAACACCACCCAGAAAACTGATAGGATCCCTTGTAATAATCACTTCGCCCTTTGCATGGCCTTTTGAGATTTTTCTGCTTTTAACTATTTTTGATTCCATGTTCACACTTTAATCTGAAGCCATAAAAAATTTTTGCAGCACATTCTTTTACTGTGAATGAAAGGTTTTAACTAAAAATCAAGGTTATCCTAAATATCAAAACTAAAAATTGCTTCCAGATTTTTCAAAAAATTTTAAAAAAATAATTAATGCCTTAAATATCTTAAAACAACATTTAAATCGATTTAAGATTATTCAAGGTATTCCATGGATTATGCCATCATTCCAGTTCGACTTTAACTGAACCGATCTTAGGTGCAAGGTAGTTGTATAGCACAGCCATAATAGCGTAGATAATAAAGCTCACAACTAAATTAACTACAACATTTATTAAAAGGCTTATAACTCCTGCTACAGCTGATGAACCCATTGCAATGCTGCTAACTGTGCTTATGGCTTCAAATATCAGGTTAACAATGGCCATGACAATTGCAGTTATCAGGGCAAGTTTAACAGCTGGAATTGAGTTTATACCGTAGAGTTTTTCCTTCAAAGCTTCAAACTCGAACTCTATTCCTCCAATTTTAGGTGCAAGCAGGTTGTAAATTATGGCTGTCAGTGCAGTCATAATGAAACTGGCTACGAACATAACGATTGGGACCCCAATTATCAGGATCAGAAGTCCAACGATTCCAAGGGCACCGATTGAACTTAATCCGGGTATTACAGTGCCCTGATATGCAGCGCCAATTACTGCTGCTTGTAGACCTATCATGATTAGTGGTCCTATTATCAGCATGGCTATGAAAACGATGGTTGCCCCGATTGCTGAAAGCATAAGGGCAAATGGAACAACTGGAACCCCTACAATTTCCTTCATATCCCTGAGTTCAAGTTTTATCCCTCCAATCCTTGGAACGAACACGTTGTAAATGAGCGCAGTTAAGAATGATTGGGTAACACTAAATACAAAGCCAGCAGCAGGCAGAAGAATGAGAAGTGCCACACCAAGGCTTGCTATTACTCCTCCCGTAATGCCCAGGCTGCTTGGTAGGAAATTTCCAGCGATCCCTAAGATCAGCACTATGAATATTGCATATATGAATGCCACCACAGCTGATATGGATGAGTTCATCAAGGTGTATGGCACTATACGAATGGATTTAATCTCTTTAATATCTGACAAATCATTCACCTCCAATTTATATCAAATCACTTTATATCAAATAAGTCTGGGAATACTTTATAATTAAATTTTCCTATTTTATCCGGTTCAATGGCATGATCTTGAAATTTTAGGGAGTATACAGATTTAAAGAGATCCATGTAGGATGGTGTTAAACTTTTACTCGAGATAAATCAAAAATTGAATTTAAACAAAAAAATAGGTGGAAGGGGCTTAACTTATTTCAATCCAATCTCAACTCCACCAATCCTTGATGCCAGGAAGTTGTAGAGTAGGGTGAAAATGCCAACCACTATGAAGTACACCACGAAGAACATCACAGTTGTAGCAACCAGTGAAATCACTCCTCCTGTAACATTTCCTGTCATGCTCATACTTGCAAGGTTTAAAATACCCTGAATTAATCCAAATATTGTGAAGACCGCTGCAAGAGCAATTGATGCTGGTAAAACGGCTATGGATTTTATTTCACTCATTGAATCGATTTTTGGAGCAAGTTCAAGTTTAATTCCACCAATCATGGGTATGAGGAAGTTGTAGAAAATTGCAAACAGGGCATGACCTATGAAAGCCAATACAAAAACGATTATTGGCAATCCAACAATTAAAAAGAGGGATCCAAAGGCTCCAAATACTCCCAAAGTTGCAGTTACTCCTGAGGTCACGGTTTCATTGGCAAAAAGAGGTGCCATAGTGCCTACCATCCCAGCTAATGGAACCAGAACTGCAGCTATCAGGAGTCCGATTATGAACGCCCATATTGCTTCAATAAAGGCTGTTATAAGAGAAAAGGGTACGGCTGGTATGGATCTTAGTTCATTTCCTTCAAATCCCAGCTTCACACCTCCCACCCTTGGTGCTAGGATGTTGTAGAATAGTGCTGTGAGAAATGAAACCATCACACCCAGCAGGAATGTGCCAACAGGGTAGATCACAATTATTGCAAGTCCAATGGATGTAACAACTCCCAATTGTCCTGATTGTGGTATGGATGTGCTGATGATCCCAAGGGTAATCACGAAGATTATCGCAAATATAAGGGCCATTAATGCCTGTATTGAGGATGTCATCAATGTGAATGGAACGATATCCACGGATGTCATCTCCTTTAAATCCACCATCTTATTTTACCTCCCATTTTATTAAATTCATAACTCTTTATATTTTGAGTATAGTGATATTAAATTTTCGTTTTAATCAGGGATTTTATAAACCCAAAACTGGTTTTAAACATTTAATATGAAAAAATAAGGTTTTTAAGGAGTGTAGTGCTGTGGTAAATGAAACCAAAAAAGGAGGTTAATCATGAATTTAAAAATAGAATTCAGACACTAAAAGATTTTAGATCTTTTAAAAACCTTAAAAAAAACGTGGTTAATTGAAGTAAATAAATGTGGAATTAAAGAATGGAAATGATTTAAAAGAAGGGATTAAAAGATTATAAAAATTTAAGGTTTCTGGTCTTAAAACCAGTCCTTTGCCTCTTCTAAAACATTTTCAATTATTTGAGCTGATGATCCGAGGTAGGTGTGGGGATCCATCATGGTGTTTATCTCATCCTCACTCAGGTACTTCCTCACTTCATGGTTTGCAGAAACTATCTCCTTCAAACCTGCATCCTTAGCGTACGCTTCAAGGGCACAGCTTCTAACAAGTGCATAGGCTGTTTGTTTTCCAGCTCCCTTCCTTGTGAGTTCTGCCATAAATCTCTCAGCCATAACAAGTCCGTTTGTTATGTTCAGGTTCCTTTCAATGTTTTTCGGGTGGAAAACGAGGTTGTTGAAGAGTTTCAGTGAGAGTTTCACTATGTAATCCGTCAGCATGCAGGACTCTGGGAAGATTATCCTCTCACAGGAAGAGTTTGTAAGGTCTCTTTCATGCCAGAGTGGATTGTTTTGAAGTGCAGGTGCAACATATGCTCGGATAACCCTTGAAATACCGCATATCCTCTCTGCAGTGATTGGGTTCATCTTGTGGGGCATGGTGCTTGATCCAACCTGTTTCTCAGGGTCGAAGCTCTCACCAACCTCCTGTATCTCAGTCCTTTGGAGGTTCCTTATTTCCAGGGCCATCTTCTCAAGGGTGCTTGCGGTGTTTGCAAGGCACATTATGAACTCTGCATGAACATCTCTCTGAACAACCTGGTTTGAGATCAGAACAGGTTTTAAACCGAGTATCTCTGAAACCTTTTTGTTTATGGTGATTCCATCGGTTCCAAGGGCTGCAGTTGTTCCAACAGCTCCTGTGAGCATGCCCACACAGATCCTGCCCCTGCAGCTGTCCAGTCTTTCGATCTGCCTATGGAGTTCATCTGCCCATATTGCAAATTTCATTCCGTAGGTTGTTGGAAGGGCGTGCTGACCGTGGGTTCTTCCTATGCAGACGTTGGTCTTGTTCTCCTCTGCAAGCTTTAGGAGTGTCTCTGTCAGCTCAATTATCCTTGACCTTAGTATGTCTATGGAGTCCCTGAAGAGCATGGACTGGGATGTATCGATTACATCGTTGGATGTTGCACCGAAGTGAACGTACTCACCGGCATCTCCTTCACAGACCTCTGCAAGTGCCTTGACCATGGAGGCAATGTCGTGGTTGGTCTGCCTTTCAATCTCTGAAACCCTCTCTGATTTAACATATTCAGTGCTTGCTTTACGATTTATTTCATCTGCAGCTTCTTTTGGAATGAGATCAAGTTCTGCTTCAGCTTTAGCAAGTGCAGCTTCAACTTCAAGCATCTTCTGAAGTTTGTTGTCTGCATCCCAGACCTTTCTCATCTCTTCTGTTCCGTACCTGTATTCAATGGGATGAATAGCCATTTGTAATTCCTCTTTCAAAAATTTTATAAAAAAATTGTATTTCATGGTCAGGAAGCTATTAAAAAGCTCAATCTGACCTTAATTAAATTAATACATACCTTGGATTTTAAAAACCCTGAATTTTAAAAATATTCAGATTCAACTGGATCGAAAATCTGGATTAAATAAAAAGATGTGAATTTAGGAGTATGAGTACCTGAGTGCAATGCACAGTGCAGCCAGAATAACGGTCATGATGACCACCTGTTCTGGTGTGAGTTTAGGTCCCCTTGTTTCCTCTTCGAAGTACCTTACAAGGCCGGCTCCACTTGGTGGGAGAACTTTTTTATCCTTTTTAGCCATAAAATCACCGTAAAATTTTTTTTATGTATCTTAAGTATAACATTTTTCTTGATTTAAAATATATTGTTTCAAGCTTTATATCTATATGCTTTTTTATCAAATCATAAATCATCAATCTTCAATCAATCTTCAAAGACTCCCATGGGACACTAAGCTGAAACTTCCCAACTAAATCCACTTAAACAGCTTGAAATTGTGTAAGAATAACCTCAAATGTTTTAAACATTTCAATAATTATTTAAATTATTTAATAAACAATTATAAATAATAATTAATTATATTTTCATTATTAAATAATTAATTATGCTTTAAACTTAATTATAAGTATTATTAAGATTTAAAAAGCTTTTTAGATTAATTTTATTCTGGAATGAACAGACTTATAAATGATCTTGAACATAAAATAAAAGGTGCTCATCTGGTGCTTAACATGAATTATTTTACGCATTTTTTATAATATCACACAAAATGGAAGCCAAGTATTATATAATCACTTCCTCACCAGGTAAGAGTTAAATGATCACACAAGAGACAGATCTTTCTGCGTTGATTCAAACTAAAAATGTTTGATGAGTTGAAGAACTGAACTAACTGAGCGATACAAAAAAAATTATCAAGGGACTGTTATGGGATACTTTGAGAATTTGGAAGAAGAAACAAGGAAGCTTTACGATATAGCGAAAGAGGCAAGGCTTAAGGGCCATGATATTGAGCTTGAACCTGAAATACCCCTTGCAAAGGACCTTGCAGAGAGGGTTGAGGGACTTGTTGGCCCGGTGGGTGTTGCAAAACGGATAAAGGAGCTTGAGAAGGACGTTTCCCGTGAGGAGGTGGCCTTCCAGATAGCCCGTGAGATCGTTACAACACCTGATGAAGAGGGTGTTGAAGACAGCATCGAGGTTAAAGAACAGAAATCAGACCAGGCAACAAGAACTGCCCTTGCAATCCTCACGGAGGGTGTTGTTGCGGCACCACTAGAGGGTATATCTCAGATCAGGATAAAAAAGAACTTTGATGATGGAAATTACCTTGCAGTGTACTTCGCAGGACCTATAAGAAGTGCTGGGGGAACTGCAGCTGCACTGGCAGTTCTCATAGGGGACTACATAAGGATATCCCTAGGTCTTGACGTGTTCAAACCCACTGACATCGAGGTTGAACGTTACGTTGAGGAGGTTGAACTCTACGAATCAGAGGTCACGAACCTCCAGTACTCACCAAAACCTGAAGAAACCCGTCTTGCAATAAAGAACATTCCAGTTGAGGTTACGGGCGAACCAACAGACAAGATCGAAGTTTCAAACAGGGATCTTGAACGTGTTGAAACCAACAACATACGGGGAGGAGCTCTACTGGCAATGGCAGAGGGAGTTATACAGAAAGCCCCAAAGGTCATGAAGTACGCAAGCAAACTCAACATCGACGGCTGGAACTGGCTTGAAAAATTCTCAAAAGCCCCAGACTCCAAGAGTGACGATGGGGATTCAGGTAAGGTCGACGACAAGTACATGAGGGATATCATCGGTGGAAGACCCGTACTATCCTACCCCAAGGCAAAGGGGGGCTTCAGGTTAAGGTACGGCAGGTCCAGAAACACAGGGCTTGCTGCCATGGGAGTTCATCCATCAACTATGGAGATAGTTGAATTCCTGGCGGTGGGAACCCAGATGAAAATTGAAAGACCTGGTAAGGGTAACTGTGTTGTTCCCTGCGATACAATAGAAGGTCCAATAGTCAAACTCAAGAATGGTAGTGTGGTGAAGGTTGAATCCGAGGCCCAGGCTCGGAAGATCAAGAACCAGGTTGAGGAGATCCTGTTTATAGGTGACATGCTCATTGCCTTTGGTGAATTCCTCCGTAACAACCACGTGCTCCTTCCTGCAGGATGGTGTGAGGAGTGGTGGGTTCAGACCATAGAAAAATCTCCCGCCTACTCTGAAGATGAAGCACTTCAGGAGGGTGTAGATCTTAAAACCCTTGAAACAGAAAAAATAACTGCAGAAAGGGCATTTGAACTTTCAAAACGGTACAATGTACCATTACATCCAAGTTACACGTATTTCTATCATGATGCAACCAAAGAAGACCTGAACGAACTTATTGAATGGATGAAGTCAGGGTCAACGGTTGATTTAACTACAGATAATGGTCTGGTTAAAAAGAGTTTCTCACTTGAAATGGACCCTGGAAAGAGGATACTTGAAATTCTGGGTGTTCCACATCTGGTTGAGGAGGGGAAGATTCTCGTTGATCATGAAGATGCCTACGCACTACTTCACACGCTAAGAGAACCTCTTGACCTTTCTGAGGATACAAAAACTCTTGAAGCTGTGAACAAGGTTTCAGAGGTTGAAATAATGGCCAAAGCCCCAACTTACATTGGAGGAAGGGTTGGAAGGCCGGAAAAATCCAAGGAAAGGATGATGAAACCTGCACCTCACTCCCTGTTCCCAATAGGTACCAACGGGGGTAGCAGACGTAACATAATAGATGCTGCAAAGAAGGGAAGCATAAACGTTGACATTGGCCGTTGCAAATGTACTGAGTGTGGTATTAATTCCATACAGGCAATATGTCCTGTCTGTGGTGCCAGAACAGTACCTGCAGGTTCAGGTAGGAAGAACGTGAACCTTTCAAACCTCCTTAAAAAGGCATTTGAGAACGTTGGAATAAGGAAAATGGATGAGGTTAAGGGTGTTCAGGGAATGATATCCGAGGAAAAATTCCCAGAACCCCTTGAGAAGGGGATATTACGGGCAAAAAATGGTGTTTACACCTTCAAAGATGCAACCATAAGGCATGATTCAACAGACCTGCCCTTGACCCATTTCATACCGAGTGAAGTTGGTGTCACCCATGAAAAACTCCTTGAGATGGGATACACCCACGACGCCTACGGAGCAGCGCTTGAAAATGATGAACAGGTTGTTGAACTCAAGATTCAGGACGTTGTGATCTCAGATAACTGTGCAGAGTATCTAATAAGGGTTTCTCACTTTATAGATGACCTTCTCGAGGACTTCTATGGGCTTGAAAGGTTCTACAAAGTTGAGAAGAAGGAGGACCTCATCTCCCACCTCATAGTGGGACTTGCACCCCACACATCTGCAGGTGTTCTTGGGCGTGTTGTTGGATTCACCAGGGCACTGTGCTGCTACGCCCATCCCTACTTCCACTCTGCCAAGAGGAGAAACTGTGACAGTGATGAGGACTCTGTCATGCTCCTAATGGACGCACTCCTGAACTTCTCCAAGGTCTACCTTCCAAGTACACGTGGAGGTAAGATGGATGCGCCACTGGTTTTATCATCAAGGATAGATCCTGAAGAGATAGATGATGAGTCACACAACATCGATGTGATGCCAAGACTTCCAAAGGAACTCTACGAAAAAACCCTGGAGTTTGCAAAGCCCTCCGATGTTCTTGACCTTGTTGATAACGTGAAGAAGAGGATTGGAACGGATGATCAGTACCATGGATTGATGTTTTCCCACAACACTTCCAGCATACACAGTGGACCAACACAATGCCTATACAAGAGGCTTCCAACCATGAAAGAGAAAGTTGAAGGCCAGATAACCCTTGCAGAACGTTTAAGAGCCGTTGATCAGAAGGGTGTTGTTGAAGGTGTGCTGACTTCTCACTTCCTTCCAGACATGGCAGGGAATTTAAGGGCGTTTTCAAGGCAGAAGGTTCGTTGCACCAAGTGTGGTAAGAAGTACAGGCGTATGCCCCTTTCAGGGGAGTGTACCTGTGGCAGTAACCTTATACTCAGTATATCAAAGGGTTCTGTAATGAAATACCTTGAAATATCCAATGAATTATCGAAAAGATATCCAATAGACCCTTACCTTGTTCAGAGGATAGGGTTGCTTGAGTCTGGTATAAACTCACTCTTTGAAAGTGATAAATCCAAACAGAGTTCACTAGATGTGTTCCTATAGAAAAATTTCAACCATAACCATATAATGTTCAATAATATTCATAACTAAAACTCGATTTAAAAAACTTTAAGAACTTTGAGGTCTTAATTAATATAAGGTGTTTACATGAGGGATGACTTAGAAATAAAAGATGCACGTGTTATTGCAGCACTTCAAACCAAGGCTCAAACATGTGTCATAAAAAACAACGGAATATTCGAAAGGTTCAGCCACGAGAAGATAGTTAGATCTTGTCTCATGGTGGGAGCTCCACTCTGGGCTTCAGAAAAAATTGCCTCTTACGTTGCAAAAACAGCATACGACGGCATATCCACCGCAGAGATAAAGATGTTGGTGTTCGACCACCTGAAAAAGATAGATGGGGAGGTTGCAGACAAGTACCTGGCAACAAACACTTTGCGTGTCAGGACATCAAGGGATACAATAGAACCCTTCGATCAACGGAAAATAGAAAAAACCCTGATAGTGGAAACTGAAGCGTCAGGAGAACTGGCTCGGAAAATAGCCACTCAAGTATGGAAGGAACTTAAAAAACTTGACGTGGAATACTTAACCGCGCCAATGATAAGGGAAATAGTTAACACAAAGCTTGTTGAAAACGGCCTTGAAACACTGCGTAAAAAGTACACTCGACTTGGTATACCTGTTTACAACATTACAAACCTCATAAAAAACGGTTCCAGGGACAACGCAAATATGATACACAACCCTGAAACAGTTCACAAGTACGTTGCAGATGAAGCCCTCAAACAGTACGCACTTCTAAGCATCCCACAGGAACTTGCAGACGCACACATGAGCGGGGACATACACATACACGACCTTGAGTTCTTTGCAGGAAGACCCATCAACTGCCTCCAGCACGACCTCAGAACCTTCATACGATACGGATTAAGGGTTGACGGTACAGGGGACCACACTTCAGTTGCAGGAGCACCAAAACATATAGGAACACTCATGAATCACACAGGGGAAATAATGCTGGCAGCACAGCAGAACATGAGTGGAGGACAGTCAATGAGCCTGTGGAACGTCTTCGTGGCACCATTCGCTGCAGGGCTCTCCTACGATGAGATCAAACAGGCAGTCCAGATGCTCATATACAACCTGAACATGGCCTACGCTGCCAGAGGCAGTCAGGTACCATTCACATCCATGAACCTTGAATTCACAGTTCCTGACTTCCTTAAAGACGAAACAGCCTACGGGCCTGGAGGTAAGGCTGTAGGGGTTTACGGTGACTTCGAGGAGGAAACAAGGGCACTAGAAAGAGCATTCACAGAGGAACTCCTGAAGGGAGATTCAGATGGAAAACCACACCTCTTCCCAAACACCATCTACACACTCCGTAAAGAGGTTTTAGGCAGTGAATTTGAAGAAGATCTGCTCAAGGTCCATGAACTCTCAGCCAAATACGGAACAGCCTACTTCACCAACATGCTCCCTGACTACAGGGGTAACATGGCCAACTACATGGGATGCAGAACCCAGCTCAACGACAACTGGACAGGAGACTGGGACAAGGACTGTCTGAGGACAGGAAACCTTGCATACGTCACACTGAACCTGCCAAGGATAGCCTACAACTCAAGGGATGATGATGACGTCTTCGAGTACCTGGATTCTTACATGAACCTTGCAGAACAGGTGCTGATGCTCAGGAGAAGACAGGCAATGCACTGCCTTGACGACTACAACCTGCTCCCATTCCTGACCCAGGATGTTGACGGAGAGAGGTACTACAGGGTGGAGAATTCAACCATGTCCTTCGGATTCGTTGGACTCAATGAAATGCTCCTTGAACACTGCGGTAATGGCATAGAAGATGAAGATGCTAGAAAATTCGGACTGGACGTTATAAAATACATAAACCAGCGCGCAGCCACACTTAAAGAGGAAACAGGATTGAGATGGAGTGTTCTCCAGACACCTGCAGAGTCCACTGCCTACAGATTCGCAATGCTCGACAAGGAAAAATTCGGGGACAAGGCAATCACACAGGGAGATGCTGGTGCATACTACTACACCAACTCCTCCCACGTACCTGTGAACGCAGATGTTTTGTTACCTGAGAAGATAAGGATCGAGGAAAAATTCCACCCAATGACACTGGGAGGACACATATTCCACGCATTCATGGGAGAGGCCTACGCAAACCCAGAATCACTCATGAGCCTCACCAACAAGATAGCCACAAAATCCGACATAGGATTCTGGGCCTACAGCTCAGCAATGAGCTTCTGCATGAAGTGCAAAAGCCTAATGAAAGGCCTTCAGGACCAGTGTGGAAACTGCGGGGAACAGAAAGAAGTTGAATGGTACGACAGAATAACTGGATACGTCCAGCAGGTTGGAAGGTCCAAATCAGCTTCAGGCGGATGGAACCCTGGAAAGATGCAGGAGTTAAGGGATAGGAAGAGGTTTTAAACCTTTTCTTTAGATTATTTTTTTTATTTTCGTTAATTTAAATCCATTAAATAATATTCATTCTTTTTTTCACCAGTATTAAAACAAAAGAAGGATTAAAATGCCAACCCACCAAACCTTCATGCAGGAAGCCCTGAGAGAGGCCAGAAAAAGTTTAAAAGAGGGAGGAATCCCAATAGGCGCAGTCCTTGTTGAGGATGCAAAGATCATCTCCAGGGGCCACAACCAGCTCCTTCAGAGGGGATCCACAGTTCTTCACGGTGAAATGGACTGCATCGAGAATGCAGGCAGACTTAAAGGTGCAGATTACCGAAGATGCACACTCTACACAACCCTTTCACCTTGTGAGATGTGTTCAGGTATGATAATCCTCTACAAAATCCCAAGGGTTGTGATAGGTGAGAATGAAACTCTTAAAGGTCCTGAAGCCCTTTTAAGGGAGAACGGGGTTGAGGTTTTGAATCTGGACCTTCCCGAGTGCAGGAAGCTCATGGGTGATTACATAAAAACTAATTCAAAGCTCTGGGATGAAGAGATGGAACGTGTGGGATACTGAAAGCCCAATTTATTTTATCATTACCTCTAAAAATTGCTTTTTTTAAAAACATTTTTTTTCATTTTTGTGAATGGCTACTTTTTTTTGCTTTTAAACAATTTTAATGTTTATGCCACGTTATTTTATTTATTTAATCAGTTTTTATGCAGTAATCTGGGATCTTTTTTATATTTTGGTTAGTATGTTATGTGACTGTTTAATTTGAAAGTATTACTGCCTCGGGCTTCGACATTTTCTGTGGATTGATTTTATTCGCGTTAATTGCCCGTATTTTGCGGATAAAATCCAAAGTTTTATTATTGTGAACGTATTATTCTGATTAGGGTATAATACTGAATATCCTGTTTATAACGGGCATGAAGGAGGTGAAAATATGCGAAAACAAATAAAGCCAAAAGCACAGGTTATGTTCCTTTTACTCACAATTTTTGTTATCATGGTTTCAGTATCTAGTGTCAATGCTGCTCCATTAACAACTGCTTCGCAGGTTTATGTGAGTACCAATGGTTCAGATGCCAACAGTGGTACTGCAGATTCTCCATACCTCACAATACAGAAAGGAGTGGATTCCATTTCAGAAAATGGAACTGTGTACATTGCAAATGGAGTATACAATGGAACTGGCAACACAAACATTACCATCAATAGAAACATGAACATCACAGGTCAAAGCCATACAGGAACCATAATCAACGGAGCAGGTACCAACTGGATATTCCATATCAACAGTGGTGTTAATGTCACCATCACAAACTTAACACTAACTCAAGGTTATATGGCGGGGAATGGTGGTGCTATCTATAATTATGGTACGTTAACCGTGACTAATTGTACATTAACCAACAACACAGTAACTGATTATGGTGGTGCTATTGAAAATAGGGGTTCTCTGGCGGTTTACGGAAGCACATTCATAAACAATATAGCAAATGGTGAAGGTGGTGGAGCCATTGATAATTGGAATATTGATTCTACTACTGCTACTTCTGTGGTTTCATTCAGCCAGTTCATTAACAACGGAGCGTGTTCTATATATAATATTATGGGTTCAGTGAGTGCTGAAAATAACTGGTGGGGTTCTAATAATCCAGTATGGGCAAATCTCATATCTGGAATGTCAAATCCTACAAACTGGTTATACATGACAATAGACACTACAAAAACCGTCATTAACAATACTCAGACTAGTTTTGTCACAGTTAGCTTCAACAACCAGTATAATGGTACTACAGTTACTCCATTCGATCCTAGTACAGGCCACATCCCAGACGGAACACATGTAAACCTTACTAGTGCATTGGGAAGTTTCAATCCTGTAATAGCCACAACGGTTAATGGTATTGCAACAGCATTGTTCACAGCAAACCAGACAGGAACCGGTAACTTAACAGCAATTGCAGATAATCAAACAGTTACACAACTTTTAACAGTGAATCCAGCATCCTACTTGTACCTGAACGTTACAAGTTCAAAGAGTAATCCAACTGCAGGTGAAACATTCGTTTTAACCTACAAACTCAGTAACAGCGGACCAAACAATGCAACTAATGTAACGATGTCTTTCCAGGTACCAGCTGGTTTGGAATTTGTAAGTGCAAGTGTTGATAACGGAACATGGACTTACAACCCAGCAAACAGGACTGTAACTTGGATGCTCAGCAACGTGGCTGTTGGAGACCCTTATCTTTACCTCACGGTCAGGGCATTGGGAAGTGGAAGTTACACCATCATACCAACAATAACCTCAGACACATACAACAGAAACACAGACCCATTAAAATCATTCACGGTAAATGTACAGGAACAAAACAATAGTAACGACAACACAGTGAACGCTGCATCAACAACAAAAACAGTTCCAATGCAACATACTGGTATGCCAGTAGCAGGATTAATATTAGCAATCCTTGCGGTACTTGGAGGAACACTAGCACCAAGAAAAAAATAAACCCTATTTCTCCTTTTTTTATTCTTTTTTTAGTTTTTTATCCCATAATCAAACCTAATAATTCAATATATTTTTATTTCCTTCTTTAATCCGTATTTAAAGTGGATTGCCACGAATTTCACTGATGAATTTACTAATGAATGAATCATCAAAAAAGAAAAAGAATTAATGTTTTATATGCTTGTCACTTTACCACTTCCAGATATCTGCTGGGTCAGCTTAGGATTTCCAAGGTAGTTAACCTCACCTGAACCGCTGATAATAATACTCAGCTGCTGCAGGGCGTAAACAATTGCTTTTCCTGATCCATTGATGTTAACAGAAGCTGTGTTGCTTGTAAGGTTGGATCCATTGTACTCCCCTGACCCTGAGATGGTCACATCCTGACTGTTAGCTTTGCCTGCTGCTGTAACACTTCCAGAACCTGATATAACCACTTTAAATGTGTTTGCAGTCAGTCCGTTTATGGTGTCGTTACCTGAACCACTTATACTTAGACTTAAACTGTTCACGTTGAGTTTATCAGATTCCACATATCCTGAACCTGATGAATCCACACTGTTCAGATCTTTAACTGTTACGTAAACGTTCACGGGTTTTGTTGGCATCACAGTGGTCTGTCCAAGTCCCTGATCTATGGTCAGTCTGCCGTTGGACACGGTGTCTTTATGTTAGGTATGACATTGTTTTCAGCTTCTATAACCAGGGATTCATTGGTTCCCTGCTTTATGAATAGGTTGATGTCTCCATTTGTGCTTATCTGGCTGAAACCAGAAACATCTCTGGTCTGATTCACAACTTTTCCTGATCCTGTGCCAATGCATCCAGATGCCATGACAACAAGGATGATCAATCCCAAAATTCCCAGGCCCATCTTTTTCATAAAAACACCTCTTGAAATTATATTTCCACAGGATTCTTATTATAATTAGTTATTTTTATAATATTCATTTTTTAAGGAATTAAAAATAAAACTGGGCTTAAAATGATTTGTGAATAATATAAATCAATTAAAAATTAGAAACAATGGATAAATATCTTTAAATATCATAAAAAAAACGTTATACCTCTAGATAAACGGTGTACCAGTGGTAATTAAATCATGTAAGGTATGTGTTAACCTAAATTTTACTTTTTCATAATAAAAATCAAAGATTTAAGTTGATAGTTCTTTTGGAATACTTCATTCGGGTTATCATTGATTGTAAGAAGGTTATTGGCTTATTTTTAATTCAAAATCAACGAAGTTGGGTAGATTACATCGATAGGTTTAAATAATCATTTCGTGTAATTAATGTTCATGATTCCATTGGGATCTAATCTTAAATTTGAAAGGGATTACTAAAAATTGAAAGGGAGATTTAAATGCAGAAGAATATGATTTTTTTAGCACTTTTATGTGCTATCGTGGTCATTTTCAGTGGGGCTGTTGCAGCGGCTGATGTGCCGTCTGTCAACTTCACAAGTAATGTAACCAATGGAACGGCACCTTTGAGTGTGCAGTTCAACGATGCATCCAACGGCGCACCAACCAGTTGGAACTGGGACTTCGGTGATGGGAACACCAGCACAGAACAAAACCCACGACACACATACACAAAGGCAGGAAAATACACAGTCAATTTGACAGCGTCCAATGTAAACGGTAACAACAAGGTAACCAAGACAGATTACATCACTGTTCTGGACACTAAATCTGTTAATGTTGGAGTCAACGTTCCTGGTGGATGGTACAACCATAATCAGACCATTGTTCTGAATGCAAATGCTAACGGCACCAAAATTTACTACACAACCAATGGTTCAGTTCCTACAACCAGCAGTACACTGTACACGGGTCCAATTACAATCGCTAACACAACTACACTTAAGTATATGGCTGTGGATGATGCAAACAACACCAGTCAAGTTTACACTCAGGTTTATACCATTGATACTGTGGCTCCTGTTGTGACTGCTGTTCCTAGGAGTGGATCCTATGTTTCTCCGCTTAGAGTGGTTTTTTATGCTAACGAGTGGGCAGTTGTTTACTACACACTGGATGGTACGGATCCAACAACCAGAGGTATATTGTACAATGGTTCTCTTGTTCTTGGAACTTCTAAGACTTTGAAGTACGTTGGTGTTGATTTTGCAGGGAATGTTGCCCCTGTTGTAACGGAGAACTACAAGATTTACAAGGCAACGAAGTATCGTAGCACTGTTAAGGTCCGCTACAAGGGATGGTACAAAGCTTACTACTACAAGATGTACAAACACTGGTACAGATCTCATGGTAAGTTGAAGTGTTCAGTAACACGTAAGTTAGCTTACAAGTGGAAGTATGGATGGACTTACAAGTACGTGACAAAAACAGGAACCAAATACGTGTTAACCTAAAATCCACTATTTTTTATTTTTTTAAGATGATCAAAAATTTAAGGAAAAATTTATGAGACCCAATTTTTAGGGTATCCAAAATAAAATCGGATTTAGAAGGTCTTATAAATCATATTTGTCCGTTAAAAATTAAAAATAATAAATTTAAAATTATTTAAAATCAAAAAATTAAATTTTAAAGCACTTTTACTAATTTTCTAAGCTTTACTCAACCCTTTCTTAAATCTTCAACGGATACAATGGGGGTTCCGTTTTTAAAAGTCAGGGGCAGTGTTACAGAGTGGGATGATGTTCCGAAGCTGTGGGCTATCATGGTGTGCCTTCCAGCACCCCCTGCAACAACCACAACAACCTGGGTTGGTGAAGGTGTCAGTCTCACATCATCTCCAACCACCCACTGAGGATCCAGCTTCCTGCCTCCACGATCTGCAAGGTCAACAGGTACTGCTGTATTTTCGTGGATGTAATTTTTAACATCATCCTTGTTCCACCCGTCCTTTGAAACCGTCCGGGCATGCTCGGGGCTCATGACAACTAGAAGCTCCCCTGGCACGTGGCTGTTGTTGCAGCCTGCAGTTGCAGCCGTATGCGCGATGGTGTCCAGAAGATCTTCAGCACTCTTGCTCCTATGATCGTTAACGTTTTGAGGGGCTTCAACAGCCATAACGGTCACCGTGCTCATGTCATCCTTGAATCCATACTCAACGTGCAGTGGATCCCACGGACTATCACTTTCTGCCTCTCTAAAGCAGTAACTGTACTTGGCAGGTGAACCCATGGTTGCATGATCCCCAACACCGGGCACAGCACCTGCAATGTTCATGAGGCACAGCCTCAGGGCCCTTCCAATGGTTGCATTGGCAATGTTTCCTGGTCCCAGGCAGCCCGCGCCACTGTTAACGGACAGTTCAATGGACACAGGACCATTAAGGATTGTGCAGATGGAAACGGGGTGGGTTGTGGCGTTGACCCCTGCAAGGTTGAACCTCTCCCTTGAAACCGCACTCACGGCATGCTGAACAACACCCATGAACTGGGGGATACAGCCTGCCATAACAGCGTTCACAGCAATCTTTTCAATGGTTGCCCTGCCCGGAAGGGGTGGTAGAACTGCAACAACCTCATCAGGCTCCATATCAGTGTACTTCAGGAATCTGTTTACCCTTTCACGTGTTGGTGGGATCACAGGAAGTCCATCTGTGAGTTTCCGCAGGTAGAAATCATGGCTCACTTTCTCAACATCCGGGTCAACGAAAACCTCAAAATCAGTCTCATGGGCACTGCAGAGTCTATCATCCTTTTTATTATCTTGAATCTCTCCACAGGACTTTCCAGATAGAATTTCGTCTATGGAACATCCACAGTCGTTGATCTTGACCTTCTTCTCATCCATGGAACTCACTTGCCTCCTATAATTTTCTTTAATTCTGGAAGGATGTCCAGGGTTCTCTTCTGAATCAGGGTATCCGACTGCCCTGCAATGGGGTGCTCAATCTCAAGGATCCTGAGGTCTGCTGCACCATGAGAACGAGCCAGTTCCCCTGCGTAAGTGCTGAATTCGTCTGAACATATGCAGATGGTGGGAACTCCACGTTTTTCAAGCTTCAAAGCGTCCAGAATTACCCATGTAGTGCAGGAACCACAGTCTCCCAGGGCAAGAATGCACAGATCTGCATCGGCAGCACTATCTATCTCTTCTGGACTTGCACTTGCACCTGCAGGCTTCTCTGCGTTTACAAAATCGTAGCTTTCCAGATTCTCTTGAATGGTGCTGAGTATGATATCTGCACCGGGTTTGGTGTTATCTAAGAGAGATATTCTCCCTAAAGAATCTTGAATAGGGTTCAAGGCTACAGTTTCGATCTCAGTTTCAGCAAGGGGGTTTAAAACATCCCTTTCAGTGATTTTAACCTTCATGGTATCGCCCAAATACTTTTTTGCATTTTCCAATCTTATTGTGAGTTACTATAACCTTTCAATCTTTAACTTCTTAATAAAATGATCTTAATACAAAAAATGTGATCCTAAAAAATAAAAATAATTCAACAATGAAAACTGATAATTATAATTCAATGTACCTTTAAAACTTTTTTTAGGGCAAAATTCTAAAAATCAATAAAATATAAAGAAAATATGGTGGAATGGAGCTTTCAATCCTCCAATCTGAACCTCTTGATTACCATGTCCTTATCAACGGAGAGAACAAAGGATGCAGCCCTTGGGCCCTGTTTCCTGCCAGTCAGAACCTTGTAAATGGCCTGGAAGGCCTTTTGAGGTTTCATCTCCAGCTCGTTGAGGATGAGGTACATCTGATCCTGGAACTCCTCTGCGCTGTAATCGTGGGTTTCAAGGACATCTGCAAGCTTTGAGAGAAATTCCTTCTGAACATCGCTGATTTCAACCCTTGGAAGTTTCTCCATAACCTGGAACTTCACGAATCCCGGTGCGTAGGTGTTAAGCCAGTTTTTAACATGTAAAATCCTTTTCTGGAGCCTTTCAATATCAGCAGCATCGAGCTGGCTGAATTCAAGGTTCTCCATCTCTTCTGGCAGCTGGGAGTTCCTCTTGAGTATACCGAATATTTTCTCAGGGTCGTTGCCTGCTATCTGGTAGGCCACGGTCATGAACCTGTAGGATGGCTGGAAGGGCATTTTGTCTTGGAGTTCTATCTGGGAGGCCTCGTAAATCTTCCTTGATTTTTTACCCTCCTTCTCAGAGGTTGCCTCTTCTTCACCGTAGAATATACGTTCAACACGGTCGTACTGTTCTATAAAATCCAGAAACGGCATTTCAGGGTTGAAGTCCTTTGATTTCATAGGTTTGCTCCTGAAGAGGTAGTAATTCAGGGTTTCAGGCGCACCTATCTCAAGCCACTGGCCCGGTGTGAAGAAGACACCGTGGGATTTGGACATTGCCTCTCCCTTGAGGGTTATCCATTCGTAGGGAACAGGGTAGGGTGCGGGGTAGTTGAATATCTCCTCTGATATGATAGTACTCACATCGTAGGATCCTCCACTTGCTGCGTGGTCCTTTCCGAATGGTTCGCAGGTTGTACCGAAGATCTTCCACCTTGCAGCCCATTCAACACGCCAGGTCAGTTTTCCCTCGCCAGTTTTGATGTCCATGGTGCCGTCGTGTCCGCACTGGCATCTGTAGGAAACCATATCACCATCGTAATCGTAGGCGTAGGTGGTGTTCACGCGTCCGCACTCCTCACAGATGGGGTTGTAGGGAAGCCAGTCGTCACCAAGGGGATGTTCACGGAACTTGTTGAATATTTCCCTTATCTCAGGGGCCTTCTCAAGGGATGTGCGTATGTAATCATCATATACTCCATCCTTGTACATCTGTTCCCCGGATTTAACCTCCATATCTATTTTAAACTCCTTCATTGCCTCGAGGAATGGTTTCTCGAAGTGCTCAACGAAGTTGGAACAGCAGCCCTCTGGACATGGTATTTTGGAGTAGGGCATTCCAAGGTACTTCTCGTAGGATTCTGGAAGTGGATATGGCACCTTCCTCAGCGGGTCGTGGTCGTCTGCGATCCAGATGGTCTTTGCAGATGCACCAAGCTTTCTGAGAGCGTTACCCACAGCATTTGCTATAAAAACGTCACATGAATTTCCTATATGTATAGATCCTGATATGGATGTCCCGCTTGCAATAACATGCTCCTTGACATCCCTTTCATTTAACTCTTCTGCGATCCTTTCGATCCAGTGTTTCAATAGTATCACCTTAGTTTATTCGAGTCTGGAATCTCTAAAGAATTCCTTAAAAATTGTTAATAATAAAAATAATAAAATTTGAGATGTTTCATACAGATTCAATTGGTTATGGTTCATCTAAATTTTACAATCAGCTTGTATTCATAGTCAGATTATATAATTTAGGAGATCATATGATTTAAATCTTTTAAAAACTTTTCATAGATCCTGGACTGCCGTGATAATATTGATCTGTACATTTAAGAAGTATGTGTTATCAAATTTTGGAACGTGAAACAGAATTTAAAAGGCTAAACTACTTTTTTAACCTAATTTTTCAGTTCCTGAATCATAATGATAACTGCGATTAGTGAATTAAATATACAAATTAAATGGCGTCTATAAAATTATAAATAAGTAAATACTAATACTTTTTATTAATTCATAGAAAAAAAACCAATGGTGAAACCATATGACCTCTATAGATCTGGAAGCATTTAAAAATAGGAATGATGAAGAAAAAGTGTTTATGGAACAGATTTTAGAAATGCAAGAAACAATAACTCCTGCAGTGAAAGAAGGAGATATCATTAAATTTGAAATTGAAAGAAATGTCGTTGAAGGCGATGATATAATAGGAAACTATGAAATTATTGTGGTGAAAAAAAACAGTGAGGACGTGAAGTTGGCACTGATGGAATTAGATGGAGAATATGCAGTTCTATTTTCTGAGCTTTCCCTATCATTACATCCTAAATTAATAAAAGCCCTTCTTGTTGCTATTAAATTTAACAAAATTGTGGATGCAGTTAACAAGATGAACAGGGCATTGTGGGATGAAGGTTTAAGAATGAAAGAGTACTATCTGTAATTCTATGTATAATTCGAGGAATATTCCCCCAAACTTTAAATAAAAATCGATTTGAGAACTTATTTAGATGTGGGGTAGTGATTTTTAAATCAAACCCTTAAAATTTTTAAGAGAATAAAAAAAAGAATTTAGGGTGATGATCAGTCGAATACATCCTGACTTGCATCATCCAACCATTCATTCACTATTTTTATTGAGCAGTAGTTTCCACACATGGTGCAGGTGTCAGGGTCTTCTGGAGGTTTTGCCTCTCTTATCTTCCTAGCATCTGCAGGGCAGATTGCTGCTGCGTACTGAGCTTCCCAGTTGAGCTTTTTACGTGCGTTAGCCATTTTAAGGTCTAATTCACCGTTGTGAATGCCTTTGGCCATGTCACCCACGTATGCTCCGATCCTGGTTGCTATGACTCCATCCTTAACATCCTGAGGTCCCGGAAGTGCCAGGTGCTCTGCAGGGGTAACGTAACATATGAAGTCTGCTCCAGCTGCTGCAGACTGTGCTGCCCCTATTGATGAAACGATATGGTCGTATGCTGGTGCTATGTCTGTTACGATTGGTCCGAGCATGTAGAAAGGTGCTCCACGGCAGAGCTTCTTCTGGACCATTACGTTGGTTGGTATCTCCTTGAGTGGAATGTGACCTGGGCCTTCAACTATGGTCTGAACTCCTGCTTCCCTTGCCCTGTCAATGAGCTCACCGAGTATGATTAACTCCTGTATCTGGGCTCTGTCTGTTGAATCTGCTATTGCACCTGCCCTCATACCGTTTGCAAGGCTTATACAGAAGTCGTATTCCTGGGCTATTTCAATGACCTTGTCGTAGTTCTTGTAGAGTGGGTTTTCAACTTCGTTGTGAACCATCCATGCTGATATGAATGCTCCACCCCTGCTCACAAGTCCGCCTTCACGACCCTGTCTTTTGAGTCTTCTCAGGGTTTCCTTGTTCACAGAACAGTGAATTGCCATGAAGTCCACACCATCTTTTGCCTGTTTTTCAATGGCCTTGAACATGGCATCCTCATCCATGTAAATTGCAGAACCATCTTTGTTTATGGCCTCAGTTGCTGCCTGGTACACTGGCACACTTCCCATTGGAAGGTCTGTAACATCGAGGATGGTCCTTCGTATTGCGTCCAGATCTCCTCCAATACTGAGCTCCATGAGGGTGTCCGCTTTGTTTTCCATTGCGATCTTTGCCTTTTCAACTTCCATGTCCACATCGTTTACATCTGTGGATGTTCCAATGGTTGCGTTGACCTTGGTTCTTAAACCTGCTCCAATACCCACAGGTTTAACATCCCTGTTGACGTTGTTTGGGATCGCGATTGTTCCTGCTGCAACAGATTTTCTGATAAACTCTTCATCAACGTTTTCCAGCTTTGCAACAGCTTTCATTTGTTCTGTTATAATGCCCTTTTTTGCATCGTCCATTTGTGTCATAGAATCACCATGTTCATTTTTTTAACTTAGTTTGTTACTTCAGTCTGAAATATCAAGCTTGAATGCTTCAATATATCAAAACAGTGATATTCAAATCTTGATCTGGATTTTATGTTACGGATAGAAATAGGTATCTCTTTTCAAAACATAAGGAACAAAATCAAGTTTACTTGAATGGTACTATAAGTTTACTATACTTATGTTTTAATAGACTTTCTATTTGATTTTCCAGCTATGGATATCCGATATTGTATCCACGTACGATCATCCAACAAAGGGTGATGTAAAATAAGATTAGTCCATCTCTAAATAATGGCAATCACAAGGATAAGCATTGATCTTCTAAATGATCGTAATGCATCCTATTTTATTATAAAATATACGATCTATGGCATTGTTTATACAAAAATAACCCTAGAGATCCTTTTTAATTTTAAAAATTTAAAAATATTTATATTATTTCTTTTCATCCATGGCACGGGTTTAACCCCATCTCTCATGCATACGTTCCAGCACCATTTCACGGTCAGGAACGTTGGTCTGACATCCTTCAGCTTCAACAATAAAAGATGCAACTGCTGATGCGAATTTACCGCATGTTTCCAGGTCCTCACCCTTCAAGTAAGCCTTCATGAAACCTGCCCTGTAGGAATCCCCTGCGCCTGTTGGGTCAACAGCTTCCCTTGGAACTGAATCCACCATCACTTCTTCATCTGTGTAGATGGTACTACCACTTTTTCCACAGGTTTTAACCACTATGTCCGGACCGAAATCTCTTAAATCATTCATGTCCATTTCAGTAGTTTTCATTATCCTTTCTATCTCGTAGTGGTTCCCGAAGAGTATGGTTGTGATCTTCAAAACCTCCTTCAGATCCTCCTTGGAGTACATGTGAAGGTCCTGTCCTGGATCGAAGGATATCAACTTCCCTGCCTCATGGGCTGCCTCTCCACATCTTCTGTTGAAACCGGGGTCACCTGTTGCCAGATGAACAGCTTCAACCTGTTCGATGGTGTTGTGGGGAACTTCTGAGTGCTGGAAGTGTGCTGCTGCACCCCAGTAGAAGTAGCTTATCTGGTTGTTGGATGAATCCGTCATCACAAATGCAGTGGGGCTTTTCTCTTCTTCAATGAGTATCATGTTGTTTGTGTCTATCTCAAGGTCCTTGAGCTTCTTCTCGTAATCGGATCCAGGAAATTCATTCCCAACTGCAGATACGAGGGAAGATCTAAGTCCCAGTGTGGATGCAACAACTGCTACATTTGCTGCAGCGCCTCCATGGAATGTGCGCATCCTGTTTATTGCTGTTGATGAGTTTGGTTGTGGGAACTCTCCAACCTGTATTATGTAGTCCAGTGCTGTGTGTCCAACCGCTAGTAAATCTCTTTTATTGCTCAATCCATCACCCTCTATATTTTTATCTTTGAAATATTTAAAACTAACCAACCAGGACCTAGTAAACAAGTTTTTAATAGTGTATACCCTTACGAAGTTCTGGTAGAATGAACAGGAAATTTAAAAAATTTATTTTTTTAAGGAATTTAAAACCAATTTTTTAATGCGTATTTATTATACCCCTAATATCTCACCATATCTGTAAATATGTTATATCAATGGATTATAAAGAATTAGAAAAATATTAAAGCTTTAAATTGGTTCAAAGCCCTCTTCACGAATTATCTGTTGACCTTCATTAAGAATGAACGCTACAAAATCGTTAAGGATAGTGTTTTCAGGGTTAAGGTTTACAAGGCTTATTATATGTTTTGTCTCTTTCTCAAGAACGTTGGAACCATCTGCAAAACTGCTGTTCAAGAATGTATGAAGATCTTCATTTTTCTGAACCCTTTTCAGGGCTTCGTAGGGGGATTTAACCAGTTCAACGATTTCGTAATCCACTCCATTATCATCAAGGGTGTTCCATGCCAGACGCTGGGAAGAACCAGGTACCTCAACGAAGTTCATTCCATTGATGTCATCAATGCTTTTAGGAACATCCCTTCCACCAGATACAAGGACCAGGTGGTCATAGGCAACTGGTGTGAAGTCCAGATCCCTCATGAACGCCTGAACAGGGTCGTCGAAGGTTAAGATATCCACCATATCCTTCTGGGCAAGATGAATGGCAACTTCATCCTGTGTCCTGTAAACATGGCTTTCAAGGCCATATTCAGATGAAAGAACTTCCAGGAGTCCTGAAGAAATGTGTCCTCCGCATATAACTGGTATTTCACGTTCCTGCAGCCTTTGCATGTACTCCTGATACCTGCGAAGTATTTCAAGTCCATAATCTGACAGACCTGAACCTGCACCAGTTGTTTCAACGATGCTTTTGCCCAGCTTGTCCTCAGCATTCTTTATCCTGCGGTTCAGGACTGCATGGGAGATCCCCAACCTTTTTGCAGCTTCACGCTGGGACCATGTTTTTGAAACACATTCAAGGGTTTCAAAGAACTTGTAGTTGAATTCATGACCATTTATGAAAAGGTTCAGCTTCGGAAGGTAATCCATTTCCAATCCTCTTTTTTTGAATCAAATGCATCATCTGTTTTTTTAAGCCATCAACTCAGTTGATGTGTTCAAGAAATGCATAATAAATTCCTGTTAAGTGGTACGTTCATCAGGAATATAAACTTCAGGGTATAAACAATATAAATATAACAGTGAAAGCATAAATAATTTTGAAAAGTCCTTATTCGGTGAACTCATGATTTTAAACGATGCAATAGACGAAATAATTGATAATGTACAGGTTGTTTCATCAGAACTTGATGAAAAAACTATAATGGAATTGATGGAACTATTAACCTCCTCAAAAAATGTTTTCCTCCTTGGACAAGGAAGATCCGGCCTGGTTGCCCGGGCATTTGCAATGCGCCTAATGCACCTTGGCATAAGTGTCTACGTTGTTGGAGAAACGATAACACCTGCCATAAGCCCGGAAGACTGCCTCCTTGCAATCTCAGGTTCTGGAGAAACCAGTTACATAATAAGCACAGCAAAGATAGCCCAAAAAAGAGGGGCAAAGATCGTTGCAGTAACATCTTACGATGAATCAACCCTCGGAAAAATGTCAGATCTTATAATACACATCCAGGGTAGGACAAAAATGGATATAGAAAAGAATTATGTAAAAAGGCAGATTAAAGGAAAACACCTTCCACTTTCACCCCTTGGAACTCTGTTTGAGGTTTCAAGTCTCATATTCCTTGACGGACTCATAGCCCAGCTCATGGATAAAATGGGAAAAACAGAAAGGGACCTCAAGGAGAGGCACACTGTTCTTGAGTAGGTTCAATCCCCTCAAAATCAGGAAGGTATGTACTGTTAATGCGAGCTTAATAGGATATTTAATGTAAAATGTGGTGTGGATCATGTCTGAGATGTTTAGGAATATCAAAGCCATAAGGGTTGGTAAAGAAACCTTCGAACGGGACGAGAAAATAGTTAACGACGAAGAAATTGAAATCAACGTTAATGGACTTGCCTTTGGAAGATTTTCTGTGAGTCCCAATTTTTTAAGGGAATTCGCAGTGGGGTATTTGGCAGGGCAGGGACTCATCGATTCCATTGACAACCTAAAAAAAATTGACGTAGACCAAAACACAATAAACATTGAAATTGACCTTCAAGACTTTGATATTAGGAGGGAGATGGTCATGAGTTCTGATTGCTTTGGAGGATGGAGAGGCAAAATAGAATTCGTGGATGAAGTGGTTTCAGATTACGCCATATCCAAGGATCAGATCCTAGGCGCCTTTAAAAAATTGAAAGAAGAGTCCAGGGTTTGGAAGGAAACAGGCGGTACGCACATAGCGGCACTTGTAACAGAAGAAGATTTCATAACAATAGAAGATGTAAGTCGACACGTTGCAATTGATAAGGTGGTTGGTTCAGGATTGCTTAAGGGTGTTGACTTTTCACGGAGCTTCATAGTATCAAGTGGAAGAATGCCCTCGGATATGGTCATGAAGGTTGCGAGAATGGGAATACCAATACTAACATCAAAAGCAGCACCAACAGCTTCAGGTTTAATGGCAGCAGAAGAATCAGGGCTTACAATAGTTGGATTTGTAAGGGGTGGGAGGTTCAACATATACACCCACCCCCAAAGGATTCTATTTTAATCGTGAAGTTTCAGTACTTCAACTAGTGCAGACAGCTATTAGTTTATAAAAAGTCTTCCAGAAGGTCATCCACCCAGGAAACTGCAGCTGCAACGTTTGGAAATCCAATGGTACTTGTAAGGAGCAGTAAAGACTGATAAACCTCTTCAGGACTTGAACCTGCTTTAAGGGCCCTTTTTGCATGGCTGTGAACAGCACCTTCGGATCTTATGGCTGCAGATGCTGCAAGCTGCACAAGCTGTGAAGTTTTTTCATCCAGGGGGCCGCTTTGCTTCACTGCAATGCCAAGACCATTCAAAGCTTCACCATACTCCTCAAACCTTTCCTGTATGTTTTCATAATTCTTTGGTAGTGTGCTTTTAATATTTTTATCAGACATGCCATTCCCCCTTCCTTTAGTTTGTATCTGTTTTTCGGATTGAATATTTTTTTGGATTGAATATAATTTTTTAAGACCACAAAAAAGTGCACGATTTAAGTGCATCACGCCAATTGAATCATTAAAAGAGAGATTTCAATTAAAAAAAAGTTTAAATAGAAATTTATTTGTTAAGGCAGATTAAGAACTGATTTTACAGGGGTTTCAATCCAGTTCTGAGACAACAAAAAAAAATTTTAAAGGATTTAACTGGATTTTGTGGCACATGTCTCAGTGTAGTATGGTTCCCTTTTATTTATTGCATTTAAGAAGAGGTTTTTAAGTTCCTCATCAGAACTACCGCTTCGAATGGGTTCTATAAGATCCACGAGGTTGTCGTTTCTAAGTAAACAAGGTTTAATCTTACCCTCCGGAGTTATTCTAAGCCTTGTGCAATTTTTACAGAACTCTGTATTGTCCATTGGCCTGACAACTTCGATCTCACCATCTTCTATGAAGTACTTCTTCCTGTCCTGCATGAAACGTCTCTTTTTAACCCTATGGGATATTTTACTGAGCTCCTCTTCAAGGGGGTTCATATCGTAGTGATAATCCTCTAAAAACTCTCCTTCTTCACAGTTCTCAGTTTTGAGAAGCTCGATGAGTTGGAGTATAACTCCATTCTCCCTGCAGAACTGGAACATGTCCCATATCTCATGGTCGTTGACACCCTTCATAACCACCATGTTCACCTTAACAGGGTCAAGACCTGCTTCCACAGCTTTCTTTATACCCTCCCTGGCATTTTCCATGTAATCCCTTTTGGTTATGAAACGGTAGGTTTTGGGGTTCAGTGTGTCGAAGCTAACGTTGACCCTTTTAAGTCCCGCATCAACAAGTTCAGCTGCGTACCTTCCAAGGAGGGTTCCGTTGGTAGTGATGGAAATGTCTTTAAAGTCCAGTGAAGCTATCTTCGAGACTATCTCCACTATATCCTTTCTTACCAGGGGTTCGCCGCCAGAAAGTCTTATTTTTTCCACTCCAATGTCCTTTGCAATCTTGGCTATCCTGAATATTTCATCTGGAGACATTTCATAACTTTCAGCCACTATGCCATCGTGGTGACAGTAAAAGCAGCGGACGTTGCATCGGTTAGTTATGGATATCCTGAGGGATATTATGGGTCTCTGGTATCTATCGGTTGTCTTCATTTTTTATCATCAGTTCAATTTTTTTGAAGTCTTCAGCTCCAAATTCTTCTGTTCTAAGCGATTCAACCATTCCAAGGGTTACCTTTTTAACCAGATTCTTCACGAAGGGGTTCATTGGTATGAAGGAACCGTCAACTTTAAGGATCACATCCGAGGAATCAGTAACACACTGAACATCGGCACATGCAGATCCACTGATCTTGGCGTTTCTGAACTCTTGGCAGCTTTCAAAGCCACACTTCCTACAGTCAAGCTTTTGTATGATTCCAAAGCTTCTCTCCTCTATGAGATCAACCAGGGATTTGATATCCTGTTCATCCAGTTTCCTCACGTCAACAGTTTTTATCATGGTTCTTGAATCATGTTCATTGGCTGCATAATCGGATGTTGCTATTTTAGCATAGGGTGAATGTTTAAAACCTTCTAAAACCACAAAGTCAAGGTTTTTTATGTACTTCATGATGTTCAGTATCTCTTCAAGTTCCATGCTCCCACTGACGTTGAAAAGAGTTTCATTTCCAGCCCCAACCACAAGTTCAGCCCCTGCTTTCTTGTGCTGCCATGTGTCCCTGCCTTCAACATCCAGTCCTCCATGGGCGTGTTTCACGGTGCCAACGTGAAAGCCCCTTTCTCCAAGTTCAGCAACGATACTGGTGACAAGGGTTGTTTTTCCAGTATTTTTAGTTCCAGCCACTCCTACGATCCGCATTATTGCACCTCAAATCAATTTTAAAATGATCCTATTAGAATTACCATTGAATTTTTTTTATAAGTTTGTACTTAAAGGGATCCCACCAACTGTAACTGGTGTGAACCCTACACTAGAGAATCCTATTTAAAAAATATATATGTATTGTGGTTTCATCCTGATCCATAAACTCCATATTTAAGTGAGTTCTCCCATTAAAATACAGTTGAAACACTATTCATCAAATTCAAGACCATTTAAATGAATAAAGATAAATAGGGATATATTGAACTTTTAGGTATGGATCTATATGGGTAGCCATCTCCGAGCTGTTTGGATAAAAATAACTGCACTTTCTGAGAGATCCTCAAAAATTCTTTCTGATCCAACCCTTTTTGATAATTCAATCCTCTCGAGTGCTGTCCAGTACATGATTGATGATGTGTACTAACCACACATTGCCTATGATGATGGTGCCCCATGATTCAATTTACACCCTAATCATGGCCTAAAGGGGATTTTTTTTCATTTTGATTTGGGATTTTTCTTAAGAGTTACTCCCTTTTAATTTCACTTCAACTCTTAAATATCTGGATCTTAATCTGTTTTTTCGTAATTTTAAATCTAAAATTACTTTTAATTCAATTTAAATCCTTAATATCTATTTTATATCCTTTTAAACAGTTAAACTTTCTACTCCCAAAAGGGCATTATGTGTTGAATCTACACAGCACTATATAAATCTTGCTATTTGATTTTTTGAGAAAATGTATATATCCCTATGATCACTAAGTGTAACTAACACACATGGTGTCCATATGCCGAAACATATAATATCTGGTTTGAAATATTTAGCAGCAGTCGAGTTAAGAAAGAAGGGATGTAACCAGCGAGAAATCGCAAAAGAACTTGAAATGGACAGATCAACGGTTTCACACTACCTGAATGGTAGGAACATATCCTGGAATTCAATAGGAGTTGCAGAGGCAATTACCACCCTATGTCCAAGAGATTTTCTTACGATGACATATGCTCTTGTTAAGGATAAGGATAAAACAAGAACTTTAGTTAAAATATGTTCAAATAATCAATATGAATGTTCAGTGAGGGATTCATGCATTGGATGTGGCCTCTGTGTTGATTCATGTATGATGAATGCCATTGTGTTGGATGATCTGAAGGCAGACATAAACCCTGAATGGTGCTGTGGATGTCTTATTTGTGGAGAAATGTGCCCCACTAAATCAATTAAGATTAAGGAGGTAGACGATTATGGAGACAGCAGAAATGGTGGAAGGTAGAGATATTTCTGTAGAAAGAACAGGTGAAGAAGCCAGAAAATTGCTTTTCAAAAATGAACTATGTGCTTCATGCGGCCTGTGTGAAAAAATATGTCCAGTAAGTGCTATAGAGGTAAACCCAACAGGAGCCATGGTCAGAACAGAACAGGAATCCAGTAGGATAGACATTGATGAACACAAATGTGTGCTCTGTGGTATGTGCAGTTGCATCTGCCCATTCGATGCACTGGACCTTGAGATAGATGGAAAATCCATAAAAACCATGGATGAATATCCTCAATTGATAAAATCAGCAGATATTGATGAAGATACCTGTATTTACTGTAAGGCATGTGAAACAGCATGTCCACAGGAAGCAATAACCATTGCAAGGGAACTGCCAGACAGATCCAAGCTTGTAACTGGTGAGATTGAAATAGATAAGGAAACATGTATAAACTGTGGTGTTTGTGAAGAGATGTGTCCTGCAGATGCCATAACATTGGATTACAAGTTACCTACTTCTGATGACCCAACAATAGCTTCAGACATCAACGTTGACAAGGATAAATGTGTTTACTGTCTTGTGTGTAAAAAGGCATGCCCAGTTAACGCAATAAAAGCAGCCTGCAGAATATGTTCCTACGGTGAGTACGACATCAAACCTGAGGATGCTGAAGTCAAAGGAGACTCATTCATAGATGATGAAGCATGTGTGAAATGTGGATGGTGTGAGGACATCTGTCCAGTGGATGCTGCAAGCGTTACCAAACCATTCGAGGGTAAACTCGAACATGATGATGAAACATGCCAGGGATGTGAAACCTGTGTTATGGTATGTCCATGTAACGCACTGTCATTCCCACAGCCTGCAGAATCTGGTGATAAAGAGGCAAAACTCTACATGGATGAGAAATACTGCATATACTGCGGTGCATGTGAAAGATCCTGCCCAGTGAGTGCAATAGATGTCACAAGAACCAAGATCAACAGCACACCAATAAGATCAAAATCCTGGGAAAAAGCTTTCGAATCAGTTAAAAACTGAAGAAAAAAAATTATTTTTTTTAATCAGTGACAGTTCGTAGCTGAAGTTTCTACATGCACAATCTTTAATAGGTAGAAACACTCCCAAATATTTAAAAATATAATATGAACTAAAGGCTTCAAATTGTAATTAGAAAAGCCAAAAATTTAATTGGAGGTAATTTAATGCCAATTGGACTAGTAGTATATCGAGACCTTTGCCATGGATGTGGGAACTGTGTTATCTCATGTCCTGTCAATGCGTTAAACAGTCCTGAGGTCGCTGGAGGAAAGGGACCTACAGATGATGCAGACATGATAATGATAGTAGAGGATGGAAGGGTAAACCTCAAACATGTAGATCTATGTGGAAAATGTGGTACATGTATTGAAACATGTCCTGTAAACGCCATAAAACTTGAAGAGCTGGAGGAAGCCAAATGAGGGTTATATTAAACACAGGCAGAACAGTATGGCAGGGACAGGCAATAGAGTCTGGTAAGGATCTCCCAATGTTCATAAACGCAGCAGCCATATGTCACATTAACCATGATATGATGGAAAAACTGGGTATTAAAGCTGGAGACAATGTAAAAATAGTTTCTGAATATGGAGACGTTGTTGTCAAAGCAGTGAATACAAACGAAGAACTTCCAGAGGGAATGGTTTACGTCCCAATGGGTCCATGGGCAAACAGAGTTGTAAGGCCTAACACAGATTCTACAGCAACACCTAGTTTCAAAAACATCCCCGTTGAGCTAACACCTACAGAAGAGCCAGTTCTTGACATGCCTACTCTCATGAAAGTATACGGGAAAATTTCAAATTACTAACGGTTTTAGGAGGATTTTCGTTGGAACGTATAATAAAAAATGGAATTGTTTATGATCCACTAAACAACATCGATGGAGAGAAGATGGACATCTGTATAAAAGATGGTAAAATAGTGGACAGCGTAAGTGAAGATGCAGACGTCATAGATGCATCTGGAAAAGTAGTAATGCCTGGAGGTGTGGACCCACACACCCACATAGCAGGTCCAAAGGTCAACGTTGGAAGGATGTTCCGTCCAGAAGACAGTAAAAAAGACGTTGAAGGTAAAACAAACCTTAAAAGAGCAGGAAGTGGATTTTCAGTCCCTTCAACATTCATGACAGGTTACAGATACGCTCAGATGGGTTACACAACTGCAATGGAAGCAGCAATGCCTCCACTCCTTGCAAGACACACCCACGAGGAATTTCATGACACACCATTCCTTGACCATGCAGCATACCCGCTCTTCGGTAACAACTGGTTCGTTATGAATTACCTGAAGGAGGGTGACATTGATAAATGTGCAGCATACGTATCATGGGTTTTAAAGGCAACCAAAGGTTACACAATAAAAATAGTTAACCCTGCAGGCACAGAAGCTTGGGGTTGGGGTGGAAACGTTCATGGAATAAACGATCCAGCACCATACTTCGACATCACAGGGGCAGAAATCATAAAGGGCCTGGCTGAGGTCAACGAGAAGCTGGGACTTCCACATGCAATACACCTCCACTGTAACGATCTTGGACACCCAGGAAACTATGAAACAACCATAAAATCCTTTGATTTACCAAAAGGAATAAAAGCAAACCCAAAACATGGAAAGAGGGATGCAGTGCTTTATGCAACCCACGTTCAGTTCCACAGTTACGGAGGTACTAACTGGAGGGACTTCGTATCAGAAGCGCCAAGAATAGCTGATTATGTTAACAAGAACGATCATATAGTAATAGACGTTGGACAGGTTACACTGGATGAAACAACAACCATGACAGCTGACGGTCCTGCAGAATATGATATGCACCTTCTAAATGGACTTAAATGGGCTAACTGTGACGTGGAACTTGAAACAGGATCTGGTATTATTCCGTTCCTTTACTCACCAAGGGCACCAGTTCCAGCATCACAGTGGGCAATAGGCCTTGAACTCTTCCTGCTTGTGAATAACCCTGAAAAAATATGTCTAACAACAGACAGTCCAAACGGTGGACCATTCACAAGGTACCCACGGGTCATGGCATGGTTAATGAGCAACCAGTACAGAGAAGACATGATAGAGAACCATGTTCACAAATGGGCTCAGAAGAAAACCAGTATAGCCACAATCGACAGGGAGTACAGCTTCTATGAAATAGCACAGGTAACAAGAAGCACACCTGCCACAGTTCTCGGTTTAAGCGACACCAAGGGACACCTTGGAGTGGGTGCAGATGCAGATATAGCAATATACGACTTCAACCCAGAAACCCAGGACCAGTCTGCAGATTACGTGGCACTTGAAGACGCACTTCAGAACGCTGCATACGTCCTTAAAGATGGTAACGTTATAGTTAAAGACGGTGTTGTTGTCAGTGAAGGTACACACGGAAGAACCTACTGGATCAACTCCCTTTACGATGGTGAGTTAGAGAAAGAGGTAGAATCCGAAGTTGAGAAGATGTTCAAAAAATACTACTCAGTCAACTTTGCAAACTACCCTGTCCAGGAAGAGTATCTTCCTAAATCATGTCCAATAAACGGGGTGATCCAATGAGTGAAATAATTCTAACACCTAAGGAACAGCCACAGGTACCTCTTGAAATAAACAACATAATCCCCGATGTTCTAGCGGGTAAAACTATAGATGAAATCAAAAACATGGGAATATGGAATGGTAACAGTCAGGTAAGACTCCAGGAGTTCTTCGATGTTGAAGGAGAATCCGCAGAAAATCCCTCAGAGATCAAGATCATAATCGATGGTGATGTTTACAACACCAAGAGGATAGGTCAGGGAATGAGTGCCGGTGAAATACTCGTCAAAGGAAACGCCAACATGTACGTTGGTGTGGAAATGAAAGGTGGAAAAATCACTGTGGAAGGAAACGTTGGTTCATGGGCGGGACAGAACATGTCTGGCGGTGAGTTAACCATAATGGGTGATGCAAACGACTACGTTGGCTCAGCATACCGTGGTGACTGGAGAGGTATGACCGGTGGTATCCTAACTGTCTATGGAAATGTGGGCAGCGAAATCGCAGAGTACATGCTAGGCGGTAAGATCGTAATCAAAGGAAACACTTCAATAGAGCCAGGAGTCCACATGAACGGCGGAGTTCTCATAATTGAGGGTAACGTTGTTGCAAGAGCTGGTGGAGAAATGAAAGGCGGTACAATAATTATTAAAGGAATCGTCGATGAATTCTTACCAGGATTCCAGTACCTTGGAGTTGAAAAAGATATAGAAGTAAATGGAGAAGTTATTGAAGGTGCTTTCTACAAATTTAAGGGCGATCTTGCAACCAAAGGAGCAAGCGGAATTGTATACGTTGCAGTTGCAGGAAACAGCCACATAGCACCTTACTAAATTAGGAGTTATTGGAGGGATAACTTTGGAACTTGTAAAAAATGTTGTTTGCCCATTTTGCGGAACTCTATGTGACGATATAATCTGTAAAGTTGAGAACAACGAGATTGTGGGCACAATGAACGCCTGTATAATAGGGCACAGTAAATTCGTTCACACTGAAGGTGCTGAAAGATTCACCAAACCACTCGTGAGAAAGAACGGAGAATTCGTGGAAGTCACCATGGATGAAGCCATAGACAAAGCTGCACATATACTCGCAGACTCAAAAAGGCCGTTGATGTACGGATGGAGCTGTACTGACTGTGACGCACAGGCAGTTGGAGTGAAACTCGCTGAAGAAGCTAAAGCATGTATAGATAACACAGCTTCTGTATGCCACGGACCATCTGTTCTGGGACTTCAGGACGTTGGATACCCAATATGTACCTTTGGTGAGGTTAAAAACCGTGCAGACGTAGTTGTCTACTGGGGATGCAACCCAATGCACGCACACCCAAGACACCTTTCAAGAAACGTCTTTGCAAGGGGTTTCTTCAGGGAGAGAGGAAGACCAGACAGGACACTCATAGTTGTGGACCCAAGGAAAACAGATTCATCAAAACTCGCAGACATTCACCTGCAGCTTGACTTTGACCACGACTACGAACTCCTGGACGCAATAAGAACAGTGCTCCTTGGTAACGACATCCTATACGATGAAGTTGCAGGGGTACCAAAGGAACTCATATACGAAACAGTGGAAGTACTCAAAAATGCACAGTTCGGTATACTCTTCTTTGGAATGGGTATCACCCACAGCCGTGGAAAACACAGAAACATAGACACAGCCATATGTCTTACAACCGACCTCAACAGAAACGCCAAGTTCAACCTTATACCAATGAGGGGCCACTACAACGTTACAGGATTCAACCAGGTATGTACTTGGGAGGTTGGATATCCATACTGTGTTGACTTTGCAACAGGAACTCCAAGGTACAACCCTGGTGAATCAGGTTCAAACGACCTTCTTCAGAGCAAGGAAACAGATGGAATGCTTGTAATAGCATCAGACCCTGGTGGAAACTTCCCACAGAAGGCACTTGAGAGAATGGCTGAGATTCCTATCGTGGCAATCGAACCACACAGAACACCAACCACCGAGATGTCAGATGTCATCATCCCACCTGCAATCGTGGGTATGCAGGCAGAGGGTACTGCATATAGGATGGAAGGAGTTCCAATCAGGATGAGAAAAGTCGTGGACACTGACCTGCTCACCGACAGAGAGATCCTTGAGAGGATCCTTGAGAAGGTCAAAGAGATCAACGCATCCAAATAAGCATAGATAAAATGGGATTGAAGCAAGCGCGCGGCTTCAAATCTCTACTTTTTTTTATTTTTAAAAACTCGTTTTAAATTAATTCTAAAAATTAACTCAATGTTGACATTTTAACATAAAAAAAACTTTAAAATCATTTTTAAATAATTTTAAACATTTTTAAATAATTATTTTTAAAAAAATAGAAGAAGATAGATATTATCTATTTTTCAATCGATCAAGTAATAAACTAAATTTTACTGATTTTTTGATTCTAGTTATGAATCAGTCCCTTTTAACTGCCTGAAGCATCCCATCGCTTGTATCAACGAAGAGAATGCATTTACCGTTGACTGGACATGGTTTCACAGACTTGCCCTCGGGGTTCATCACAATACCCTCTGTCACCAGCCTACCGTCAACGGTGTAAACAGCATCAATACCTGCATTGAGAAGGGTTTCTACTGATTGAGGACCTAGGTAATCTCTTATATTTCCTTTCATCAGGAATCTGCCATCGTTACCTGCAAAGGCCAGTCCAAGTCCTGCCATAGATCCTATGACTCCATCCTCTGTTCCACCAAGACCTTCAAGGCGAATGTTAAGGTTTTTTGCAAGGGTTCTTGCCTTTTCCTGGTTTAGAACGGTGTTTTTAGCGTCCTTACTATAGGCAACAAGTGACGGCAGGATCTGGCTATCATGGGCCACTGAAATACCTGGATCACTGCCCTCGATGAAGTCATCGTAGATCTCCTTCTTACCTATCTCGAAGAGCTCATCCATGATCTCCATATCATCACTGTCCACATGGATAACTCCACAGCTGTTGTGGGATGTGAAGGGTATGTCAGGATGCACGTAGAGCTGGTGCCTTGTAACCCCAATCACAGGATACTTCTTTGAGATGGTTCCTGCAATTGCCCTTGCAAGTCTTCCTGTACCCCTTGAATTCAGGTTGTCTGTATCATCAACGCAGATGTAAATCGTCATTCGATTGCTCCTTTGATTTTATAACTTTTTTTTCAATGTCAACTGTTCTTTATCATTATCAGCTTACCAGTTGCTGGGTCCTTGTAAACGGTTCCCACAGATGACAGTCCGCTTTCACCACTTGAAGAATTCTGAACAGTGCTGTTCACTTCCTGTCCCATGTTGAGATCAACTGCTTCCTGCATTGCGGCCTTCTCCTGTGGAGACACCGTGCTTGTGCTCATGAACATTATGGTGAATATTAGGAATCCAACTGCCAGAACAAGCATGCAGTCCACCATGTTGACGGCGTAGATCATTGGATCTATCTCTTCGTCACTGGAAAGCAAACCCCGCTTCTGTTTAAAACGCCTCTGCTTCAACATCACAAGATCTCCATAATTGCATCTGCCATACTCTCAAGGTTTGAAATATCTTCCTCGTACCACCGTCTCCTGATCTTGGACACACTGAATGCGATTGCTGCTGCAGCCATACCCAGCACAGCTGCATCAAATGCAATCAGAAGATGCTGTGCAAGGTTCTCAATATCCCCACTTCCCAGGGCTGTGAGTCCTGGACCCAGGGGTATCAGTGTTCCCATAAGTCCCACTGCAGGGGAGATCTTTGCAATGATATCTGTTCTTTCAAGTTTTTTAGCGGCTTTTATGGTTTCGTCCTCAACCATCTTCATGACGAGTGACTCCCTGAATTCAGAACTCACACCGGAACTGTTCACAAGGGTCATAAGCACGTTTTTATGGCCCTTCGGAATTTCACTTGCTTCAACTATTCTGATTATTTCCTGGTGGTCATTTCCATGCTTGAGGGACAGGATCTGGTTGATGAAATCCTTAAGATCGAAGTTGGTCTTTCTTCTTTTGTAGTACTCCCCCAACAAAATGCCCAGGTTGATGAGAGCGTAGATGAAGAAGATTGTAAGAACGATCATCACTGGCATCAGGAGGCTCTGGGAAATTGCATGCATACTGCTGCTGAACGTAGCGTAAATGGTACTCATGATTAAACACCTTTTTCTATATATTTTTTAGATTATATTAACTGAATATAGTTTTTTCTCTTGATTTTAACTGTTGAATCTATAAATAATGTAAAAAGAGGATAAATACTCTTCATTCTCTTCTGACTCCGTAGAAGTAACCTGCAAGGATCAGGCCAATCAGCAGCAGTGCTACCAGGATGTAAAGGTAGTCAGGGTTTGTCTTTTGGGGAGTGGTGGTAACTTCGTAGGCTTTTCCACTTCCTCCACCTCCACCACCTTGTAAATTCTTCAGGGGACTGTTTTTATTGGAACTGGTCATGTTACCTATTGCACTGGCAAGTTTAGAATTTCCAGAGGCATCGATGAGGCTGTTCCCGTTCCCATTTCCATTTCCATTTCCACTACCCGTACCATTTCCATTTCCAGTACCACTTCCGTTTCCTGTCCCGGTACCATTTCCGGTACCATTTCCATGTCCTGTATTACCATTAGAACTGGAAACAGTGAGACTATCTGTCCTTGCAGCAGGGTAGTTATTTGTTATATCATCACCTGTGGCTTCTATTTGAAGGGTTTTGAACCTTGCTGATGCAGTCAGAGTTTTACCTGCTGCTGAAGGCATTACCTTGTAGGTTATGACGAGGGTTTTCAACAAACCCCTTTCCTCGTGCCTCATCCGATTCACATTCCATATTCCAGTTGATTCATCGTAGTTTTGCAGTGTTTTATCTGGGACTATGAACGATTGAAACTCCAATCCACTGGAATGTGTAACTCTTATAATAACTGGATACCAGTCATACAATCCGTCATTATTTGCAGTCACTGTCAATGTGACTGTATCTCCCACCTGTGCTGTTCTTGGATCGAGCTCCGCAGTTAGGCCGGCAGCAGACGCACTGCCAATGAGTGATAAGAGTAATATTAGCCCTAATAGGGCGATGCTAAATTTTTTGAGCTTCATTTTTCAACCTAATTAATTTAATTCATTGAATCCTAAACCTGTATTTCCATTCTTAAAAAAAAATAAAAAGAGAAAATGGGAGGGTTCTCCCGTGTTTATGTTAGTACCCATTTGTTGGCCCATCTTGTCTGGTTTATGTACTTCCAGTAGTAAATCCAGCCCCTCTTCCATTTGTACTTGGTCACGTAGGTGTATTTTACCTTGTATTTGGTTCTCCATTTACCCCTGTACTTGTATTTGACCTTGGTGTAGTGTCTGACTTTGGCTTTGTAGGCCACCTTGTACTTTCCCCAGTACCTGAGTTTTTGGTAAGGAACACGGACTGTGTAACTGTACGCAACTGATTTGTATACCTGGTACTTCGCTGATTTTACAGGTGAAACATTTCCATATGCATCAACACCGATGTACTTCAAAGTGGTTGATGAGCTTATGGTTAATGGACCACTGTACTTCGCACTGCTTGTGGTTGGATCAGCACCGTTAAGGGTGTAGTAAATATCTGCAGCTCCATCTGCAGTTAAAACCACATTCTGAGGGCTGTAATAATTTCCTCCACCCACATTGGCTGTCACAGTTGGTGCTATACTATCTACTGTGTAGGTCTCGTTGTAAACAGGAGAAGTGTTGCCTGTTGCATCCACTGCGTAGAACATCACAATCGTGGTTCCCTGGTTAAGGGTCAGTGTTACGCTGCCTGTCTGATGGTTCCATGTTGTGCCGTTGTCTGTACTGTAGTAGATGGTTGGACTTGAGTCCAGGTCATCGGCCGCATTTAAGGTCACTGAGTTGGTGTTGTGAAGTCCGCTTGGAAGACTTGCACTTGCTGCTGGTGCTGTGATATCTGTTATGGAGTATATCTCTGTGTGAACAGAACCCCAGTTAGTTGCAGAGTCCTCAGCCGCAAATTTAAGCGTGGTTGTGCTTTTAATGGTTAAAGGTGCTGAGTAAACTGTTTTCGTGCTGCTGGTTCTTGGATCACTGCCGTCTGTTGTGTAGTAGATCGTTGTTCCATCGTTGGATGTGAGGGTTACATTCTGTATCGTGTTGTAACTTCCTCCAGTTGGACTTGCACTTGTTATGAATGGTACCAGGTTTGCGTACTTCAAACGTGAGTTTGCAGACATGTAACTTACACTGAGGTTTCCTGATGGATCCATTGCAATGGATAACCAGTTTCCAGCACCGTCAACTGTGTCTATGAAATTGGTGATCCAGGTTGCACCTTCCTTGTAGGCGTACTTCAGGTTTCCACTTGTGAAGTCGGTGTAGATGATCCTTGGATTTCCTGATGTATCCAACAGTAGTTTACAGGCTGAAGCCTTCAGTGTAGTTACTGTTTCAATGATCCACTGTGTACCGTTCCATGAAGCGTACCTTAGGTCACCAGCGTTGAGGTAGTTACCTGCATTGACGATGTAACTGATGTGTGGCTTACCTTCAGCATCAACTGCTATGGAGTTCCACATTCCAGCGTCGCCTGAATCATCCACCTTGTTCATCTGCCACAATCCTGGTGCTACCCTTGTGGCGCACTTAAGATTGGTGGTACCTAAACTGTAGAAACTGATGAATGCATTACCATTGGAATCAATTGCAAGTGAGTTCCAGTGACCATACTGTGCTGTTGGTGTCACAGTTTCCTGAACCCAACCACTATCGTTGAGGTACATGAACTTAACCTTTTCTTCCGTGTTCTCGTAGTAACTGATCATTGGCTGATCCTTGTAGAGAACCAGGTTGATGTAGGAAACATCTATGTTGCTGACCAGATTGAAGATGTGCCATCCTGTACTGTCCCTGTATGCGTACTTCATTATGTCAGGTGTACTTTCACTGTAGGCTATATGTGGGTTGCCCTGAGAATCAAGTACCAATGATACGTAGAAACCAGAACCTGATTTAGTTGATTCAATGGTCTCTATATGCCATCCTGTACTGTCCTTGTATGCATATTTAAGCTCGGGATATGCAGTATCTGACTCAGCCTTCTGATAGTAAACTATATGTGGATTACCAGATGCATCAACTGCAATTGAATTGTACATACTGTTACTGTCAAGTATGGTACTGTTCCAAGTACCGGCTGCTGCTGGTTTGTCCAGTGCGTAGACCTCTGTGATCACGTTTGAGACGTATCCTGCAGCATCCACTGCAATGAACTTCAGAACAGTGGTTCCAACAAGGTTGATACTTATTGGCCAGTCGTAGAGTGTACTGTTGGTTGTTGGGTTGGTTCCATCAAGGGTGTAGTAGATCTTGGGACTAGGATCCATGTTGTCAGTTGCACTTAACTTAACAACTTGATCTGTAGTGTAGGATCCACCCTTCACATCTGCTGAAGCTACAGGTGCTTCAGTGTCCACCATGTTGTAGGTTTCGTTGTAAACAGGGCTCCAATTACTTGCTGCATCGATTGCTGCGTATTGGAGTGTTGTTGTGTTACTGATGGTGATTGCACCGTTGTAAAGACTTCTCGTGCTGCTGGTTCTTGGATCACTTCCATCTGTTGTGTAGTAAGTCTTAGTTGTGCTTGCATCTGAAGTTGTTAACACAACCTTCTGGGTGCTGTTGTAGCTACTTCCACTTGGACTGCTTGTTACTGTCGGTGCTGTTTTATCGATGGTGTAAAGCAGTGTGATAAGGTCCGAGATGTTTCCAGAAGCATCCACAGCTATGAACTTCAGGATGGTGTTTCCTTCATTATCAAGACTTATCGGTCCATTGTAGAGGGTACTGCTCGTTGTAGGATCGTCTCCATTTAACGTGTAGTATATCTTAGGATCAGAATCCTGATCATCCAGAGCAATCAAGTTGACGAGCTTACTGGTGTTGTAGGTTCCCTCTGGCAGGTCTGCTGAAGGTGTTGGTGCCTGAATATCCTTGTCACTGGTTGTGATGTTCAGGGTTTTCACTGAACTGCTCAGACTGTTGGTTGTTGTTAGTGTTACTGTGTAGCTGCCTATGGTTGTGTAGGTGTGGCTTGGATTCTGTTCAGTTGATGTGCTGCCGTCTCCGAAGTCCCAAAGGTATGTGAATGGGCCGGTTCCAGTTGATTTATCAGAGAACTGAACTGTTAAAGGCACAGTACCCTTGGTTTTGTCTGAAGAGAAGTCTGCAACTGCAGGTTCAGTAACACCGTTGATGTAGTAACCTGATGCTCCAGTGCTTCCAACACGGTTAACCCATCGAACTCCAGTACCCTGTTTTGAGTCTTTACAGTAGGCGTAGGCACCGAAGGCCAGCATGGATCCATCCTCGAGATTTTCAATCGCGTACTGGATCTTTATCATTCCATTGTCTATGAAAGTCGTGTCTGGATACAAATTCCTTGTGCCGCTCCCAAATAGTCCTGCCCAAAGGTCCACAAACATTATGTGGAATGTGTTGGATGAATTTGACACATCCTGACCTTCATAAATGGAATAATTATAAGCAGGACATGGTCTCCATGTTTGAGGACCGTAGAGGAAATCATCCTTTGTGAAAGTCTCGTTAACAGTCACTGGGACGTAGGTAAGGTTGTCTGGGGTGGGATGATCTATGTATGATAATGGAGTCCACTGATAACCACTTGCAGTTATGTGGATCTTGAAGTTATCTGGAATCGTTCCATTAACTGCGATCATGAGTATTCCATTATCATCCCAGCCCCTTCCTCCGGTATCGCTCAGGTAGATGGTACCGGACTGGGCAGTTGTGAAGTTCACACTCCCATAATCACTAGTGTTGCTCGTGGTTACGTGCAGAGCGTTCTGACCCTGGGTTGCACTTTGAGCCGAGGAATTGAAGAAGTTGTAGGTGTTGTTTTCACCTGTAACATTCCCGTTATCGTTAAATCTTGCACCTGCATCATTCGCCACTGTTAAATTCACATCGGCGTTGGATGAAATAACATCTGCAGATACACTTCCGCAAAGAGTGAATACCATGGCACATACGAGTGCTAGTGATATTACATAGTTTTTCAAATTTTATCCGCCTCCATATAATTAGTAATCCGACATGTTAAGGATTATGTCTCGTTATAAATAAACCTTTAGATCAAATTACAGGGGCTTGAAAAAGATACTCCCCATCTCACGCATTCCTGAAATTCAAAACAAGCATATAAACAAGAATATTCACTAAATACTTGAAAATAAGCAGTTTTAAGTTGAATTTCATCCTATTTCAATGAATTATCTTTTTTAAAAATAAGAAAAGCTGGGACTTTATTTTTCTTGTGGATAAGTTTGGCTGTTGCACGATCTTTTCCCGGATCATGTCGTACATAAAAATTTAATAGTATTCAAGAACTTTTATTCAAATTTAGAGCTTTTAAAATGTTATATCATGTTAACAACAAGTTCAAAACTAGTTTTTAAATTCATTTTAAAAATAAAAAAAATAAAAAATGGGTTTATTTTTTTCTGTTTATGGCTATTCCGCTTCCTATGAGGAGTAGTGCTGATATTAGGGCTGTTATTGGCATTCCTGTGGTTTTCATTGGTACTGTTTTTGTGGTTGTTGCTGCGTTTACTGTTTCTGGGTCTGTGGTTGTTGGTGAGGCTGCGTTTACCTGTAGAGAGTTGATGTTGCTTTCTAAGGTTGTGCCTCCGACTGTGACTGTTGGTTGTATGTTGTAGTTTCCTGCGGTTAGTACTTTGAGTTGTAGCCATAGGTTAGGGTCTCCGACTGCTACGTCGCCTAGGTTCCAGGTTAGTGTTCTGGTTGTTGCGTTGTAGGTCACGGTTCCCTGGTCCACAATTGCACCATCATATTCAAGTCCTTCTGGTATTGTGTATGTGTATACCACGTTTTTGGCTATTCCTGGTCCGTTGTTACCTAGTTTGAATTTGTAGGTTACGGTGTCCCCGATCTGTGGGTTGGAATTTGATGGTATTATGTTCACATAGACATCAGATTTTGGAACTGTGATGTAACTTGTTTTTGTCAAAGTGCTGTTACCTGCAAGGTTGCTTGTTGTGAGTGTTACTGTGTAGTTTCCTGGTTTGGTGTAGGTGTGTGTTGGGTTCTGTTCTGTGCTTGTTACGCCGTCTCCGAAGTCCCAGAGCCATGAGGTTGGGTAGTTACTACTGTTATCTGTGAACTTCACAGTTAAAGGTGAGGAACCAGATGTATTGTCTGCAGAGAAGTCTGCAACAGGAGTCACTGGTTTATAGTTAACTGTGTAACCACTGGATTGCGTATCTCCCAATACAACTTTGTTTGTCCAGCTGATTCCCTCACCCTGATTTGATGCAAGTGTCCATCCATACATGTTAAAGGATGCTGTTGTGTTCAGGTTATTGAATACGTATTGCACTTTCACAGCACCGTTGTCTATTAAACCTGGCACACTAGTTGACTTAATGTTTCCAACGTAGAGATCTATGAACATCAGGTACTCAGCAGTGGAGTTATCACTGGTGTCCTGACCGTAGTATAAAGGTAAAGTCCATGATGTTCCTGGACCTGGCTTGTAGACATGTGGTCCGTACTGGAAGTCAGACTTTGTGAAAGTCTCATTCACACCTGTGATGTAGTGATAGTCCGTTGGTGTTGGTGGCTGATATGCCCCAGCAACCGCTGGAAGTGTCCATGTGTAACCATTCGAAATGATGGTCACGGAGAAATTATCAGATATAGGCCCCTTCACTGATAACAGAAGTATGATGTCATCGGTGAATCCACGACCCCCAGTGTTGGTGAGGTAGAACACACCTGATGAGGACAAACTCGTGGAATTAACAACAGTTACCTCACCATAGTTTAAATACTTGCCTGTGGTGCTGTTATAATCTGTACTGTTGGTGTAAGCGATGTGAAGCTCGTTCAATCCACCTCCATCTGCTTTGATGTAGTAGGTACCGTTAGGGCCAACGTAATAAGCACTGTCATTGTTGTACTTCACCCCTCCATCGTTGGACACGTTGATGAATATGTGCCTGTTGGATGGAAGATCCGTTGTGTTCATGCCCGACTGAGTGGAAATCGTAGTTCCGCTTACACTATCTGCAGATGCACTTCCACACAGGGCCAATACCATAAAACAGAGAATTGCTAATGATACTGCATGTTTTTTCACTTTTTCACCTCCGATTATTTTTATATGATATGTTTAGAATTACATATCTAAATTCAAATATGCTAACCATTCATATAAACCTTAAGATTCTAACATCCTTCCTAAATAAATAATAGAAAAATATCTAATCTTTTGATAAGAATTTAGAGATAATACTCAGAATCCAAATCATTCAAACCCTAATGAATAGATAAAAATTTCACCAGGGAATTACCATGTGATCAAATTAACATGATGCAAGTTTTAAAAATAATCCTAAAACAATGAAAAACTTCAAAAAGAGTTACCTTAAGCTTGGTATTCACTGCCATTCCATAAAATATGGCTCTTCATTTGAATTAGTTTAATAAATCGAAATAAATCCAAAATCAGACATTCAAAAGAAATAAAAAAAGAAAAAAGGGTTTATTTTTTTCTGGATATTGCTAATCCGCTTCCTATCATGAGCAGTGCTGATACTAGTCCTGCTATTGGCATTCCTGTGGTTTTCATTGGTACTGTTTTGGTTGTTGTTGCTGCGTTCACTGTTTCTGTGCTTGGTGAGGCTGCGTTTACCTGTAGAGAGTTGATGTTGCTTTCTAGGGTTGTGCCTCCTACTGTGACTGTTGGTTGTATGTTGTAGTTGCCTGCTTGTAGTACTTTGAGTTGTAGCCATAGGTTAGGGTCTCCGACTGCTACGTCGCCTAGGTTCCAGGTTAGTGTTCTGGTTGTTGTGTTGTAGGTTACGGTTCCCTGGTCCACAATTGCACCTTCGTATTCGAGTCCTTCTGGTATTGTGTATGTGAATGTTACGTTCTTGGCTATTCCTGGTCCGTTGTTACCTAGTTTGAATTTGTAGGTTACGGTATCCCCGATCTGTGGGTTGGAATTTGAAGGTATTATATTCACATAGACATCAGATTTTAGAACTGTGATGTAACTTGTTTTTGTCACAGTGTTGTTACCTGCAAGGTTGCTTGCTGTGAGTGTTACTGTGTAGTTTCCTGGTTTGGTGTAGGTGTGTGTTGGGTTCTGTTCTGTGCTTGTTACGCCGTCTCCGAAGTCCCAGAGCCATGAGGTTGGGTAATTGCTACTCGTATCTGTGAACTTCACGGTTAAAGGTGAGGAACCAGATGTAGTGTCTGCAGAGAAATCAGCAACAGGAGTCACAGGTTTGTAGTTAATTGTAACCACACATGGATTCATATTGTTTATGATTGGGCTACACCAGTTAATTCCAGTACCCTGGAATGATGCACCAGTCCATGCGTAAGCGTTGAATGAAGCATTTGTGTACAGGTTGTTGATTGTGTATTCAACCTTAACAGCACCGTTATCTATTGGAGCTTGTGCAAGACCTGCCTTTAAGTTTCCAACGTAGAGATCTATGAACATCAAGTACTCAGCAGTTGAAGGATCACTGGTATCCTGGCCAGAGTAAAGTGGCTGCCATCCTGAAGGAGCAGGCCTCTGTGTCTGAGGACCGTAACGGAAGTCAGACTTTGTGAAAGTCTCATTCACAGCCCCTACAACGTACTGAGGGTTTGTTGGCAGTGGTGGCTGAGTCTGACCAAAGACAGGAATTGTCCAAGTGTACCCACTTGAGAATATGGTCAAATTAAAATTATCAGATATAGGTCCCTTCACTGATAACAGAAGTATGATATCATCGTTGAGCCCACGACCACCAGTGGTGGTTATGTAGAACACACCAGAGTAAGAACCACTGGTGGTGTTGTTCACCATTACTTGACCATACATAGCGCTTGTATCGTTACTGTAACAGATGTGAAGCTGGTTAAGTCCTCCACCTTCAGCCTTGATGTAGTAAGTACCATTGCTACCGCCCGGGCTGTATGTTGCGTTGTTTAAATAGTAATCATAGTCCACGTTGTACTTAACTCCATTATCATTTGAAACGTTGATGTAGACGTGGTTGTTCTGTGTAATGTTGGTTGTGTTGCTCAGGTCAGTTGCAGATGCACTTCCACAAAGGGCTAATGCCACAACAAGCAGAACTGCTATTGGTATTGCGTGTTTTTTCACTTTTTCACCTCCGATTATTTTTATATGATATGTTAAGATTTACATATCTAAATTCAAATCGGTTAATCAATTATATAAATATATCCGATTGTAAGAATCCAATTTTGAGGTTAATATAAACTAAGTTAAGATCGTTTGCAGTTGGAGTTTAAAATCGTTGCACATCACTTACTTCAAAAGGTATTCGATCACTGAAGGATAAAATTCTGAATACGACTTCTGTAGAATTAACTAAAAATGAGTTATTGAACTTAAAAAAGAAAAAAAATAAACAAATGGGTTTTTTTAGGTTTTTACCCATTTTGTGCCTGTTTTGGTTATTGTTTTGTATTTCCAGACTTTTTTCCAGTGGTATCTCCATTTTCCGTGGACTTTTTTCCATTTAACCTTGGTCCAGACTTTTTTCCATTTGGCCTGGACGTTGTATTTGTAGCTCACCAGTTTGTAGATGTTGTATTGCTGTGTGTATATCGGTGATGTGTTACCCTCAGTGTCCACTGCGAAGAATTTCAGGGTTTTGGATGTGATTAAGCTGATTGCTCCTGTGTACTTCGTGCTGTTGGTTGTTGGAGTACTACCGTCAGTTGTGTAGTAGATTGTGGCCGTGGTATTGTTGGTTGTGAGGATTACTGTTTGTGGTGTTTTGTAGGTTCCACTTTTAATGTTGGTGTTTACTGTAATCGGGTTATAAATGCACGTACAATTACCAGAACCACTGCACGTACCATTGCCGCTGCCACTGCCTGTGGCATTTGCAAGAGGAGATACTTTTAGAATTGATGATTTTGCAGAGGGCGTTTCATCCTCCATGTGAACATTGGAACCTTCCACTACGAGTGTATCAAATTTTGCTGTGGCAACCAGTTCCTTACCAGCTGCTTCAGGCAGTACCTTTGCATTTATGATGAGCGATTTTTGATAGCCCCTTTCGTCATGATTCAATGTATTCAAATCCCATATTCCAGTGGTGGGATCGTATCCTTGTAAAGTTTTATAAGGTACAACAAAAGACATGAATTGTAATCCATCCGCTAGTGGAGCATATACTTTTACTGGAGACCAATCAAAAAATCCATTATTAACAGCAGTTACGCTTATACTAACAGTATCGCCAACGTTAGCTGTGGTTTGATTAAAATCAACAAACAAATTTCCATTAACATTATAAACTGCTTGATCTACAGTTGTGTTGTTGGTATCGTTGGTAGCGGATGTTGCTCCTATAAATGGGATAATTAAAACAAATAATAATCCTATTAAACTGATAATTCGTATTGATTTCACAATTTTACCCCTGATTAGTGAAACAATTACATGCCCTTAGAGTTTGAATTATAGTTGGATAACTCATGCACATAACTGTCTGTATATTTCTTATTATCATTAGGTGCAAATAAATACCTATCGATAAAGTATGATTAAGGGTATGAATTAAAAATTAATTTTAATAAATCCAATCAAGCCCCCCATTTTCTGAAACTTGAAATTTAAGAGTTTATAAGATTTAATTTCAGAAAATTAGAATTCAATATTCAACGCCTCAAAAAAAGATAAAAAGGGGTAAAATTATTTATTTTTTTCTGCTTATGGCTATTCCACTACCTATCATGAGTAGTGCTGATATTAGGGCTGTTATTGGCATTCCTGTGGTTTTCATTGGTACTGTTTTGGTTGTTGTTGCTGCGTTCACTGTTTCTGTGCTTGGTGAGGCTGCGTTTACCTGTAGAGAGTTGATGTTGCTTTCTAGGGTTGTGCCTCCTACTGTGACTGTTGGTTGTATGTTGTAGTTGCCTGCTTGTAGTACTTTGAGTTGTAGCCATAGGTTAGGGTCTCCGACTGCTACGTCGCCTAGGTTCCAGGTTAGTGTTCTGGTTGTTGTGTTGTAGGTTACGGTTCCCTGGTCCACAATTGCACCTTCGTATTCGAGTCCTTCTGGTATTGTGTATGTGAATGTTACGTTCTTGGCTATTCCTGGTCCGTTGTTACCTAGTTTGAATTTGTAGGTTACGGTATCCCCGATCTGTGGGTTGGAATTTGAAGGTATTATATTCACATAGACATCAGATTTTAGAACTGTGATTTTGGTGGTCTGTGTGCTGCTACCTGCTGCGTTGCTTGTTGTGAGTGTTACTGTGTAGTTTCCTGGTTTGGTGTAGGTGTGTGTGGGGTTCTGTTCTGTGCTTGTTACGCCGTCTCCGAAGTCCCAAAGCCACGAGGTTGGAGTTCCTATGGAACTGTCTGTGAACTGCACATTTAATGGTGCGGAGCCAGACGTTGTGTTTGCAGAGAAAGCTGCAGTTGGTGCTGCTCCAAGCACATTGTAACCTGAAGTCCCTATTTCTGTTCCTCCCAGAACGTTAACCTTGTTGGTCCATTGAACTGCAGCGTTTGCTTTCCTATAGGAAAATGCATTGAAAGCTGCCAAACTATTCACTGGGAGATTTTGGAATGAATACTGTATTTTTACCATTCCCATGTCGTTCAGTGCTGCGTTGTTCAGAATTCCAGCATAGAGGTCTATGAACAGGATCATGAATGTGTTGGACGAGTTAGTCATGTTCTGATACTCATAAATCGGATAATTCACGAGGTTGCATGGCTTGTAAATCTGGGGGCCGTAGATAAAATCTGAGGCGTAGAACGTTTCATCGAGTGTTGTGGAATTGTAACTCAGATCTCCAACAGATGGAGCTCCTGATTTCGGTGTCCACTGATATCCACTCGCGGTTACATGAAGCTGAAAATTAGCAGGCACAGTACCGTTAACAGCCAGCATCAAAATAACATCGTCTTCGTAACCTTTACCTCCAATACTTGTAATATAAAAAGTTCCAGACTGTGAAGTAGTATTTACCACCTTTCCAGTAGCGGCGCTGGAATTATCAGTTATTTTTAAAGCATTAACTCCATCAGCGCTTCTATTAAAGAAAGTATAACTGTCGTTGAGGTCACTGAATCTGGCTCCATTATCATTGGCCACAGTTAAGTTCATATAATTTGAACCTGTTTCAGCAGCAGCTGCGCTCCCACATAAACCAAGAATCATTAAGAAGCTGATTGTCAGAAATATATATTTTTTCACATTGTCACCTCCGATTATTTTTTTTAATTGATATGTAGATGTTTACATATTTAAATTCAAACTTCTTCATCATTTATACAAAAATATATCAAGTTGTACAACTTTTCCCCTAATTGATAGAAAATTTAATAATACTCCTGCTTAGAATTTAAAAGATGATCAACTTTTTTTAAGAAAAAATATCGAATATGATCATTTTAGTGATTAATAAATTAAAAATCAGTCATTAAAAAAAGTAAAAAATAAGAAAAATGGGCCAAATTATTTATTTTTTCCTGTTTATGGTTAGTCCGCTTCCTATGAGGAGTAGTGCTGATATTAATCCTGCTATTGGCATTCCTGTGGTTTTCATTGGTATTGTTTGTGTGGTTGTTGCTGCGTTTACTGTTTCTGGGTCTGTGGTTGTTGGTGAGGCTGCGTTTACCTGTAGAGAGTTGATGTTGCTTTCTAAGGTTGTGCCTGCAACGGTTACTGTTGGTTGTATGTTGTAGTTGCCTGCTTGTAGTATTTTGAGTTGTAGCCATAGGTTGGGGTCTCCGACTGCTACGTCGCCTAGGTTCCAGGTTAGTGTTCTGGTTGTTGCGTTGTAGGTCACGGTTCCCTGATCTACAGTTGATCCCTCGTATTCGAGTCCTTCTGGTATTGTGTATGTGAATGTTACGTTCTTGGCTATTCCTGGTCCGTTGTTACCTAATTTGAATTTGTAGGTTACGGCGTCACCCACCTGTGGGTTGGAATTTGATGGTGTAATGTTCACATAGACATCGGACTTGATCTGATAGGTCTCGTTGTAGACTGGACTCCAGTTACCAGCCGTATCCACAGCCGCAAACAATAACGTGGTTGTACCGTTAATGGCTATCGGACCATTGTAGACGGTTCTTGTACTGCTTGTTTTTGGGTCTGTGCCGTCGGTTGTGTAGTAGGTTGTTGCTGTGTTATCGTCAGCTGTGAGGGTTACTGTTTGTGTGCTGTTGAACAGTCCTCCAACTGGGTTTGCACTTACAGTAGGTGCTTTTGTGTCAATGGTGTAGGTTTCGTTGTAAACCGGACTCCAGTTACCTAAACTATCCGCGGCTGCGTAGAGTAATGTTGTTGTGGTGTTGATGGTTATTGGTCCATTGTATTGTGTTCTTGTGATACTGTTGGTTGGGTCAGTGCCGTCTGTTGTGTAGTAGATGGTGTCTGTGCTGTTGGTTGTATTGATTGCTGTTAATGTTACTGTTTGTGTGGTGTTGAACAGTCCTCCAACTGGATCAACTGTTACATCTGGTGCTGTTGCGATTTTAGTCAATGCAAAACCACCAGTTCCTACCACGTATACATTACCTAAGTTATCAACTGAAACTCCATTTCCGCAGTCCGTACTTTTAGTTCCAAGAAGAGAAGCATAGAGTAACGCAGTTCCGTTTGCATTTAATTTAGCTATAAATGCGTCCCATGTACCTCCCATATAACTTGTTTGAATTGCATTAAACGTTGATGGGATAGCGGCGGAGGTTCGTCCTGTGATGTAAATATTTCCTTGAGAGTCAATTGTGATTGCACGTGCATCTTCAAGACCAGTTCCTCCAAAGAGGGTGCACCAAACTAAGCTTCCATCAGAGCTAAATTTAGCGATGTACGCATCACCGGAACCTTTTTTGGTTGATTGGTACGTTCCTGTTGTGGCAAGGTTTGCACTTGTGGTTTGCCCAGTTATGTAAATGTTTCCTTGGCTGTCGGTTGTGATTGCATATCCATAATCGGTAAGACTTCCTCCAAAGTATGTGGAGTAAACTAACTGGCTCCCATCTGCGCTGATTTCACTTAAAAAAGCATCAGTATAAGTTAAGGTTGTTTGGTATGCATTACTTGTCAATGGAAAATCAGAGCTTGTAGTTTTTCCTGTTATCCATACGTTACTTTGGTTGTCAATTACAAATCCATATGGAATGTCATCTGTTGTGTTTCCTCCTAAGAGGGTGCTGTAGATCATAGTCCAGTTGGAGTTGAATTTTGTCAGGAAAGCATCTCCATAATAATATCCATTATTACTTCCTATTTGTGTTTTGTAAGCTCCTGTTGTTGTTGGGAAGTCTGCACTGTTGGTTTGTCCGGTTAGGTAAATGTTTCCGCTGCTGTCAACTTTGATTTTTGTGCCGTATTCTACTCTGGCCCCTACTTTTTCGGTGGAATTTCCTCCTAGGTATGTGCAGTAGAGTAGTTGGGTTCCGTCTGCGCTGAGTTCGATTATGTATGCATCTGATCCTCCGTTGAGGGTTTTTTGGTATGCGTTGCTTGTCACTGGGAGATCTGTACTTTTGGTTTGTCCGGTTATGTAGATGTTCCCATTTTTGTCAACTGCAATTCCATTTCCTGTATCACTACCGGTTCCTCCGATTACTGTGGCGAATATGAGTGTTCCATTTGAGCTGTATTTGGCTATATAGGCATCACCGCTGGATAGGGTGTTTGTTGTGCTGTTGTTTGTTGTGCAAGTTCCGTGGGTTATGTTGTAATCTGCGTTTGAAGTTGATCCTGTGACGTAGATGTTTCCCGCACTGTCAGTTGCAATTTCATTTCCATTGAGGCTTTCGTTTGAGAAAATTGTGTAATTGGTTGGAGTCGTGCCTGTGTATGCCGCTGAGGCTGCCCCACTAAGTATGATTGCAAGGAACATGACCATTAATAACATTGTTATTTTGATTTTCATTTGCCTTTTTCACCTCCTTTTTTTTTCGTTCGTTTTTTTGGATCCATAAATAAAATAATGTATTAACGTGATCCATAGGTAGATATGCGAGATGATATTATAAACCTATCGGAAGTGATTGGATCTCTCAAAATGAGTTTTGAATTAAAAAGGAGTATGGGGTATATGTAGATTGATGAAATTTTATTATTATGTTCCTATTTCAAGGAAAATTTTGTAAAACATCTGTTTTTTCCTTTTTTGATCACTCTTTTAGAAAGTAGTTATAATCAGATTTTAGCTTTAAAAACGGATCAAATATAAAAAATAGTAAAGGAGGGGTTTTGGTTCATTCTAGGTTATTATCCATTTGGTGCCTGTTTTAGTTATGGTTTTGTATTTCCAGACTTTTACCCAGTGGTATCTCCATTTGCCTCGGACTTTTTTCCATTTGACTTTGGCCCAGACTTTTTTCCACTTGGCACTGACTTTGTATTTGTAGCTCACTAGTTTGTAGATGTTGTAACGTTGCGTGTAGATCTGTGATATATTGCCTGTTGCATCCACTGCAAAGAACTTCAGGGTTTTGGATGTTGTTAAGTTGATAGTTCCATTGTATTTTGTGCTGTTAGTGGTGGGATTAACTCCTGTTAGTGTGTAATAGATTGTGACTGTTTCACTTCCTTTTAATGTAACACTTTTGGGACTGTAGTAGCTACCACCCTGAAGACTAACATTGACTGTTGGTGGTGTGTTGTCTGTAACTGTGACGTAACTTATCTTTGTATCGTTACCGTAGCAATTGGTTACAGTTAGAGTAACTTTATAGGTTCCTGTTTTTGTGTAGATGTGAGTGGGGGTTTGTGAATTGCTACTTGTTCCATCTCCAAAATCCCAACTCCAACTTGTAGGATTGCTACTAGTATCATTAAACTGCACACTTAACGGTGAATCACCTGTAGTAACATTCGATGTGAAACTCGCAATAGGCACATCTTTAATTACGTAAAATACCCCAGTTGCACGACCTCCAGTGTATATTGTCCCATCTGATGTAATAGTTAAGCTGAGTGATCCTCCTGTATGGTATGTCCATTTCACTGTTCCGTTGGGTTTTAATGCATATAAATCAGAGTACTGTGGAGTGTCCACCCCATATACTTCAGGTCCATTCAGAATTGATATGTATATTGTTCCATCTGAACCAATAAGGCAACTATATATAGAACCATAAAAGTTGTCGTAGCTCCATTTGAGTGTTCCGTTTGAGTTTAAGGCATATAATGCCCATGGCTGATTGTATACTCCGAAATATATTGTTCCATCTGATGCTATGTTAAAGCAACTTATACCGGACCATTGTGTGCTATTGTCAACTGTGTATGTCCATTTTGTTGTTCCATTGGGGTTTGTTGCAGTTATTGTTACTCCACTTATGGTGTATATTGTTCCGTCTGATCCTACTGTTTCTGAGGTTGAGGTTTCTGGGCTACTTGTTCCATCTTGGTTAAATGCAGAACCTCCACAGTGTATTATTCCATTGGAATCTATTGTGATACCGCCTGAGGCTTTTTTTGTCCATTTCACTGTTCCGTCGGGGTTGAATGCATAGAATCCTGGAACTAGATTACTGATAGAGACATATATTGTTCCATCTGGTCCTATAACTATGGGATTTGTGATGTAATGTATAACAGATTCTGTTGCGTTATATTTCCATTTTAATGTTCCGTCAGGGTTTATTGCATATACAACACCCCAATAGCTACCTACGTATATGGTTTCATCTGATCCAATGGTTGGAGCTCCTTTTATTCCTCCGTAGGTGGTGTATTTCCATAATAATGTTCCATTAGGACTAAATGCATATAAAGCACCGTCATGGCTATTACCATTCCATGTTCCAACGTATATTGTTCCATTTGAGCTAACAGTAACTACACTATCTGTGTTACTGCTTCCAACTGTGTATGTCCAGTAAGTGGTGTTGGTCTGTGATCCCGTGTAATTCAATTGATTATAGTTGTTAGTACTATTCGCAATTGTTCCATTCCCAATTATATAATTTTGAATGTATAGTGGGCTCCAGTTACCTGCTGGGTCTTCTGCTGCGTATCGTAGTGTGGTGGTTGTGTTTATGGTGAGGGGTGTTGTGTAAGTGATTCGTGTGCTGCTGTTTCTGGGATCTGTGCTGTCTTTTGTGTAGTAGGTTGTTGCGCTGCTGTCATTCATGGTTAAAGCCACGGTTTGTGTGACGTTGTAGGTTCCACTGGTTAAATTAGCAGTAACGGTAGGTCCAGTGTTACTGTTTGCAGTGTCTGTTGCACTTACGGTTCCCAATACTGAGATGCAGAGTATTACGGTGAAAATCGTGAGCATGGATATTTTGTTATATCTTCTCATTTTTACCTCCTTTTGCAATCTTTTATTTTTTATGGATCAAAAAAAATGAATAAAGTAATAAAGATCCACGATTATTAATAATCGAGATTTATATTTATACGTATCGATCATGGAGGCATGAGTTATGGGATCAGAATATTGAATAAATTTCATAATAACTTAATTTTAAAGTTTAGAGCATATCCTTCCTTTTTTAGGAGATATTCCTTTAAAAATAGTTTGAAGGGGTTGTTTATCCCTCCAATTTTTAATATTATTGTGCTATAATCTATTTTAGAACCAACTTGCAACATTCCATCCAGAGGTAGCTGATGAGTTGGTTCCGAGTACGTTCACTGAGTTGGTCCATCTTATGCCCTGTCCCTGATTGGAACTGTTGCAGAATGCATAATCATTGAAAGAGAGTAGCGAATTTTGTGGAAGACCGCTGACTGAATAGGTGACATTAAGCATACCATTGTTAACGTTTGGCTGTCCACTCCATGTGGAGGAGGACAATGTATTTGTTCCGATGATTCCTGCTTTACAGTCAACGAAAATTATATGGAATGTGTTGCCACTTTGATTATCTTGGCTTACACTTTGGCCTTCATAGAGAGCATAATCAGTGTATGGGCATGGTTTCCACACTGAAATATAACCGCTGGTACCGTTAAAGTCAGATGCGTCAAATGTTTCATTCAATGTTGATAAGTAAGTAGTGTTGCTGTATGAGGGGTATGAACCTGTGGGAACCGGAGTCCACACATATCCGGAAGCATTTATTGTGATCGATAGATTGGCTAAGGAATCCATAGTTCCGTTCACTGCTATCATGAGTATTCCATCGTCGTCCCAACCTCTACCACCAGTATCACTCATAAAAAAGGTACCAGAATTATCATTAGTTTGTGTTACAGTTCCTGCTGAAGTTCCAGTATTGGGGGCTATGTGTAATGCATTTAAGCCTTGCCCTGGATTTTGGTTTGTACTGAAGAAGTTGTAAGTGTTATCTCCATTAATGTTAAATCTGACTCCAAGATCATTTGCCACAACTAAATTGACGTTCTTATTCGTAGATATTGAAGAGTATGCACTTGCGGATCCTATTGTAGCCATAATTAGGCATATAAAAACAATAGGAATCACCATATTCGATTTTTTAATTTTTCCCATATTTTTTTCACCTCTTTCTATTGCATCGAAGTGTGATCACATTGTATTCGACAGTGCTGGTTTATTTCTTATTAATATTTATACTTTGTTATAATAATTTAATACCTTTTCAATGAAAAAAAACGGATTTTCAGTTTTAAATCCTAATATTAGTATTTATAATTAAAATTAAAAGTTATAAATGGTTTATAATGAATATTAAATATTTAAAATATGTTATAAATGATTTTTAAGTTGTTTTTGAAGGTTTTTAAAAATAGGTGTTACAGGTTAAAATGCACGTTCATGGGATGATTTTATGATAAAATTGGAACTTAAAAAAATGTTTTTTTTGGATATAATTCAATTAAAAATATTATAAGAAGATTTAATATCCTATTTTAGATTATTTTTAATATTAATGCAATTTAACCATTTAAAATCCGTAATAAGGTTTCAAATCCTGGTAATTTTCCCTTAAACTTAAAATTCCTAAAATATCCCTTCGATATGTTTATTAATACATATTGACTAAACCTAAATCTGGTCAGATCAAAACATGACCTTTTCAAAAATGAATTTGAAGCAATAAACAAAGGAAACAATACACAAAGCATCATAAAGGTGGTGAGATATTATGAAACTGAGTTAGCATCCACAGATTCGCCCATTTCAACACGTTTATTAACTCATATCGCATAATAAAATTTAGCTTATAATATATAGAAGAAGATCTAGTTCATAAAAAGAACCTTCATCTTTTTAACCAAAGTTACAGGTTGTAAAATCCATGAAATCTATCAAAAATCCCAAGGTAATCGTATTAATAGTAATTGCAGTTTTAGCTGTTATCGGTGTGGTTGTAGTGGCCACGGCTTACACTGGACAGGGGTCCAATTCAGGAGGCCAGTTCACTGACATGTTGGGAAGGAGTGTTGACATGCCTGCATCGGTCAGCAAGGTCTACTCCCTCAGTGCCACATCCACAGTCCTGCTCTACATGCTGGCCCCTGAGAAGATGGTTGGCTGGGACTCCCAGAGATCCGAATCCCAGAACACTTACATGTCCCAGGAGTACAGCAGCCTTCCAGTTCTCGGAGGGGGTAAGAAGAATGCCAACTACGAATCCATACTCTCCTCAAACCCGGACATAGTACTGGTGGGTCATGGAGGCACTGTGGATGATGTCAACGAGATACAGGAGAAATTCGGTGAAGTTCCAGTTCTGGATGTTGAGGGTGACAACAACCTCACTGACATAGTCTCAGCCATCAGTTTCGTTGGTAAGGTTACTGGAGAAACAGGTAAAGCCGACAATCTCACAGCCTTCTACAAAAACGTCCTGAACCAGGTTAACACCACGGTGTCCACCATACCTGAGAATGAGAAGAAAAAGGTGTACTACGCAAAGGACTCCACAGGTCTTAAAACCTACGCCCCAGGTTCACCCCAGACCCAGCTCATAAGTATCTGCGGTGGAACCAACGTTGTACAGGCCCCTGTGTCCAAGGGTGGAATGGGAGTTTCAATGGAACTCATACTTCAGTGGAACCCCGACATTATCATCACAAGCAGTTCTGATTTCTACAATGGTGTATATTCAAACGCCCAGTGGCAGAACATAACCGCAGTTAAGAACAAGCAGGTTTACCTGGCACCACAGTCTCCATTCAACTGGTTTGAAGGACCACCAGGAGCCAACACAATCATAGGCATACCATGGACAGCCAAGGTACTCTACCCTGACAAGTTCAAGGACCTGGACATGAACAGTCTTACAAAGGAGTTCTACTCAGAATTCTACCACTACAACCTGACCGATGGACAGGTGTCCAGTGTACTGAGCTCCTCTGGATTGAATCAGGCTTAAAATGGGTGAGAGATTGTTCAAAGAGAAAATCAGGGAAAGGGTAGCATCACATGAGGTATCTGCAGTATTTCTAATGGTAGTTGCCCTGATCATCCTGTTCTTCCTCTCATTTCTTTTTGGAAGATATCCCCTGTCTCTGAGTGAGGTTGTACTGGCAGTGGCTTCCAAGCTGGGCCTTGTAAGCTTCACACTGCCCCCTGCAGTGGACACCATCATCTTCCAGATAAGGTTTCCAAGGATAGTGGCTGCCATGATGATAGGAGCAGCCCTGTCCATTGCAGGTGCATGTTTTCAGGGACTCTTCCAGAACCCCCTGGTTTCCCCGGATAAGTTAGGTGTTTCAGCAGGTGCAGGCTTCGGTGCTGCCCTTGCAATACTATTTTCAGCCAGTGTGTTCATGACACAGATGTTCGCCTTCTTCTGGGGCCTTGTGGCTGTTGGATTAACCTACTTCATTGCAAGGGCATTTAAGGGCACCTCCATGCTGACGCTGGTGCTCTGCGGTATCGCAATAGCTTCAATGTTTTCTGCACTCCTGTCCCTAATCAAGTACGTTGCGGATCCCTATGGACAGCTGCAGACCATAGTTTTCTGGCTCATGGGAAGCCTTGCAGCTGTTAACAATCAGGATCTCATCATAATGGGTGTTCCAATATTGATAGGAACTGCAATCCTTTTAATGGTAAGGTGGAGGATGAACGTTATTTCAATGGGTGAGGAAGAGGCCCAAACCCTGGGAATAAATATAAAAAGAATGCAGGGACTTATAATTGTCTGCTGTACCGTGGTGACAGCATCGTCAATCAGCATATGTGGAATCATTGGATGGATCGGACTTGTGATACCCCACATAACCAGGATGATAGTGGGTCCTGATCACAAGGTACTTCTACCTGCAAGCATAGTTCTTGGAGCTTTCTTCCTCCTTCTCATAGATGATGTGGCCAGAACAGTGGCCCTGGTTGAAATTCCCCTGGGAATCTTAACAGCCCTCATAGGTGCACCCTTCTTCATTTACCTTCTTATTAAGAGCAGGGAGGTTTGGTCATGAGCGATTTACTTGAAATGGTGGATGGGACCTTCTCCTACAATGGAAGGGAAAACATATTCGAGGACATCAACTTCTCCCTGAAGAAGGGGGATGTTTTCTGTATTTTAGGTGCCAATGGAACTGGTAAAACAACCATGCTCAAGTGTTTGAATGGACTCATGAAGCTGAACTCAGGCTCTGTACTTCTGAATGGACGTAACATTTACTCAATGGATCACTCTGAGATAGCCAGAAACGTAGGTTACATACCCCAGATGCACAACTCCACATTTCCCTTCACTGTTCTGGATGTGGTTCTCATGGGAAGGGCACCCCACCTTGACATCTTCTCCTCACCAACTGAGAAGGATGTGAAGATAGCTGAGGATTCCATGAAGTCCCTGAACATCTTTCACATGAGGGACAAACCCTACACAGAGATCAGTGGCGGTGAGCAGCAGCTTGTCTTCATTGCAAGGGTTCTGACCCAGGAACCGGATGTTCTTCTTCTGGATGAACCCACCTCCCACCTTGACTTTGGTAACCAGATAAGAACACTCAACATAATAGAAAGATTGGCTAAGAAGGGCTTTTCCGTTGTGATGTCCTCCCACTTCCCTGATCATGCCTTCATATCCGCCAACAAGGTGGCGATAATGAAGGGAAAGAATTTCATTGACATGGGCACTCCAGATGAGGTGATAACAGAAGAGAACATGGAAAGGGCCTACGGTATCAAGGTGAAGATTGTGGATATAGACAATAGAACTGCTTGTATTCCTTTAAAGATATAGTGATACGAATAAAAATTCAAGTCCATCCAATGTTTTAGCTCGTTACAAATAAAATATTACTAACTTCGATAGATCTTGAGGTTCGGTTCTATGAAATTTGGAGATTACAGGTTCAATTTGCAGGAACTTGCAGGAGCCACAGGAGATTACGGAACTCTTCTTCCCTTAGCTATAGGTTACATCGTGGTTTGTGGCCTGGATCCCACAGGATTTCTGGTTATGATGGGTATCGCAACCATTGTAACAGGCCTTTATTTTAAACTCCCAATGCCTATTGAACCCATGAAAGCCCTGGCAGTTTTTGCAATAGCATCCAGATGGGAGCCCTCTTTGATATACGCCTCAGGAATTGCAATGGGAATTGTCTGGCTGTTCATCGGAGCAACGGGTTTAATGACGTGGTTTGCCAGGATAACTCCGAAATCAGTAGTTCAGGGTATTCAGGCTTCACTGGCACTGTTATTGGCAATCGAAGCCCTTAAGTTCATTCAAGATGGATGGATACTGGCCATCGTAAGTATGATCATAATTTTAGCTTTCCGAAACAACAAATACGCCCCAGCAGCCATTATCTTACTTATAATGGGGATTGTCATGATGTTCTTCCAGGGCACACTCCTTTACATTGGAGGTCCTCATTTAACCCTCCCCCATCCAGTTAGTTTTTCAGTTGATCAAATTTGGGGTTCTCTTGTTGCTGTTGGTTTTGCTCAAATACCGTTGACAGCTACAAATGCAGTGATAGCAACTGCCATTCTTATAAAGGAGTACTTCCCTGAAAAAACAGTTTCAGAGAAGAAGATTAGTCTGAGCATTGGTTTTATGAACGTAACCCTACCTTTTTTTGGAGGCATGCCCCTGTGTCATGGTGCAGGAGGTCTTGCAGGCCAATATTACTTTGGAGCAAGAACTGGTGGGGCAAATATCATGGAAGGAATTATTTACATCATTTTAGGGCTTTTCTTTGCAGGATCAATAGTTGTGCTTTTTAAAGGATTTCCAGGGGCAATAATTGGGGCCATGATGATCATGGTGAGTGTTGGATTGTTAAAATTTGCCAAAGACCTCAAACCTCAAAGATCTGTTTTACCCCTAATTATCACGGTTTTGGGTTCACTACTGGCAAATATGGCAGTGGGATTTGTTGCAGGGATGGTAAGCCATTACATCCTTGACAGAATATTCCCAGAAAAATTAGATATTAAATCTTAGAACACATGCACTGCAGACACTTTAAAGTACATCCAAACAGACGATCCTACTGTAATTCCAAGGTCTGTAAGGGATTCATGAGTTATAAACACGGTGAATAATTCGCCAGCATTTATTACAAGCCTTATCAATGATCCCGTGTCAATTATCTCCTGAACTTCTCCCTGGATAACGTTTCTTGCGCTGATCTTCACTTTTTCTTTGGATACAGTGATTTCATCGGGCCTTATGCTGATGTTCACATGGCCCCTTTTTTCAGTTAACGTGAATAGGGTTATTGTATCTGTTTTTATGCTGACCAATCCATCTCTGCTTTCTTCGGCTTCGCCACCCATGACATTTTCAATTCCAACGAAGTCTGCTACAAATTTGTTTTTTGGCTTTCTAAATACCTCATCGGGTGTTCCAGACTGTAAAATTTGACCATCGTTCAGTATAACCATTTTATCTGCAAGTTTCTGGCCCTGGGAAAGGTCATGGGTGGTCATTATAACTGTGGTTTCAAACTCATCGTTGATCTTCAGGATCAACTCTTCCATCTTCTTCGTGGATATGGGGTCAAGGTTTGCAGTGGGTTCATCAAGTAAAAGCAGCTTAGGATCCGTAATCATTGCTCTTGCAAGTGCAAGTCTTTGAGTTTCGCCACCGGATAATTTAAGTGCATTTCTATCCTCGTAACCCCTGAGCCCGATGGTTTCGAGGGTTTCCTTCACCCTGGTTTCAATATTCTTTTTATCTCCCCGGATCTTTAAACCGAAAGCCACGTTATCATAGACACTCGCCTTAAAGGCAAGTGGCTTTTGAAAAACCATTCCTATCTGTCTTCTTATTTTTAAACGCAAATTAGGGGATGCATTCGCGTTGATCCCTTCAAAGTACACTGTTCCGGATGATGGTTTTTCCAGCAGGTCGATTAATCTGAGCAGAACAGTTTTTCCAGATCCAGTTGGTCCTACGAGTGCTGTGCTGGCGCCTTTTTTAAATTTTATGTTTATATCCTTGAGAACATGGAGATCTTCGTAATTTTTGTGTATATTTTCTAGTTCCACCATGTGCATTTTTCCACCCTGTTAACAAACCTGATATTTACTCCCTACCCTGGAGATAGTTCAACATTAAATTAATGATAAGGGCAATGGAGAGCAATATGAATCCAAGAGCTATGGAAAGCTCTATATTTCCTTTAGATGTTTCAAGAGATATTGTTGTGGTAAAAACCCTCGTAAAACCCCTTATATTACCACCAATAAGGATAGCCACTCCTACCTCTGATATGGCCCGTCCAAATCCAAGAATAACAGCACCCATAATTGCATATCGTGCTTCTTTTATGATGGTAATTATTGTTTGAGACGCATTTGCACCTAAAGATATTGCAAGCTCTTTAATTTGATTACTAACACCAACAAGGGCCGTAATTGTAAATCCTATGATGAGGGGTAGTATTAACAACGTCTGGCCTATTATCATACCTTCAGGAGTAAAAAGAAGGTGTAAATTTCCAAGGGGGCCTTCCTGAGAAATCAACAGAAATAGGAAAAGCCCAATTATAACTGTGGGCACGCTGTAAAGAGTTTGGATGATGTTGATCAATGTGCGCTTACCATAAAATTCATAATAATAAATCGCCCCACCAATGGGAATGCATATTAATGAGGCTATTAATGTTGCTGAAAGTGAAATGTAAAGGCTTCTTATTGTTATTTCAATCAATTCTGGATTAAGCGTAACTATTAAGTAAATCGCCTGTTCCATTGCCCCTATAATTTCACTGGCCACATGATCACCAAAAAAATGGATATTACCTATATCTATAATAAAATTTTTAATTGAAGTAGTTTTGCATATCTGAGGGCTTAAGGGTTTTGGACCAATCATTAAAAATAAAAAAAGCCCCTGCTTAAGCAGGGGTTGAAATTATTAGTGGGGCAATTAATGCAGGCAGTGTGTTTGTTGGTACTGGGGTAAATAGTGCCTGACCATATTTGTCCTTACCGTAGTTACCGATTATTGTCTGTCCTTCCGGTGAAACCAGGAAGTTAACAAAGTTGTTTGCTGCTTCTATGTTTGTTTTAGGGTGTTTATCTGGGTTTATGGGTATTGCTGTGTAGATGTTTAGGAGATCCTTTCCTGTTGTCACAAGGGGTACGAGTGTTATCTTACCGTTTTTAGAGTACGCAAGGAATGTTCCTGAATCACTTATTGTGTAGGCGTTTTTCTCGTTAGCAATTACCAACGTGTCTCCCATACCTTTACCACTTTCTATGTACCAGGAGCTTCCATTTGTGGTGTTGTTGATGTCTATTCCTGCAGACTTCCAGATTTTCAATTCCCTTGCATTTGTACCTGAAGCATCTCCACGGGACACGAATTTAACTTGAGAGTTTGTCTGTCCCTCTTGAGCTATTTTTTTGAATGCCTCTGTTGCATTTAGTCCTTTAATACCTGCAGGGTCATCTGCTGGGCCAACTATCCAGAAGTAGTTGTAAGCAAATTGAGTACGGTTTGTACCGAAACCATCGTTAATAAACTTTGTTTCCCTTGCTTTGTCGTGGACAAGCATTAAATCTACATCTCCCCTTTCACCGTACTGTAGAGCTATACCTGTACCACCAGACACGACTTGCACATCCACACCAGGATACTTTTTCTCATATGCAGCTTCTAATTCCTTTAAAAGCCCCGTGTCTTCTAAACTGGTTGTGGTTGAAATTCTAAGCTTAGAAGTGTCCGGACTATTGCTTATGGAATAACTATAGATTCCTATTCCTGCTACAACAACAATTATTAGTGCTATTATAGCTATGATTTTTTTGTCCATCCCTAACCTCCTTTTAACTAAGTATACAATTCATGCAGGATTGGTTATATCTAAATGCATATTTAATCCTATCGATTTTACTCCCCTGCAGGGTTTTACAGTTAATTATGAATTCTTCCATGTACTTGTAATTAGCGATATGTTCAAGCATCCGTGATGTAGATACTAACACAACAAAATATATGAAATTTCATTTACAAAATATATCCTAGGTGATAAAATGAAAATGAGTGCAAGGAACAGTCTTAAGGGAATGGTTGTGAGTGTTGAGAAGGGAGAGATAACTGCCTCTGTAAAAATAAAAATAGAATCCCCCGAGGTTATAACTGCAATAATTTCCAAAGAAGCAGTTGAAGACCTAGATATTAAAGAGGGTGACGAATTAAATGCCGTTATAAAATCCACAGAGGTAATGGTAATAAAAGAATAAAACCCTTCTTCTTTTTTTTATGGCTTGTTCATTGGATCTTTTTTTATCCTGCAACCCTCATGATTTTATGAAAATCAGTAAAACCACTATGCTTCGATCTTTCAGTGGATGATTTTTCAATTAAATTAAAAGAAATTCTTGAGTTTTTCTGGCGGAATTATTATTAGAATTGTTTTTTCAAACACTAAAAGGTTTTTTCAAACTACTAAAAAAAGAAAAAATAAAAAAAACAACAAAAATGGAGGATTTTTGTTGAACGTGAATTATCTATCTATTCAATTAGACTTCCAAGGGCCTTCTTCCAGGACTTGGATCGTATATTGTCAAGTTTCATATCACTGCGTTTGATGGATATGATGTGTTGTGGGCATGCCCTTGCACAGGCCCCGCACAGGGTGCACATATTCTGGTTCACAACGGATTTGTTGTCAACGAGGCTTATTGCGTTGCATGGACAAACATCCATACATGCATGGCAGGAATCACCTTTACAAGTTACTTCATCGGTTGAAACCATCTCTATTTCACCTTCAAATGGTTTTGTAACCTCTGCAGCATCTACTGGACAGATTTCCTCACACCAACCGCAGTTTATGCACTGATCTTCATTTAATATGATATCCCCTGTGATCTCTGGCTTTCCAATTTCCATCTGATCCATACAGGTTGTGCAGACCACTTTTATGGCCTCTTCTGGACATATCCTCTTGCATATTCCGCAGTAGATACATTTGGATTTGTCAACGGTTATGTCATTTGCAATGGCTTTGCTGCTGGAATTTATATCATTTCTGTCAATGCTTATTGCTTCTGCAGGACAGATCTCCTCACACATTCCGCAGTAGATACATTTATCCTTGTCTATCTCTGTTTCACCACGAACAAGTTCTTCTACATTTGGAAGTGTCCTCTCCAAGTATATGGCATTTCTTGGACAGGCTTTTTCACAGCTACCACAGTATACACAGGTTTCATCATCAATACTTGCTTCATGACTCCATTTAGGGTAAGCATCCAATTTTTTCGCATTTTCGCCCTCTATGCTGAATTCTAAAGCATCGAATGGGCATGCAGATGCACAGAGTCCACACAAAACACAAGTGTCCTTGTTGATGTTGATGTAATCCATTTTTAAAAGGCCCCTTGCTATGGGGAGAACTGGACCAAGTTTCAGGGATTCTGTTGGGCAGATGTCTGTGCATATCCCGCACCCAACACATTTTTCATTTCTGTGGGTTAGGGACCGATTTTCCTTCCCTTCCCTTTCTACGGAAACCATTGTTATCCGACCTATTTTTTGGATATAGCTTGATTTGGACAGTTTTGAATGCAAATCTCGCAGTCATCACATTTTTCATCGATTATGATTACTTGGCCGTCTCCTTCTTCTAAGGCTCCCTTTTCACAGAGTTTTATACATAGTCCTTCACCAGGGCAGTTTTCTATCTTTCCACATTTTGCTTCGTCTATGATCACTGACATTGAATCACCTTTTCAAATTGATATTAACTAATATTTCAAATTGTTATTAATTAATATGCGAAGTGTTTATATAAACGTATCGTTTTGTGTTTGTCTAAAATTTTCCAATGGAAATAACATTGGACAACTTTTTAATAAGAAAATTAGGTGTTGGTGGTCATGTGTCACAAAATATTCCTTAGAAACTTCAGTAAAAATTGGATTCAACGATTGTTTTTAAAATTTATGGTAAAAAAAATAATTTAATAATAATTCATGGATTATAAAAAGTTTAATTATAAAAAAAGTTCTTAATTTTCTTTATTTTGAAAGAATTCAGTCGTCTGTGGCTTCAATTGTACACACACCATCTTTACACTCATGTTCAAGTTCCACTATGAATTCTTTCAATCCTTTCACGTCGATACAGGTCAATCCTTTTATAACGCTGCTGTCCACGTTAATCTGCAGTACTCCATCGTTGTTTGTAACTACCTTTCCTGGAATGTAACAACGTCCAAGTGATAATCGCACAGTATCACCGGGTTTAACTTCATCTTCTATGTATTGGCATATTTCTTCGCAACTAGCACATTTTTCTTCCTTTTTCATGATCTTCACCTTCTTATCAGTAATTAGATTGATTATAGGATCAGTTGTTAGTTGGCCTATAACTATAAGAATTATCCTATTTATGCTTATGCTATCTAAAATTTATTATAAAATAAATTATTATAAAATAAAATTCATAGGACGTATTTACCAGTAAAAAAAAATTCTTAAATAAAGATTAACCATAGAACATCCGATTTTGGATTAAAACTCCTCCATATCCTGCAGTTTCATGAGGGTTTCAACTGCCTTAGGTTCCACGTGTATACCACGTTCCCTTATTATTGCAATTGGATTCAAACCACCTGGAGCAACGATTCCGGCATGGTACCGTTCAACCTTGGCGTTGTATATGAGTTCGCTTGGTTTTCCAATTTCGAGTATGGAGAAACCTGCCTCCTTAATATCCTCCAGAATTTCAACGGCCTGTGGACGTGATATGTAAGGTATCTCCCTTAAACTTGCAAGTATTCTTCCCCTGCCCTTCAAGGATTCTCCAACTGAGGTCATATTCTTTGAAATGTATATCTCATGGGGATCCAGGGATGATCCGCTGTATGCTGTAAGTTCTATGAACCTGGGACTTTTACCCTCTGTTTCTAATATTCCTCCGTACTGGGGTGATGTGGATATACCGTTCTTGGTGAGTATACCATCTATGGTAAGGCTGCAGACAGTTGCAATACCTGTTTTACCTGGTTCTTGACCTTTTATTATCTTGAAGAACCTGCTTGTTGAGTAATCTGGCCTTGAGCCCATTACACTGTCGAAGGCAGCCAGTGCATCCTCAAGGTCATCGTTCTTCACGTAGGAGATATTTGTAATGACGTTGCCCTTGAGGGTTTCAAGGTCAAGATCAACCTTGTATATGAGGTTCCATGCCTTTGATAGTAAAAATTTGACCTTTTCATGGGGTTCGGGTCCTGTTGTTTGGAGTAAAGGCTTAGGTTTGATTATACTGCTCATGTCCTCTAATTTGACGGTGTTTTCTGCAAGTTTTATGTTGACCTCAAAACCTGCTTCTTTTGCAGCGCAGAGTGGTGATATTCCACCTATAACTGCTATTCCCACCATGTCCTCCTCAACCGGAACTCCTAAAACTGATTCTCCACTTTTACCCATCTTCAAAAGTCCTGATACTCCTATTTTTTCCAGATCTTCAAATAGTTTCAAGGCTTTTGTACGTGCGCTTGATGGGATGGTTCTGAAGTTTGCAGGGATGAGTCCGTTTCCTTCACGTATGACTTGAAGTACTGATGTCATATCCTCGTCGGTGAATGCTTCAAGGGGGGTCATGGAGGTTTTCTTGTAGGATATGAGTTCTGTGAACCTTGTTGGCACGTTACCCTCAACTTCGACAACTCCTCCATACTGGGGAATTACTGGTATTCCACTCCGGAGGAGCATTCCATCTATGGTAGTTCCGCAGACAGTTTCAACCTTCATCTTATTTTCAGCTTCAATAAAAGACGTGTTTATATAGGGACTTACAGCAATTCCCTTTCCAAATACCTCTTTCAGGATGTTCATCACATCGTCTGTGTAAGTGAAGCTTGATGTGTTAACCACGACACTGCCTTTCCCCTTCAGGGGGTCAAGGGTTGTCTGGTAGATCATGTCCTCGAACTTGGAGAAGACGAAATCAACCTGATCGTAGATAAGACCTTTTTCAAGTTCTTTCAATCCAGTTTCTGTTATTTGTCTTCCAGCATATCCAATACGCTCTGTGAACCCTTTTTCGTCCAGTATCCTCATGTGGTATCTTACTGCACGTTCTCCAAGGTTGTATCCCTTTTTTTTGAGTTCTTCAGCTATGGTCTTGGCACCTAGAACTTCTTCCCTGTCTGCCAGAATTCTCAGGATTTCCATCATCTTACGGTCTGTCTCTTGTGGCATTTCTTCACCATTTCATTTATTTGATTGATCGAGGTCGGATCTTCAGTTTTCTTTGATTATGCCTTTAAGTATCTACTGATTATTTTAAATACTTTTTTAATAAACTGTTAATTTTTAATAAATAGGTAATACGCAACTTCGATAAAAAAAGAAAGGGTTTTTGGAGTATTAAATCTCCAAATACCTCTCGTGTTCGTACTGGAATACCTGAACCCTGTAGTCGTCCCATTCTGCACGTTTGAGTGCCATGAACTGGTTGTAGGTGTGTTCACCCAGGGATGCCTTAACAACTTCGTCTTCCTGAAGTGCGTGGTAAGCTTCCCAGAGACTGGATGGTAATGTGTCTATTCCGAGTTTTTCACGGCCTGCTTCGTCGAGTCCGAATGCGTTGATCTCAGTTGCATCACCTGGATCCATCTTGTTCTTTAGACCGTCCATTCCAGCTTCTAATATTGCTGCAAATGCCAGGTATGGGTTACATGATGGGTCTGGGCATCTGAATTCAAGCCTTGTACCTTTTCCTCTGCTTGCAGGGATCCTGACAAGTGTGGATCTGTTTCTAAGTCCGTATGCTATGTAGCATGGTGCTTCGTATCCTGGTACAAGCCTCTTGTAGGAGTTGACTGTTGGTGCAACGATTGCTGCAAGTGCCTTGGAGTGGTTTAATAATCCACCTGTGAAGTACATTGCTTCCTGGGAGAGTCCGTTCTCGCCGTCAGGGTCGTAGAAAATGTTTTCTCCGTTTTTGAATAGGCTCTGGTTGACGTGCATTCCGCTACCGTTTACACCGAAGAATGGTTTAGGCATGAAGGTTGCCATGCAGCCCATGTTGTCAGCTATTGCTTTTATTGCCTGTTTGAATGTTATAACAGCATCTGCTGTTTTGAGTGCTTTATCAAATTTAAAATCGATCTCATGCTGGCCGAATCCAACTTCGTGGTGGCTTACTTCCACATCGAAGTGTAATTCTTCAAGTCCAAGTACGAGTTCCCTTCTGATGTCTGTTCCCTGGTCAACTGGTTCCACATCGAAGTAAACACCTTCATCTCCTGGAACGATGTTTCCCTCTGCGTCTTCACCTATTATGAAGAACTCTGGCTCTGGACCGACGTTGTACTCGTATCCCATTTTTTCTGCCTTTGCAAGGGCTTTTTTGAGTATGTACCTTGGGTCTCCCTCGAATGGGGTCATGTCAGGCCAGTGTATGTCACATATGAACCTGCAAACTCCCTTCTCTTCTGGCCTCCATGGGAGGGTTGAGAATGTGTCTGGGTCTGGTTTTATTACCAGATCACTTTCGTTGATGTCAACGAATCCTTCGACTGATGAACCGTCAAATAACAGTCCGTCTTTTAATATATCTTCAATATCCTCTGGTTTTGCCAGGGGGACCGCCATGTTCTTGGGGGTTCCGTGGATATCCACAAACTGCAGCCTTACAAACTTTGTGCCGCACCTTTCTATGTTTTCAATAACCTGTCCTATCTTATCTTGCATAGATTAATACCTCCATGATCAGTATACCGGAAATAAGTTTCCTTTTACTGATATATAAACCTTTTGAAAAGCCTGGAGGGAGTTTTTTAGAAGATTTAAAAAGAATTTAAATTTTATCTGCCACTATTTTTAAATAATAAATTATTTAATAACCTTAAATATTAAAAAAAGAAAGTAAATAGTTTTTAATATCTTAAAATTTTATTGAAGGATTCATAATTAAAATTCAACCATTGTGAACGGTTCTTTCTTCATTAGGTCGAATATTAGCACGTTGGGTGCAGTTATGATGTTACCTTTACCAGTAATATTTTTAACTGCTTCAAAGGCCTGTAAACAACCTACAATATTAGGAACGGGACCTATTACTGGTGGAACATCCTTGTTGATCTTTCCAACAGATGCTACCACATCTTCGGTCAGTTCCCTACCTGCAGATGGTAGTTTAAACGTATCCTCATAGGATTGACCTTCTGGGGTGAAGGTTGTTACCTGGCCCATGGTACCGTGGATTGCACCGTGTACAAAGGGTATTCCAAGTTCTACAGCTTTTCTGGTGGTTAATATTCTGGCCATTAGGTTGTCAAGAGCATCAACAACGATGTCACTGCCTTCAACTATACTTTGAACGTTTTCCTGGTTGAGTTCCTGGTTGAAGGCTTCCACTTCAACGAAGGGGTTTATTGAGTTGATGGTTTTTTGAGTTACTTCAGCTTTTGGTTTGCCTATGCTTTCCATGCTGCTCATGAGCTGGCGGTTGATGTTTGAAAGATCAAAAACATCCTTGTCAATGATCCGGAGTTTTCCAGCCCCCATTCTTGCCAGCATCTCAATCACAGAGCCGCCTAGGCCTCCACACCCTATTACTGTTATTTTTGACTTTTTAAGTTTCAACTGTTCTTTTTTATTGAGTATGCCCTTCTGTCTATCTATGATTTCCCAGTAATTTTCTTCAGGATATTTATCAAGCATAAAAACACCATGTCTAATTAATAAAACTTTTTTAAGAATTTTTAGAACTGATTTTCATTTAGAACTATCTTTTCATAATTTTCTTGAAGATTCTATTTTACCTACGTATTTAATGAATTTAAGGATTGGGGTGCTAAACTATATATATGGAAATATATCACATTTCAATATATCAAAAATTGATATATATGGTTGATTATGGATTTAGTGAGGTGGATATATGAAGAGACTGTTCCATGGACTGAAAGCTTACCTGTCTGACTGGAGAAACTGGCTTATGCACACCCTTGTAGGGATATTGATCATTGTGATAGCACTTTTTGCGCCTGTAAGCGTATATCTGCGCCTTACATTTCTTGTTCTGGTTGTGGGATTCAACGTGTGGAGAATGAAGTACGCACCTGATCTCTGCAGCAGGGTACTGAAAAAGTTCCGGGCTTCTGAATAGAAGTAGGGATTTCTATCCTTTATTTAATTTTTTTTGATGAAATGAAGGGTTAAGTGGTTTAAATTAATTTTAAATTAATCAAGTTTAATCAACACTTCTTAGCAATTCGTTTAGTACTTCTTTAAAATTTTGGTACTTATTTTAAAAATTTCTTTTAATAAATTAGTTCCAATAACAAAATAGTCTTTTTTTCAATTCCTATAGAGATTAACGTTGTTTTTCGGCCATTTTAGACATCTGATCCAGTGCTTTTCCAGTTTATCCATAATATCCCTCCTAATGCTTGGTTATCTTAAGTCAGCGCTGGAATATAAATCCGCTGATCTGGAAACTTGAGGTCTGGTTTCCAATTTGGGAGTAGTATATATTCAGACCGTTTGAAAGTTCTATGGAGTTAACTCCCACTTCTTTATTCACCTCCTGGTAGAATGAGGTTTGATTGCTCATTATCCAAACTATCCTGGTTGTGGAGGAGTTCATTGGCACATCCAGGGTTGTTGCCTCTGATGTTGTGTAACTGTTGTTTTTACCGTGCCACATTGAAACGTTGCCTGTGATTCCAGAGTTTTCATCATCGAAGAGGTAGTAAACATCGTAACCTGGAAGGTAGTACATGGCCTTCCTCCAATTGAAACCCTCATCTTCACGGTTTATGTCCCGTATAACAATTATGGTGCTTGAAGGATCTGAATTGGAGATATTCAGTATGTTCTGGATATGCAATGCCGTATTTTCGTCGTTTGCACTGATCTTTGCGTTGTTGTAGATGAGACCAACATCAAAGTCAAACCATAATTCCTGGCTGGTTTCCATTTTATCTGTCGGTGTTTCCCAAGTGGCACCGTTATGAATATCCCACGGATAAATGAAGTAAACTGTATTCAAAAGGATGTAGATGGTCAGTATTGAAATCAAAGCTTTTTTAGCTGATATTCCTGGAAATCTGATGTTTATGAATCCTGAGATCCTGCCGATGATGTAGGCCAGAATGACCATGAATGCAGGTACGCATGTCAGGAGGTAACCCGGTTTCACAACGTAGATCAGGAGGTAGAAAGTGAATGCAGGACCTGCCCATAAGAGAAAGAACAGTGTCAGTGGTTTCTTAAGGTGAAACATTAAATCGTTCTTTAAAACATCTCTACGTTTGATTAAGAAGTATAAAACTGCTAAAAGGCCAATCACAGTTAATCCCAGAAGTGACCAGATTATGCATGCTCCAGAATTTAGTATCTGATGGCTGATACTGGCACCGAAGAGTATGGACGTGTAATCTGCAGCTGCAGATGTTGTTTTAAGGAGTTGAAGGTACTCATGAATTCCCCCAACTGAAAGGGCAGTGGGTATGAGCCAGGAGAGAATGGACAGTGCAAAGATGCCCATGCCCTTGATGACCTTGGTGAAGGAGGGTTTTGCATGGAGTATGCAGAGTATCCACAATGGAAGCATGAACTCCACTATATCAGTTCTGAAACCCCCTGCCAAACCCAGTACAAATGCAGAGATATAAATAAACCTTTCATCTCCATTGAATAATTTGTAGCATGTGTAACCAATTAAGATACTGAAGAAGGCTTCGAAGATGTAGATACTTGCAATTTCTCCGTAAAACCATATCAATGGGTTGAAGATGAAGAGTATGGAGCTTAGAATACCCACTTTTCTTGAAAAGATCTCCTGTGTCATGAAGTACAGCAGCACAGAACTCAAGGCAGTAAAGGTTATTGCCAGTGCTATCAGGCTGGTGTTTGGATCGTTGAACAACAGGTTAAAACCCCTTCCAAGGGCAACGTAGAAAATGTAACCTGGAGGATGGGGCTGTTGTTGGAGTATGTTGTAGTTGGAAAGGGCCATCGCATAGTTTACAGAGTCCCACTCATACAGAAATTTGCTCATGAACGGGATTCGTGTTATTACAACCGTTGTGATTAAAATCAGTGGAAACACAACGTCCCACTTAATTTTTGCCCCTGAAAGGGCATATGATCTTGGCATTCAAAGGCTCCTGAAAAATATTCATTGAATGGTTTGTTTTAAAATCGCAGATGTATAATGATGCAACCTTTCATAATATCCTTTATAGCTCCTTTATATACTTTCCATAAGTTGCATTGCAATATTTAGTTAGTTTAAAACTAATTTTTGTATTTAATATATATAAAACGTTTAATTTATTATTTAATTTTAGTTATGTACTTGTTTAGGTCTATTTTATTGGTTTGCAGGGCTTTTATCTATTGGTAATAAAAATATTTCATGGAACTGCCCTGCAAATTATTTGTAACTCAATCTTTTCGCTGATCATTTCCCTTAAATGGGTGAATGAGTTAATAAAAACTCATCCAAAAAACACCTATTCATGTCCCTCCGAGGACAGTTTCCTATCTCCATGAAATCTTTAATAAGGCTTTTCCCAAATCTGTACCAAATGTAGCCCAATTATTGCCTTATTTAAGAAAATAACTCTTAAAATTCTATATATTATGGTGATTGTACCGTTTAAATGGAAATAAATTATTTTGAATGAAATTAGTAGGAATATATCCAATAAAACTGTTTAAATATCTTTTTATTTTTAATGAATTTAAGTGGTTATAATCCGTTTTAAGGCTACTAAATCAATTGAAAATAATTTTGGATAATTTATAATATTTTTTAATGTATTTTTAAGTATAATACTTGTTTTAGGGAAAACATAATAATATTTTCAATATTGATATTACATAAGAAGTATTACATTTACACGGATTGGCAAGGCAGTTTAATGATCTCTAAAAATAAAAAAAGAATTCAATGGCTTAAAAACCCATATTTTAACTTTAAACCATTGAAATAATGGAAAACAGCCTGTTTTTATTCAACTCACTTGACAGTAAGTTGTTAGTAAGGATTCCACTCTTTCACCTTTTTGAACTCAGGGAACTCTCCATAATCATACTCATCGAACAACTTGCCCCACTCCGTTGCTTTGAACTTTTCTATGTTCTTTTTACCTGTTGTTGGGTACCATAGCTTGTCGTGGTAGAATCCTGAGGCGAAAATGAAGGTCTTGAAGATGGGTGAGTTGAAGAGGAGGTGGTGCAGCCACTTTATCTTCATGGTCTTCTTTCTAAGGCGTTGATCCCATTTGATGACAGGGCTCTTGTTCACGTGGAAACCGAAGTTCAATCCTTCAAGTTCCCCCTCATCAAGACCCACAACTTCTATTTGATCCACATCCCCCATTCCAAGCCCCCTGTCATGGGCCATTTTAATGTAGTCTATCTTCAGGGGGTCGAAGCCCATTATCTTGGCTGCAAGGGCGTCCACTGCAACCGGATCCGCACTTGCAAGTATGACGTTGCCTACGTAGGGGTCCATTGTACGTGGTCCTGCACCATCCCCGCACACGCACCCGTCCATGACCGTGAATATCCCTGGATGTATCTCCCTCTGGATTGCAAGGAGATCCACCAGGACCTCGTGGATCTTCTTATGGGCGTGGTGCCTGTACTTGGGTATCAGACCTCCGAAGGCGTTCTTCATGGAACCTGTGGTTGTTGTGTGGCCGTGGGTTTTCACGGTGGGGAAGTGTATAACATCGTTGCCGTAGAACATCTCTGGAACCAGAACCTGGCCGAATATCTCATCCATAACCATCATCTCAGACTTCGGTTCGTAGACGCTCCACTCCACATCTGTGAGGGGCTGAAATTCCCTTCCGTACTTTTCAAGGAGGGGGAGCCACTTGTTGAAGTAGGCACCCTTCCAGGGATGGGTTACAACGGTCTGGTTCTCCACTGCAACCACGTCATGGAACCCATCATCCTTGAGGGTTTTCAGGACACCTTCAAGCTGCCACGGCGGTGTGGAACATGCAGGGTAGAAGAGGGTCCATGAGAGGTTCAATTTGAGTATGGTCTCATTCTCACGGGATACTGCCTTGTCATACTCTGCCAGGTGCATGAGCTCTCCATAATCCTTTACAACTGTTTCAGGGGATGTTTTTAGAATTGAAACCTTGGAATCTATCTTTGTCATAAGATGTACCTCCTAATACTCTTAATATTCACTTTTTCCAACAATCTTTATTGATTGTTCGTTAAATTCAATTATTTGAATTAAACAACATTTATTATCCATTAATTTTTAATTTTACAGTATATTTATTTGATTTATTTGTAATTAATTTTTTTAAGGTTTTAATTTTAAATTTATTGGGTATATGTTCTTAAAATAATATTTAAATAATTTTTAAGTGCTTGATTTTTATTTGAATTGTTCAACGATCAGTATCCTCCCTCTTTTCTCCGATGATCCTGGATTTTCCCAGGAGGTAAACAGCGAGGCCCAGGAAGGTTCCGTACCAGAGGGTTGCGAATCTGATGATGATGGCAACACCAACTGAAAGTGTGGCTGTGAGTCCGAAGAACTGGAGCAGTCCAGACAGCGTTGCTTCAGCAACACCCAGACCACCGGGTATCATGCTCAGCGCCCCTGCAAGGGATGCGAAGCTGAATGTGAATGTTGAGACAACCATTCCAAGGTGATCACCGAAGCCAGCAACTGCAAGGTAGAGGGCCAGACACTCCATGAACCAGGCCATCAAACCCAGAACCGTTGTTACCACCAGTTTTTTAGGGGTCAGTGTTTCCTTGAAGGTTTGGTGCATGCTCTCAACATCCCGGGAGTACTTTCCCGCCCTCTTCTCAAGTACACGTATCAACCTGTTTGAAACAGCCTCTGATCTGACTGCAAGTACGAATACTGCAAAGATGATGAGGATGGCCACTATGATGTAGGTGCCCTGTTTGTAGTAGAGGATTCCAAGGAGTGAAAGGAATACAAGGGCAAGTATATCAGTTAAACGGTCACTTATCACCACGGGCACAGTTTTACTCAAACTTTCACCATTTATATCCCTTATGAGCCATCCCTTCCATATCTCACCAGCTTTGGCAGGGGTTATGGTCATTGAAAGCCCGCTTATGTAAACGAAGAGGTTGTCCCTGATATTCAGTTTCACACCAACTCCCCTGAGGAAATAATCCCATCTAACGAATCTTATCAAGTAACCCAGGGTTGTTAGGCATAGAAGCAGGATTATGAACCTCCAGTCGAAGCTTTCAAGGGCAGTCAGAAGATCACCCAGATCAGCGTAAACCCCCATTACAACGTAAACAACCACTGCGAATATCAGTACGAGCCAGAACCTGTTTTTTTCCATATTTTCAGCACCTTTGTAAGTCCTAAATACATCGGGGAGGATCGTTCACCAAAAACAGTGAAACTTCCCCTTTCAAATGCATCATGCAGATCATCATCTGTAGTAATCCCTGCCCTACCAACTTCATGGGCGAAGTGGGCATCGCTGCCACCTAAACTCTTCAAACCATATTTTTTTGCATATTCTGCTGCCATTTCGTTGTATTTTGTCCTGAAACAGCGGGAGTTGAAGGTTTCAACGTAGTCCACGAGTTTTGCATCTTCTTTTCCTGGTGCGATCCCGTTTCCACGTAGTTCATCGAAGGGGTGTGGGAGTACCACGGTACCACTTTGATTTCTGATCTCATTGATGACCTCAATAAAATTCCTTGAAACAACTTCTTCAGACAAGAAGAGGCCTATAACCTCGCCACGGTCTGTTGCGATTTCTGATCCAACAACGACCTCGAAGTTTTCAGTTTCAAACTCTTTGGCCTTCAAGCCGCCTTCAATGGTGTTGTGATCAGTTATGGCTATTCCTGCGAGTCCCTTTTTAATGGCGGTTTTTACCAGGGTTTTAGGTTCCATCCATCCGTCTCTGGAGTACTTGGAGTGGGTGTGAAGGTCGTATATCATTCAAAAGAGCCTCCTATGATATTGTTGCACTTGGAGTAAGGATTGCACTTTTTGAGATAATGGGTTGATGATTTTAGGTTCATTTTAAAACTCCTGTAAATCCCAACTTATTGAAGTAAAGCACTCCAATCACCAGCACAACCCAGAGAGTCATGCTGATAACCATTCCACTGTCCCTGAATATCATCTCAGGTTCTCCTCCCATTCCATCATTGTGCACCAGGAACAGGTAACGGAACACTCCATAGAACGCCAAGGGTATTGTGAGCATTATGTAAATGTTCTGAGCAAAGAAGGTGTAGAGGGAGTAGGACATTACAAGGGCAGCGGTGGTTATGTTGGTCATCTGGTCCAGCATCTCCCTGGAGTAACCCTCCAAGATTTTACGATGGCTTCCTGCTTTGTCTTTGAGTAAAATAAGTTCATGCCTCCGTTTGACAAGGGCCAGGAAGAGGGCCATTAGGAATGTGCAGATTATGAGCCATGGTGACACGAAGACTCCTATGGCAACACAGCCTGCAACTGCCCTGAGAACGAAACCTGTTGAGATAACCAGTATGTCCACGAGGATCAGCTCCTTCAGAAACAGGGAGTAGATCAGTATCAGGCCGAAAAAGGCGAGTGAAACTAGAAGGAGTGAAAGGTTCACTGTGAAGGCCAGTAACAATGCAGCTACCACTGCAATACCTGAAAATAAGAGTGCATGTGAGGTTTTCAGCCTTCCAGATGCAAGGGGACGTTTGCTTTTTTTGGGGTGGTTACGATCCTTCTCAACATCCAGACAATCGTTTATGATGTAGATGCTTCCAGAAAGTAAACAAAACGTTACAAATGCCGAAACAACGCTTATCCATAGGTTAAAATTTAGAAGATTTAGTGAAAATACGATCCCAATGAATATAACTAGGTTTTTGTACCATTGTTTGGGACGCATCGATATCAGGATGTCCTTAAACATTTCATCACCTATCCGGTTTTTTAGTCCCAGTATCAATTCCTTTGATACATTTCGGAGGTTACACATGAATAGGTGTTGAATTAATGATACGACTGGATTTTTTTAGGAGGTTGCTTATAAAGTTTTGGTCAAGGATGTTTAGGAACATGATTTAAAGTATTTAACGTTTGACATGGTTCTGTTCTTTTTTTAAATTCAACATCCATTTTTTTTAAACGATTTTTAAAACGATGAATCACAAGTTTAAAGACTTAAAAAATAAATCTACATGGATTTAATGGACTAAATCTAAAAAAGGTAAAAAAAATAAAAGTTTGTGGGGGATAAAAATCTAATAGGACCTCAAACCCTCTCATAAGTCGTGGTCCTCTCCACAGGCACACGTCCAATAGCTTCAATCACTTCAACTATCTTCTCTCGGGGCATGTACTCTCCGTAGGATGCACCTGCAGCCACAGATATTTTATCTTCCATCATGGTGCCCCCGAAGTCGTTGGCACCGCAGCAGAGGGCTATTTGGGTGGTTCTGAGGCCTAACTTCACCCATGAAACCTGGATGTTAGGCATGTCCCTGCCCATTATTATCCTTGAAATGGCGTGGATCTTGAGATCGTCCATTCCACTTGCACCCAGTGTTTCCTGGCCCAGTTTGTTGTTGAGGCCCAGGAAGGTCATGGGCACGAGTTCTGTGAAGCCGTGGGTTTCGCGCTGTATATCCCGGAGTATCATGAGGTGGTCTATACGGTCCTCCCAGGTCTCAACGCTTCCGTACATGATGGTTGAGGTGGTTGGAATGTCCAGCTTATGGGCTTCCTTAATTATGTCCACCCATTCCTGGGTTGAAACCTTTTTAGGACATATCTTTTCCCTGACAGAGTCCACGAGTATCTCTGCAGAGGCCCCTGTCATGGTGTCCATACCTGCCTCTTTAAGGGCCTTAAGGGCTTCAAAGGTGGTCATATCAGAGACTTTGGCTGTGTGGTAGATCTCCACTGGGGATAGTGCATGGAGGCAGATGTCGTATTTGGATTTTATGGCTTTTATGATGTCACAGTAGTAATCTACAGTCATGTGGGGCATAACACCGCCGAATAGACAGATCTCAGTTGCTCCAATGTTCTGGGACTGACCAACGCTTTCAACTATCTCATCAACGCTCATTTCATAGCCTATATGGTCCCTGAATGAGCAGAATTCACATTCTATCATGCAGTGGTCTGTGATGTCTATGGCCTTGTTTGCCACGAATGTGACATCATCACCCACTATCCCCTTTCTTAGTCTGTCTGCAACATCGAACAGCTGGAATGGATTTGCATCAACCAGCTTTAAAGCGTCTTCCTTTGTTATGTCTCCCTCAAGTGAACGTTCGTAGATATCCTCCATTAAAAAACCTCCATTACCATGAAAAACCCTTTTAAAAACCTTTTAATTCAAAAAAGGATAAAATACTTATTATTTTATTTAAACTGATAAAGTTAAAGCATTATAAGGATTTTTAAACATTTATCTATAATGTTCAATCACATGGTCTTAAAGTTTTTCATTTCATTTTGGGGACCTGAAAGAATCTGTTTGATTGCATGAGATGAGTTTCAATGAAATTATTGTTATAAGACTTTGGGTAATGAGTTAAGGTATAAACAGATTATTAATACTGAATCATTTTGTGAATATGTTAAACCGTAAATACACTAAAACACAATAAAAACAGTTTAAAATAAAAATAAAGTTTCATGGAATTTTCGAGGCCTTCAAAAATTGTTTGAAGTGCCGGGGGCGGGATTCGAACCCGCGGCCTCACGGTATCCCAGGAAAAAGTCAGAGCACTTGCTTAATACCCTATGAGCCGTGCGCTCTAACCAACTGAGCCACCCCGGCGTGGCTTATATGCTGTTAGATTTCATCTAACTTATACTTTTCTATTCACATTCTTACTTAAAAAGGTTTTTATGAACTTTTCACATAATTTCTATTATTTTATGGCCAATTTGGGCTTGAAATCCATTTATTTTCATAATACCCTGTAAAACATTATATAGTAATTTTTCATATACCTCTTAATTACGTTATATAAAATTACTTGAAGCTAACGATCCATTCCGAGCACATCTTTTTTAATCAGTATTTCATTTTTAAAAGCTTTTCATGATTTATTGAGAATAGCAGCACTCATAAAATAGCAATGGTCATTAGTTAGGGTTAATCAGTACTTTTCCAGGATAGATCTCAAAAAAGGCCTCAAAAAGGAGATAACTATCAAAAAGGATAAAAATTAAGATAGTTTTGCAGGAACAGGATTTCAGTCTTCAAGACCTGCAAGGGCCCTTATAAGGCTGCTCTGGGTTATGAGGCCCACAAGATTTCCATTTTCAACAACAGGAATTCTCTGATATCCTTTATCTGCCATAACTTTTGTTATGTCCTTGATGGGTGTTTCAGGCTCTGCAACGTAGAGTTCCTTGCTCATAAGGTCGTTCACCTTGAGTCCAAGTGCTTCTCCACCTGCAAGCAGAACATCCCTGTGGGTTATAATTCCTACAAGACGTTTTTCATCCACCACTGGAAGCCCTCCAACGTTGCAGCGCATCATTTTGAGCTTTGCTGCAGCTACAAGGTCTGTGGGGCTTGTTACATGCACTTCTCTGATCATGATGTCTTTGGCACTTAGGTTTCCTATCATGTTTTATATTCTGTTGCCCAGAATATTTAAATCTGGAGGATTCAACAAATCCAACACCTTTGAAGGGGTCATATGAGTCTTCAAATCTTCTTTAGATGAAACTATCTTTTAGATGAAGCTAACTCATCCGGTATCTTTAACCTCTTCCCTGTAGGCTAGGTAGGCAGAGTAGGTCACTCCAAGTATGAGGGGGCCAATGAAAAGTCCAGGAATACCCAGTGTAACTGCTCCGAATATGAATCCCAGGAGAAATACAAGGGGATGAACTTCGGAGTAGTTGACAGAGAGCTTTGGCCGGATGTACATGTCGGTGGTTGTTTCGATGATCCAACCAAAGAATATAACAAGAACTCCAGTGGTAACGTCTCCTGTGAGGATGCTGAACAGACCTAGAACTCCGTAAACTATCCACGGCCCGACTATGGGTATGAACTCAGACAGTCCACTGAGTATACCAAGAAGAAGTATGTATGGATATCCAAGAAAGTAGTAAAGTACCATGGAGAGCAGTCCCAAGATGATTGCGGGGATAACGTTACCAACAACTATGCTCTTCATGATGTCATCGGTGCTGTGGATTATTCTGCGGTAAAATCCCTTGTCTTCTGCTGGAACAATGTCTTTGATGTAACGAATTACCTTGTCACCATCCTTTGCAAAGTAAAATGTTGAAAAGAAGAGTATCAATATCTGCATGGCCAGTGTTGGTAAAAATTCAAGGAGAGTGATGATCTGGTTTACGAGGTAGGAAATGAGCTTCTCTGCAATGGCTGTGATGTTGGAGATGAACAGATTTGCAAGGCTATTAAGGCTGTCTGAATTTTGAGCTGTTGCTAAACCGGATTTTATGTTCAGTGCAGTTGCAGTTGCAGTTGATGTTGCACTTGCTGATGAATGGGGAATGGAACCGAAAACCTGAATTGCAGCTGCCAATATCTGGACTGCAGTTACATAGAGCAGGGCAACGATTGGTGCGGCAAGGATTATCATTCCAATAATGATTGCAAGGGTTTCGTACTTCACGAAGGGTTTGATCCTTTTGGCGATTGGCCGTACATAATAGGCTAGAATTGCCCCTAAAGCCACAACTGACAGAATTGGAATTAAAATCCCAAATGAAAGCAATGTGAGGAGTATAATAATGGGAAAAATGGTTGAAATAGATAATTTTTTAATATTTAACACGTAAAACACCTTTTTATTAATTAATTCATTACATTATTTTTTTTAATTGCAGTTATAACTTTTTAATAAATGACCGGAGTCCTGTAACTTGAAATCCTGTAACTTATATAAGATGTAATCTGGCCAACGTTGCATCTGATTCTAATAACATCAGTGAATAAGATGACCTGTAATTGAAGTCTCATAAAAAAAAGGGAATAAAAAAAGGGAAATTACAAAGGAATAAAAAAATCTTTTTAAAGGCTTATATTCTTCTTTTTAGTAAAAATTTAATATAGGAGGGAAGGATTCTGATCTTCCACTTTTTCTACTGTTTCTTCACCTTCAAAGGATTCACAGGCTTCCATCACATCATCAACAAGCAGGTCGATCATTTCCCTGCCGAAGTTTTCCTTCACAACCATCCTCATGACTGCAACATCCTCAGCATTCTCAGGGAGTGTGTATGCAGGAACGATCCAGCCTTTCTGTCTCAGTTTCTCTGAAAGCTGGAAAACCGTGAATTCTTCATCCTTCAAACTCACTGTTACAAGTGGGAACATCCCCTCCTTGTTGATGATCTCAAATTTACCTGAATCCTCAAGTTTTCTGGCGAGGTACTGGCTGTTACTCATCATGTTCTCCATTATGTCGGTGTAACCACTTTTTCCAAGTCTTATTAAGTTGTAGTACTGGGCTATTATTGTGCTGCTTCCCTTGGAGAAGTTCAGGGAGTAATTGGGCATCAAACCTCCCAGGTAATTCACCTTGAATATGAGTTCCTCAGGGAGGTCTGTTTTATCCTTGAATATGAGCCAGCCCACTCCAGGATACACGAGACCGTACTTGTGCCCGGAAACGTTGATGGATCGAACCTGTTCGAGTCTGAAATCCCATTCCAGTTCAGGATAGAGGAACGGTGCCACAAAACCTCCACTGGCACCGTCAACATGTATTGGTATGTCCCAACCATTTTCCTTTTTAATATCCATCAAAAGATCGTTTATCTCTTTTATAGGGTCCATCTGGCCTGTGAAGGTTGTTCCAAGAACAGCACCAACGCATATGGTATTTTCATCTATTTCCTCTGCCACCTTATCCACTGTGACTGTGTAAGTGTCTCTTTCAAGGGGTATGAGCTTCAGCTCAACATCGAAGTAAAGTGCAAACTTCTCCCAGACCGTGTGAACATCTGCACCCATAACTATGTTGGGTTTGTTGAAGGGTTTCCCCTCTTCCTGTCTCCTTTTCTTCCAGGTCCATTTATGGGCCAGAAGTCCGAGCATTATGGCCTCAGACGAGCCTATGGTCCCTGTTCCCACGGAATGACACTCCTTTGGGGCGTTGAAAAGCCTGGCCAGCATGTTAATAACCCTCTCCTGTATTTTCTCAGTCTGAGGATACTCGTCGTTGTCAACGAAGTTTTTATCCATGCTCTCCATTATGAGCTTGTCAGCCTCAGGCTCCATCCAGGTTGTCACAAAACTCGCCAGGTTCAGGGCAGGATTCCCATCCAGGTTCAGTTCATCGTGTATCAGTTGATACGCCGCCCTTGCGGGCATTTCATCCTCGGGCATAACGTACTTTGGAATGCTTTCAGTGAAGTACCTACTTCCATAGGTGCTGGTCACCTCCTTCTCAGATACCTTCATTTTCTCCAAATTTTTCTTTCCAGATAACGTATTTAACCCCTCCATTTCACGATTCTTTAAACTGTTTTATTAACCAATTCAATTCTTTTAAACATGTTAATTCACATAAATGCCTTTAAATTCAATTTAAATCCCTTAAAAAACTTTTAAATTCTAATTTCTCTTGAACCTCATATTTATTAAATCATTTCTATTGGATTATTATTTTATTACAGTTCCAATTATAAAATTTTTGAAGTAATTCTGAGTAGTGACATGAATTTAACATCTTATCTGGAACTAAAAAATAATATTTAATAATAAAATTATAAAAAAAAGATTAATCTCATGCATTGTGAAATGTTCACCTGTAAAAATACTAAAAAACTTCTAAAACCCATTAAAAAAGAGTTAGGATTATTTGGTACCATTGGTTGTGAGTTTCAGTGAAACATCCACCGCACGATTCAACTCTTTCAATGGAATAAGTTGATATATGAATCTGGGTATACCATTAAATGAATAGAAGGAATCATCAAATTAATACTACTGTATTGTTAATTATGCTCATAATGGGGCGTTCATGATTTTTTAGGATGGATCTATTTTAGTGATTTGACTAAGCTTCGTCTTAATAATCTTTCAATATCAAAGCGAGGGATCGAAAAGTGACTCAGATGCAAGAGGCCAGGAAAGGCCGAATTACAGATGAAATGAAAGCAGTGGCTGAAAAAGAGGGTATAAGTGTCCAGAAAATTATCGAAGGACTGGCAAACGGCCGTATTGTTATTCCAAAAAATGTCAATGGCAGGAGCAGGCCAATGGGTGTGGGAAAGGGCCTCAAAACCAAGATCAACGCCAACCTTGGATCCTCCTCCGAGCTTGAGAAGGTTAAATGGGAAGTTGAAAAGGCAAAAACAGCAGTTAAATATGGTGCTGATACTATAATGGACCTCAGTACAGGTCCGGGGCTTGAAACTGTCCGTGAAGCCATAATGGATGTTGTTGATGTGCCAATAGGAACCGTACCTGTTTACGAGGCAGCAGTCACAGCTTCAAAGAGTAAAGGTGCAGTCATCAACATGGATGAGGATGACATGTTCAATGCCATTGAAAATCAGGCCAGGGCAGGCGTGGACTTCATAACGGTCCACTGTGGAATAACTCGGGAAACAGTTGAGAAGGTCAAAGCATCCAACAGGATAATGGGAATTGTCAGCAGGGGAGGATCATTCCTTGCAGCATGGATACTGCAGAACCAGGAAGAAAACCCCCTCTACAGCAACTATGATTACCTCCTTGAGGTTGCAGCAGAGTATGATGTTACATTGAGCCTTGGAGATGGTCTGAGGCCGGGGTGTCTTCACGATGCATCTGACGTGCCCCAGATCCAGGAACTCGTAACACTAGGGGGACTGGTTGACAGGGCAAGGGATGCAGGAGTTCAGGTAATGGTTGAAGGACCCGGGCATGTTCCAATAAACCAGATCCAGGCCAACATGCAGATACAAAAGACAGTGTGCAAGGAAGCACCATTCTACGTACTTGGGCCACTTGTAACAGACCTTGCACCAGGTTACGACCATATAACATCTGCAATAGGTGGGGCAATAGCAGCATCCTCTGGTGCGGACTTCCTGTGCTACGTCACACCTTCAGAGCACCTTGCAATACCCAACGTTGACGATGTCAGGGAAGGGGTCATAGCCTCGAAGATAGCTGCAGAAGCTGCAGACATAGCCAAGGGAGTTAATGGTTCATGGGAACGTGAAGTTGAAATGGCATATGCCAGAAGGGATTTTGACTGGGAAAAACAGTTTGGACTTGCATTTGATGGGGAAAAGGCCAGAAAATGCAGGCAGAGAAAGCCATCCCCTGATGAGGACATGTGCACCATGTGCGGAGACTTCTGCGCCATAAGGATCGTTAGAGACAACTTTTAAAAAAATTTGAATTTAAGGGTTCAAGAACTTTTATAATATCTTTAAATTCTATATGTCCCATTTTACATGACTTTATTCTTATTTTTACTCCTTTTAATTCAGTATTTTTAACCAATCCTCCAGTGTTGTGTTTTAATTTTTAAACCATCCCTTAATAAAATTGATATCATAACTATTAATAGATGCTTTTACATAGGTAAAGTGTTTAAAAAATCTAAAATCTTTCAGGAGGCCAAAAATGCCAATGCAACACGTGGATGGTGAAAATAAAGGAAAATTTGTTCTTTATGCTTTAAGCACATGTGGATGGTGTAAAAAGACCAGAATGCTGCTTGAAGACCTTGGAGTGGAGTACAACTATATCTACGTTGATCTTGAAGAGGGAGAGGAACGTTCCAATGCAGTGGAAGAGATCAAAAAATGGAACTCACAGCTCTCATTCCCAACCCTCATCATAAACGATGAACGATGTATAGTGGGCTTCGATGAGGAGGGAATAAGGGAGGCAGCAGGATGAGTCCTGAAGAGGTTTCTGATGCAGAGGTTGATGCATTCTACACCAAGGTTAAAGAGGATGCTGAAGCCTATGGATACCACCTCAACCCAGACGTTGGATTTGCAAAGGAGCTCTTGAAGAACATACTCGTAAATGAGAAGAGGTACGGCTACGGGGCATGTCCATGCCGCCTTGCATCTGGAAAGAAGGAGGACGACCTAGATCTCATCTGCCCATGCGACTACAGGGATCCTGACCTCAACGAGTACGGGGCCTGCTACTGTGGACTCTACGTTACAAAGGAAATACTTGAGGGCAAGAAAAAGCTCACATCAATTCCTGAAAGACGTCCAGGGCCTGAAGAAAGAGTGAGGATGAAATCAACATCTTTCAATGCACTCTTAACCCCTTCACTGCCTGTTTGGAGGTGTAAAGTTTGTGGTTACCTCTGTGCAAGGGAAGAACCACCAGAATCCTGTCCAATATGTAAGGTTGGGAAGGAACGCTTCGAAAGATTCATGTGAATTAAAATAGGAATTAATTCCTCTAAAACATTTAAACACTTTAAAATCCATTTTTTTTTAATTAATCCTATTTTTAGAGGGAATTTTCACTTTTCAATTCAGCTTTCAAAGTTTAAATACTTGTTTCAATCAAGTCATATAACGATGTTATTTTGAAGCTTCACCTTCCTAAACAGAACATTTATAATTAATAATAATTACTATTACTACTATTACTAATATTGAGCATCAGTTATGGTGGGGCTAAATAACTGGTAAATAGGGACTACCAATTTAGGGGATAGAATGAATATCAATGATATGTTTGAACTTTATGAAGATATTAAAACTGATATGAAGTTTTTTACAAGTTCTGATGTTAGAATAAAGATATTGATGAGCTTAAATGATGGTCCTAAAAATCTTGCGGATCTTCGAAACGATATCCACCTCAGCTCATCAACCATACTCCATGGAATGAGCCAGCTTCAGGGAAAAAACATTATACTGAGGGATTCAGGCAATTATTGTCTCTCACAGTTGGGGAAAATGGCTGTGAACAAACTCGTGGATATGATGGAGACCATCAATACAATAAAGACATGCAAGGACCTATTTCTGAATCATGAAGTGGACTGCATACCCAAGAACCTAATCAAGGATATTGGATACCTAAACAACTCCACCATTGTAACATCCACAACAACCGATGTAATGAAACCTCACAGGGTTCTTTCAGAGCTTCTGATGGATACAAGCAACATAAAATTTCTTTCACCAGTGTTTTACCCTAAAAATGCTGAGATGTTTATCAGAACCATTGAAAGGAATGGAGAACTTGATTTGGTAGTTACTTCAGCTGTTATGGATAAAATGGAGGAAACCATAGGCACAGAAAAACTCCAAAAATCTATTGCTTCAGGTAATGGGAGTCTAAGAATTGCAGGTAATGATTTAAAGATTTCACTTACCTTAGGTGATGAATTCCTTGCAATGGGCCTATTTTCAACCGATGGATCATACGACATCAACGTGTTTTTGATCAGCAAGGATGAGGAAGCTATTTCATGGGGTGAAAGACTTTTTAAACATTACAAATACATATACGAGGAATTTAATATTTGAAACGAGGCTAAGTTTTCAAGATAATTTTTAATTTGAAGTACTGAAACAGAAATAACCTGTTAACGTTATTCTTCATATTTAAGATAATATAACGAATTATAACATACTAAAAATAATTTTAGGATATTGAAAATCCTGTATTGAATGAAGATTTTTTATAGCTGATTTTTGATAATGATACTATAAATCACAATGGATTTATTTTAACCCACAATCTATTGTTAAAATCGAATCGATGTGCACTGAGGAGATCATGATCATGAATTCAAAGGATGGAATGAGGTACATGGAACTTGTGGATGTATACGAGAAGTTGGACTCCACAACCAAGAGGCTTGAAAAAACCACCATACTCGCGGATTTTTTCAGGAAAATAGGGGGAGAAGATCCGGAGCTTCTTCCAGTTGTTACACTGCTCTCCCTTGGAAGGGTTTTCCCAACATGGAGTGAGGAGGAACTTGGAATAGCATCAAAACTCCTTATGAATGCAATGGCACTGGTTGCAGGAGTTAGGCCTGAGGACGTTGAGGACATGATGCGGGATGCAGGGGATATTGGAACCGCTGCAGAACTACTTCTTGGTAAAAAAAAGCAGGCAACATTTTTCACAGTCCCCCTGACCATCCAGAAGGTTCACAGCAACCTCATGAAGATAGCAGATATTTCAGGAAACAGGTCCCAGTACAAGAAGATGGAGATATTACGGGAACTCTTCTCATCTGCATCCCCGGAGGAGGCCAAGTACATCACAAGAACAGTGCTTGAAGAGCTCAGGGTTGGAGTGGGTGAGGGAACCATAAAGGATGCCATTGCAGAAGCTTTCTCAGTTGAGAAAGGGGTAGTTGAAAGGGCGCACATGCTCACAAATGATCTTGGTCTTGTTTCAGAGGTTGCAAAGGAAGAAGGTGTTGAAGGACTTAAAAAACTCAGCCTCAAACCAGGAAAACCTGTCAAGCCAATGCTAGCACAGCTCTCTCCTGGGATCAGGGAGAGTGTTGAGGAGATGGGTTGGGCTCTCTGTGAAACCAAGTACGACGGTATAAGGGTTCAGATACACAGATCAGGGGATGAAGTTAACATATTCACCAGAAGACTTGAGAACATCTCCAATGCAGTTCCTGAAATCATTGAGTACATAGAAGAAGCATTGCCCCATGAGGATTTCATCGTTGAAGGTGAAATAATCGTTACAAAGGATGGTAAACCTATATCTTTCCAGTACATACTCCAGAGGGTCAGGAGGAAGTACGAAATCGAGAAGATGCGCGAACAGGTGCCACTGAAGCTCTACCTTTTTGACGTGCTGTACTACCATGGTCCTCAGATAGATACGCCCTTCGAGGACAGGCGTAAGATACTTGAATCCATGGTTGATGTAATGGAAGATAAGCTCCAGCTTTCCAATCAGGTGAAGGCCACACCTGAGGATATCTGGAGGGCTGAAGATCTCTTCACAGAATCACTGAAGGGGGGACATGAGGGTATAATGATCAAGGATCCCCATGCACCTTACATGCCGGGCATCCGAGGCAAGAAAATGCTCAAAAGAAAGGCAGAACCTGAAACCCTGGATCTGGTGGTTGTTGGTGGAACCTACGGTAAAGGTAAGAGAGCTCACTTCATAGGTTCATATCTGCTGGCAGTTCAGGATGAAAACAACGAACTGAAGACCATTGCACATGCAGCAACCGGTCTGGACGATCAGATGCTTCTGGAACTATCTGAGATGGTTGAACCCCTTATAACCAAGAAAACAGGCAGAAGGGTGGAGATAGTTCCATCCATCATCCTTGAGATTGCCTACAGTGAGATCGTTAAGAGCCCGGAGTACGAGAGTGGATACTCCTTGAGGTTCCCTGTTGTTAAGAGGGTAAGGGAAGATATAAGTATTGAGGATATTGACACGGTTGAACGTGTTGAATCGATGTTTAAAGATGTTCAAACGCTTTAAAATTATTTATATATGCTAATTTATACTATGCGGAGTGATAAAACACTTAAAAGGAATGTTTTCGGGTTTAAAAGGCTCCTATTGGCGGAATTTTTTGATTTTTTACTTTTTTTAACTTATTATCATTTATGTACTCTTTTTTCAATTTTTAAGGAGTTTTTGCTTGATCGTTTATCCCACAAATTTATTAAATATAAGTTTAATATTACTAAGGCTTTGATTGGCTTATTTCAATTTATTTGAGCTTCGTATATGCTGTACCATCACCATATTACTTTAAATTAGTTTTTATCTATTTTTTGATTTTATTTTATTAAAAAAATCCTCTGCAGGCTGGTGTTGATCCATATAAAAGAAATTGAAAATTGGGGATGGATAATTTTAAGTGTGATATTGGCCAAAGTATAGGCTGTATCAGGGGAAATAGGCGAAATTTCGGCCCTGCTAAAATCAGACTATTTTAGGATTGAAATAAGTCCTTTTTGTGTTGTGTTGTATGCTTTGTTTCTTGCTAAAATCAGACTATTTTGGGATTGAAATCTTCAATCTTTGTTTATTTTATTATTATTTTATTATGCTAAAATCAGACTATTTTAGGATTGAAATTAAAACACGATTTTGTCATTATAGAAATATTTGTCTAGCTAAAATCAGACTATTTTAGGATTGAAATAAAGTCTGGGCTGGAATTTTAGGTAGTATCTGTGAAGCTAAAATCAGACTATTTTAGGATTGAAATCAAATAGTGTGAAATTTTATTATTATGCTAGTGGTTGCTAAAATCAGACTATTTTAGGATTGAAATACTGTTTCAAGTGCAGATGCGTACTGTGTTGGTGTTGGCTAAAATCAGACTATTTTAGGATTGAAATCAAGTCAAGAGGAAACAGTACCCGTAGAGGCATGAAGCTAAAATCAGACTATTTTAGGATTGAAATTCTACCACGACTAAATCAATGAAAATAGGTAATTTGAAGCTAAAATCAGACTATTTTAGGATTGAAATTGATTATATAAGAAGTTCAAAAAACATAAACAAATTGCTAAAATCAGACTATTTTAGGATTGAAATATGACTGAAATCGGGTTTCGTAGGATGACTTGACTACGCTAAAATCAGACTATTTTAGGATTGAAATAATACGGCCTGGTAAACTTTTAATGTAATTGATTATAGCTAAAATCAGACTATTTTAGGATTGAAATCCTGTTGCGGTTTCAATCTTTCGGAGTATTTCAAGTGGCTAAAATCAGACTATTTTAGGATTGAAATCGGTTTACGTAAACAGTGGCTATTCCATCTTGGAATGCTAAAATCAGACTATTTTAGGATTGAAATTTTATTACTTCTGTAGTTAATTGTGTCCCCGTAGCGGGCTAAAATCAGACTATTTTAGGATTGAAATAGATTTTTTTTAAGTTGTTTCTGGTGGATCGCGGTTGGCTAAAATCAGACTATTTTAGGATTGAAATGGGGATGGGCCGGGGGTTTCCCTGGGGTGGTATTGGGGCTAAAATCAGACTATTTTAGGATTGAAATTTAATCACCTTTATGACTTTTATATATGATGTTCCTGGCTAAAATCAGACTATTTTAGGATTGAAATTCATCAAAATTATCAGAACTGTAATAAAGGTTGTTTGCTAAAATCAGACTATTTTAGGATTGAAATGAGCAGCAAAGGGAGATGAAGTAGTAATATATGCCTACTAAGATCAGACTATTTTAGGATTGAAATAATTATCAGCAAAATGCAAAGCCACAGCTTCAGGAGGCTAAAATCAGACTATTTTAGGATTGAAATTTTATAACGACATCTTTACTCTGTCCAGCAGCTATGGGCTGAAATCAGACTATTTTAGGATTGAAATTTTATAACGACATCTTTACTCTGTCCAGCAGCTATGGGCTGAAATCAGACTATTTTAGGAGAAATTTGTAAAATATCCTTATAAAATAACTTTTTTTTCAATATGAAATCATTTTCATTGGATTCACACATTTTTAATTATTAAAAATATTTTTTGAATTATTCTGATTTTAGATGCTCAAAGTTGTGGGTGCACTCCTCAATTCACATCATACTAAACATTATTAATACTAAACATGATATAATTAATAATAATTTTGTGATGTGATAAGAAATACATTAAAAAAAGCATTAAAAATAGCTCCTTAAAAAATAAAGATTCTAAAAACCTCTGAAATTGAATTTAAAGTGTATTAATGGTGGTGAAGCTGTGGAGGATCATCAGATATTCAGGTTGGCCCTTGCAACGTCTATAATAGGACTCCTGGGAATGGTAGTATTTGCAGGGCAGATAATGCCCAGGGAAGTTAAAATAAGTCAGATAGACAGGGGAATGCTGGATGAGGATGTTACAGTTGAGGGGGTTGTTCAGGAGGTTGGTAAATCAAAAACCAGCAACACCTACTTCCTTAAGGTAATGGATGGTACGGGCGAGATAACCCTGGTGATATTCGACAGTTCTGCAACCGATATAGAAAAGGGAAATCTAACCATTCAGGGAATGGATAAAAGGAGGATAAATGCAGTTGGAACCGTGAGTGAGTATCGGGGCAGTATGGAGATCATACTCAAGGATGCCAAGTCATTGAGGATAGTTTCATGATCTGCTATCAGGATCCCAAAAATGAGTTGTCTACTTAGATTTTGTTTATTGGGATTAATACTTAAATTTTAAGGTATTAATTATTATTTTTGAGTTTTTAGGAGCTTTAACATGCTTTTATAAATATTAACACTTTTGATAGTTGTAAAAGGAGATTTTTAATGGTGAAAATTGTAATGTCTTTTGTTTTATTTGTTTAATCTTTTAGTATTAGTATTTTGGATGTTTTGTTTGTTTGGTGGGGTTTTTTTTAGGTTATTTATTTGTTATATTTGATTTTTTCGCGTTTTTCTTTTTGGTTCGTTATATTTTCGCGTATTTTCTGAGTGTACGTTTTGGGAGGTGGATTTCGGATAATTTGGGTTTTTATGGTAATTTTATGACGAAGTATTATGCTGATTTTTTTAAGGCTTCTACGGAGGGTGATGTAAGTTATTTAGCTGAAATTACAGGTAAATATCTTGGTCTAAAGAATCATCAGACTATTGGTGCTATTTTAACAACTTTTGCAGGTGCATTCTCGATATATGGTGCTTATAATAAGTTAGTTGACGTTAAAAAGTGGGTTACTGGTTTGCAGATAAAAAAGACAGTAAAGTATAAGGTGGATTCTGTTAAAAAAGCTGTTAAGTCCAATCGTGTAGTTAAGGCCTCTAAAATAATATTAAAGAATACTTGGAAATCTGCTAAGCCTTATGTTAAGAGGGGTGCTAGAAAATTTATTGGGAAAGTTGAAAAGGTTTCTAAATATATTAAAAGTAATCTTGTAATCCAGAAGATGAAATCTACGGTGAAATGGGTGTTGAAAAAGCCTATTGTTAAAAAAATTTTAAACACTAAAACCGCTAAAAGGGTAATCAAAACTGGAAAACAAATAATAAACACTGGAAAATCATTATGGAATGGATTAAAAAAATGGGCATTCAAATAAATAATTTAGAGGTTATATAATGGTTTATGATATGAAAGGGATAAAAAAGGTGCAGGGTAAGATTTTAAAAGAATTTAGTAGTGTTAATGGATTGCAGGGGGTTGTGGAAAAAGTAATTAGCCTTTTAGGTTCGGAAAGGTATGGTTTATGGTGCTAGTGGGGCGGGTGAGGCTTTGGGTGAGAGACAGCCTTTTGATGTTTTGTTGGAGAGGTATGCTCAGAATAGGTATGCAGTTACGGTTCTCAGCGATCATCCTCTTTATGTGGCTTCTTTGACGGGTGTTATAATTTCAACGCATTTTCTTGCAATTACAGGTATTATTGGTTTTGTGAATTATGCATATAAAAAGGATAAAATCACCCTTAAAGACTTGGACAAACAATACAAAATCTTAGAACGTTTAATGTGGTTTGGATGGTTTTGATATTGTTGATTCGTATGATGTGCCTGATGAGAGTTTTTATTATAAACTTCGGGGTGTTAAATGGGATAAAAGGGCTAAAAAGTTGTTTAAAAGATTATCCACATTAAAATTTGAGGTGAGTTTTGAAAAATTTAGATCTGATACCACTTCTTTTGGGACTGGTGAGGATTTTGCTTTGACTTTCCTTGCAGCCTGCAACTGTGTAAACCATGAAAGAGATAGAATTAACCTTGAAGACGTTATCATGGCCTATAAAACTTATTTGAAACTGATTGACACTGATATTAGTAGTTTGTGATGTGGTTTTTATGGGTTGGAGGAATTTTGTAGGTTTTTGGTGGCAGCTGTTTCCTTTGTTTGTGTGGCTGTGTTAGTTATCGAAGCGTTACTATCTTTAATGGGTTACTCTTCATCTGAGGGCACAGCTCACCATCCATTAATACGCCTTTTAGGATGGATAATTGGAGCAATAGTTGCCGTAGGATTATACAACCTAATTAAAGGCCCAAAACCTGAAGGAGAAGAAGTTAAGAATAAAACCCCAGTGACAAGTGACAAGATCTCCATGAAACTTGAAGAAAAACGTGACATAGGGAAGAAATGACCTTTTTATGTGATAATCGCTCGTTGAACATCTTTTTAGTTTTATTAAGTCATTATCTATAGTTGAAATAGTTAGCAAATGCATGGAATTGGATTAAATTTACTAAAGAGGGGAAGATAATGGTTTCACAGAGGGATATGTTTAATTTGAGTGGGGATGAGATTGCTGAGAAGGAAATAGTTAAACTGGTTGATGTATTTGATGTTGAGGGTTTGGAGGATATGGCTGAAGGTTTGAGAGGCTTGGGTAGTGGCGTTCATAAGACGTTCTATGAGGCTTATCTGTTAGGAAGGAATCTTTTTGAGGATGCTGCTGAGTTGTCTGTAGATGAGAAACGTGATGATGATCTTTTAACGTTGGCTTATCAGAATTTAAGTTCTAAACATTTTTTTCTCGCTAAAAAAGGATTTAATTACTTTTACACATTTTTCTGAAATATTTGAATTCATCTTTCCTATTTATTATGTTTATTTAGGCAGAAAATTGGGACACAATGATGTAAAAAGGATTTATGATACTAAAATTTATGAACGTTTAATATTTTTCTTGGATAATTTTGATACAAATAGCCCTGAAGTCATGACTCCTACTGCAGAATATTTCCAAAAACTCAAAAAAGTCCAGTGGGCTGATAAAGAGACTCAAAAGTTATTTAAACTAACTGACGAGATACGTTTGTATGGTACTGGAGGTAGACATGCATCTAATCTTAAATTAATTGATTTTCAAGTTCGAGAGAGCATGTTCCTTTTATCCCTTGCAGGCTGCAATGCCATTAATAACAAAAGAGATAAAATAACCCTAGAAGATATTGTAAAAACACATAAAACATATTTCAAATTATTAAAAACTAATTTACCAGCCTTAGTTGATAATTTAAGTGATATACAATGATATGGACTGTTGTTATGGTTTCACAGAGAGATATGTTCAAATTGAATGATCAACAAATGTTAAAGAAGTATTCTGGGCTTCTGCTGGATGAATTTGACGTTGAGGGTTTGGAAGATGTTATTAATGGTTTGAAGAGTTTGAAAAGTGAAAGTTTTCATGAAAGATTGTTTGAGGATTATTTGTTAGGTTCGAATATTTTTGAGGGTGGTGCTGAGTTAACTGTGGATGAGAAACGTGATAACGATCTTCTGGTTTTAGGATATCAAAATTTAAGTTACAAACGCCTATTCTCCATTAAACGGGATTTGATAAGTTTTACTGAGTTTAGTGAGATTTCTGATCTCTTATTACCATTGTATCATATGTGTCTTGGGCGTAAACTTACTCATGGTGATGTTAAGGCTTTTTATGATGCTCGTATTGATGAAAGACTGGTTTTCTTGTTGGATAAATTTGACGAACCTCTAAATGTTCCAGAGCCAACTCCTGAGTTTTTTAAGAAACTTAAAAAGCTACAATGGCAGGATAAAAAAACAAAAAAATTCCATGAAAATTTAAAAGAATTGCTGGTGTATGCAACTAGTGGAAAGCACGTGGATTTAAAATTGGTAAATTTTCAGGTTAGAGAATTCAATTTCACACTTTCCCTTATGGCATGTAGTGCAGTGGTTGATAGTCGTGATAGGATTAACTTGGATGATGTTGTTAGGGCTTATAGGACGTATTTGAAGTTGTTGAAAACTGATTTGCCTGATTTAGTTGATAATTTGAGCAATATAAAATGAGGATGGATGTTGTTATGGTTTCACAGAGGGATAAATTTACTTTAAGTGATCATGGCACGGTTGAGAAGTATTCTGGGCTTTTGTTGGATGAATTTGACGTTGAGGGTTTAAAGGAAGTTGTTAGTGGTTTGAAGAGTTTGGAAAGTGAAGGTTTTCATGAAAGATTTTTTGAGGCGTATTTGGTGCGTTTGGAGATTTCTGTGCCTGGTGCTGAGTTGTCTGTGGATGAGAAGCGCAATGATGATATGTTGACGTTGGCTTATCAAAATTTGAATCGTAATCATTTTTTCTCTTTAAAAAAGGATCTGATACTTTTTGAACACTTTTCAGAGATTTCCGCGTTTTTGTTGCCGTTGTATTATATGTGTCTTGGGCGTAAATTTACTCATGGTGATGTTAAGGCTTTTTATGATGCTCGTATTGATGAAAGACTGGTTTTCTTGTTGGATGAATTTGACGAACCTCTAAATGTTCCAAAACCAACCCCTGAGTTTTTTAAGAAACTTAAAAAGCTGCAATGGCAGGATAAAAAAACAAAAAAACTCTACGATAACTTAAGAGAATTACTGGTATATGCGGGTAAAGGTTTTCATATTGATAATAAATTGATGGATTTCCAAGTAAGAGAACGAATTTTTTTACTTTCTCTTATGGCGTGTAGTGCGGTGGTTGGTGGTCGTGATAGGATTAACTTGGATGATGTTGTTAGGGCTTATAGGACGTATTTGAAGTTGTTGAAAACTGATTTACCTGCTTTGGTTGGGAAGTTAGGGGTTTAAATTTAGTTATTAAAAAATTAGTGTGTTGTGGGAGGTTTTTGTTTTGATGGTGGATGTTGTTGAGGGTGTTGTGTTGGCTTCTGTTTTTCGTCGTGTTTGTGCCTTTGTGTTGGATGTTCTTTTGTTGTTGATGTTTTTCGGATTTTTGTTCTTCATAGGTTTAGGGGCATCTGACCTGTTTGTAGGTATTGTTTTCCTGATAATCAGTACCCTGGTTATGTTGGTTTATTTTTCTTACTTTGAAGGACCTTCAGGTGGTAGTACTCCCGGTAAATATTATTTATCTTTGATGGTGGTGGATGAAAAGACCTTAAAACCTCCAAGTAAGATGCAAAGTGTCACAAGGAATCTTTTAAGGTTCGCTGATCTCCTACCCTACTTCATACCAGGTCTTCTAGGCCTAATTGTTATGTTGTGTTCCGATAAAAATCAAAGACTCGGAGACAAAACAGCAAAAACCATAGTCATCCAAAAAAAAGCCCAAATAAAATCCGAATATTAATAAATTTGGATCTGGAGCCTCTTCTTTCTGGACTGGTGAGAACTTTGTTTTAACTTTCCTTGCAGCCTGCAACTGTGTAAACCATGAAAGAGATAAATTAACTGGGATTACGTTGTAAAGACCCATAAAACCTATTGAAATTGATTGATACAGATATTTGTGATGTATCCAGCAGCTTGGTAGGTTTCACTCCTTTTTAGATCAACAGAATCTTAAATTAACTAATCCAGATAAATTATCCCCAGAAACTCATTTAGATCCCTTAATATCCAACGTATAACCCTTTATATCCTCGAGGATGTCCTTTGCATAGTAGGAAGCGAAGATGATCCCCAGCGCAGTTACAAGCCAGAATGAAACCAGCCTATCCACAAGGGCAATACTGCCGCTTAAAGCTCCAGAAACACCAAACAATACGAACAATCCTGTTAGGGATATTTCTATTGAGCCTATTCCTCCAGGTAATGCCGTAATAATTCCAATGAGGTTTGCAATCAGGAATATAACCACGATGGCTGTGAAGCTTATTTCAGTGTTGAATGCGTAGAAAACAACCAGGAGACGAACACATTCAAGAAGCCAGGAAGCTCCAGATAATAAGAACACCAGGGTCAAGTTTTTGAAGTTGCTGAAGGAGCGGGTGTACTCGATCATGTTCTTCAAACCACCTGTGAACTTGACGTACATGTTGTTGAGAACCTCCTCCCTTATGGGAAGTTTGCTGATTAGAGGATGTATCCTCTCGTAAAGCCAGATACTGGCATTCTCCCTCCAGTTGAAGATGTAAATCAAGAGAACCATGCCTAGGGAAACCAAACCTCCAATTATGGTGATCACACGCACCTTCGGCAGGAACAGGGATGATATCAACATGAGGCAGCCTGCTATTCCAACGTCGAAGAACCTTTCAGTTAAACCTGCTGAGAGACCCTCAGATAGGCTTATTCTATTGATTTTTTTTCCTGCAACTGCATTCAAAACCTCCCCTGCACTTCGGGCTGGGCTGAAATTTCCTGCAAAGAGTCCTATCGTTTTCACAACGTAGTTCTTCTTGAATTCAGTGGGCTGGCCTATTATGAAACCCCACCTCAGGGATCTGACCCCTATAACCACCAGATGAATGAAGGCCGCAAGTAGGATGAGCCATGGATTGGCAGTTTCAAGGGCATGGAGGATGTTGGATGGCCCCAACCATAAAACCAGGAGGATCAGGAGTATAAAACTCACAATCAGAACGTATAATTGTTTCAAGAAGTCACCCTACTCTTTATTTTCCTTAAGACAAGTTTCAGTATGAAGAAGATGTAATGCAGAACATTTATCCAGGTTATGTAGGATTTTTCATGCCCATATCTGCAGGATATTGGGGCCTCCCTTATCACCACGCCGTTTTCAGAGGCCCTGTGTATCATCTCAGATTCGTAAACATAATCATCGTAACCTATGTCCACGAATATTTCTGCAGCACCCTTTGATATTGCCCTGAAACCGCACTGGCTGTCTGTCAAGGTGTAACCTGTCACGTACTTTATAAGATTGGTTGTAATGGCATTTGAAACCTTCCTTTGAAGAGGCATGTTGTCAGGAATACCGCCAAGGAATCTGGAGCCTATAACAACTCCTGCGCCATCGATCTCTGCTGTTAATGCAGGTATGTATGATGGGTCGTGCTGTCCGTCACCATCCAGGATTACAAAAACATCGTAACCCCTTTCAAGGCCAAATTTAAGTCCGGTTTTTATGGCTGCACCCTTCCCAAGATTTTTCTCGTGATTAACAACCATTGCACCGGATTCTCTTGCCAGACGATTTGTTTTATCGTTGGAACCATCATCAACAACAAGAACATCTGAATATTTTAAAGCTTCCTTTGAAACATTTTTTATGTCAAGAGCCTCGTTGTAAGCAGGAATTATCGTTATTAATTTCATTTTAATTTTTCCATTAGTTAATTAATAGGTAGATAGTTGATACGATTGAAATCACTGTAATTAATACAAATTAAAAAATTTTAGTTAAGATATAATTTTACTCAACATATTATATGTTACAGTTTATGGAATTTTATTCAATAAAACTCTATTCAATAAATAGGCACCTTGAAATGAATTTATACTGAAAGGTACTAAAACTACATACACAATTAGCTTACACATCATAACTAGAAATTCAAGTTGTAAACCAAGTTTTATACTGATCTTTTTAGAATCCATATCAGGAAGTGAAAAATCATGAAACGATTATTCGGAACTTTTGGAGTTAGAAGAATTGCTAACCAAGAATTAACACCAGAATTTGCATCAAAACTTGCAGCTGCCTACGGAACACTTGTTAAGGGTAAGGTTGCTGTTGGTGGGGACACCAGAACATCCACAGTAATGATAAAACATGCAGTGATAGCAGGACTCCTCTCTTCAGGTTGTCAGGTGGTTGATCTTGGAGTATTACCCACCCCTGCAGTCCAATTTGCAGTTAGAAAATACTACGATGGTGGAGTGATGATAACAGCATCCCACAACCCACCAAAGTACAACGGAATAAAGTTCGTTGATGAATATGGAATAGGAATAGCAGAGGACATGGAAGAAAAGATAGAAGACATGTTCTTTGATGAAAACCCAGACAGGGTGGCATGGAACGAGATAGATGAAGTCCTTGAAAACAGTGGAATCATCGACGAGTACATAGAAAATGTCATAGAACGTGTTGATGCTGAAGCAATAGGATCTGCAAATCTCAAGGTCATAGTAGACTGTGGAAGCGGTGCAGCATGCTTCACAACACCATACCTCCTCAGAAAACTCGGATGTGAAGTCACAACCATGAACTGCCAGCCAGATGGATTTTTCCCCGGAAGAAACCCCGAACCAACTGCAGACAACCTTAAAGAACTCATAGATGTTGTTAAGGCCACAGGTGCAGACCTTGGAATAGCACACGACGGTGATGCAGACAGGACCATATGCATAGATGAAAATGGAGACTTCGTCTTTGGTGATAAAACCTTTGCACTGGTTGAAAAGCAGATGCTCAAACAGGCAGGTGGAGGAATTATAGTAACAACAGTTGCAACCTCCACAGCAATTTACGATATAGCAAAGGAGTACGGCGGTGAAGTTGTTGCAACAAAGGTTGGAGACTTAGTAGTTGCAAGGGAGCTTAAAAACAGGGATGGGCTCTTTGGTGGAGAAGAAAACGGGGGATTAATATTCCCAGATTTCGTTTACGGAAGGGATGCAGCCCTTTCAACAGCCAAGATAGTTGAAACAATTGCAAAGGAAGGCAAACCCCTATCAGAACTCATAGCTGAACTTCCTGCCTACTGTTCAGAGAAGATGAAGGTGGAATGTCCTGACGACCGTAAGGTTGAGGTTATGGAGAAGATAGCAGAGGCCACAAGTGAGCACGAGGTTGACACAACCGATGGTGTTAAGATATTCACAGAGGACGGATGGGTTATAATAAGACCATCTGGAACAGAACCAATCTTCAGATGCTTTGCAGAGGCCCAGAAACCTGAAGATGCCAGGAATATGGCTGAATGGGGAATATCTCTGGTTAAAGAACAGTTGAAGGGTTAAAAATAAAATTAACTCATTTTTCTACTTTTTAACTTTTAAATATTCCCTCTTTTTTCTACAGTATCCAATAAAAATCAATAAAATTGGTTATGAGTTCATTCATCGTAGAAACCGTAAAACTGGGAACAGTAATCACACATTGGGTACTTATCGTACTTGTAATGGCTGTAATCATCCTTGTTCATATCGAACTTCTTGTTGCAGAGGTAGCAGGTTTCGATTTTTTCAGGTTTCTCTACCTTTTCTTTGATGTTACTTGTTTTCTCATTCTCTTTTGCTTCGATTTCAATCACCATCAAATTCCTTTAAATCCAATTCCTCTAAGCCATGAATGTTTTTAATATTCATTATAACTTCTTTTATAAAATTGATGATTAAATATTCAAAAACTGTTGATTCAATTTATTCTGTTTTATTGGAAAATAAATTTATCTTAATAAAAAATTTATCCTAATAAAAACATAAGATTTGTTATGATAGTCAAGGGGAAACGAAGGAGAGTTGCGTGGGGAATAACAGGAAGTGGTGAGAAGATAGAGGAAACAGTTGAGATCATGGAGGAGATGAAGAGTGAGTACAGAAAAGAATTTGATATACGTGTCTACGTTTCCAAGGCTGGAGATCAGGTTCTCAAGTATTACAACCTTTCAAACACCCTTGAAACGATGTTCGACAAAACATGGACTGAAATAAATGCTAACGCACCATTTTTAGCTGGGCAGATACAGATGGGAAACTTTGAATTCCTGCTGCTTGCCCCTGCAACATCAAACACAGTTGCGAAGATATCCCTGCGTATAGCAGACACTCTCCTTACAAATGCAGCTATAATGGGCCAAAAAACTTCCACACCCATCTACGTAATGCCCACAGATTTTAGAGAGGGAATCACAACCACTAAACTGCCTAACGGCCGTGATCTGGAACTTAAAATAACACGTGAGGATGCTCAACACGTTAAAAACCTGCAGGATATGGAGAACACATTCGTGTTTGAGCATCCCAACGAGATTCCTGCAATATTCGAAAAGTACGTTGCTTCAGACTGATTTTTTTAGAAGCTGCAGCGTAACTCCAAACTTGTAGGTTCCCTCATTTTCTTCTTGTATATCTGAAATGCCCCTGAAGTAGTGCTGAATTTCCCCAGTACCTGCTATGTTCATGGTCAGAGGTTCCATGTCCATTACATTATCAAAGAATTCATACATGGGAGTTAAAGATTCCTTGGAACCCCTAAGGTTTATGGTCCATGTGCCCTGACCCCGGTCCTTAATGGATACGTATTCATCATCTACTTCAAGCTTGTATTCGGATTCTTTTTTATTTTCACGGCCTCTACAAAATATCACTGTTGATTCAACCATTTTTAAACCCTCACAATACCTTTCAACCATTCCAAGTTCATTCAAGGGATTCACATCCATTTTGAGATGTCCCCTAATGAAAACCATTGTGTAATATATTTGGAGCCGAAAGTATAAATTCTCTTGGATTGAAGGTGAAAATCCCCCAAATCCTAGAATTTGTAGCCTATGTTCCTCAGAAACTCCTGCCTTCCCTTGATATCCTCTTCATCTTCAATTGCAGCAGGTTTGAAACCATCAATAACTCCCATTATTCCCCTTCCCTGTTCTGTTTCAGCGATTATAACTTCAACTGGATTTGCAGTTGCACAGAAAAGGTTCACAACTTCAGGCACGCTTTTGATGCGCTGGATGATGTTCAGGGGGAATGCGTTCTTGAGGTAGATGATAAACGCATGTCCGCATGCAAGTTCAAGCATCTTTTCACGGGCTAGTTCAACCAGTTCAGGGTTGTTACCTGCCCATCTCACAAGGCAGTCACCTGAAGCTTCGCCAAATGCAATTCCAAATTCTGCCTGCGGCACGGTGTTAAAAATAGCCTCATAAATATCTTCAACAGTTTTTATAAAGTGGCTCTGTCCTAGTATGATGTTACACTCTGCTGGAACATCCACCTTAACCATCTTCAGTTTTAGATCCATTTAAAAACCTCCGTTACTATTTATGATCCTTGGAGTTAATTTAATTGTCAATCTATGTTGATTCATTTTACAAACTGATTTTTTTTAAACTGGTGGAATCTTAAAACTATTGAAACCCTCAATTGATGTGATGATCTAAACGATGGTTATATATATTAGAATCTGGAATAAATTGTCATTAACAATCATTACAATTTATACTTAAATAGGCACTGGTTTTTGAATTGAGGTTTCAAACCACAATACTTTCATGATTAAAAAAATATACTATGTACACCAAACACAAACCAGCAACCATGCTATTTAACGACATTCACAATCATTATTTTGAGATCAAATGAGGGTTTAAATGAACGAGAAAATGAAAGAAATTGCTCTGCGTATTTCAGAGTTAAGAGAACTTTCTGAAATCAGCCAGGAAGAAATGGCAGATCATCTTAAGATACCAGTAGAAATTTACATCGAGTACGAAGAGGGAATCTCAGACATTCCTGCAAGTATTCTTTACGAAATAGCCAACAAGTTGAACGTGGACATGGGACTTTTACTGACTGGTGAAGAAACAAGAATGCACATATTTGCTGTAACACGTAAGGGAAAGGGTGTGCGTGTTGAAAGACGAAAACAGTACAAGTACGAGAACCTGGCAGAGAAGTTCATCCATAAAAAGGCAGAGCCCTTTGTGGTAACTGTGGAGCCTAGAGAAGATGGTGAAAAACCTTCAACGAACTCACATCCGGGACAGGAGTTCAACTACATCATTGAAGGTTCCCTGAAGCTTTACATCCATGAAAACGAGATCGTGCTTGAAGAAGGGGACTCAGTGTTCTTTGATTCAACATATGAACATGCAATGGAAGCTTTGAACAATAAAACTGCGAAGTTCCTTGCAATAATATTGTAAATATCCCGTTGTGTAATATCGATACGTTAAAGGGGATAAAACTTATAAATTCATTAAAAATTCACTTAAAAGTGTTTAAAACTATGGATTTAACTTAGAACAATCGATTTAACTTAAAAAAATTTTTCCAATTAAATAAAAGGGCCTCTAATTATCTGTTAGGTTCTTAAAATTTCATCTAATTTCATTCAATAAACAGAAATTATAATGTGGTGTATTCATGTCATCTTTACTGAACAAATTCCTTCCAAAAACAGAATTCGAATCGTACGAAGATTTTAAGAGTAACTTCAAGGTGGAATACCTTGAAAACTTCAACTTCGCATTTGACGTTGTTGATGAGTACGCCGACAAGTACCCTGACAAAGTGGGGCTTGTCTGGTGTAACGATGATGAAGATAGGATCTTCACCTTCAAGGACCTTAAAGACTACAGTAACAAAACAGCCAACTTCCTAAGGGAATGTGGAATAAAAAAGGGAGACAGGGTAATCTTAACCCTTAAAAGCAGGTATGAGTTCTGGTTCTGCCTCCTGGCCCTGCACAAGTTAGGGGCAATAGCAATTCCTGCAACCCACATGCTGAAAACCAAGGACATAACCTACAGGATAGAGAATGCAGGTATCACCATGGCCATCTGCATAGAGGAAAACAACGTTCCAGACTACTTCGATAGGGCCCATGAAAAACTAGGGGACATCAAACTCCTGAAGGCATTCGTAGGCAGTGGGGAACGTGAGGGATGGTTCAACCTCCGTGAAGGTATTGAAAAAGCTTCACCAAAATTTGAAAGGCCAACTGGAGAAGATGGAACCAAGGCAGATGATCTCTCATTTGGACTGTTCTCATCAGGAACCACAGGACTTCCTAAAATGGTTAACCATAGCTACACCTACCCTCTTGGTCATATAATCACAGCAAAGTACTGGCAAAGAGTTATGGAAGACGGACTGCACTACACAGTTGCAGACACAGGATGGGGAAAAGCCCTATGGGGTCAGATCTACGGACAGTGGATTGCAGGAAGCGCAGTCTTCATCTACGACTACGACAGATTCGACGCTGCTCATATGTTGGATAAAGCATCGAAACATGGGGTAACAACCTTCTGTGCCCCACCAACCATCTACAGGTTCCTAATAAAGGAAGACCTCTCAGAGTACAACTTCTCAACCCTTAAATATGCAGTCACTGCAGGTGAACCATTGAACCCAGAGGTTTACAACCGTTTCTACGAGTTCACAGGTTTGAAACTGAGGGAGGGATTCGGTCAGACAGAAACTGTTGCTGCAATCGCCAACTTCCCATGGATCAAACCCAGACCAGGTTCAATGGGAAAACCATCCCCTGGTTACGAGTTGGTACTCCTTGACAAGGAAGAAAAACCCTGTGATGTGGGAGAAGAAGGAGAAATATGCTTCAAAATAGATAATGGCAGACCTTTGGGACTTTTCACAGGTTACTACCGCAACCCTGAGAAGACAAGGGAAGCCTGTCATGAAGGTTACTACCACACAGGAGACACGGCCTGGAAGGATGAAGATGGCTACTTCTGGTTCGTTGGACGTAACGATGATATAATCAAAAGTTCAGGTTACAGAATAGGGCCCTTCGAAGTGGAAAGTGCAGTGATATCCCATCCCTCCGTGCTTGAATGTGCAATAACAGGCGTGCCCCACCCAGTAAGGGGACAGGTTGTAAAGGCAACCATAGTACTTGCCAGGGGATATGAAGCATCAGAAGAACTTAAAAAAGAGATTCAAAACCATGTTAAAGGTGTTACAGCTCCCTACAAGTATCCACGTGTTGTTGAATTCGTTGATGAACTTCCAAAGACCATCAGCGGAAAGATAATGCGTGTGGAGATAAGGGCAAAGGACATGGAAAACCAGGGATGATCGTTCAGTGGATTAGGAGGTTACTTAACCCTTTAATTCCATTTTTAAGATTAAATGCTTATGAATGGTTAGATGGAACAACCCTTATCAAGTGACCTTTAATTATTTATTTTAATAAATTCATTGTGTGTTTGAAATAGGTTTTAACGTTATTCAGGCCAATTGAATAAAATTTAAAATTATTAAATTAATTTAAAAAAGAATTTAAACAACATTAGAATAAATAACAAGAATTCAAATAATATTAAAAAAAATAACTTAAATTACAGTAAAAAAATTCCTTAAAAACTAAAATCAACCAAAGAAGTTTGATATCATGTCTCGAAAGATTCAAAAAAAGGAGCCTTATCCTGTTATCAACGCCCTGGAATGCAAGGCATGTGGAAGATGTGTCTTAGCATGCAGAAGGGGTGTTTTAGAGATGAGTGATGACATCAATGAAAGAGGATACCGCTACGCAGTTTACAAGGGTGAAGGATGCACAGGATGTGGAGATTGTTACTACACCTGCCCAGAACCCCTTGCAATAGAGGTACACGTACCCAAGAAGGATAAAGAAAAGAATGAAGAAGAAGAGAAAGGGAGGGAAGCTAAATGGCAACGCAGCTCGTTAAGGGAAATACAGCCGTTATAATAGGGGCAATGTATGCAGGATGTGACTGCTACTTCGGATACCCCATAACACCAGCCACGGAGATCCTCCACGAAGCCTCAAAGTACTTCCCAATGGTGGGAAGAAAATTCGTTCAGGCAGAATCAGAGGAAGCAGCAATAAACATGGTTTACGGTGGAGCATCAACAGGCCACAGAGTCATGACAGCATCATCAGGTCCAGGTATAAGCTTAAAACAGGAAGGAATATCATTCCTTGCAGGAGCAGAACTCCCATGTGTTATAGTGGACATTGTAAGGGCAGGACCAGGCCTTGGAAACATAGGGCCTGAACAGGGAGACTACAACCAGATAGTCAAGGGAGGAGGACATGGAAACTACAAGAACATAGTCCTTGCACCTAACTCAGTCCAGGAGATGTGTGACTTCACAGCCAAGGCCTTTGACCTTGCAGAGAAATACCTCAACCCTGTGATAGTCCTTGCAGACGGAGTTCTCGGGCAGATGGTTGAGCCACTGCACTTCCCTGAAGAAGCAGTGAAACCCGGTATAGACACATCATGGGCTGTATGCGGTAACGCTGAAACCAAGGAAAACCTCGTAACTTCCATATTCCTTGACTTCGACCAGCTAGAGGATTTCAACTACAGGATCCAAGAGAAGTACGCTGAAATGGAAGCAAATGAGGTGGACTTCGAGGAGTACCAAATGGAGGATGCCGAGATCATCCTGGTTGCCTATGGAATAAGCAGTAGAATAGCAAGATCTGCAGTTGAACTTGCAAGAAGCCAGGGAATGAAGGTAGGACTCTTCAGACCCAAAACACTCTTCCCATTCCCAAAGGATGAACTTAAAAAAATAGCGGACGAACGTGAATGCACATTCATATCTGTTGAAATGAGCAACGGCCAGATGGCCGATGATATAAGACTTGCAGTGGGATGCAAACGTCCTGTGGAACTTGTGAACAGGATGGGTGGAAACCTCATGGACAGGGACAGTATAATGAACAGGATAATGGAAGCTGCAGGTAAAATTAAAGGAAGCACTGAAAACGATATTGGAGGAGGTGAGTAAAATGGCAGAAAACCAGGGAACAAACACCTCTGAGAGTGAAGACGTTACCATGAAAGTCATAGGAAAACCCAAATCCTTACTGGATGAATTCCCAAGGAAAGGGGGCAGTGCACCCACAGCAACCCACTACTGTCCAGGCTGCGGTCATGGAATCCTCCACAAACTCATAGGAGAGGCAATAGACGAACTTGGAATCCAGGACAGGGCAATAATGACCAGCCCAGTTGGCTGTGCAGTCTTCGCATATTACTACTTCGACTGTGGAAACGTTCAGACAGCACATGGAAGGGCACCAGCAGTAGGAACAGGAATATCAAGGGCAGAAGAGGACTCAATTGTCATGCTGTACCAGGGAGATGGGGACCTTGCATCCATAGGCCTGAACGAAACCATCCAGGCAGCAAACCGTGGGGAAAAAATGGCCGTATTCTTCATAAACAACACAGTCTATGGAATGACCGGTGGACAGATGGCACCAACAACCCTTATAGGTGAAAAAACAGTTACCTGCCAGAACGGAAGGGATCCAAGATTTGCAGGCTACCCACTCCACATGTGCGAGCTCCTTGACAACCTCAAAGCACCGGTATTCATAGAAAGGGTTTCACTTTCGGATCCATCCCACATAAGAAGGGCAAAAAGGGCGGTTAAAAAAGCCCTTGAGGTACAGAGGGACAAAAAAGGCTATGCATTCGTTGAAGTACTATCACCATGTCCAACCAACCTTAAACAGGATGCAGAAGGTGCAGAAAACTTCTTGAACGAGCAGATGGAAGTGGAGTTCCCACTTGCAAACTTCAGGGACAAGATCAAAGAATCTGAACCCCTATGCAGGGATGAAAGTGACTTCTCCAAGGAATCCCTTGACAAGATCTTCGATGTTGAGAGTGAGAGTGCACTGGAGGCACTGGATGATCCAGACTTTGAAACCAGAACAGTTAAGGTTTCAGGATTCGGAGGACAGGGAGTTCTCAGTATGGGACTCATAATTGCCCAGGCAGGATGCAACGCCCAGCGTCATGTTTCGTGGTACCCATCCTACGGACCAGAACAGCGTGGAGGAACATCCAACTGTACAGTGGTCATATCTGGGCAAACTGTGAGCTCACCAGTTGTTTACAGCTACGATGCCCTTGTGGCCCTCAACAGGCCGTCCCTTGAAAAATTCGCAGACAGGGTTAAAAAGGGGGGGGTCATACTCTATGATGTTGAAATAGGTGAATTTAAAGCTCCAGAAGGTGTTAGGGCAATAGGGGTCCCGGCCCTTGAAATTGCCAAAAAGGAAGGGGTTGCCAAAGCTGCAAACACTGCAATGCTTGGTGTTCTCATGAAAGTAGCATCCACAGACCTTTCAGAGGATGATTACAAGGATGCAGTAAAGCACACCTTCGCTAAAAAGCCAAAACTCGTCCCAATCAACATTAAAATACTTGAAGCTGGGGCAAAATGGGCAGAGGAAAATCTTTAACGATTTTTCTCTTTTAATTTCTATTTAACTCATTTTTTTCAGTTCATTTGAGATTTTTACTATTTAATTTTTATTATTTTAAACACTTATTTTTTATTTTTAAGAGTTTTTAAGCCCTTTTTAAAAAAATTATTCTTATCTAACCTACTTTTTTAATGTAATTATTTAAAGACAGTTCAAGACACGACATTTAATTCTATCAAAAAATTTAATTTTATCGAGACAATTTCTTTGTGAATGATCCTGTGTGGGACATGAACAATTTCTTATAGGATTCAGTCCATAAAAATTAATATCAAAATTTATGACACATTAAATGCATCGAAGGTCCAATCAGGGAGCTGTAATGAATCAGAGGAATTGAAATGGAAAAGATCAGAATTCTATCTTGGAACGTTAATGGAATACGGGCTGTGCACAAGAAAGGTTTTCGTGAATGGTTTGAAGAGGAAAAACCGGATATTCTGTGTGTGCAGGAGACCAAAGCCACGAGAAAACAGGTGCCACGTGATATAAGGGAATTCGATGGTTACCAGACCTATTTCGGCGAGGCAGAGAGGAAGGGTTACAGTGGAGTGGCCATCTACACACGCATAAAACCTGAAAAGGTTGAATACGGATTTGGAATCGATAAATTCGACCTTGAAGGAAGAACCATCATTGCAGACTACGGGGATTTTGTACTCTATAACGTTTACTTCCCCAACGGTAAGATGTCCAAGGAAAGGCTTCGCTACAAGATGGAATTCTACGATGCATTCCTTGAACATGCAGAAAAACTCAGGGCAGAGGGTAAAAACATAGTTGCCTGTGGAGACGTGAACACCGCCCACAAAGAGATCGACCTGGCCAGACCAAAGGAAAATGAAAAGATATCAGGTTTTCTGCCTGAGGAAAGGGCATGGATAGACAAATTCCTTGCCCAGGGCTATGCAGACACCCTCAGGGAGTTCAATGATGATGAGGGTCAGTACACCTGGTGGAGCTACAGGACAAGGGCAAGGGAGAGGAACGTTGGCTGGCGTCTTGACTACTTCTTTGTGAACAGGGAATTCATGCCCCACGTAAGCTCGGCGTTCATATTGCCTGAAGTTATGGGTTCAGATCACTGTCCTGTTGGTGTTGAAATCGAATTAAAGGATGAGTAAATTGAAGGATGAATAATTTTTAATGATTTTAATCAAAGTTAAATGATTTCAATCAAGATTTAATTAAATCATAACTGGACATTTGAAATCACTGCACAGGTTCGTGGGCTTTTTGACTCAAAAAACTCAAAACTTGAAGTTCCAGATGATACGTTTTACAGGGATGGCTGCAGTGCTAGCCATGGCAGTTTTCATGACTGCAGCAGTCCTAAAATTCCCAGGACATATTAATCCTCTTGTAAACTGGATAAGCGACCTTGGAAGCAGTTTCTACAATCCCCGCGGGGCATTTCTCTTCAACATGGGCTGTGTGGTTGCAGGATCCCTTTTTGTTGTATTCTGTTTTTACCTCAACACAACCTACTCCAGAGCCGTCTGCAGCAAAAGAGTTCTCTTATACTCACAGATAGCAGGATTCGCCTCTGGATTTTCACTCGTAATGGTTGGCTTATTTTCTGAAGACAGTCCTTCATTGCACGGACTCTTTTCAGCAGCATTCTTTCTATCGTCACTCCTCTTTCTGATCCTGATGAACTACAACCTCAGGAAGGATTTAAAACTCAAAAAACTGGCCTACTATGGTATGATTCCCATTTCAATGGATGTTTTGCTGATAATTTTTTACATTCTAAACACAAATCCATCAACTCCAATTTTTGAATGGTTTACAGGAATTTCATACGCATTCTGGATTCTGTTACTTGCATACTACTCTTCAGATCGATTTCCATGACTTTCAATCAAAGGCAGTTTGTTTTAACAATGGACCCTGTGTTTAATGGTCTGAACCCTTGATTCTAAAAGGACATTATAAAAGTTTTATCCTAGATTGAACTAACCATAAACTAGTGATTTATTGGCTCTTGTTACGAGGAGTGAATACAAAAATTGAAAGGGAATAAATTTGTGAATTTTTAAAAAATCACAGGTTACTCCTTATAATAACTTAAAGTAATTCTCATAAATAATTCTTATAATAGTTCCAATTCTTTATAAAAATCCATAAAAAAAATTCTATTTGAAGGATTAAAAAAAATCAATTCCATAATAATTGTTCCATTTATAAAAATTAAAGAAAATCATGACTATAAAAATAAATGAGGGATTCAATGAGCTACAACGGCGTTGCAAAACAATTTTTAGAATCACAGGGAATATCAGTAGGGGATACAATTCGCGTAACCAAAGAAGAGATATCCTACGAGGGGATGCTCCTTGACAGGGCAGAGGATGCAGATGACAAGCACTTGGTTTTGAAGCTTCCAAGTGGATACAACGTGGGAGTTGGAATAGATGGAGCAGAGGTGGAACTCATCCAGAGGGGTGAAAAACCCAAGATAGAACTTCCACCCCTTGAAGTGGAACCAGACAACAAAAAACAGGACATATCCATTATATCCACAGGTGGAACAGTTGCATCGGTGATAGACTACAAAACTGGGGCAGTTCATCCTGCTTTCACAGCAGACGACCTCCTGAGGGCAACACCTGAGCTTGCAGACCATGCAAACATCCGTGGAGAGGCCATACTCAACATACTCAGTGAAAACATGAAACCTGACTACTGGATAAAATCAGCACGATCCGTGGCAGATGAAATAACTGGCGGTGCAGATGGTGTTGTCATCGCCCATGGAACAGACACCATGCACTACACAGCAGCAGCCCTGAGCTTCATGCTTGACACACAGGTTCCAGTTGTGATAACAGGTGCTCAGAGGAGTTCAGACAGACCATCCTCCGATGCATTCTGGAACCTCATGGCATCAGTTGCAGCAGCAAAATCCGACGTTGCAGAGGTCACAGTCTGCATGCACGCAACAGAGGACGACTCCTACGCATACCTCCACAGGGGAACCAAGGTCAGGAAGATGCACACCTCACGAAGGGACACCTTCCGCAGCATAAACACCCAGCCAATAGCCAAGATCCAGGAAAACAGGGTTAAGATCCAGCCAAACGTGGACTACAAAAAACGTGGAGAAGGAGAAGTGGAACTCAGGGATGAACTGGAAGAAAATGTGGCCTTCATAAAGAGCTACCCTGGTATCTCAGGGGATATCATAGACTACCACCTTGACAAGGGTTACAGGGGAATAGTTCTAGAGGGAACAGGACTTGGGCACTGTCCAGACTACCTAATACCCTCAGTTGAAAGGGCAACCGACAGCGGAGTTCCAGTTGTGATGAGCTCCCAGTGCCTCTACGGAAGGGTGAACATGAACGTCTACAGCACAGGTAGAAGGCTAGTATCAGCAGGAGTCATATCTGCAGGGGACATGCTGCCTGAAACAGCCTATGTAAAGCTAATCTGGGCCCTTGGTCAGACAGACAAGCTTGAAGAGGTAAAAAGTATCATGCAGACCAACCTACGGGGTGAGATGGAGGTTCTCTCATCAAGGGACTACTTCCTGCTCTGATCATCAGTATCAAGAATTTTCATCAAAAAATACCCTTTAATAGCAATTCCAACTCAATATTTTCATCAAATCTTACAATCAAAGCAATTGTAATCAAGGCAAATCTAGAATCAAAGGATAATGAATATAAAGGTGATAATCAATGGATTATGAAAAATTAGGCCTTAAAATGGGTCTTGAAATACACCAACAGCTTAACACATCACAAAAACTATTCTGTCCATGTCCCTGTGAACTACAGGACAAAAAGCCAGAGTACAAACTCATGAGGACTCTCAGACCCACACAGAGCGAACTGGGAATGATAGACAGGGCAGCCTATGAGGAATCCCGGAGGAAGCTTCAGTTCACATACGAAGCATACAAACATGACACATGCCTCGTTGAATCAGATGAAGAACCACCACACCCCCTCAACAGCGAAGCACTTGAAATAGCTTTAATACTATCTTCACTCCTGAACATGGCAGTTGTTGATGAGTTCCACACCATGAGAAAACAGGTTATTGACGGAAGTAACACCGGAGGTTTTCAAAGAACAGGGCTCGTTGCCACCGACGGCTACATGGACACCGAGTATGGACGGGTTAAAATTGAAAACCTCTGCCTTGAAGAGGATGCAGCAAGAAGGATAGGTCAGAAGAAGGGCCATGTGGTATTTAGACTGGACAGGCTGGGAATTCCACTCGTTGAGATAACAACGGATCCATCAATGAAACACCCAGAACAGGTAAGGGATGTTGCATACCAGATTGGGCAGGTACTCCGGAGTACAAAGGTTAAAAGGGGACTTGGAACCATACGTCAGGACCTGAACATATCAATAAGTGAGGGGGCACGTGTTGAGATCAAGGGTGTTCAGGACCTGGACCTCATGCCAACCATGGTTGAAAACGAGGTTACCCGCCAGATAAAACTCATTGAAATAAGGGACGAACTCCAGAGAAGAAATGCAGAGGTCATGGATGAGATATATGACGTAAAAGAACTCTTCCAGGGAACTGAGTCCAAGATCATATCAAAGGCACTTGAGAACGGCAGTGTCCTTGCAATAAAGTTTAAGGGATTTGCAGGACTTATAGGAGTTGAAGTACAGCCCGGAAGACGTTTCGGGACTGAACTCGCAGGATACGCCAAGAAAATGGGAGTATCTGGACTGTTCCACACGGACGAACTTCCAGCCTACGGAATAACTCAAGAAGAGGTTGAATCAGTCAGAACATTTCTGGATCTTCAGGAAGAGGATGCATTCATACTAGTTGCAGATGAGGATGAAAAGGCAAGAAACGCACTTCTTGAGGTTATAAGAAGGGCAAAAACAGCAATAATTGGGGTGCCCGAGGAAACAAGGAAGGCGCGTGATGATGCAAACACGGAATACCTCAGGCCACTGCCAACTGCAAGCAGGATGTACGTTGAAACAGACATACCCCTCCAGATCATAGACAGGGACTACCTTGAGGAAATAAAATCCAACCTACCTGAGCTTCCAGATGATAAGGAGGCAAGGATCATTAAGGAGTACAGTTTGAGCCAGGACCTTGCACACCAGCTCGTGCGAAGAAACAGGGCAGACGACTTTGAAGAGGTCATGGCATCAACGGATGTTGATTCAACAACAGTGGCTTCAACCTTCGCCTACACCCTCAAAGAACTCAAACGTGACGGAAAGGACATATCCAAACTCGACATCGGGTGCCTCAAAAACACATTTAACATGGTTTCGGATGGTAAGATAACCAAAGAAGCAGTTCAAGAAGTACTGATTGGTGTCTGTGACGGTGAACCATCTCCAGAGGAAGCAGCAAAGAATTTGAACCTAGTGATGCTCTCAGAGAATGATGTTGAAAAAATAATCGCTCAAATAGTTTCTTCAAATGCTAAAATGGTTGAAGAGCGTGGAATAGGTGCAATGGGCCCCCTCATGGGCATGGCCATGAAGCAGCTCAAGGGTAAGGCCGACGGCAAACTTGTGAATAAACTTTTGAGGGATAAACTCCAGAGTTAATGTAAGAACCAATAAAATTTATGTGATCTCTTGGATCCACTTTTTTAGGTAACTTTGCATGTAAGGATTTAAACGTAGTTGAATAGGTTCCATGGATTACTTCAGTTGAATGACTTGAAATTAGGAGTTGGTGTTTTATGGAAGAATATGATGTTGTAATAGCAGGTGCAGGACCTGCAGGGCTCACGGCAGGAATATACGCTGGAAGGGATGGACTGAAAGCACTTGTACTTGAAAAAGCCCTTAAAGGAGGTATGGGAAGTACAGCACCATTGGTCATGAACTTTCCTGCCTTCAAATCCATCACAGGAATGGAACTTCTGAAGAAGATAGGTGAACAGGCATCCTACTACGCTAAGATAAGGGAATCTGAAGAGATAAAATCTGTTGAGAAAACACCAGAGAGGATCGTTGTACGCACAGATAAGAACGAGTACTCTGCAAAGGCCTTTATAATAGCCACAGGAACCAAGTACAGGGAACTTGGAGTTCCAGGTGAGATGCAATTCATTGGAAAGGGAATATCCTACTGTTCCATCTGCGACGGCATGTTCTTCAGGGGCAAGGAGGTTCTGGTGATTGGAGGGGGTAACTCCGCAGCAGAACACGCCCTGCACCTCAAGGACATAGGCTGCAAGGTCAAAATGGTACATAGAAGGGACGAACTAAGGGCACAGAGGTACCTCCAGGAGAAGCTTGAGAAGGAGGGAGTGCCAATAATCTGGAACTCGGTGGTGAAGGAGATAAAGGGAGATACAGTCCTTAAAAGTGTCGTAATCCACGACAGGGTCAGGGACGTTGACGAGGAGATCCCTGTAAACGGAGTCTTCATAGCAATCGGTGAAACACCTTCAAGCCAGCTTGCAGTTGAACTGGGAGCAGAGGTGGATGCTGCAAGTTACATTGTAACTGACAAGGATCAGAAAACCAACGTCCACAGGGTCTACGCTGCAGGGGATGTGACCGGTGGTGTGAAACAGTTGGTTGTTGCCTGTGCAGAGGGTGCGGTGGCTGCAGTTTCAGCCTACAACGATATTAAGATTGAGGAGTAACCTTAATGGATTAAATTTAAAATTATTTGAAGGATCCGACGATTTAAGGGGAATAAAATAGTTTAGGGTAACTCTTTACATTTAAAACATGGAATATTTCATCAAAATCTTTTTTTCCTTATTTTTCATCTTGTTTTTAAAGAATTAAAAATTAAAAGAAACTTAAAAAATTTAAAAAGAAAACATAATTATTAAAAATTATTTAAAGTACAAAAATAGCTTTAAAAGAATAATTTAAAGAAATAATTTAAAAATAGGAACGTTAAATATTAAAATTCCAAATTTAAAATGCAAAATAATTTTTTTATAAATCAATCTTTATAAATAATTCAATCATCAATTAAAAACCGTAAAGAGGATGGAATGAATGTCTTACGTTAAATTCGGACCAGCAGGAAGGCCTGTGGATTACAACGGCAATGCAAACATGGCCTGCAGTTACATAAGATCCATAGGACTTGATGCCTACGAGTACCAGGCAACCTACGGAGTAAAGATATCAGAGAAATCTGCCATAGAACTTAAAATGGATTCAGATGAGAGCAACGTGCTGGTTTCAATGCACGCACCCTACTACGTGAACCTCTCCTCAAACAAGGACGACGTGGTGGAAAGATCGATCCAGAGGCTGGTGCAGGCAGCCAGTGCCTCAGAGTGGATGGGAGCCTACAGAACAGTGTTTCACCCGGGTTTCTACACAACCTACACACCTGAAGAGGCAATGGAGCGCTGTAAAAACTCCATAACCATTATACAAGAGGAACTGGAAGCACAGGGTGTGAATGATTACAACCTGGCCCCTGAAACAACTGGTAAGAAGTCCCAGCTTGGAAGCCTGGATGAGATCATAGAGATCTGCAGCTCCTTCGACTACGTGGAACCCACAGTGGACTTTGCCCATGTTCACGCACGAAACAACGGTTGCATAAAAGGTAAGGATGACTACAGCAGGATATTCACGAAACTTGAGGATGAGCTGGGCCTTAAAACCCTCCACAGCCACTTCACAAGCATTGAGTACACGGATAAGGGTGAGAGGAAACATCACACCCTCATGGAAGAGGATTACGGCCCACCACTGGAACCCCTCATGGAGATTGTTGCTGAGAACGGCTGGAACATCACCATGATATGTGAAACACCACTCAGGGATAGGGATGCCCTGGTTATGAAGGGGGTTTATGATGAGGTTTTAGGAAGTAATATCTAATCCTTATTTTTCTTTATCATGTTGAATTCAGTTTCATAAATGTATTTACCACCAACAGAAATGAACCTCTTAGGTACAACAGGTTTTTGGAATTTTTCAAAGTTTTCAAAAACTATTACATTCATTTCTGCCCTATTTTTTGCATATTCCTTGAGTTCTTCTGGTGTAAGTATCATCTGATTTTTATATTTCCGTGAAATGGATGATGGTTTCATCTTTTCTATTGAAATAACATCTGCCCATCCAGTGTAAGCCCTTGCACCTTGAGATTCATAAATGATAAATTTAGAACCTTTTTTAGCTTTTCGAAGCGATCTTTTTCCAATAAAAACACTTTTACTTTCATTATAAATTCTTTTGGCATATTCCGTTGGTACTGGATGTGTGACTCCTTTTATCTCCATTTCATTTCCTCCATACTTTATGTTTTAATGTTATTTAACACGATGAAACATCATTACTTCTTTACTTTTTATTATCCATTTCTTAAATATTGCTCCTTTAAATCGAAAGAGAAATAGTTAATTTTAATTAAAAGCATGACAATTATAGTGTAGATATTTAAAAACCTATATTAAAATTGTAATGAAAAGGGGATGTGAAATGCCAGAATCGTTGATAGAAGAACTACCAAAGATAGTGAAGCAGGGAAAAAAGGAAGCCCAAAGAATATTGGATGGACTCTCTAAATCTTCAAGGGTAACCCTACAGACAAATGAGCTGGTACTACCAGCCAAAGATAGTGCAGATCTTTACAGGGGCAAGATAAAAGAAGAAAGCCCTACACACACACACTTTGGTTTTCAAAATCGGTTGATCTATGGGGATAACCTTCTTGCAATGCAAGCACTGCTTGCAGGAGATGCTGAAACACCTTCTATGAGGGGTAAAATAGATCTAATTTACATTGATCCTCCCTTTGATTCTAAAGCTGATTACAGAACCAAAATACATCTTCCTGGAACAGATATTGAGCAGAGGCCTACTGCAATTGAACAGTTCGCATATTCAGACACATGGAAAGATGGAACTGCAAGTTATCTGCAGATGATGGTTCCAAGGCTGGTTTTGATGCGTGAACTTCTGTCTGAACAGGGTTCTATTTATGTGCACATTGACTGGCATGTTGGGCATTATTTGAAGGTTATTTTGGATGATATTTTTGGTAAGGATAATTTTAGGAATGAAGTAATTTGGTATTATGGGGAAAGACAACTCCCAACGGCAACTAAATTCAACAACAAACATGAAGTTATTTATTACTATTCTAAAAGCAAAGATCCTTACTTCAAAATGGTTTTCAAGCCTTTTTCTAAAGACTACATAAAAAAATTTTTTAAAAAAGATGAGAATGGCAGATATTATACTTCGACAGATGGAGGAAAGGGTAAACCTCGTTATAAAAGGTATTTAGATGAATCTCCTGGAATAGCTATGGATACTGTTTGGGATGATATAAAAATGATTGGTAGTATTGCTATGAAAAAGGAACGTGTGAACTACCAAACACAAAAACCGGAAGCGTTGTTAAAAAGAATAATTGAGGCATCATGTCCTGAAAATGGAACTGTAGCAGACTTCTTCGCAGGCAGCGGAACCACAGGTGCAGTCGCAGAAAAACTCGGTAGAAAATGGATCATGTCTGATCTTGGCAAACCCGCTTGCATGATAACGAGAAAACGTCTCATAGATCAGGATGCAGACCCATTCATCTTCCAATCAATAGGTGACTACCAGAAGGAACAGTTCGAAAAGTCAGAGTTCAGAACAATCAGGGACTTGGCCCATGTCATAATAAACCTCTACGGTGCAACACCATTTCCTTCAAACGAGGGAGCTCCAGCCAATGCAGGATATATAAAACAGTCCAGAACCTTGGTGGTTGTTGATTCACCCTCAAAGATGACTGGCTATAACACCCTTAAAAGGGCTCAGGAGTTCAGGAACCGATACGCTGGGGGTTGGAAAAAAGTTGTTGTCCTTGGATGGAATTTTGTATCAGACATAGGTCAAATAATCAGAAATCTTAACGATAAAAATCTTGAAGTCCTTGTTATACCTCCAGATCTCCTTGATAAACTCAAGACCAAGGCTAAATATAAGAAACTCATAGACTCTAAGAAGATAAGATTTTCGTCACTTCAATACCTCAAAGTCAAACCTGTTAAAATTGAAGATCATTATGATGGTAAAAACCATAGAATGACTATTGAATTGGATAACTACGTTCTTTTATCCCCTGATGCCCTTCCACTTGATGATAAAAACCAGGAAAAACTTGCAAAGGTAATTTCTGATGATCCCCTAGCTCTAATTGAGTACTGGAGCATAGACCCTGATTACGATGGTGAAGTCTTCAGGAGTAAATGGCAGGATTACAGGCAGAATGTTGCAAATGACAACGACCCATTCAGAGTTGTAAGGAAAGCTGAGCTTGTCATACCCAAAGAAAATAGGAGAAGAAGGGTATGTGTTAAAGCCGTTGATGTATTTGGATTTGAGAGTGCAACTGTTCTGGAGGTTATGTAGATGGCCAGAAAAACCCTAGGGGGAACTGGAAACATCCCTCTCCAGTTTGCAGGAAACCTCACAGCAATAGTTAATGAAGCATGGGAAGATGGCTCCCTAATCGAAAAGGTTTCACCTGTAACTCAGGATCTCCTCAGATACTGGTTCAATGATGCCTTCTGCGACATAAGAAACTTCAACTTTCACTCAGGACAGAAACAGGCTATATTGAACACCGTATACCTCCATGAAGTCCTGAAGGTCAAAGATGTTATGGATATGTATATGTCCATAAGCCCTGAACTTCTCCAGGAAATGGATCTCGAGGATCTAGAAACTGAGAAGTACAAACACCCCAAATATGCAGTTAAAATGGCCACAGGAACGGGTAAAACATGGGTAATGAACGCAATTCTCATCTGGCAGTATTTGAACGCCAAATATGAAGATCAACCCTCAGGAAGGTTCTCAAAGAACTTCTTAATAGTGGCACCAGGCCTCATAGTTTATGAAAGACTTCTGGACGCATTCCTTGGAAAGGAACAGGTTGATGGAACCAGAAACTTTGAAGAATCTGATTTCAAGAAGTTTGAAAAGCTCTTCATACCCTCAGCTTACAAAGACACCATATTTGGCTTCATACAGTCAAACGTGGTTAAAAAAGAGGAAATAGGTAAGAAAGTAACTGGTGATGGAATGATTGCCATTACCAACTGGCACCTGCTTGCAGGGGAGGATGAAAAAACAGAGAAATTATCTCCAATTGAAGATCCCACATCGGTTATGGATGATGTTTTACCAATAGCACCTGGAAAGACTGCTGGAAATGCATTGGACTCACTTGACAATCGGTACCTAAGGGGAATGGAAATTGAGTACCTTAAAAATCTCCCAAACATGGTGGTTTTCAACGATGAAGCCCACCACATCCACCAGTTCAAGAAGGGAGGGGAATTTTTAGAGGTTCAGTGGCAGAAAAGTCTCCTGAAAATATCCGAACCCAAGAAGGACAGATTCGTACAGATAGATTTCTCAGCAACGCCCTATAATGTAACTGGGAGTGGGCCTAAAAGGGTTCAGCATTTCTTCCCACACGTCATGGTGAATTTCGACCTTAAAACAGCCATAAGGCAGGGACTGGTTAAAACAATAGCTCTGGATAGAAGGAAAGAAGTAGCAACAATGAAGTTGGATTTCAAAGCATTGAGGGATGGAAAAGATGTTGTTGGACTCTCAGACGGTCAGAAGATCATGCTCAGAGCAGGTTTACAGAAGTTGAACATACTAGAAAAGGAATTTGTAGAACTAACCGCGGATAAAGATGGTTTCTCAAACAAACACCCTAAGATGATGATAATTTGTGAAGACACCAAGGTTGCACCCTTTGTAACGGACTTTTTAATAAAATCTGAAGGTCTCTCAGAAGAGGACATCCTCGAAATACACTCCAACAGAAAGGGTGATATAACAGAGAAGGAATGGGCTGAAACTAAGCAAAAACTCTTCAACATAGACAAGAAAGACACGCCACGTGTTATTGTTTCGGTTTTAATGTTGAGGGAAGGGTTTGATGTGAACAACATTTGTGTTGTTGTACCTTTACGTTCCACAACCTCACCGATTCTCCTTGAACAGACCATAGGAAGGGGTTTAAGGTTGATGTGGCGTGAACCAGAATTTCAGGAGAGTAAAACTGAAAACCGGATAAGACTAATGGAGAAAAAGGAGAAACCACTTAACTACTTGGATATATTGAGCATAGTGGAACACCCCGCATTCATTGAGTTCTACGAGAAGTACGTAGATGATGGATCAGTTATTGTTGATCCAAACCCCCCTAAAGACAGACAGAGTATACTTGGGGACATAATAAAGGTGGGTTTAAGGGAAGACTATGAGAAATATGACTTTTACTGGCCGATAATAGTCCGTGACAGGGAAGAGAACCTAGCTCCTGCAGATTTGTCCTTTGATGATATGGAGCCCTTCTCAGTGCCCCTTGAGACCCTGAGTAAACTGGTTCCAAAGGGTGGGGATGTCTTTTATTCAGAAGAGGTGACTGTTAGAACACGTTTTGGTGAATATTCAGTCACTGCAGATATCTTCAATGCATCAAGTTATAATGAGTTCATATCTAAGCTTGTGAATGGAATTTCATCCATGTTGGTTCCTGTGGGGCGCAAAGACAAAGTTTTCCCAAGGCTGCAGGTTAACAATGCAGAAATAGCAGGACTTGTTGATGATTATATACGGCACAAACTCTTCAACGAGGAATTTGATCCAATGCGTGGAGATAACTGGAGGATCCTTTTCTTATCTGAATCCAAGATCATTGCCCATATCATGAAAAACGTCAGCAAAGCAATATACGAGATGCAGAACAGTGTGGATGTGAGTGAAGCAGAAGTTCTCAAAACCTACTTCTCAGAGGTTTCTGAGATAAAGATGAGGGAAAACTATTCATTGGATGTATCAAAGACCATCTATGAAAAACTGGCTTATCCATCAAATAAAGGGGGATTTGAGAAGGCGTTCATAGAATTCGTGGATAATGACTCCTCTGTGGATTCTTATCTCAAAATAAATGAGAACTACCATGATTTTGCACATATAACTTATATCCGTGAGGATGGGTTATTAGCACATTACTACCCGGACTTCATAGCAAGGATAGAAGGGGATGTATACCTTGTGGAGACCAAGGCTGAGAAGGACCTTAACAATCCCAATGTCCAGCAAAAGAGACGTGCAACTATTGATTTTGTGGATAAAATTAACGATTTGAGGCCCGAAGATAGAATGTACTCCTTCTGGAACTACGTGCTCATTGGAGAGAATACATTCTATGAAATGAGTGAAAATGGAGCATCAACGAGGGAAATACTTGAATATGCAAAGTTATCAAAGGCCAAGGTTGAGGGAACCCTTGAGGATTATTTCATCTAAATGGTGATTTTAATGGAAAAACTCAGAATATATCGTTTTCAGAAGAACAGGTTCTACGGCGGTGTTGCAACAGCCTTCTGTGGCGAATGCAACATCAACTGCATCTACTGCTACTCCCAGAACCACAGGAACACGGGAAAATATTTGGAAGCAGAGGAAATAGGAGAAAAACTTGTAAAACTCATAGACAAACATGATCTCAAGTATGCACGGATATCTGGAGGAGACCCCCTCTCAAAATACTCTGAACTTGAGAAGGTTCTGAATTACGTTCTAAGCCGCAGGGATGTTAAGATGATAGTTGAGACCAACGGCATTGAAATTGGCAGAAACCCTGAGATAGCAGATAGTTTAAGCCAGTTCGGTGAGGATAACCTAATTGTAAGGGTCAGTGTAAAGCACTTCGACCCTGAAAAGTTCCATTACATCACAGGAGCACCAGAGGACTGGTGCGTTCTCACCTTCGATGGTTTGAAGGTCCTGAGGGAAAAAGAAGTCCCACATATCATATCCTGGATGGAGGAATGGTTCAACGGTGGGGAATGGGCAGCATGGTTTGAATTTTTAGAGGAAAAAGAATACTGCAAGCCTGCAGGTGACTATCCTTCTGCTGATGAGTGGTTCGAGGACCAGCTACTTATAGATCCTGAAAGTTTCAGGAAATATCCCTCTGTTCCAGTTTCAAAAAAAGAAATACTCAACAAACTCCGGGAAATAGATATTGAACATGGTGTTGAATAATTGTTGATAGTTTCAATACAGTTCTTACCACTACTTTTTTTGCACTTTTTCAAGCCCCAAACTTTTTTTCAATTCTATAAGAAAAACCTTTTATCCACATGGAACCAAACTATAATCAACTCAATATAATCGTTCATAAATTAAAGAAATTGGTAGGTATTCCTAGTGAAACTGAATAATATAGTAGCAGATACATCTGTATCAGATAAAAAAACATCAACAAATCTAATTGAACCTGGAAGGGAAGCCAAAGTGGTTGTGCTCCAGTCAGTTGGATACCCATTCCTCTGCAACCTCGTTGAAAATCCCAAGATAGAGATATCCAACAAAGAACTCTTCGAACTGTATGCAAGGGAACAGTGGGAGGACTACGTGGTTAAAGAAGGTTCTTACATATTCGATCAGAAATTATTACCAGATTATGCCTTCAAGATAGTAAAGGCACATCCAGATAACTCCAAGATAACGGATAAAACTTCAATCATCCTCATGGAACTTGAGGAATCCAGTGAAGTTAAAAAAGTTCAAAGCAGCGTTAAAATGGCCGATGTCATTGGCCAGGAACGTGCCAAGACCAAGTGCAAGATCATAATGAAGTACCTGAAGGAGCCTGAGAAGTTCGGGGAATGGGCACCAAGAAACGTCCTGTTCCATGGAACACCAGGAACAGGAAAGACAATGCTTGCAAAATCCCTTTCAAATGAACTTCAAGTCCCTCTCTTCCTTGTCAAGGCTACAAGCCTCATAGGGGAGCACGTGGGTGATGGTTCAAGGCAGATACACGAACTCTTCGATGCAGCTTCAGCCTGTGCACCAGCAGTCATATTCATAGATGAGATCGATGCAGTGGGTCTCGACAGAAAGTACCAGTCCCTCAGGGGAGATGTTTCAGAGGTTGTAAACGCCCTTCTAACAGAGATGGACGGTATAGACTACAACAAGGGAGTTGTTACAATAGGTGCAACCAACAACCCCCACCTACTGGACTTCGCAATCAGGAGCAGGTTCGAAGAGGAAATAGAATTCGTACTGCCTGAAGAAAATGAAAGAAAGGAAATTCTTGAACTTTACATCAAATCCATGCCTCTTCCAGTTGAAGCAGATATCAAGAAGCTTACAGCAGCATCTAAAGGAATGTCAGGTAGGGATATCAAGGACAAACTCCTTAAGGTAGCACTTCACAAGGCAATATCCGAGGACAGGGAAACTGTAACATGGGATGATGTGGAATATTCCCTGAAACAGCACAAAAAGGAGAAAAATGAACCCAAGGGAATGTTTGCTTAACATCCCTCTAACTTTTTTTATTTTTAGATTTTTATTTTTAGAAAAGGAAAGGTTTCACATCATAAAGAATGAAATATTCATCCTATAATGGAATTATTCCATTCAAAGGTGAAAACTTATGGAATGAAATGTTCCATTCAAAGATTAAACTTATAGAAGAAAATATTTTCATGTTAATATTTTCATGTTATCTTATAGAACGAACTATTTTTCCTCGTCAAATCAAAAAAGAAAAATTTAAAATTAGATCGTACATGAACTTAAAAAGTTAGATGTTACAATATCTAAAAATTCTTAAAACCCTTTTAAAATGCTTTCAGACTATTGAGAACCCGCCGTCAACGAAGATAGTCTGTCCAGTTACATATGATGAGGCATCCGATGAGAAGAACAAGATAGATCCGTTTAATTCTCCCTTTTTGGCTGGACGGTCCAGTGGTACAACTCTGCTGTATTTTTCCAGGAATTCTTCAGATTTGAAAAGTGTATCTGCTGTCATTTCTGATTCAAAAAGACCAGGAGCTACAGCATTTACTGTAATTCCATATTTACCGTAGGAACATGCCATACCCATTGTTAAACCGCGAACAGCTGCCTTTGATGCGTTGTAAACGTGACGTATGAACATATCCTCCTTGTCACCTGCTATGGAGTTGATGGAGCTGGTGTTCACGATTTTCCCGTAGTTGTTCTTGATCATGTGAGGAATGACATGTTTTGAAACCAGGAAGATTCCCTTAACATTTACATCCATTCCCTTGTCCCAGTCTTCAACGCATAAATCGCATACACCACCACGAATTGCCACACCTGCGTTGTTCAGGAGGATGTCTATCCTTCCGAAGCGTTTGATGATTTCATCAACTGCGTTTTTAACGCTTTCCTCATCAGATACATCACATTGAACTGCAATAGCCTTTCTTCCTGTTGATTCAATTTCCTCTGCCAGTGATTCCAATCTTTCCTTTCTCCTTGCTAAAAGAGCAACGTCAGCACCTTCCTGTGCATATGCCCTTGCTGCATCTGCTCCAAGACCGCCTGAAGCACCGGTTACAACTGCCACTTTTCCTTCCAGGTCAAAAAAATTCTTCATTCAATCCCTCCTTTGTATCTATCCACGTCGAGGCCAGACATCCTCCCGAGTTAATCCCTCGAGTTGATAACCTATAACTAAACCTATCATATATAAAAATAGCGATTTTATTTGGGGCAATGTCAATAATTCATGTTTTTGGCCTGTATTTTGTCACCTAAATCAATTTCCAAACCCTCCTTTAAGCTGGATCACTGAAAAGATTTAAATCATCAAAGGGATAAAATTGAGTTTCAATGAAACTGAAAGAGATGCTCCTTGATTCATTCTGGTACTCGGTTTCAGACTGGAAAAAACTCATAATCCTGGGAATTTTACTTGTACTCCTAGATTCTGAAGGGGGATTTTCAGGTTCCTGGGCCCTTAACGGGTTAAATGTCATCATATTCATTGTAATATTAATTTTAGGAGTTCTGGAGGCAGGCTACATCTTCAGAGTTCTTGAAGAATCTGTGGAAGGATCCAAAAAACTTCCGAAGTTCAACAGATTCCATGAAATGACGGTTCATGGACTTAAAGAGCTAGTTATAGTCACTGTATACTTTGCAATTCCTTTATTCCTATTCATCATGTTCCTGTGGGGTAGTAATACATCTGCAGACATCACTATGGCCGGATTTCTGATTTTCATTGTTTTAATGGGGATAATATACATCTTATTTCCAGCAGTTATGCTTAACATGGCCCACAACCATGGAACCATAAGATCAGGTCTGGATTTCAGGGCCATAATCAGAAAAATCAGATATTTGGGCTTCAGGGATCTTGTGGTGGTTTACACAGGGATGTTCATGATTCTGGGAATTGTGAAACTTGTTTTAACTGACAACCTTTCAACCCTGCCATTGATGGGAGATCTTATTTCCCAGCTTTTAATAGCACCCTTTGTTCTGTTGTTCACCACAAGGATGCTGGGCCTTATGGATAAGGAATGATATTTTTTCTCAATTCTCAAAATTAATATTGATCTATAAATTATTCCAGAAAATTCAATTTTTTTAAAAAGAAGTACAACAAATGATTCCAAAATTTCAGATAATTATCTATAATCATTTCATGAAAAACTTGAACGATTAATTATTATTAAAATTCTCCCTTAAAAATAACCTCTGCAGCTTCAATAACATCTTTCTGCTCTTTTTCAGCTGCATGCTTCAGGTTCTGGATGATATCGTAGGATATATGTTTAACAAGGACCTTTGTAAGATCTTCAACAACCCTCTCCTTACCTTCCATATCTCCAAGAATTTTGAGGGCTTTTTCAGTCTCTTTAACCCTTATCTTCTCAGCGTCTGCTCTGATACTCGATATCAGGGGTTCGACTTCCATGTGTTTCAGGGATCTCTGGAGAAGTTCAAGTTCCTCCTCAACTATTCTCTCTGCACGCACAGCCTCTGCCTCACGCATCTTGAGGCTCTCATCTGCCACCCCTCTGAGGTCGTCTATGTTGAAGAGTTTAACACCCAGCTCTGAAACCCTTTCATCTATGTCACGGGGGTTTGCAATGTCCACCATCACCATGTGATGAAGATTTTCTGCAGGTACCGATTCTTTCACTTTCTCATATGTCAAGATGGGGTGTGGTGCTCCTGTTGCACTTATAACAACATCTGCATCCTTCATGGCTTCACCGAGTTTATCGAAGTGTATGGCCGAACCACCAAGCTCCCTTGCAAGGCAGACTGCCCTGTCATGGGTTCTGTTTGCAACAACAATTGCTTTAAGATTTTTTTCAACCAGGGCCTTGGCAACGAGTGTTCCCATCTTACCTGCACCCACGACCAGAACCTTCTTGCATTTGAGGTTTCCATGAACCTTCTCTGCAAGATCAACCGCCGCTGATCCTATGGACACGGATCCCTCATTGATACGGGTTTTTTTACGGACGGACTGCCCCACGTGAACTGCCTTGGTGAAAACAGTGTTGAGAACTCTGCCGCAGCACTTCTCCTTAATACTACGTTTACGGGAATCTTTTATCTGGCCGAGTATCTGATCTTCACCTACTATCATGGATTCAAGTCCAGATGCAAGTCTTAAAAGATGTTCAAGTGCTTTTTTATCAGTTTCAACCACAAAATCATTGTACTCTACTTTAGGGCTGCCTTCAAGCACCATGTAAAACTCTGTTCTGTTACAGGTCTTTATCTGGATGTACTCCACTACAGCGTACTTCTCTAAAATTTCCTGGAACGCAACGTCGAGTTTCTGTGCTGATCTTTCCATTGTACCGATATTTGCAGTCTTGTGGTCGACTCTGATATTAAGGATCACGTGCTCCCTCCAAAACCCTTTAAAAAAGGTTCATATTCACTCAATTATTCTTTATTTAAATTCAATAAAAACTTATCCTTATTTTTTTATGGTATAACTGTAACTAAAAGAAATATTTTATATCCCTTCTTTATTAAATTTAATTCTTGAGGTAATACTATTTTTTTAGTACTTAAAAATGAGTTAATACTCTAGAACTACCTCATCCAAATCTCTTTTTGAATTCAATCCTATTTAAAATTAGTTTTTTATTTTTCATATCCAAGATCAATTTTCTTTCAATCTGGATAGTGAACCTTCAACGTAAACCTTTGCCCCGTTAATATCTCTATCCTCAAGGAACGTCTTAACCTTTTCATCATTCAATATCTGATAAAGGTGTTTTTTACGGGTTTTCTGATCCTCAACCCTTTCCTTGAGTATGTTCCTTGCAAAGTCCTGAAGCTCGAGCTGGAGCACATCTTCAGTTTTTATTACTTTTTGTATCTTCTTTCTTAATTCCTTGGCCATGAGGGGGCTTTTACCACTGGTGTATATACATATCTGAACATCACCTATGAAAAAAGAAGATGGAACTATGAAGTTGCCCTTTTCGGGTTCATCGGCCCTATTGACCAACTTACTTCCTGCAAGATCTGCAAGCTTCTGATTTAAATCAGTGTCAGGGGTTGCTGTAACAACAAGGTCTGCCCATTCAACCCACTTTGCAGCATCCTTCAGTGGTTCTAGTGATGCTCCCAGTTCAAGTATCTCAGGGGGTGCATGGCTTCCAAGCACCACAACATTTGCCCCTACTTCAAGGAATCTTCTGGCTCTCCTTTCTCCAACCTCTCCTGCACCTACTATCAAAACATTTTTTTGGTGCATTTCAAGGAAGAGAGGGGTCCATCCCATCTTATTGCTCCAGATTCTTCATTCTGAGTACTTTGGCAGCTGTTTTAACATCGTTGCCGCATTCTTTAAGGACCTTCTGGGCTTCATCTTCTGGAATGTTGAAGGTTTCAGAGAGTGCTTTAACACTTTCCTGGAGTGTTGATCCCTCGCTGCCCACGAGTTCCTCTGAAAGCTCCTTTTTAAGCTTCATGTATTCATCAGCATCCATATCTATTCTGCGCATAACCATGTCCCTCAATGGGCATGGTTTTGATGGTTTACAGCACCATACGAGTGAACCGAAACAGGTTCCTTCGCCCTGGCCTAACCTTGTTTTTTCTCCAAACTTCTCCTTTATCTCAACGTACTCTTGAGGTGTGATCTTGGCATCTTCAAGTGCGTACAATATTGGACAGGGTTTTACAGGTGGACAGCAGAAAGCAAGAGCTCTCTTGTCCCCTCCCCTACATACATGTGATGGTGCGTCTTCCCATACCATTCTATTCCTCCGTAAGCATCTTTTCCTTCTCTGTTGGTGTGAGTTCTTCCACAATTGAGTGAGGATCTCCCTCCTTCAGGATCTTTCCACCGCGCATAAGTGCTGCCCTGTCACACACATCCAGAACGAAGTCCATGTCGTGGGATATTATCAGGAAGGTCTGGCTCAGTTCATCCCTGGCCCTTCTTATGGAATCTGTTACCTGAACCCTTGTTATTGGGTCCATAGTACCTGTTGGTTCGTCCAGAATGATTATTTTAGGCTCCTTTATTAGTACCTGTGCAAGGGCAACTCTGTGACGCTCTCCACCACTCAGTTCATCAGGATATTTCTTCAATATGTTTTTAGCATAATCTTCATCAAATCCAACTGCTTTAAGAACGTAAAGTGCCTTCATGTGTGCAAATTCTGCTGGAAGTTCCAGACTTATTGCCTCTGTAAGGTTTCCAAGCACGTTCCTGTGGGGATACAGACTGTACTCCTGGTGCAGTATTCCCAGGTAAGGTTTCACACGACCCCTTCCAAACGGACCTTTCTCAGTCATGTCAACCCAGTTCTCTCCGAGTTTGACCTCGATCTTACCACTGCTTGGCTCAGTTAATCCATAGAGTATTCTTGAAAGGGTTGTTTTACCTGCACCGCTCAGTCCAACAATTCCAAATATTTCACTGTCATTGACTGTGAGGTCTATTCCATCAACAGCCTTGACAACTCCCCTTTCTATGGAGTAGTAATGTTTTTTAACCCCTTCCATCTGGATTATAGGACCTCCAGTCTCGTAAACTTCCTTCTTCTCAGGTAGGGGCACCTGTTCAAGGAACTTCTGAACAACTTCCTCTGGTTCTCCTTCCTCAATTATTTCGCCCTTTTCAAGCCATATAGCATAGTTTGAGAGTTTTTTCATAACCTCTGGCCAGTGGGATGTTATGACCATAGTTGTTCCCTTGTCCTTAACTCCTTCAATAAGGGCCTGGTGTATGAGTTCTGCTGTTTTTGGGTCAAGTGTACCTGTTGGTTCATCTGCAAGGAAGAGCATTGGTTCCTTTGCTATCTGTCTTGCAAGCACAACTCTCTGCTTCTCCCCACCACTGAGGTCCCTGGCTATGTGGGTGATCCTGTGGGTCATCTGTGCCATGTCAAGGAGATCTATTGCCATGTAGGTGCTCTCCTCGTAATTGTGACCTGTAATAGATTTTATAACGTTGTCTATAACTGTGTCATCCTCGTAGAGTGCGAAGGTCCTCTGCAGCATTATTGAAATCCTTCTTTTAATTGCTGCAAACACTTTTCTGTCGCAGTTCCAGAAATCAACCTTTTCAAGCTGGAATTCACATCCGCAGCTGCACTGTGTTCCTGCCTTTGATGGGGCTTCAACCCGCATACACCCGGGACACATGGCCACCGTGTATATGATCCTGCCTTCATCTGGTTTGTACTCTTTCATTCCCCTGAGCATGTTTATCAGTACGGATTTACCTGAACCGCTTCTACCGAGAATACCCAGAACTTTTCCTTCGTTTATGGTCATGTTAATATTTTTCAGAACTTTTACGCCATCGAAGGTTTTAGTAACATTTTCCACTTCTATAAACGACATGCAACCACCTTTCAAATAAATTGTATCACTAATTATAATGAATATATATTCTTAATTTGATGGATCATTTATATATATTTTAATTTATATTGATTCCTATTTAATTTTGACCCTACAAATCCTTCAGATCGAATTTTAGAATTCCAGACATTGCAGCCCTTGCAATGGATATTCCATCTGCACCTGCAGCCCGCATATTCCTTGCAGACTCCATATCAACGATTGAATTGTTACCTATGATGAATATGTCAGTTGCATTCCTGATGGAATGTACCAACTCGTAGTCTGCAGTGTTGTATCCTGGTTTCATTGCATCGATGTGGAGGTAATCTGCACCTGAATCTTCAATGGCACGTGCGATCTCCAGATCATCAACACCAGGCACGTTTGCCCGTACCTTAACAGAAACTTTGCTCCTGCCCTTCTTCACAACATGGGATATGAACTCATGAAGTCTTTCTGGATTCCTTAGTAAGCTCTGACCGCAGCCTGATTCAACAAGCTCTGGCTGTCTGCAGTGTGCGTTGATCTCAACAACGTCCACACAGTCCAGTTTTGATATGGGGATCAGTGGTTCTGGAGAAACTGCCCTGAGGTTAACTGACACAAGACCATCCCATGGATTCCCATCTCTGATAACCTTAACCTCTTCCTCGATGTGGGATGGAAGTTGGGATGGCTCAAAATCAAATTCTGGCCTGCCCCTCTGGAGTATTTTACGCCCTGCCTCTGCAGAAATATCATCTGCACTGTAACCTCCAAGGGTGAGCATGTCAAAGCCGTAGGAAGACATCTTTCTGCAGAATCTGCCATGACTTATACCTGCCATGGGTGCTAGTACTTCAATAGAACCACCTGACTGAAAATAATAAGTTGAAGAGCCTATAAATTAAAATATATCTAAATAGCTCTTATTTTTTTAATCATTATTTTTATTTTCATTTTTATGCAAATTTTCTTCTATTAAATCATTTGATCAAAGGATAGTTAAGATTAATAAAAGAATAAAAAAAATTTAGGCCTGGTTTTTCAACCTTTCCTTAAGGTATCAGTTATCCCTGCGTATCCTTCATAACATGAACCAGGTTGTAGGTGAAACCACCTCTTATCTCCTCAAGTCCAAGATCTGCAAGGTTTGCAGCTTTTTCAGCGCTTGGTGCTTTTCCAACACCGGCTTTAAGTGTTATGTTGATCTCGTCCTCAATTTCCTCTATGATCTTGAGAAGACCCTCAGGTGTGAGTCCGTTGCATGGGGACATGAAGTTGTCTCCACCTATGAAGAATAGAAGTGAACCCTTTTCAATCAATTTTTTCATTAAAAAGTGCTGAACACGATTCACAATAAAATTAGTATCATATGCAGGTATTATATCTGTTAGGGTATCTGTAATACCGTTTATATCGATATGTGCAATTTGAACGAAGCTTTCTTCCTTCTTGGCAAGACTGTCTATTGCAAGTATTTCCTTTCTTTCCTCGGACTGAGCCCCTCCATAGTTCTGAAGAGCTGCAGTTGCCTTGCTCTGTGCATCGTATGGTGTTTCTGCTGCTGCAACACCCATACTGACTGTTATAGGGTATCTGTTACCAATGGATTTCTGAATCCTGCGGTGATCTTCAATATCAACGCCGTTTGTCACCGCTAGCATGTTATCAAACCGGGTGAAAAAAACAAGACCTCCTTTTGCTGCAAATTGTCTTTGAAGGTCTGCATATAGCTCTGATTGCAGTATCTGAAGATCTGCTTCTGCCCTTGGTGTAGGAGTTACGGTCCATGGGCCGTAGTTATCAATCTGAATTAAAGTCATTTGAATCATAAAATTTCACCCAAAATACTTCTGGCTAACATCACTTTATCCCCGATGTTTCTCATGTTTGTTTTTGTTACAACAACATCTGATATTAGTCTTTCTATTTCTTCCTTGTAATTAACATCTTCAACATCAATAATAAATCTGTCTAAAAAGTCGCAGTAAAGAGAAGCGACACCGTAACATGAAACCTCATATCCAAGTGCACCCATGAACTTCGCTGCAGGACCACTTACCGGAGAACCTCCAATTATTGGAGAAACTGCAGTAACATGTGCCTTTTTAAGTGCATCAACAACACCATCCATTGAAATTATGGGTCCTATGGATGTAACTGGATTTGAAGGTCCTATGACAACTGTATCTGCCTCTTCAATGGCCTCGATGAGTCCAGGTGATGGTTCAACAGTGTTGTACTGGATATCAAGAACTTCTGGTTTCCCGGATCTCTCAATGAGGAATTCATGAAATTCCATATCTCCCTCATCTGTTACGATGTTTATATGTGAATCCTGGTTGCTCATTGGTATGATACGGGATTCAATGCCCATGGCAGTTCTCTGAATGTCAACCGCTGTTGAAAGTGGATACTTTTCCATGAGAAGTGTTTTTTGTATCTTTGTTGCCCTGTCTCTGTCACCGATTCTGAGGGTTTCAGGACATTTGATCTCCTTTAAAGTTTCATGTGTAATAAATGTATCACCTTCAATTCCATACCAGGTCTCTTCATTTATAAGACCTGCAAGGGTGTACATCACGGTGTCTATGTCTGCTGCAACATAAACGCCTGAAAAATAGGAGTTTTCAAGGGTGTTAACAATTACGTTAATCTCTTCAGGGTTCAAAATCTGTGTAATGCCCTGTATGAGCTTAGGGGTCCCTGTTCCACCGGAAAGTATGGTTATCATTGTGTCATTCCATTCAAGTTATATCTACCGTAACATTCATCTTTCAAAACCCATGCTAAGGATTTCATCTGAAAACATCATACTTCTTAGGTCTTATGAGCGGTTTTACATTTGCAGAATCAGTTTTCAATGTTTTGAAGTAATCAACACCCCTTATTAGGACCACAGGAATTCCCTCATCTGCCTGTCCCATTAATATTGAAGCTGCAGCTGCAAGTTCATCTGCAACAGCTACACTTGTGGTTTCAAGTTCTCTACCGTAGAGATCCTTCTCTCCACGTCTGTCCCAGAGTGGGAACATACCGGAAATTCCAATTGCTGTTCCAATGGCCCCTTCACGGAAAGCCCTTCCCTGGGTGTCTGAGATTATAACTGCAACCTTGCATCCTGTCATTTTTTCAATTTTCTCCCGCACTTTCCGGGCACTCACATCTGGATCTGCAGGCATTGGTGTTGCAAGCCCCTCATCAACATTTGATTCATCTATCCCTGCATTGGCACACACAAATCCATGTTTAGTCTCGGATATTATGAAATCAGGACCAACTTTGATGATCTCATTTGATTCACTGATTATCGCCTCTGCAATCTCAGGAGTTTTCCCAGTTTTCTCTGAAAGTTCAAGTGCAAGTTCACTTGGCTTTAAACTTTTGAGATCGATTATGTTTCCTTCAGATTTTGATACTATGGTCTCTGCTACAACCAGAACGTCACCATCATTTATTTCAAGATTTTCTGCATCCAAAGCATCCAATATGATATCTGCAATGTTGTTTCCTTCCTTTACAATGGGTATGCCTGGTATTCCTATGAGATTCAATTCCATTCTAACACAACTCATGATTTTTAAATTCGCTGATTAACTTTTGATTAATGATTTCACAATCAGAAATTAACTTTCAACATTTTTATTCAACCATTTTTAGTAAAAAATTAAATTTTTAATAAAATTTTTAATAATAAACTAACAATGTTTCAAGATTTTTATACAGAACCTATGTTCCATTTCCCATCCTTTATGAAAACTGCAGCTGATGTCACAGGGTTTGTGAACTCTGCAAATTTGCCTCCATCCATTATGAACTGGGCTGCATCCTCTGCATTTTCTGCTTCAAAGTCAACGTATGCCGGGCGGGTCTGTTCGTAGGTGGATATGTAAACTGATTTTCCCTCTGGAACCTTTTCAACGATAACATCGTCATGGGTCACTATTCCGATGTAGGAACCCTCCTCTGGAGACACTGCACATGCTATCCTTGGAGTGTTGTAATCGTCCTTCTCGTAATCCATTGCAATGAGTGATAAGGCAATAGAATCCCTCACGTTCATTCCAGATGCTATCTTTTCTGCTATAACATCTGTGTGAGAACCATTGGTAACCACTGCAACGTCTCCAACTATCCTGACACAGTTGTAGGCTATGTAAGGATTTTGGAATACGTCCTTCTCATTTCCCTCTGTGGGAACTATTGAAACCCTTTTTTCAAAGGTTTTTGCCATTCTGTTTGGGAAGGAACGGCTTGAAACTCTGTATGCTGCGAATTTTCCATTTTTTGTACTTCCAACTGCAACTATTCTTCCAAGGTACATAAAATCACCATCCATACTTTTTTTTAACATTTTAATTAATTCCATGAATTTAATCAGGTCCACTAACTTCAGTTCAGTATTGAACTTAATCTGATCCCTTAGTTAAAGAAATTATGGGCATTTGATGAATCCTCAACCCATTAAAATTCAATTTAACCCCTCATGATTGAGGGATGCTCACAGCTTTATCAGGGGGTATGTTTGAGGGGGATGTGATTATTATGGTTCCTTCCTTGGCTTTTATTATTATCTCCCCGTAATCTATGACATCTCTATGAACAGCAATGGCATCGTTTTTTATGTCCTTTGACATGTCCACACCGTTGACTGTAACATTTTTAAGACCCGTGACAGGTATCAAATAATATTGAGATGTTCCGTCTGTCTGACTTACCTGAGGCTTACCTGAAACTGAACCCGTATCTACAGCCTGGAAACTGCTTGTAACCATCAAAAATATGAGGATGGTGAAGATAACATCTATAAGTGGAACTAGATTAACTCTTGCCTGTTTCTGCCGCATTTTGTTCCGGTATCTTTGGGTGTCAAGGGTCATGTAAGTCCTCCTCATTATTTTTGTATTTCACTGTCTCAGTTTGCTTGTCACGATTTTCACGTTGCAGTTGCATTTTTCCCTTATGATGTTGTTTATGCTCTTTTCAAGCATGTTGGGGTTTATGGAGATCCAGATATTTGCCTCTGAATCCAGGAGTTTTCTGACTTCAACCACACCATTGGATTCCTTGAGTGCCTGAACAGCATCATCGATCCCTGAATCCACATTTATCTTCATCTCTGCAGTTCGCCAGTTGGTCATCTTCTTGGCTATCTCGATTTTATCCAGTTCATCCTCTATCTTACCGTTGATGTAGGAGTAAAGGGGTAATGTGATTATTGCAACTGCCAGACCTGCTATGGTTGTTATGAGGGCTACATATATGCCCTCAGCCATTGCTGTGGCGTTGGCATTAACTCCCAATGCTTTGAAGGTGTACCACATACCCAGAACAGTTCCTATAAGTCCAAGGAGGGGTGCAATTTCGATTATGGTTCGGATGCTGTCAAGTCCTTTGGTCATCCTTCCCATTTCAACGATGAAAACTCTTTCCATTGCATCTTCGACCTCACTCTTGCTCCTGTAGCCGATCTTAAGGGCTTCTGAGATGATCTTTGAGAGGGGATTTTGATACTTTCCTATTGAGCGTAAAGCCTCCAGTGAACCTCCATTCTCCATTGCATCATTCACAACTCTCATTATCTGCGGTAGATCCACCTTGGATATCTTACGCAGGTAATATATCTTCTCGAATGAATATATAACGCCGTATAATCCGATTATGGTGATTAGGTAGGTTATAAATCCTCCACTTTTGAACATTTCCATTATGGTTGTGAATCCGCTGGTAAAGAATTCGTATATCATGTTTACCTCATTTCTTCATTTTTGACACGGTTGACCAGGATCTTCTCACAAAATCTGGCATTTCATCGTAGGGTATTTCTTTGAGAAATGCAATGGTTGTGGGATCACTGGGATAACCTGATCCAATATTTGGAAACTCCTTTCTAAGGTTGGCTATTGCTTTATCCCTTTCAACCTTCGCAACTATTGATGCTGCTGAAACAAGGGTGTACTTATCATCGGCCTTGTGTTCTGAAACAACCTCAAGGTTCTCCCTGTAACCTTCAACCTCAGACTTCAGCCTCTCAGGCTTTACATCCATGGAGTCGATTATGACTTTATCTGGTTCTAACTCGCCTATGATCTTTTTTATGGCTATCTTTTCAATCTCGTTAAGGTTAACATCCTTTGATCTAAGAAGATCTATATCCTGGGCAGTTATTTTAACAGGACAAAATTCTGCAATTTTACGTATTTTCCTTGCAAGTATGATTCTTCGCTTTGGAGATAACTTTTTAGAATCCCTCAATTTGAGTCTTTCCAGGTATTTTTCCCTTTCCTCTTCTACTGCCACTCCACACACAACCAAGGGGCCAATTACAGATCCCCTTCCTGCTTCATCTATTCCTGCTACCTTCATTTTATTGTCCTTTTTTTAATAGTTACAACTTTTGAGGATGTGGTTCATGGATTTACAACATAATGTAAATGTTTCGGATCCACGTAATCCCATCAATTTTTTAAGATCAGTTCAAACTTCAATTAATAATACTTAACAATGTTCTAATGGGATTTTTTCAGTCCCATGGTTTAAGTTTGGTTTAAAATAGTTTAAAGGAAGTGGTTTAAATAGATTTAGCACGGGTTCAGGGACGTGTGATGTGATGAACTTGAAGTACTGGAAATTTAAAATTAACTCCAACGATAGTTCCATCTACAAAATTTAATACAAAAAGAAGCATTCAATTAAAACTTAAAAATAAATAAAATAAATAATTATTTCAATTAAATATTGGAAATAATTATTTCATAGCTTTTAAACGGACTTCAGGTTCGAGTGCCCTTGGTTCTGCAGCTACTATTGCAGCACCTTTAGCAACAACAGTCATTGGGTCGTCTGATATTTCTACAGGAACTCCAACTTCCTCATATATCCTGTCTTTTAAGCCTCTAAGCTGTGATGTTCCACCAACAACAACTGTTTTGTTGTAAACCCCGGATATGAGTTCAGGGGACATTCTTTCAAGTACCACTGCTAATGCTTTGATTAAATTCACAACTATTGGTTCTGCAGCATCTGCAACAAGTTTTGAATCTATTTCAACCTTTTTAGGCTTGTTGGTTTCCATGCATTTTCCAATGGCTGATGTGGTAAGGTTCTCCATGTCTGCACTTGAATGAACCAGTCCAACTTCTATCTTAGCGTTTTCAGCTTCGTGAATGCCTATTTCAACGTTGAAAAGTTCCTTTACCCTGTCAACTATGTTGTTGTCTATGTCATCTCCACCGTTTCTTATGGTTTCGATGTCTGTGATTCCACCAAGGGAGATCACAACGATGTCACTGGAACCTGCTCCAAGGTCTATGACCATGGTACCTGATGCCTCTGCTATTGGAAGACCTGCACCTATTGCTGCTGAAAGTCCTTCACTTATTACAAGAACGTAGTTTGCGCCTGCTTTTTTACCGATATCCTCAACTGCGCGTTTTTCAACTTCTGATGCATCTCCAGGAATTCCAACAACGATCCTGTCTATTGAGTCCATGGATTCTCCGGAGCCCTTGTCCATTGCATAGACTAGAAGAGCTTCTGCCTGGGCTATACTTTCTATAACTCCCTTTCTGAGTGGCCTTACAGCTATGATATCTTCAGGTGTTCTTCCGAGCATTGCTTTAGCTTCTTCACCAACTGCAAGTACATATGATGGTTCTTCCTTTTTAACAGCTACCACTGAGGGTATTTTGTATAAATCGAATTTGTCTCCAGATGGTTTTGCAACCACAGTATTCAGGGTTCCTAAATCAATTCCTAAAGTACTTGTTAATGCTTTTTTCTTTATTTCTCCAGTTTCTTCCTTTTTTCCAAATAAATTGAACATTTCAGTCCTCCTCTAAAAATTTGTCGAATTCTATTACAAATATTTTGTTTAATTTCGCAATTTCTTTGATTTTTTTGATGTAATCTTCAGTTGTTGATACTAAAACCGTTGAAAGAGCAACATCTGCTATTTTAAACAGCGGATCAATTGTGTTTCTGATAAAAGTAGGTAACTTGTTGGTTAGGTAAACATCAGTTTCTATAAATCCTGTTGTTTGATCTTCGAGTAAAAATGAAAGTTTGACCCTGTTCTTTTCACAGTCTCCCATGAACTTCTTAACTGAGTCTTCAGGCCCCACTGTTAAAAGGAGGTTGGATTCATTTATAGCGTAGTAAGGTGCTATTTTAATGTAAGCCCCTCCATTTTCTTTACATATCCAGCTTAGTTCCCTTATTTTATCTAGATCTCCGTAGATCAGTATGAAATCAAATTTCTTTGTTACGAATGATTCTTTAGTGGTTATATGCTCTCTGCAGAGGATTTTAGCCCTATTTTTATCTTTTATAGCTGCATATGCAACATTATTGACCATTTCTTCGTTTCCTGCGATTACACACCATATTCTATCTGAATTCCTCATTGTAGAAACTTTAGCAGCTTTCCTCAAGGTTTTAATCTTATTCTCTATCATCAATACCCCTTCTTCATGGTGCAATAATTTTTAGGATAGACTCAATTGAATGTTAAAAAGTATCTGTTGATTTTTGTACATTTTAAAATCATTTCTAGAATTATCTCCACAATAATTCACTGTAAAGTTTATCCAATATTTTTTGTTAAGATTCCATTTACAAATTTATTCATTTAAATTTATTCCCAAATTGTATTCAATTTTTCTGATTTATTCAGTAACATTCACTTAAAAATAAATCATTTCTAAATCATTTCTTAACTAAGGCAACATATCAATATGATCAATGAAGACCTTAGAAATCATTTTATAAGAAAATGAACCCTTATGAATCTATGATTGAATTTGATTCATAAAATTGATCTAGTTTATAAATAAACTGTTGTGACATTATATAAAACTATAGAATATCAAAATTGTAAAATTAATAGATGCTAACGGTCTCAAATAGTTACTTGGGATTGTTTTTGTTTAAAACCTTTTATATATTCTGAGTAACGATTCACTATAACCTACTGTTTAATATTTTGTTACAAGCAAATGCAAGTATAATGATCCATAAACCTAAAACTTCAGTAGCTTCATTAAAACTGGATCGAGTGAGTTGCTGAAGGGGTAATACCTATACATGAGTACAATCTAAGTACAATTTACAGTACAACAGTACATATTAAATAATAATCAATTGTTTGAATAATCATTTTTTTTGATTGATAGTGATCACCATGTTCGTGGAAGGAACCTATAAAAAAGTGGGAATATTATTAACAATAGCAGTTTTACCTTTCTTATTTGGTTATGTTATTGTGACTTTTATCTTGTTTTCGGCTATAGCATTTTTAATGCAGTTTTTCAGAGATCCGAGGAGGGAAATACCTTCAGCTGAAGGAGTTGTTGTTGCACCTGCAGATGGAAGGATATTCACCGGTCGTATAGATAAAATCGAAAGGGTTGATCGTGACTATCCTCTTATGGAACATCTTTTAGAGGAGGGAGAGATGGGTGTTCGTATAAGTACATTCATGTCCCCATTCGATGTGCATGTGCAGCGGACACCCCTTTCAGGCGAAGTTGTGAAGACTAAGTACTGCCCTGGAAAATTTAGGATGGCATGGAAAAACGTTGAGAAGGAAAATGAAAAAAACTTAATAGTTATAGATTCAGATTATGGGAAGGTGGGAGTAATTCAGATAGCAGGTTTTGTAGCCCGAAGAATAGTTCAATATGTTCAACTGGGCGATAAACTTGAAATAGGGGACAAGCTGGGTATGATAAGATTTGGTTCCAGGGTGGACCTCATATTGCCCTATGGTAAATTTGATATCAAGGTCTCTGAAGGTCACAGACCCAAGGCTGGAGAAACCATCATGGCGGAACTCATCGAAAATGTCATGCTGGAATTGAATCAAAAACCAGAAAAAGTAACTCCTGAAACTACTTAAACTAAGACATGAATCATAAAAAGGATTTTAAAGGAGTTTAATTATGAATATGAAGGATTTTATTTCTTATGCAGATTTTGTTTCCCTAGGAAATGCTTCTTTTGGATTTTTATCCATTGTAATGGTCATGTCAGGGAATCTGATTCTTGCAGCAAAGTTTATGCTCATTGCGGTGATATTTGACTCGTTAGATGGTTGGGTTGCCAGACACACAAAAGGGGTTGATGAGTTTGGATTTGGAAAAAATATTGACTCACTGGCAGATGTGATATCCTTTGGTGTTGCACCTGGAATGCTTTTGTATTCTGCATGCGTAACATATTCCATACCATACATTAATATACTAGTATCTCTCCTAATAGTTATATGTGGGATATTAAGACTTGCAAGGTTCAATGTACTTGCAGATTTAACTGCAAATTCAAGTGGGGATAAATTCGTTGGTCTACCTATACCATCGACGGCATTGATTCTTGGATCATTTTATATCTCAGGAATATTTCAGATGGACTTGGCACTGGTCATGATGATGGTGGTATCTTTGTTCATGATAAGTACAGTTGAGTATCCAAAATTTAAGGGCGCGCTGGTTGTTGCAGTAGGTAGTATCCTAATAGTTTCAACATGTTTGCCCCAGAACATTCTCTCCATAATTGCGTATTTCCCTGCAAAGATTTTGTTTGTCCTTGCAGTAACCTATTTATTAGCAGTGCCGGTTATGGATTTATACGCCAATCTTCGTAGAAGTGGTCCAAATGTTAGATAAAATACTAGGAAAAAAGGATAAAGATAAAAAAGACACCCCTGATCTCCGTAAAAATGGGAAAAAGTCCGAGTCTGACATGGGGGGACGACTCAAGGACATGATGGGTAAGGTATCAGGGAGCAATGAAAAAGGTAACTCCTCCAGTGATCTGGGTGAAAAACCTTCCAACGATAAAAAAATACCAAGGCCCATGCCCCGACCTAAAAAGAAGCCTCTGGACTCTAAACCTAGGTTAAAACCTCCTGAAAAGAAATCTTCAGGTTTGGGAGGTTTCGGTGGAGGTGGCGGATTTGGAAGGAAAGTTCCAGATGATGACCAGAAAACCCTGGTTGGTGCAGCAGTCTTTGGTGTTGTACTCATAGTTGCTGCTGTGGTACTTTACTACTTCATGTTCTATGCACCTTACCAGGATACGCTTAACAGCGCTAAAATGGAGAAGTACAACGAGGTTAACTCCTACTTCAAAGGAGGTTTAGCATCTGATCCAAAGAAACAGATACTTTTGGCTGAAATCGATAGCAGTGTTACTCCGGATCAGGTACTGGCAGTGGATGTCCTTGGACCTGCAACAACGTCCTGGAGAACGTATCAAAACCAGCAGATCAACAATAAGAAGGATGCCTACAACAGGGTTATGATAACGTATACCGCTACAAATACCTCGACAGATCAAACTTCTGATGGTGTGAAGGATCGTATGATGAACACTACTGCTGCCCAAGAGGTTGTTAATGAAGCAGATGCAGCTGTTTTGTCCAACATGGATATTGAAACACCAGATACAATTGCAGTTCCAATACTCGTTTCCAGACTTCAGGCTGCAGGAGGCCTTGTCACTGTGGGAAACACAGTTGATGTCTACCTCAGAACCAATGCTTCAAGTGGTGGAAATGAGACCAACACGAGTACAAGTACCAGCCCTGAAATCAGTGGAGCAACAGTTCTGGCAATTCTGAGGTCGAGTAGTACGGGAACCATTGATGCTAACCTGACACAGGCACAGGTGACTGCAGCTGCAGCTGCTGCAGCATCAGGAAATGCATCTTATGGAGAGTCAGCAGGCGCAGGATATTCAAACTCCAAATCTGTTCAAGTAACAAATGTACAAGAACTCCTAAAGGCTGCAGCATCCAGAACATGGAATCAGAATCAAATAACTTCCCTGTTAAATTCCTATGGTTGGAGGTTATCTGACTATGAGATGTTGTCCAATACAGGAGAACTTGATGCTCAGTACATGTTACTCCTCGAGGTTCCAAGGGACAAAGCTCCGTTCTTGATACAGAACATGGACAGTATAATCCTGACAGTTCCAACTCAAGCAGCACCAACATGGATGATCACTGAGCTTAAAGCGATCTACAACTGATAGGCTGTTTAAACTGGCTGTTAACATTAACAGTCAGTTAATAATATTTTTTTAACACTCTTTTTTGAATTAAGGCATCTAATTATTATAAACTCCTATTTTAATAGGTTTTTAGCTTATATCCCTTTAATAAGTTATATTTCTGTTTTGAACTAACTCTTGACTGAAATTGAAATTAACTCCCGAATTCTGGATTGATCCTTGTGAAAAATTTTGACGTGTTGTTTATTTTTTTTAAAATGAATCAAAGGTTTCTTAAATAGGACTTTCATAATTATTAACCATGAAAATTTCAACAATCTTCGTTGTGATGGGACTTTTCATAATTTCACTCTACTGCATCGTGGAGGTGAACTACTATGCCTCAGCTCAGGAGGTAACCCGTAACCTCTCAGACACACCCTACCTGAAAATATCTGAGATAGGTGTTGATCAACCCATAAACAATAAATCAGTAAACTACGGTGTTTACCATGAACCTGCATCTTCAAAACCTGGAGAGGGCACGGTTGTTCTTTTTGGCCACAGAACCCTCCATGGTTCACCATTTCTCAGGCTCAACGAGCTTAAGGCTGGGGACAACATAACCCTTGAATGGCCAGGGATAGGCAACGTGGAGTACACGGTTATCAACTCAACGATAGTTCCAGCTTCCTACCGACTATCCGTGAAACAGGGAAAAGTACTGTTCTTAATAACATGTTATCCCCTGGGATCATCAGCTCAAAGGATGATAATAGAGGCAAAACAGGGTAAGATATATCCAATACAGAAAACCGAGACAAAACCTCCGGACAACCCTGAATATGCATTCCTCATAATGGCTGGTTTTTTTGCAGTCGGAACAATACTGAGCTATCTGTACCCTGTTAAAGGAGATAAAATTTTGATATTTGCAGCAACAGTCCTGTTCACCTTGCTCCTTGTTCTAGGATATTTCTACCAACCCCTTCCAGATGCTGTTGGATCGGGATTATCCTGGATGAACGGTCTCTTGGGTGCTTAGATTTTTGGATTTGGTTTTTTGGGGGATGCAACAGAAAATTCACATCCCCTTTTTTCTATTAATATCATAGGTGTTTGAATGAAAGAAAACTCAAGGAAATTGGATACAAATTTGAATACAGAAGCTGTGGATGAGATAGATGTGGATTCCAAGTATTTCAGTAACATTTCAGAGCGGGAGCGGGCAATATTTGAGGGTGCAATAACTATGGGGGCGTTGTTCCATCAGTTCGTGGGGACCCCTGTTAGTATCCGAAGTGCCAGTTCCCTTGAAAGATCCATAAAGGATGCAATGGAACTCCAACCATGTATAAACCGGTTAGAGGTTACCATAAACAGAGACACGCTCCACGCAGTTGAAAATGAATACGACTACATATCCCTGACCGGTGAGATGCTGGATGTCCGGGTTTGGGCGGTTTACGGTAACAAAGAGGTGGTTGTCAGGCTGAAGTACGTTGAAGAACTTAACTACCCTCTCATGTACGTTGAAAATATTGGAGAAGTTTGAAACAAGGGGAATTTTGATCTCTAATTCATCACATACTACTTTTTAAAATTATTGAATTGTAAATCAATATAAAGAGAGTTTATTAAAAAGAATTGATAGTTGTCAATTTTTATGGGAGGATGATTAAATGGAGGATACCAATACTAACAAAGAAGCTGGAACCGATAAGGATTACACCGCTGATGAAATATACCATGACCTTAAAAAGGATTATGACGGTGTTGAGAATGTTACGATCAAAGATAGGAATGTTTTTTGTGTTTATGCAGATGATGATACGTTATGGCAGATATTTGAGGATATAATGGATGGAGTTAAGAGTATAGAGTTCAATGCTGGTGCCAATGAAGCTCATTACCTTGAGATTATTCCATGAAACTATTTTTTGATTTTTTCATTGAATCTTATTTTGAACTTCTCAATTCGGAATTTTATCCTCACTTTTTTTAATATTGAAATGAAGGTTTATACATGCTAATTACTTCTCTTTTTTTAAAAGCTTTGGTGATTATTTGAATTAAACATCTAAAGATTTCTATTGGATTTTAAATCTTTTTAAACTTGATTAATAAAGAAATTATTTTTAAAGAATTAATAATATCCTCTTATTTTTAAAGAATATCCTGAAAATAGTTCTATGGATGCTTTCACCAGGTTATGTATGACTAAAATAGAAAGTATTAAATATTATTTTGTTATGTTAATATAATATTGATTTTAATTGTTTACAGGTGTAATACTCATGAAGATTGGGGAAATAGTAAAAAATTCCATTAAATATCCGTTTTCAGATTGGAAGAAGCTTTTGATGTTTGGAATCATTGTAATGATGAGTAGTTTAAATTATATTTTTGAATCTATGGGTGTTCTCCAATCTGAAGGTATTACTCTGATCTTATTACCTATTTCATGTCTTTTTGGATTAATATTCGGGTTATTTGTGTATGGGTATGAGATCAGAATTTTTAAATATTCTTTAGCTGGTTTTGAAGAACTCCCAAACTTTAACAATGGCTTTGACTTGTTTGTAGATGGTATTAAAGTCTTCGTGGTTTCTATTGGTTATATACTTCCCCTTATCTTGATTGTAGTAGTTGGCGGATTATTTTTAGGTTTAACTGCGGGTATTATAGGGCATAATGTTGTAATACTTCTTGGAATCTTAATTTTAGTTGTAATTTTTTATTTGATTGCAATTTTTCCGGTATTTTTAATGGCATTGGCGAATATGGCATTTTATGATGATCTTGGGGCAGCATTTGAAGTCCATGAAATATTCAAGAAGATCTCTAATATTGGCTGGTTTAATCTTGTAAAATTGTATATAATCAATATAATAATCTGTTTAGTTGTATCAATCATCGGGGCTTTAATTGTAAGTATTTTCGATTTAATCTCTCTTAAAATTATAGGCGCTTTATTTATCATATTAATCGTAGTTCCTTACATAGAGATTTACATTTACAGATCCGTAGCATTATTCTATCTATCTGAAGATCAGGGATACTTAGTCTGTGAGAAATGTGGAGGATACTACCAGTTACAGTCAGGGGAGTCTCCTGAGGATTTCAGTGATACGTGTGAGTGTGGTGGAAAGCTAAAATTTGTTCAGGATTTAAATGATAACTCGGCAGAGGATACAATTTCTGAAAAACAGAACTTTAAGGATAAGTTGAAGTCTTTGTTAAATAATAAGTGGAATTTGGCGTTTATTGGGGTTTTAATTTTGGTTATTTGTTTGGTGGGCTTTACATCAACACAAAAAGCAGTTGTTACAAATAGTACATTGATTGGAACTTATAATGTAGGTGATATAAATCCCGTTAATGGTACTGTTATTACTGCAATACCTTCAGGAACATCAAAAATTAGAATGGAATATAATTTATCGTGGACACAACCAATTGCAGGTAATAGTGGACTTACTATCGAAGGATATAATGTTAATGTAACAAATGAAAATTTAATTTATCAGGATAACAGTTTAATTTACTACAAAGTGCTTTCCTTAGATAAAAATGATAAAAATAAAACAGGCACTTTATATTTAGACGGTTCTTCGATTAAATGTCTTGTAATTTCACAAGCTGGAGTTAACGGCACTATCAAAATTTATTCAGAAAAAACAGCCTGACAATTCAAAATTATAAAAAATAAAGATGGCATAAGAAATGAAAAATTATATTGTAATATCCATCCTGATTTTAGTAGTTATATTTGTTTCTGGATGTATTGGAACTGGAAGTTATGGTTATATTAATGAAACAGGAAATCTTAGTGAGTTTGATCATATTGTAGTAAGTGGGACGGCTCCCAATCATCTTATAGTAACTCAAGGTGATAAGGAATCTCTTGCGTTTGAAGCTGGAAGAAATGAAATATCAAATGTAAAAACAGGAGTAATCAACAATCAGTTATATTTGAACTCCACTACTCCGGTCACATATTATGTAACAGTAAAGGATATAAATTCCATTGAATTGATGGGACCTGGGCCTGGAAATATGCAGTCCAGTAACCTAAAACTTAACAATTTGGCCATTAAAATTAACAATGGGGCTTGTAACATAACTAATATAAATGTTAGCAACCTCACTCTCAGTGGCGAGGGATTTTATGTTACGAACGTAACGACAAACGATTTAACAATTAACGCATCCTCTTGTAATATAACTGATTTGACAGCTAACAACCTTTTTATTAGTGGTAGGGGAATTTATATCTCTGGAAAAGCCACTAATCAAAAAGCAAGTATTCATGGAGCGTATAACGCAACTAACTTGATTAGCAAAACAGCTACTATTTCTGTTGATGGATCAGGAGATGCTACCATTCGCGTATCAGATCTTTTAAATGCTATTATTAATGGTCCCGGAGACATCTATTACATAGGTAATCCTAAAATAACACAGCAAATAAACGGCCCCGGTATTATAATGCAGATACCGGGATAATTATTAGTCCATCACTGCCTTAATTGAGGTGGAATTAATAAAAAGACACTCTCACAATATTCATCAAAAAAAGAACCATATGGGAGAAACAATTCAAAAATAATACATGAACTTAAGATTTTATTTTCTAATTCCTAAAAAGAATTATAAAAAAATAATTTATTAACTGTTGAGAGGTCTTTGGATTGGTTTCTGGTGTGGAAGTTAAGATAAGGAGTGAATCTAGACGTAAAGGTTTGGATCCTGATGAAGTTTTGCAATTAATGCGGGTGCCCTTTGAGTGGACTGGAGATAGTTATTTATTTGATTTTGATTCCATGTCGGTTGAAAAGTTATCCAATTACATTTATTTCATATTTAAGAAGAGAGGTTACAGTTTAGATGAGGGAACTCAAATAGATGGAGTTTATGTTAAGACACGTTTTGGTGATTCATTAGCTTATAAGCGTCTTCCAATTGAGTATAAGTATAAAATTGGAATATATTTAAATGGGAAGAAAACGTGTTTAGAAATTTCCAGAGCGGTTCATAAGGGTTTAATGTCTGCAGACAAAACAATTTATGGAGAAAACTACCTTAACTCTGAATTAAACAAAATAGTTGACCAAATACAATTTTTAAAACCATTAGTTGATGGTTATCTTGTTTGTAACAAATGTGGAGCATACTATGAAGTGCATAAAGATGAGTCCGTAGAAGATTTTCCTGATAAATGTGAATGTGGTGGGAATTTTGAATATATTGCTATGCCTGATTTTCCAGATGAAAAAATTGTAGAAAGGAAAAAAACAAGTCGACCAACAGAATATCTGCGCCCCCCCGCAGCATTAATACTTGTAAGTTTAGCATGTATCACAAGTTTTGTGTACAATACAAGTCAAATACTTACTTTAGGAATTATTGGTTTAGCAGTCAGTATGGTTTTTGCTTTAATCCGTGTTAAAAGCCAAGAATTAATATTAAACATAAGTTCCAGGCGATTACTCTACTTTTTAGTAGCAGTTTTATTTTTTGTGGAAGCTTGGGGATTAGGTACTATGCCACTTCCAACTGATAATTACATTGCAACTACAATAACCTCTTTTTCCATGATTCTAGCCGTTATATTCGGTTTTGGCATGATTTTTAAGATATTTAGTCCAGATAATCCTCGAAATTTTTTAGATCCGCCATTGTAAATGATTTAAATCCGTATATTAGGTACCTATTTATTTAATAAAATAATAAATTCATTTATGTCTTATCTCGTTTGTGATCGTTGTGAGGGTTATTATGAGCTCCAGCCTGGTGAGTCTCCTGAAGATTTCAGTGATAAATGCGAATGTGGTGGACATTTAAGTTACGTTCAGGACTTGGAGGAAGCTGATGGCTTAAATGAAGTTTGTCAGGGTCGTGGTTTTGAACTAAAGAAGCCCATTGTGACAGAAAAGCAAGTTATTTTTAGGATTTTGTTTACTGTGCCTGCAATATGTTTTTTCATGATATGTGCAATTTATGGTGGAAGTGTGCCTTGGGCAGTCCTTAATCAGCTTGTTTTTGAACCTGACTCTGTAACAAATTTTTTTGGATATGTTGAGCTTTTCATAGTTATGTCCATTTTTGCGGGATGCTTTTTGGTGGCGGCTGTTGCACTTTCGTGGAGATTATATGTTAATTATTTAATGGAATATAGAACTGATTTGAGATGGGTGGCAATTGTTATTGCATTTGTGGTTGCGATTGTAATAGGTAGTTTTGGTGAAAGATATTTGGGTGATTTATTTGTTATAGGTCCATTAATTGGTGGATTTGTCGCAGGTTGTATAGTGGGTAAAAGTTACATGGATGGGCTTGTAAATGGAGGATTTCCAGCAGGTATGGCGGGATTTATAAGTATTATAATACTTATATTCTTATTTGGAGGTAGCAATGCTGGAACATCATTTGAAGTAATACTAAGTGGAACTTTAATACTTGCAATCCCCTACTTTATGGCCTTTTTCATTGTTGGCTCAATTGGTGGAATGCTCGGCGCAGGCATAAGAAAAAAGGTCAGTCGCTAAACAATAAATTCATTCAATAATATTTAAAAAAAGTCTTTAAATGTTCTGAATTTTTAATAGGTAACTAAAAGTTGCTGATAAAATCCAAAGTTGGTAATATCATCCATATCAGATCCAATTTTATATTAGAATTTCAAGGATACTAATTTTAATTCACTTATTCATATTGCTTGGATCGTATAGATTGAATTCTACTGATTCTGCATTAATTTTTATATTATTAGGGCTATACATCAATATTGATAAATTTCTATTTAATTACCACAAATTAGGGAATGAATATGATAACCGTTAATGAGAATTTATGTAAAGGATGCAATATCTGCACTGAGTTCTGTCCCAAAAAGGTTTACGAACAGTCAAAAACACCCAATAAAAAGGGTGTGCGTCTGCCAATACCTGCACATGGGGAAAGATGCACCAGATGCGGTACTTGCACTTTAATGTGTCCAGATCAAGCAATAAGGGTGGGTGAAAAGGATGAAGACTGATCAATTCTTTATACAGGGAAATGAGGCCTGTGCCAGGGGTGCCATTAAGGCGGGCTGCAGGTTTTTCGCAGGATACCCAATCACTCCATCCACTGAAATAGCCGAAGACATGGCAATTTTCCTCCCAAGGGAGGGAGGTTCATTCATACAGATGGAAGATGAAATATCTGCCTTAGGAGCTGTTATTGGTGCTGTCTGGGGTGGAATGAAGGCGATGACTGCAACATCAGGTCCGGGATTTTCACTTATGATGGAACATTTGGGATATTCCGTCATGACAGAAACTCCCCTTGTAATCGTGAACATGCAGCGTGGATCACCATCCACAGGCCAGCCAACAAGGGCTGCCCAGGGCGACATGATGCAGGCACGCTGGGGATCCCATGGAGACTATGAAGTGATAACCCTTTCTCCATCATCTGTTCAGGAATGTTTCGATTTCACAGTGGAAGCATTCAACCTGGCTGAGAAGTACCGTGTACCAGTCATGGTCATGGGCGATGAGATCGTGGGCCACATGAGGGAGAAGATCACCATACCCGAACACGTTGACATCACACCAAGGCAAATGCCTGAAGAATCCCCTGAAGATTTCCTGCCCTACAAGGCGGATCCTACTGGAACATCAAAAATGCCGGCCTTCGGTGACGGATACAAGGTACACATCACAGGACTGACCCATGATGAAAGGGGATATCCAGATACATCAAACCCGGAATCCCATTCAAAACTGGTTAGAAGACTTTGTGATAAGATCCTGAAAAACAGGGATGAAATAACCCGTGTAAAAACTGATTTCACAGATGACGCAGATGTTGTGGTTGTATCCTACGGTGCACCGTCAAGATCAGCTCTTACAGCAGTTAAAAATGCAAGGGAAAAGGGTATAAAAGCAGGCTTTGTGAAGCTTGAAACTGTCTGGCCATTTCCCGAAGAAAAACTGATCAACGCAACCCGCAACGCCAAAAGGGTTCTGGTTGTAGAGATGAACCTTGGACAGGTATTTAACGAGGTTCAGAGAGTTCTCAGGGATAAAGAAGTTGAACTCCTCCCAAAGATCGGTGGAGAGATGCATTTACCTGAGGAGATACTTGAAGAAATAAAATCTGATTGAAACTTAATTTAAATAGATCTGATCTAAGAACATCCTCCTTAAATATTCAAATCTAATCTTACAAGCATTTTGAAGACTGAATTTGGAGAATAACTTAAAAATATTAATTTAAGAACAAATTTAAGGATGATGGAGTTAAGGATAATGATAATATATTATATGGAGATGAGATAAGATGGATGAAAAGAAGGAAAGCCGTTTTATGAAGTACCTCCGGAAGGAACGACTTCCAAACATCTTCTGTCCTGGATGCGGAAATGGTATCGTCATGAACGCATTCTTCAACGCCATGGAACTTGCAGAAATTGATTTTGAAAATCTCGTGCTAGTTTCAGGTATAGGGTGTTCATCACGAATACCAGGATATGTGAAGTGTGATTCACTCCACACAACCCATGGAAGACCAATATCATTTGCAACCGGACTGAAACTTGCAAATCCTGATTTGGATGTTGTTGTGTTCACAGGAGATGGTGATGCAGCAGCAATAGGTGGAAACCATTTAATACACGGTGCAAGGAGGAACATAGATCTGACCGTTATCTGTATAAACAACAGCATATACGGTATGACTGGTGGGCAGATAAGTCCAACAAGTCCCAGGGGAAGTTACGGAAGTACTGCACCATATGGGGCAATTGAAAGGCCATTTGACCTTTCAGGACTCGTGAAAGCAGCTGGTGCAACCTACGTTGCACGGTGGACAACAGCAAATCCTTCAATGCTTTCCTACTCCATAAAAAAAGGTTTACAAAATAAGGGATTCTCATTTGTTGAAGCAATGTCACAATGTCCAACTTACTTCGGACGTAAAAATAAGATGCGTTCACCCATTGATATGCTGAACTGGATGAAGGAAGCCAGCATATTTAAAAAGCAAGCAGAAGAACTTTCTGAAGAAGAACTTGAAGGAAAAATTGTTATAGGGGAACTTCAGGATAAAACAGAACCTGAATTTTCAGAAAAACTCTGCAAGCTCATTGCAAATAAATGTCAAAGTGGAACTCCCAAATCCGTTAAGTCAGCTTACAAGGAGGACTAGAAGATGCGTAAAGACATAAGAATAGCTGGTTTTGGAGGTCAAGGCATAATACTTACAGGGATAGTTATAGGGAAAGCTGCAGCTCTTTACGATGGAATAAATGCGGTTCAAACTCAATCTTATGGTCCTGAGGCCAGGGGTGGAGCTTCAAGAACTGAAGTTGTAGTAAGTGATGAAGATATAGACTATCCAAAGGTCCAAAAGCCAGATATCTTTGTTGCACTGTCCCATGAGGCATTGATGACTTACCTTGATGATCTAAAGGATGGTGGCACGTTGATAGTAGATCCCGACATGATAATTGAGGAAGAAGTTCTGCCATTCGTTGAGGAGCACAACATAACGTTCCACAAAGCACCTGTAACCAGAACAGCTGAGGAAGTTGTTGGATTGAAGATCGTTGCAAACATAGTGATGATAGGTGCAATAGCACGGATAACAAAGGTCATATCTGAAGAAGCAGCCCGACAGGCAGTGGCAGAAAGTGTTCCACCAGGTACTGAGGATAAGAACCTTGCTGCATTTGATGCAGGAACAACGCTAGTTGGGGAGGAGGATTAACTTGAAGATTCACGAGTACATAGCTAAAAAAATATTCCAGGTGGAGGGAATTCCTGTTCCTAAGAGTATCGTTGCAGAAAACCCCGAAGAAGCACAAAAAGCCGCTGAAAAAATAGGAAAACCTGTTGCAATCAAATCTCAGGTGCTTGTAGGTGGTAGGGGTAAAGCTGGTGGAATAAAATTTGCAGAAACACCCTCTGAAACTTACACTGTAGCAAAAAGCCTTCTCGGGTCTGAGGTGAATGGAGAACCTGTAGATATAGTCCTTGTTGAAGAAAAGCTCAACATCCAATCAGAATTCTATGTCAGTGTTGTTCTGGATAGGTCAACCAAAAAACCCCTGGTACTGGCAAGTCTTCAGGGAGGTATGGATATCGAGGAAGTTGCCAAGAAAAACCCTGAAAAAATCATAAGATACCCTTTAAATCCTCTTGAAGAGTTTTTACCCTACCAGGCAAGGGAAGTTGCCATTAAAATGGGTGTTCCAAGCAATCTGATATCCCAGGTTGGTTCCATAATATGGAAACTTTTCCAGGCATTCCATGACTACGATTTAACAATAGCTGAGATAAACCCCCTTGTATTTACCGGGAAAGAACTTTTTGCAGCTGATGCTAAATTTGAAGTGGATGATGATGCATTCTACAGGCAAAAACGGCTTGCAGAACTTGAACATGTGCACAAACCTGAATTTGCCTACGTTAAACTCAAGGGGAATATTGCAGTTATTGGAAATGGTGCAGGTCTTACACTCAGTGGAATGGACATGTTACACCTTTACGGAGGTAAACCTGCCACATTCCTGGATATAGGTGGTGGTGCATCTGAGGAAAGTATCGCAAAGGCATTGAACATAGTTATTTCGGATGAAAACGTCAAAGTAGTCTTTTTAAATGTTCTTGGAGGTATAACAAGGGCTGATGATGTTGCAAGGGGTGTTCTTGATGTTATGAACTCTTCGAGCCGTAAAGTTCCAATCGTTATACGTTTGACCGGTACAAATGAAGAGGAAGGTCAGAAAATACTTGCTGAAGCAGGCCTCTCATTTGAAACGTCCATGGAAGAAGCAGCAAGAAAGGCGGTTGAAATCTGCAGGTCAATGACCTGAACTTAAGTTCATTTTTAACTTCAACCGTCCCTTCCATTTTAGCCCAAATCTTTTCTTGCATTTATTTTAAAATAACTCCAATATTTCATATAGTTTTGCAATGACTTTGCACAATTTTATAAGCTACTACTGCTTATATTAAGGAGTTCACCTGATCATTAGGATTAAGCCTAAGAAGTATGTATCAATGTTTTGAAATAGGTTCTTAGATCCCCCTTTAAACACTTTTTTCTTAATTAACTATACAAAAAAATTCCTTTTTAAAAGTTCGAAAAAAGATTTAAAAAAAGATTTGATTTAATTAAATCAGACTCTGGTTTTAACGTTGACAATATGGGCCATGACCAGTGCTGAAAGCAGCATGTAGGTTATCATTGCAGCTCCATTGATGGTTCTGTTGAAGAGGAACAGTCCTATGAGTGTCTGGCATATGAATGCTGTGAGGGCACCTATTAAGAGTGCTTCACGGCCAAGGTATCTTCTGCTACCATTTTTACGTGTGGTTCTATATTTTCTGAGTATGTAGAATCCTGTGAACATCACAAGGAGACACCAGCCCATGAAGAGCATCAAACTTCCGTATCCAAAGTCGAATGCTATTCCAAATATTCCAGGGAGCATGTAGTCTATTACGTCCTTTTTTGTAACCAGCACTCCAAAGAAGAGTGGAAATGGCAATGTAAAGAAGTTTATTAGGTTCATTGGAAGGGATACATAACCATCGGATCCTCCGAGGCAGTTGGCTCCCCAGTAACAGGATCCCTGCACGTGTCCCCAGAAGGTCGTGTTGTGAACCACCATGCTGAGACTGGGCATTGCATTATCTTCGATACGTGAAATTCTCAGGAGCGGGCTTAACACAGCTTTGTTGAATATCCTAGAAAGGATTTCAAGCACTCCAAAGCTTCCAATTGCCGCAATTAAAACTGCTATAACTCTTTTTGGTGTGATTTGAGAGGTTCTTTTGAAACTTTTGGACATTATGATGGTTCCAATGATCCATCCGAGGAACCAAAGCAGCAGAAATGATCTGTGCATGAGACCTCCTGCAATGGCTATGACAAAGAAAAGGATGTAGGAAATTGCTTTAATGGATGATGATTTAATGTCCACTTCACTCAGGAGACTTGCAGATGCAGCAAGTGTTACCCATCCAAAGACAGCCAGTGGTCCGAAGGGGTGGGTGAATTCATGATGCGAGAGAAAGGGTAAGAACAGGCAGATTGTATCCACTCCGAATACCAGCGCCAATAGGGCAGTTAGTAAGAGAGAGAGGAATAAAACCATACTCAATGGAATGGTTATTACATTGAAAAAGAGTAATACTCCCACGTGAATCATTATTGCAACTTCCAGTATGAACTGAAGATGGTTTTGAGCTATGAGCATGTTTATCACTATAAATCGCTATTAAAATATGATATTTTAAACTAAAGGTTTTAAATAAAGGATCATTTTTTGATTTTTTTAATGCGTTACTGATATTATAATTACTAGTTTCACAGTTTTAAATTATCCTTGTGAGGACATAGTATCTATAATTTTTTCATGAATTAAAATGATTGATTTATTCTGTTCATTTATTAACATAGTTCATTCAATTCACATTCTTTTCAGCATAACCTCAATTCTTTGTGATTTCCAGTATCTACTAATTGCTGGAAAATATTTAGAAAGAAATATTTAAAAAAAAGGAGATTCAGTGATCACAGGCTTTGACCTGAGATAACCCCTGATAGGTAGTCGTACAGTCCCTGGAGATAGTTCCATATCTGACTCAATATTCCACTCGCTTGGCTTGCTTGGTCTGTAACACTTTGAAGTTGATTCTTAAAATCTGTAAGGCTTGATTGGGCCTGTAGGGAACCTGCAACTGCATCTGCAATTTGCTGGGCCTGACTATCCGTTAGGTTGATGTTCATGTTGTTTGCAATGTTCACGACTATGATCTTGATCTGAGTAGCATTTTGGGTGTTCTGTTTCTGTGCTTCGGTCTTCACCTTATCGAAGAGGGTTGCAATGTTATCTCCACTCTGTCCTGTTTGGTTGGCTATCTGTGTTTCAGTGTAAAGTTCTTCAGTAGCTGCCTTTTTTGCCTGTTCCGGTATTGAAGTTCCAACTGCAATTTCATAGGATTTGAGGACGCCTGCAAGTGCTGATTCACCTGAAGCACTGACTGGTGAAGTTACAACAACGTAACCATTTTCTATTCCCGTTGATTTAAGTGCGTTGGCGTACATCTTAGGGGTCACCGTGGTTATCTTACTCTTATCAACTACGATCTTGATTCCATTGGAGTAGCTGAGATCCACCATTGCACAGGAGTATATCTGACTCGAGCTGTAGGTTTTTCCTGTAACTCCCTTGGACACTGCATTCACCTCAGAGGCAGTGATAACCTTTGAAGATGCATCAGTGAGGTTTTTATCTGTATGGGACTGGAAGTAAGTTGTAACTGAATTCTTCCAGGCTTGGTTTGAGTAGGTTGCCTCACCGTAGGTCACTGCAAATCCAGAAGTAGCGTATATGGGACTTAAAGATACGAGTATTAAAATCAATCCAACCAGTAGTTTTTTCATGTTAACACTCCTTTCATATTTTCGTATACCTATGATTAACATCTTAATTAAATTTTGTGGAGTGTATAAATTTCTAAAATCCTTTTTAATACTTTAAAAACTTGGATTAGATTATTTTAAAAAAAATTTTTAATAAAAAATAAAAAAAATTTTGAAAAAGTGGGTTAAGAACAGTGAAAGTGGGTTAAGAATGGTTAAAATGGATCCCTAAATTGAGATCATGGTGCCTATGATAAAAGTACAACACGACTTTCATAGGCTTCATCAACAACTTCACGGCCACAAAGCTTCGCAACAGACTCTGCAAACTCCTTAACTTCACTGAAAGGCGGCATATTGTCTAGTTCAAGGCGTTTTCTGGAATTTCCAACGTACATGTAAGCTTTTATCTCAACAAAATCAGGATCACTCCTCTTGATTAGCTCTGCATAACCTTCAGGTTTGATCATGTTGTAACCCTTGACACAGGTTGTTCTGAGAACAGTTCTGCAATTGAAGCTTGATAGAAGGTCAAGGGATTGGTTCAGAAGCTTCCAACCATTATCTATCTGTGGCTTGCACAGGTCCTTGTAATAATTTTCATTTGGTGCATCCAGGGATACATAAAGTTGGGTTGGTTCTGTTTCAAGTGCTTCCAGCTTTGAAGGTGTCATTCCATTGGTCACAAGGAAGGTTGTAAAATCCCTCCTTTTAAACTCTTCAAGAAGTCCACCTATCTCAGGGTACAACATGGGTTCTCCTGCAAGGGATATTGCAGCATTTCGGGGGTCCTGGGCTTCTTTAATTTTTTTCATGTTGACATTGGGGTTTCCAAAGAAACCACATAGAAGATTTCGTTGGTTTTCTATGCAGTCTTCTATGATCTCTTTTGGTTCATCGTACTCCTCAACCCATTCGGTCTTGGTTATGGAAACATCCCTCCAGCAGAACATACATTTATGGTGGCAGAAAGGAATGCTTGGAGACATCTGGAGACATCGGTGGCTTTCAATACCGTAAAACCTTTCTTTGTAACATACGCCTTCATCAACCAGACTTTTACGGGTCCAGTGACAGACCTTTGCAGCTGCATGGCGGTGTTTGCCTGCAAACCTGTAACCCTTCTTTTCAAGGTCCCTTTTATCTTCATCTTTAAGCAGCATGGTTATCATTCAATTTATACTCAATTTATAATCTTAAAATCTACTTTCAAAATAGCTCTTTTAACATAGATTACGTTTCATTAAAATTGGATTGTATTATATTTATAATGAGTTGTTGTTGAGTTCTTGTGTTTGCTGAGTTGTTGTATAATATATAATGTCTTCATGGGTAGTGGATCAAAAGATCCCACCGTCAAGTTTTCAATAGAAATCCATATAAAATTTAATATCAAGTCTATATGAAGTAATATAAAAACCACTAAAAACCCCTTAGAAAATTCAGTAACAATCACCATTTTTCATGGAATCTATATATCTTCGTGCCATAGTTCACATTTATAATGATGATTCATCACTCCAAAATTTATACTTTGAATACTGGTTGGTGATGGAAAGTTTTAATTGAATTCCTCTAAATTTTACTACAATTTTTGCAGTTTCAAGGCTTTTTATTAAGATTGCTAAATTTTATATTAAATCCTTTTAGAATAATCTAATTTGGGCTTATCTCTATTTTAAAGGGTTATATGATTATTTAATCCCTGAAAACAAGGTATTTATTCAAAAAAAGGAATTTCATAAATCATGGTTCAATCGGAATGCATTTACCTCTCTACAAAAGGATCGAATAGGGGTATTTTTGGGGAATGGGCTTTAAAATGAGCTGATTTATTAGAAACAACAATGCATAGTCCTTATCCAAAATCATCTATTTCAATAACCTCATAAAGCGTTTTAAATCTAAAAAAGAGCACGCTGGATGCCTTTTTTTGGAAATTAAATCAAAACCTTTATATATGCTTCGCGATGATCCAATTGTATCCAAAGATTCTCGTAATCAAAGTATTACGGGTATGGAGGCGGTATAATTAGGCGACTACATGTTGGCGCACTTCTCTTTGCGGTAGCTATTGCTATCTGCATTATCCCAGGATCAATGGGAGCAGGAGATCAGAGCCAAGGTACGCTAAGCGTACAAAACAAAGTAAGTTTAAATTCAAATGGAAATAGTGGAAGTGTTGCAGAAGCCAGTGCAGCTTCTTACTACTACAAGAAAGTTACCTACTACAAGAAGGTGGCTTACTACAAGCACCATAAAAAACACTACAAGTACAAGAAAGTTACCTACTACAAAAAGGTCTACAGAACAGTGAAAGCAGCATCAGTTTACAGGTACTCCTACTCATCTTCAGGTAAGGGTGTAGGTGACTGCTGGACTAACAGTGCAGTTCTAATGAGTCAATTAACCAAGGCCCATGTTAAAGCCAGGATCATACAGTACAGAACAAGTCTGTCCTCAAGGCACAGGTCTATTCAGCTGTACAAGAACGGTAAATGGGTTGACTACAACTACAAAGCCAATGGTTACAAAAAGGTATACTATGCAACATCTTCGAAACCTGGAATGTTTGTGGTAAGTACAAATTAAGTGCTTTACAAGTGAAAACTCGAACTCAAAGGGTATCATATGAAGCATACCTCAATGTATCGTTACAATAGGGTAACAGAGAAAAACATTGAAATTCAGGGACATATACGAATATAAACCTACTTGGGAGGGCAGAGGGATCTGTTCCCCCACTTTTTCTATTTTAATTGTTTGAATGGTTCATGTTTCATTCCTTTTCAGAATTTTTAATGAAATATTTTTAATAAAATTTTAATAAGGTTTAATAAGCTTTTTTTCTACCTGCATGGTTGATGATCATTGAAGAGTTCATAACCAATTTCTCTTTCACGATCCTTAGCAATAACTTCCAAACCATGAACATCTTCAACAAAGAAGTATTTTGTTCGTTATATCCAGAATTCAGTTCAAATTTTAAAAAACTTCTCAAAGAAGTTATTTTTTATCTGTTTATTTATAAATCCATTTTTCAATCAAAAAAGCTCTTAAAAAAACTTTTTAAAGTCAACGGGGTTTAAATATTATTTTTCAGTTGATTACGGTGGGGTAACTGCAAACAAAAACATATTGAATGGGCTTATTTTTTTGAAACAGTCCTAAAACTATGGTTGTTTCTTAAAAGTGTCAATAAAATGACCTTCTTCCAAATCCTTCATTTAAATATCCATTTAAAGCGTTTTAAATCTAAAAAGGGGCTCTATAATGGCCTTTTTTTGGAAATTAAATCAAAACCTTTATATGTGTATGGGGTTGACCTAATGTTATCCAAAAAGATTCCTATAATCAGAGCATTATAGGTTCGGAGGCGGTATAATTAGGCGACTTAATGTTGGCGCACTTCTCTTTGCGGTAGCTATTGCTATCTGCATTATCCCGGGATCAATGGGAGCAGGAGATCAGAGCCAGGGTACGCTAAGCGTACAAGAAAAAGTTAGTTTAAATTCAAATGGAAACAGTGGAAGTGTTGCAGAAGCCAGTGCAGCTTCGTATTACTACAAGAAAGTTGTGACCTACAAGAAGGTGGCTTACTACAAGAAAGTAGCTTACTATAAGAACCATAAAAAGTACTACAAGTACAAGAAGTACTACAAGTACAAGAAGGTTGTGACCTACAAAAAGGTCTACTACAAAACAGCTAAAGCAGCATCTGTAACTAAAACATCTACTACAACCTATAGTATCAGTTCCTCTTCAACCACAGCCCAGATCCTTAAAAGTGGTGCAAGGTACGGCTACAGCAGCTCAGCACATACAGCAGCTGCAATGCAAAGTATTGGAAGTGGAGACTGTTGGGCGATGAGTGCTTATCTTTACAGCAAGCTCAAAGCAGCTGGTATAAAAGCAAGGATAGTACAGTACAGTACAGCTTACTCATCACGACACAGATCAGTTCAGATCTACCAGAGTGGTAGTTGGGTGGATGTTCCATACTCAAGCTACGGATACAACAGCATGTTCAGGGCAACTTCAAGCAAACCTGGATTGACAGTTGTAGCATCCTAAACTTGTATGAATAAGTTCAACAGCTCTCAAGCGGCTGTTGTTCAACACTTTTTTTATTAATAATTTCACAGATGTTTCAGATGACTATTTTCTAAAGATTTTCAAGGAGCAATTACTTTTCTAAAAAGCAATTACATAAGGTAATTACATAAAAAAGACTTCTAACGATTTAAGCGTTCTCATGATTAAGCTGTTTTTGATCCTTAACAACATTTTTCATGGGTGTTCATTCCAAGTTTCATATTTTGGTGGGGTAACTTATTTTTGAATGAAATCTTAAAAGTTCTAAATTAAACGAATGAAAAATAAGCCCTATAAAGTTGTTTCAGGATATGTTTTCACGTGAAAACTGAAGAATGATTTAAATCCTTAAAAAGGGTTTAAATAAATTTTTAACTCTTTATTTTGTTTTAATCTCCTTCAAAACACACTACTCTTTCATAAAGATACTGAAACAACACATACAATAATTTCCATTATACACCTCCGCACATTCCCTAATTGGATAACGCTCATTATGATGAAAAAGGTTTTAGATGGGTTGATTTGTCAAAAATATCAAGGGAGATGCCTCCTCTGAAATTCATCATTTCAATAACTCCATAAAACGTTTTAAATCTAAAAAGAGACGTTATGGCTGTCTTTTTTGGAGAATTAAATAAAAAAATTTATATACTGTGTAAAGGTTACAGAATTCTAGTCCTAACTATTTGGTTTTTAGGGCGCGGAGGCGATACAATTAAGCGACTACATATTGGGGCACTTATTTGCGCATTAGCTTTTGCTATATGCATCATCCCAGGATCAATGGGAACAGTAGATCAGAGCCAAGGTGCGTTAAGCGTACAGGATAAATCTATTTTAAGTGCAAACCAGAATAGTGGAAACGTTTTAGTTAATGCAGCCTACAAAAAGACAAAGAAAGTCAAAACTTACAAGAAAAGTTACAAGAAGGTCAAGACTTACAAAAAATGGAAGTCTTACAAGTCTTACAAAAAGGTCAAGGCTTACAAAAAGTCTTACAAAAAGACCAAAACCTACAAAAAAACCTACAAAAAGGTTAAAGCAGCATCAACCTACAGGTACTCATATGGTAAAGGTGTAGGTGACTGCTGGGCCAACAGTGACTATCTAATGGGAAAGTTAACCAAAGCTGGAGTTAAAGCCAGGATCATACAGTACAGAACAAGTATGTCCCCAAGGCACAGATCTGTTCAGCTGTACCAGAACGGTAACTGGGTTGACTATAACTACAAGGCTAACGGATACAGAATGAGGTACTGGGCAACATCCTCAAAACCAGGAATGTTCGAATTAAGAAAAAACTTCTAGTACCTCTCTTTAGAAACTAAAACGTGTTTTCAGTAATTGATTGCTGAAATATGATGTAAATCTGGATCAACAGTTGAAATCCTCAATTCAGGGGAATCTTCACTGTTGAACCATTTTTAGCATTTTTAGATATTTTTTTATAAAACTCTTTTTTTAACCTATTTTTTAGCTGTTTTTAAATTTTAAATCATTCAAAAAGAAGAATATTCAATCAAAAGCAATTCCAGAACTAAAGTAATTCCAGAACTACTTTTTTTAGTTATTTGTTGCTTTATTTTAACCATTGATCAAGTGATGAAACTTTTAATTTTTTGAAATTAACAACTTTTGAAATTAACAAGATATCGGATCCATTAAACCAGTTCATATTTGATATAAGTTTCAATTCTTCAGCAGGACCTCCTTAAATTCTTAGTTTGATGAGGTCTTTGGATTATCTCTTTAGTCCACCCTTTAAAAGGACCACCAAAATACTTTTATGTTTGGGTTATAAAAAGAGATACAGAATATATACACTATTTTGGGGAAGAATCATGAAGCAAATCACCAGAACTCCAATTGTAATTCTGAATTTTAAGACCTACCTTGAATCCACAGGGAAAAGAGCCCTGGAACTTGCAAAAATTTCAGGAGAAGTTGCAGAAGAAACAGGTATCAACGTTGTTGTATCGCCACAGCATGCTGATGTGTGGCAGATAGCAAAGGAAGTTGAAATACCAGTATTTGCACAGCACGTGGATCCTGTTGATGCTGGCGGACACACCGGAAGCATACTCATGGAATCTATGATGGAAGCAGGAGCATCAGGAACCCTTATAAATCACTCAGAACAGAGAATGAAACTTGCAGATATTGATGCTGTGGTTAAGAAGGTCAAAGCCAATGATATGGTTAGTGTTGTCTGCACCAACAACGTTGAAACCAGTGCAGCTGCAGCAACCCTCAAACCAAACTTCGTTGCAATTGAACCACCTGAACTCATAGGATCAGGGATACCAGTTTCAAAGGCAGAACCTGAAGTTGTGGAAGGAACAGTGGATGTTATACACCAGATAAACCCTGATGTTAAGGTACTCTGCGGTGCAGGGATATCGGCTGGAGAAGATATGCGAGCAGCCCTTGATCTTGGAGCAGAGGGCGTTCTCCTTGCATCTGGAATAATACTTGCAGACGATCCTAAAGCCGCACTTCTGGACCTTGTGAGTAAGATATGATCTTGGATCTGAAATTTAGGGATTTTCCCTATTTTTTCAGGGTTAATGAAGGGTTAATATATCTGAAGCTCACATCAACGGGATGGGATGAACGATTCCAGAGTACGAGATGAGCAGCGATTTTATCAAGGATTTTAAAAAACAATATTATATTTGATTATTCAATCTAAACTAACTACAAACCTGATTATAAATTCAGATCTTTAATGAATTAATTTTAACACGAAAAAACGGTGAAAGGAATGTCTCTTGACTTCTACACAATTGATGACTTTGAAATTGAAGATAAAACAGTCCTGGTAAGGGTTGATATAAATTCTCCAGTTGACCCGAACACAGGGCTTTTACTGGATGATACACGGATAAAACTCCATGCTGGAACCATAAAGGAACTTTCTGATAAGGGTGCAAAGACAGTGGTGCTGGCCCATCAGAGCAGACCTGGTAAGAAGGATTTTACAACACTGGAACAGCATGCAGAGGCACTTTCAAATATTTTGAATCACGAGGTTCGTTACGTTGATGACATTTTTGGAAGCAACGCAAGGAATGCAATATCTCTGATGCAGAAGGGTGATGTTATTCTACTGGAGAACGTCAGGTTTTATTCTGAAGAAATCCTGAAGAGGGAACCTGAACTCCAGGCAGAAACCCACATGGTGCAGAAGCTGGCACCACTTGTAGATTACTTTATCAACGATGCATTCGCAGCAGCACACAGGTCTCAGGCTTCATTAGTTGGTTTTGCATTCAAGGTACCTTCAGGTGCAGGAAGGGTTATGGAGAAAGAACTCAAAGCCCTATACAATGCAGTGAATAATGTTAAGAAGCCCTGTGTTTATGTGCTGGGTGGCGTGAAGGTTGATGACTCCATAATGGTGATGGAGAACACACTTGAAAATGGAAGTGCAGACTACGTTCTCACAACTGGCCTGGTTGCAAACATATTCCTGCTTGGTGCAGGCATAGATATCGGCAGTTACAACAGTGAATTCGTAAAGAAAAAGGGATACTGGGATTACGTTAAGAAGGCCGAAGAGCTACTGAAGAAGTTCGATGGTAAAATAAAGATACCTGTTGATCTGGCACTGTTCATCGATGAAAAGAGGGTTGAATGTGATGTTTCACAACTTCCAAACGAACCAATCTATGATATTGGAACTGAAACCATAAAACAGTACGCTGAGATCATAAGATCAGCTGAAACCCTATTTGCAAACGGACCTGCAGGTGTTTTTGAGATGGAGGACTTCAACATTGGGACTGAGGATCTCCTCAACGCAATAGCGTCCTCTCCAGGTTTCTCAATAATTGGTGGAGGTCACCTCGCAGCTGCAGCAAACCAGATGGGACTTTCAGGTATAAGTCACATCAGCAGTGGTGGTGGGGCATCAATAAACCTTCTTGCAGGTGAAAAACTTCCTGTTGTTGAGGTTTTAAGGGAAGTTGCTTCAAGGTGATGCACACCCTAATTCTTAACCCAAATCATAATTAAACTCACAATTTTATGAAAATAATGGATAGATTTAAATAATATAATGAATCAAGTAAGATAATCTTACGGTTAAAACCGAGAGGTTTGGTAATTCATTAATTTAATTTAATATTGAATTAGGTTCAGTTTTATTAATTATTAATGAACTTTGAAGTAAGAATTTTGATGTACTTGAGGATTTTGAGTCCAATTTTAGATTTTGCATTGGGTGCGAGGTATTCCCTCCTTTGTCATGCATAAAAAATTGGAAAAAAATGCATATAACCCAAAAGTATTTAAGGTCATATGCCAAATAACTAAAATAATTGCCTCGGTAGCTCAGTCTGGTGGAGCGCGAGACTTGTAATCTCGTGGTCGGGGGTTCAATTCCCTCCCGGGGCTCTAAGCCGATTAATATTGGCTTAAAATATTCAAATGGGACCATAGGGTAGCTTGGTCGATCCTTTGGGCTTTGGGAGCCTGAGACTCCGGTTCAAATCCGGGTGGTCCCATCATTCATCCCGCCTTAGCTCAATTTGGCAGAGCATCGGACTGTAGATCCGAGGGTTGCTGGTTCAAGTCCGGCAGGCGGGATTTTGATAACTGGCTGTTAAACACGAGAAATTCGTATGAAGAATCTTCTCTGTGATAATATGGCTTTTCATCATATTGAAAACTAACCTTTCTCAAATACAAAGGTTATACAAAGGTTTATATAGTACTAAAATCTACCGTATGATAGAGGAAAACTATATATATGTGCATAGGCATACCCCATTATACTCTCATTCTTATGACATGAAGAGCTGCCCTGGTGGTGTAGGGGCTATCATGCAGGCCTGTCGAGCCTGCGACTCGGGTTCAAATCCCGGCCAGGGCGTTTGTATAAGGGGCCCGTAGCTCAGTCTGGGAGAGCGCCTGGCTTTTAACCAGGTGGCCGCGGGTTCAATTCCCGTCGGGCCCGTTCTTGATTTTTAACTGGAGGATAAATTGTGAAAAAAGATATTTTGAAACACAAATTGGTTCCAGATCATACTATTTTGTCGAAAACAGAAATTAAAAAAGTGCTTAAAGAGTTAGATATCCATAAAGAGCAGCTTCCTAAAATAAAAGCTGACGACCCTGTTGTTAAAGCTATTGAGGCTAAACCAGGGGATATTTTGAAAATCACTCGTAAAAGCCACACTGCTGGAAAATTTGTTACCTATCGTTTAGTGTTAGATTAGTACCAAACTAATTGAAATATATTTAATTGTTTTTTGGAGGAGTTTAATGGTAAAAAATGCATGGGAACTGGTTGATGCATTTTTTGATGAATACAACTTGGTAGACCACCACATCAAATCCTACAACGACTTTGTAGACCATCGTATACAGGACATAATCGACATAACAGATGACATAGTCCTCGAACAGGGTGAATACAGTATTAAAACAGGGAAAGTAGAGATCAGAAAGCCATTCATCAAGGAAGCAGACGGATCGAAAAGTAAAATATACCCTACAGAAGCAAGGCTGCGTAATTTAACCTACTCAGCTCACATGTACCTTGAAATGGCCCTTAACAAGGGTGAGGAGGACAACGAACTGGAAAAAGTTTACATAGGCGAGCTGCCTGTGATGCTCAAATCCAGTATATGCCACCTCGATGGATTGACAGAAGAGGAACTGGATGAAAAAAATGAAGATCCTCAGGATCCTGGTGGATACTTCATTGTCAATGGATCAGAGAGGGCAATAGTTACAATGGAAGAGATAGCACCAAACAAGATCATCCTTGAACGTATAGGTGAACTTGAAGACAGGCGTGCTAGGGCAATTGTAACATCAATAAAAAGTGGATTCAGGGCCAGAATAACACTTGAATACAGAAAACCACGTAAAAAAGGCGTTTTTTTAAGAATATCATTCCCATACGTACCTGGGGAGATACCACTGGTTGTGTTGCTTCGAGCACTTGGACTTGAAACAGACCAGGAACTTGTTACAAGCGTTTCAGATGAAAGTGACGTGCAGTTCATGCTTATAGATGATATACAAACATCTGAAATAAGCACCCAGTACGATGCAATCAAGTACATTGGTAACAGGGTTGCAAAGGGTATGACTGAGGAGTACAGAATAAAAAGGGCAGAAGACGTCATAGACAGATACTTACTACCTCACATGGGAGTTGAACCTGATAAAAGAGCTGATAAAGCCACTTATCTGGCTGAAATGACTGAAATGCTCCTTCAGGTCATATTCGAAAAACGTGAACCACACGACAAGGACCACTACGCCAATAAGAGACTCAGGGTATCTGGAGACCTTATGGAGGACCTTTTCAGGGTTGCATTCACAAGTTTAACAAGGGACATGACATACCAGCTTGAGAGAAGCCTTGCAAGGGGAAAAGAACCATCAGTCAAACAGGCTGTGCGTTCAGACGTGCTCACAGAGAACATAAAACATGCAATAGCCACAGGAAACTGGGTTGGAGGACGTGCAGGTGTCAGCCAGCTGCTCGACAGAACCAGTTACATGGGAACACTCTCACACCTGAAAAGGGTTGTATCCCCACTTTCAAGGAGCCAGCCTCACTTCGAAGCAAGGGATTTGCACCCAACACAGTTCGGAAAGATATGTCCAAACGAAACTCCAGAGGGACCAAACTGTGGACTCGTGAAGAACCTTGCAATACTTGCTAAGATATCTGAAGGCTCAGATCCAGAGGAGCTTGAAGAAGTAATCAAAAAAACAGGAGCTTTAAACCCTCTTTAAATCTTTTTAAACATTTTTAACATCTATTTTTTTCAAAGACCTATACAGAAAAAACACAAAAAAACACAGAAACATCCTTGATTGTGCAGTGAACTGAAATATTGAAAAAAATGGATTAATTCAAAGATTTTAAGTTATTTAATATAAATTCAAAGTTAAGTATGGCATAGGCTTCATTTAATCGAACTTTGAAGATTTTAAATGGGTTTAAATTTTCCATTAAATTTCTTTATAATCTCATAATTACATAATAATCATAGATGAAATAACTGTATGAGCTACGAATTTCCAGTAAATTCAGCCGGTTCAATACATAAGTATCATAACATCATGAGGCTTGGGATATTTTAAAGCCTTAATCCTATTATTTGGGGGCAAATTCGTGAAAAAATCCAAGATATATATTAATGGTAAACTCATAGGAACCTGTGATGACCCAGAAGACTTTGTTGAAACCATGAGGCAGAAACGAAGGTCTGGAGAGGTTTCACATGAGATGAACATAACCTACTACCCTGAAACAGATGAGATATACATATTCACAGATCCAGGACGGACAAGAAGACCTCTCATCGTTGTTGAAGGCGGTGAGTCAAAACTCAAACAGGAACACATCCAGAAGCTTGAAGATGGTGAACTGGACTGGAACGATCTCATAGACAATGGAATAATTGAGTACATTGACGCTGAGGAAGAAGAAAATGCATACATAGCCATGTTTGAGGATGACATTACAGAGAATCACACTCACCTGGAAATAGATCCTTCAACCATGCTGGGAATATGTGCCGGTATCATACCATTTGCAAACCACAACTCTTCTCCACGTAACACGATGGAAGCAGGTATGACAAAACAGGCTCTAGGTCTTTACGTATCAAACTACGGCATGAGAACTGACACCCGTGCACACCTCCTGCACCAACCACAGGTGCCAATGGTTAAAACAAGAAGTATAGATGCTACCAAGTATGATAAAAGGCCATCAGGACAGAACTTCGTTGTGGCTGTTATGTCCTACGAAGGATACAACATGGAAGATGCACTCATCCTGAACAAGGCATCACTTGAAAGGGGACTTGCAAGGTCATCATTTTTCAGATCCTACGAAGCATCTGAGAGACGTTACCCTGGAGGACAGGAGGATAAATTTGAACTACCTGAAAGTGTTGTAAGAGGTTACCGTAACGAGGAACTTTACAAACACCTCGATGAAAATGGAATTGTAAATCCTGAGGTAGAGGTAAAATCAGGTGATGTTCTCATTGGAAAAACATCACCTCCAAGGTTCCTTGAAGAACTGGATGAATTTGGAACCTCAAGGGAACGCCGAAGGGAAACATCCGTGACTGTGAGACACGGTGAACACGGTATCGTTGATGCAGTACTGCTCACAGAGACAGTTGAAGGAAGTAAACTTGCAAAAATAAGGGTAAGAGACCAAAGACAGCCTGAATTTGGTGATAAATTTGCATCAAGGCACGGTCAGAAAGGTGTTGTTGGTTTAATAGTTTCACAGGAAAACATGCCCTTCACAGAAAATGGAATAGTCCCTGATCTGATAGTGAACCCCCACGCTATACCTTCAAGGATGTCTGTTGGACAGGTTATTGAGATGCTTGCAGGTAAATCCGGAGCCATGGAAGGAACAAGAATGGACGGTACACCATTCACTGGAATGGAAGAATATGAAATAATGGAACTCCTCAAGAAGAATGGATTTGAAACTTCCGGTAGAGAAGCTCTTTACAATGGAATAACCGGTGAAAGGATTGAAGCTGAAGTCTTCATAGGTGTTGCATTCTACCAGAAACTGCATCACATGACATCTGACAAAGTCTACGCAAGGTCAAGGGGACCAGTACAGGTACTCACAAGGCAGCCAACAGAAGGAAGAGCAAGAGAAGGTGGTCTCAGATTTGGTGAGATGGAAAGAGATTGCCTCATAGCACACGGAGCAGCACTTGCACTTAAAGAAAGACTTCTGGACGAATCAGATAAGTACGAAGCAATAGTATGTGCCAACTGTGGAATGATAGCAATATACGATAAAATAAGGGATAAAACCTACTGTTCACTCTGTGGAGAATCAGAAACATTCCCTGTGGAAATATCATACGCATTCAAATTACTACTCGATGAACTCAAGAGCCTTTGCATATTCCCAAAACTGGTAATGGAAGACAAAGCATAATGGGATGGACAAGTGCGATGCAATGGAACATTACAAGGAATAGTAATATACCAGTTCAAACCTAGAAACAAAAAAATTAATGGAACTAATGATTTAGGATTTATAGCATATTTAAATGCACTATAAGGAGAGAATGAGCTTGAAAGGAATTTTAAAGAAGATTTCCCAGATAAACTTCGGTTTGATGTCTCCGGAGAATATAAGGAAGATGTCCGTTACCAAGATCGTGACCCCTGATACCTACGATGAGGATGGATATCCAATAGAGGCTGGACTCATGGATCCAAGGCTGGGAGTTATTGACCCTGGACTTAGGTGCAGATCCTGTGGATCTAAGGGTGGTGATTGTCAGGGCCATTTTGGTCACATAAATCTTGCGAGACCGGTTATACATGTTGGTTTTGCTGATATCATCCACAAGGTATTGAGGTCAACCTGCAGTGAGTGTGGACGTGTTCTTTTAACTGAAACTGAGAAGATTGATTACAAGAACAAGATCGAGAACCATATAACGAATGAGGAGAGTATAACTCCTATCATCAAGGAGATCTATAATGTTGCTCGTAGAGATAAATGTCCCCACTGTGATACTGAGCAGGAGGATATCAAGATTGATAAGCCTGTTTCCATCGTTGAGGGAAACTATAAACTCACTGCCAGTGAGGTTAGGGAGCGGCTTGAAAATATTCCTGAAGAGGATTACGTCTATGTTGGAATTAACTCCGAGGTTGCAAGGCCTGAATGGATGGTTTTAACGGTACTGCCAGTACCTCCTGTTACTGTGAGGCCTTCAATTACTCTGGAAACTGGTGAGCGTTCAGAGGATGATTTAACGCATAAACTTGTGGATATTCTGCGTATTAATCAGCGTTTGAAGGAGAATATGGAAGCTGGTGCTCCTCAGCTTATCGTTGAGGATCTTTGGGAGCTTTTACAGTACCATGTAACCACTTACTTCGATAACGAAGCCTCAGGTGTGCCACCGGCAAGGCATCGTTCTGGAAGGCCATTAAAAACATTGGCGCAGCGTCTTAAGGGTAAAGAGGGACGTTTCAGAAGTAACCTTTCAGGTAAACGTGTTAACTTCTCTGCTAGGACTGTTATTTCTCCGGATCCTAACATCAGTATCAATGAGGTTGGTGTTCCAGAGATGATAGCCAAGGAAGTTACAGTGCCTGTTCATGTAACAGATTGGAACATGGATAAAATGAAGGAGTACATCATGAACGGGCCCAACAAGCATCCTGGAGCCAACTACATAATCCGACCTGATGGTAGGAAAATAAGGGTTTACGATGAGACCAAGGAAAATGTTGTGGACAAACTCGAAGAGGGATTCGTTGTTGAGAGACACCTGATGGATGGGGATGTTGTGCTCTTCAACAGGCAGCCTTCACTCCACAGGATGTCCATGATGGCACATGAAGTAAAGGTGCTACCATACAAAACCTTCAGGTTAAACCTATGTGTTTGTCCGCCATACAACGCTGACTTCGACGGAGACGAAATGAACATGCACATATTCCAGACCCAGGAGTCTCGTGCTGAGGCCAAATCCCTTATGAGGGTTCAGGAACACATACTCTCACCAAGGTTCGGTGGACCGATCATCGGTGGTATACACGACCACATATCTGGAGCATACCTCCTTACACGTCTGGGATCCAACTTCTCCGAAGAAGATGTTTTCCAGATGGTTAAAAAGGCAAGGATGGAACTTCCAAAACCTAAGGGCCGTGATTGGACTGGTAAAGAGATATTCAGTTTACTCCTTCCTAAGGATCTTAACATGGTTTACAAGGCTGAGATCTGCAGGAAATGTGATGAATGTTTGAAGGAGTCCTGTAAGAATGATGCTTACGTTGTTATTGAGGACGGAGAGCTTAAACTGGGTGCTATAGATGAAAGAGCCTATGGTGCTTTTGCGGGTAAGATTTTGGATTCCATTGTTAAGGAGTACGGTACAGATGCGGCCCGTGAATTCCTTGATTGTTCAACCAAACTTGCAATTGGTGGTATAATGAAGAGGGGATTCACAACCAGTACTGCTGATGAGGAGATACCTCAGGAAGCTAAGGACCGTATTGAGGAACTCCTTGAAAAGGCTGAGGAGAAAGTTGAAAGACTCATTGAGGCTTACCATAATGAGGAACTTGAGGCACTGCCAGGCAGAAGTCTGAGGGAAACCCTTGAGATGAAGATCATGCAAGTGCTTGGTGAGGCAAGGGACAGTACAGGTGTTATAGCTGAAAGTTACTTCGGTATGGAGAACCATGCTGTTATAATGGCTCTTACTGGTGCTAGGGGTTCCATGCTGAACCTGACTCAGATTGCGGCTTGTGTGGGTCAGCAGTCTGTTCGTGGTGGACGTATAGAAAGGGGTTACAGTAAACGTACCCTTCCTCATTTCCATGAAGGGGAGATGGGTGCTAAGGCAAGTGGATTCGTTCACTCCAGCTACAAGAAAGGACTGGATCCATTGGAATTTTTCTTCCATGCTATGGGTGGTCGTGAGGGTCTTGTGGACACAGCTATCCGTACTGCTCAGTCAGGTTACATGCAGAGAAGACTCGTTAACGCACTGCAGGATCTCAGTGTCAAACCAGACGGAACAGTCAGAGACAACAGGGGAGTTATAATCCAGACACACTACGGTGAAGATGGAATAGACCCTGCAAAGAGTGACTACGGTAAAGTAGCAGATATAGATCGTATGATAGATGAGATGAGGATAAAATCAAAGGGTAAATAATCCCTTATTTTATTCAAAACTCATCCTGAATTATCATTATCATCCATGTAATATTATTATCAATAATAATGACTTAATACATGCTTAAAACTTGATGCACGGTTAAGTGTATTCAAAATTGAAATTTGAGATCATTCATAGGGGAATAATTTATTAAGGGAATAGGAACTGGATCCAGGTGGTTTTGTGGATATCGAGATGGTAGAAAAGGTAGAAAAGGTTGTTAAAAAGAAAAGAGCTAAATTTCCTGAAAAACTGATTCATGAAATAGCTGATGCAGCTGAGAGGCATGAGCTCAGTGATAAGGAACTTGACACACTTATCAAAGATATAAAAAAGGCTTATGAACGTGCAAGGGTTGAAGACGGTGAAGCAGTTGGTACAGTTGCAGCACAGTCCGTTGGAGAACCAGGTACTCAGATGACAATGCGTACCTTCCACTACGCAGGGGTTGCAGAGCTGAACGTTACACTGGGTCTGCCAAGGCTCATTGAGATCGTGGATGCTCGTAAGAAGATATCAACCCCAACCATGGCCATATACTTCGAAGAAGGTTACGGTACAGATGAGGAATTTGTCCGAACTATAGCTAACAGAATAGGTAAAATAGTTCTAAATGATGTTCTTAAGGATTTCAACGTGAACTACGCCAGCATGACCCTTAGCATTGAGATCGATGAGGAAAATGTCAAGGAAAAAAGGCTGGATTACGATGAGATCATAGCTAAGATAGAAAAAGCTTTTAAGAAAGTAGATATAAATAAAAACCTACTGAGTTTTGAACCTACGATTTCTGAATCTAAACATGCAATAAGAGAATTAAGACTTTTAGCTGATAAAGTTCGCGATCTTCAGATAAGTGGTGTTAAAAACATCGGAAAAGTCGTGATCAGGAAAGAAGGTACAGAATGGGCTATACACACTGAAGGTTCAAATCTTGGAGCCGTCTTGAAAATGGAAGGTGTTGATAAGACAAGAACAACAACCAATGACATTCACGAAGTAGAGAAGGTACTTGGAATAGAGGCCGCTCGAAACTCAATCATACATGAAGCACAGAGCACAATGGAAGAACAGGGACTTACAGTCGATGTTAGGCACATAATGCTTGTTGCAGATATGATGACATCAGATGGTATCGTGAAATCCATAGGAAGGCACGGTATCAGTGGTGAGAAAGCCAGCGTCCTTGCAAGGGCATCCTTTGAGGAAACAGGTAAACACCTTTTAAGGGCCAGCATAAGGGGAGAAGTTGACCATCTCACCGGTATAATTGAGAATATTATAATAGGACAGCCAATACCACTGGGAACAGGATCTGTTGGCGTCGTTATGAAAGAGAGAAAGAAATAAGGAGGCAGTAGATGGACGTAGATAGAGGAATAAGAGTTGCTGTGGACACAGGGAGTGTCACACTTGGATCTGATAAATCAATTCAGGCTTTAAAACTTGGTAAAGGAAAGCTTGTGATTATCGCAGACAATTGTCCTCGTGATATAAAGGAGGATGTTGAGCATTACTCAAAATTATCAGAGATTCCTGTTTACACTTATGAAGGAACAAGCGTGGAGCTTGGATCCGTGTGCGGTAGGCCTTACACAGTCGCCACACTTATCATAAAAGATCCAGGTGACTCTACAATACTAGAAATCATGGGGTAATTTCTGTGACTATAAAATTTACAACACACGAGATAAGGTACATAGCTCTCTTTGAGAGTATGACAGGTGCAACGGTAAAGGATTGTATAGTTGACGATGAAAACGCCAAATTAACCTTCCTTGTAAAAAAGGGAGATATGGGGCTTGCAATCGGAAAAAGAGGAAGTACAGTCACCAAAGTCCAGAAAACCGTTGACAAAGGCGTTGAGGTTATAGAACACTCAGATGATCCTGTTGAATTCATAGGCAATCTCATGGCTCCCGCTAAGATCAGAAGTATTAGAATACTTCAGAAAGAAAACGGGGAAAAGATAGCAACCCTTGAAACAGATTCAAGAAATAAAAGGACTGCAATAGGAAAAGGCGGTCAAAACATTGAAAGGGCCAGGGTCTTAGCTAAGAGACAGCATAATATAAATAACATTATTATAAAATAGAAGAAAATCAAAGAATTTAATGTTAGATATGGATCATGTGGATCCTAAAACCAATTCACAGGGATTTTAAGGGTATTTAACATTGAATTTTAGAGTAAATTCAAAAATTTAGGATTGATTATGAATTGATCATTGTCCTGATTTAATTAAAGATGGAGTTCAATGATTATAATTTAGATTTATCTATTTACGTTGAATGTTCACAATTAAATCCTAATTCAAGGAGGAATTTCATTTGCCAGGACTTTTTGCAGCAAAAAAGCTTAAACAGAACAGACAGAATTTCAGATGGAAGGACACTCATTACAAAAGGAAATCATTACGATTAGATGTTAAGGCAGACCCATTAGAGGGTGCACCTCAGGCAAGGGGAATCGTAATAGAAAAAGTGGGTATAGAAGCGAAACAACCAAACTCCGCTATACGAAAATGTGTACGTGTCCAGCTCATCAAAAACGGTAAACAGTTAACAGCCTTCGCACCAGGTGACGGTGCAATCGGTTTCATCGATGAACACGATGAAGTTATGATCGAAGGAATTGGTGGACCATCAGGAAGGTCCATGGGTGATATTCCAGGTGTCAGGTGGAAGGTTTCAAAAGTTAACAACGTAGCATTAGAGGAAATGGTTAAAGGTAAAATAGAAAAACCAGTAAGATAAAAGTGAGGTTATTTAATGAGTTTTAAGGTCTTCGATAAATGGGATTTAGGAGAGGTTAAAGTGGAAGACATGGGCCTTGTTAACTACGTCTGCCTAGACGAGATACTGGTTCCCCACACCCTCGGAAGACATGTTAAAAGACAGTTCGCAAAATCAAAGGTTTCAATCGTTGAAAGAATCATGAACAAGATCATGAGGACAGAGAGAAACTCCGGTAAAAAGAACAAGTCCTACAACATAGTTAAAGATGCATTAGACATTATAAACAAGCGCTCAAAACAGAACCCAGTACAGGTTCTTGTTAAAGCAGTTGAAAACACAGCCCCAAGGGAAGAAACAACAAGGATCAAATACGGTGGAATAGGATACCAGGTTGCAGTGGACATAGCACCACAGAGAAGGGTTGACCTGGCTGTAGGATTCCTTACAAAAGGTGCACTACAATCTTCATTCAAAAGGAAACGATCCGCAGCAGAGTGTCTTGCTGACGAACTCATGTTTGCAGCAGAATACGATACAAGAAGTTTCGCAATCCAGAAGAAAGAAGAGAAGGAGAGAGTTGCAAGATCCGCACACTAATTCCATTACATCTTTTTAGAGATTCACAGACTGCATTTTTTTTATCAAGTTCCATGGGCTGTTTTGAATCAGTGATTTTTTTCAGTTATCAGCATAGAACCGGGATATCCACGGAATGTCAGTATATCTGTGACTCAAAGATTTTCAATGATGTTCCAAGTCATTGGTAATGTCATGTAGGAATTTTAGGAATCTTCATAATTATTCAGGTGATTTTAGTGAGTAGACGTTCTAAAATGATTGAAAAGATTAAGGATTTAATGTACCAGCCAGAGTACATCCGTAACATCGGTATAGTGGCTCACATTGACCACGGAAAAACCACGTTATCAGACAACCTCCTGGCAGGTGCAGGTATGATATCCTCAGAACTTGCAGGTGACCAGCGTTTCCTGGATTTCGATGAACAGGAACAGGCAAGAGGTATCACAATAGATGCTGCAAACGTTTCAATGGTACACAAGTACAAGGATCAGGAGTACCTCATAAACCTCATAGACACCCCAGGTCACGTTGACTTTGGTGGAGACGTTACAAGGGCAATGAGGGCTGTTGACGGTGCAGTTGTAGTTGTATGTGCAGTTGAAGGAATCATGCCACAGACAGAGACCGTGCTTAGGCAGGCTCTAAAAGAAAATGTAAGGCCGGTTCTTTTTATAAACAAAGTTGACAGGCTCATAAACGAACTCAAACTTGGTGATGATGAACTTCAGCAGAGGTTCGTTAAGATCATTGCAAGTGCAAACAAGCTCATAAGAAACATGGCTCCAGAGGAGTTTAAAGAGGAATGGCTTGCACGTGTAGAAGATGGAAGTGTTGCATTTGGTTCAGCATACCACAACTGGGCAATAAACGTTCCAATTATGCAGAAAACTGGTATAACCTTCAAGGACATCTTCCAGTATTGCAGAGATGACAACCAGAAGGAACTTGCTCAGAAAGTGCCTATACACAACGTTCTTCTGGGAATGGTTGTTGAGCACCTGCCAAGTCCAAAGGTTGCCCAGGCATATAGGGTGCCAAACATCTGGTCCGGTGAAATAGACACAGTTGAAGGACAGGGAATGATAAGCACAGACCCAGATTCTCCGCTTGCAGTTATGGTCACCAACGTGAGCATAGACAAACACGCAGGAGAAATAGCAACTGGGCGTGTTTACGGTGGAACAATAGAAAAGGGAACAGAGATCTTCTTTGTAGGTTCAATGGGTAAAGCACGAACCCAACAGGTTGGTGTTTACATGGGACCAGAGAGGATCAATACAGACAACGTTCCAGCAGGAAACATAGTCGCAATAACCGGTGCAAAAAATGCTGTTGCAGGTGAAACAATCACCACCTACGGTACCAAAATAGCACCATTCGAGAGCATAGAACACATATCAGAGCCTGTTGTTACAGTTGCAGTTGAAGCTAAAAACACCAAAGACCTTCCAAAACTCATAGAAGTTCTAAGACAGGTCGGTAAGGAAGACCCAACAGTAAGGGTTGAGATCAACGAGGAAACAGGTGAACACCTCATATCAGGTATGGGAGAACTCCACCTTGAGATCATAGCCTACCGTATAAACGAGAAGGGTGTTGAAATAGAAACATCTGAACCAATCGTTGTTTACAGGGAAACAGTTGCAGGAAAAGCAGGACCTGTTGAAGGAAAATCACCAAACAAACACAACAGATTCTACATAGACATAGAACCACTTGAAGATAAATTGTTCCAGGCAATACAGGCTGGAGATATTAAAGAAGGCCGTGTCAAAGGAAAAGAACTTACAAGTACCTTCACTGAATATGGACTTCCAAAGGACGAGGCCAAAAAAGTATGGGATGTTTACAACAGATCCCTATTCATAAACATGACCCGTGGTATCCAGTACCTGGACGAGATCAAGGAACTTCTCCTTGAAGGATTCGAAAGTGCAATGGAAGACGGCCCAGTAGCAAGGGAAAAGGTCATGGGACTAAAAATATCCCTCAAAGATGCAAAGATACATGAAGATGCAGTTCACAGGGGTCCAGCACAGGTTTTACCTGCAATTAGGAAGGCAGTTTACGGTTCAATAATGCTTGCAAATCCAACACTACTGGAACCTATGCAAAAAGTATTTATCAACGTTCCACAAGACTATATGGGTGCAGCAACAAGGGAGATACAAAACAGAAGAGGACAGATCGTGGACATGTCACAGGAAGGAGACATGGCAACAGTGGAATCCAAAGTACCAGTTGCTGAAATGTTCGGATTTGCAGGAGACATAAGATCAGCTGCAGAGGGCAGATGTCTATGGTCAACTGAAAACTCAGGATTTGAAAGACTCCCAACTGAACTTCAAAGGAATATAATAAAAGAGATAAGGGCAAGAAAAGGATTGAGCCCAGAACCATACGGCCCAGACCACTACATAGGCTGATGGTTTATTACATAATCAGTGTTATGTCCTATCAAAAGATTAGGTTATATATGAGTAAAATCAATATACAATCACAATCTTTATTAGAACTATGAGATAAAAGGACCTTAAAGCACGTTGTTTAGACTAATTGCTATCCAAGCTATGCAATGTTAATGGAGGAATAATTATGGCTAAAGCAAAAGAACATATGAACTTAGCATTTATTGGACACGTAGACCACGGTAAATCTACACTTGTCGGACACGTACTGCTCCAGTCCGGAGCTATCGCAGAGCAGCAGCTCTCAGACGGTGAAAACAAGTTCAGGTTTGTCATGGATAAACTGACCGAAGAAAGAGAAAGAGGAGTTACAATCGACCTTGCACACGCAAAGTTCGACACTCCAAAATACGAATTCACAATTGTGGACTGTCCAGGTCACAGAGATTTCGTTAAAAACATGATCACAGGTGCATCCCAGGCTGATGCAGCTGTACTTGTCGTAGCAATAGACGACGGTATAATGCCACAGACCAAGGAGCACGCTTTCCTTGCAAGAACACTCGGTATCAACCAGTTAATCGTTGCAATAAACAAGATGGATCTTGTTAAATACGATGAGGGAAAATTCAATGAACTCAAAGAAGAAGTAGGTAACCTCATCAAAACAGTGGCTTACGACCCTAAAAAGATACACTTCATACCAATCTCCGCATTCGAAGGAGACAACATAACAAAACCAAGTGAAAACACCCCATGGTACAAAGGACCATCACTGGTAGCTGCATTTGACGAGTTCACAGCACCAGAAAAACCAACCAAACTACCACTCAGGGTACCTATCCAGGATGTTTACTCCATCACTGGTGTGGGAACAGTACCTGTTGGAAGGGTAGAAACTGGAATCATGAAGAAGGGTGACAACGTCATATTCGAACCAGCAGGAGCAAGCGGAGAGGTAAAATCCATAGAGATGCACCACGAAATGCTTGAAACAGCAGAACCTGGTGACAACGTAGGATTCAACGTTAGGGGTGTCGGTAAAAACGACATCAGAAGAGGAGACGTTGCAGGACACACCTCAAACGCACCAACCGTTGCAAAAGAGTTCACAGCACAGATAGTTGTGCTCCAGCACCCAGGTGTTATCACAGTCGGTTACACACCAGTATTCCACTGTCACACAGCACAGGTTGCATGCACATTCCTTGAACTCCAGAAAAAACTCGACCCAGCAACAGGTCAAGCAAAAGAAGAAAACCCAGACTTCCTCAAGACTGGTGACGCAGCATTTGTCGTAGTTAAACCTACAAAACCAATGGTAATCGAGAAGATCAAAGAAATTCCACACATGGGAAGATTCGCTATCCGTGATATGGGTCAGACCGTGGCTGCTGGAATGTGTATCGACCTCGTACCAGCAAAATAAATACACGAATAAACATAAATGAAGGTAAATATAAAGGATTGAAAAATCTACTACCTTCTTTTTATTTTAATGGAGGATTGGAATGCACAAAGCCAGAATCAAACTCACAGGAACAGACCCTGAAAAACTCGCATACGTATGTGACCAGCTTAAAAGAATCGCAGAAAGGACAGGTGTGGATCTCTCAGGACCAATACCATTACCAACCAAAAAACTCGTGGTGCCAACCAGAAAATCTCCAGATGGAGAGGGAAAAGCAACATGGGAAAAATGGGAACTCAGGATTCACAAACGTTTAGTTGGAATAGAAGCTGATGAAAGGGCAATGCGTCAAGTTATGAAGGTCAACGTACCTGATAACGTGAGTATAGAAATAGAACTTAAAAGCTAATTAATTTATAGCTTAACCCCTTTTTTATCTTATGCCGGGATAGCCTAGCCAGGGAAGGCGCAGGACTTGAGATCCTGTGGAGCTGTGCTCCACCTGGGTTCAAATCCCAGTCCCGGCGTTTTATAACTTATAAAAAGGTTTAGTTTATTTGATCTTTTTTAAGATTGTAAGACCTTCCCACTTTTTAATCATTTATTTTAAAATATTGTATGGAAATCAATTTCAAATTTTTACTATTTTACCAGAATAAATCCGTCGCAATGATTCAATTAACCTAGAGATGATACTCGATGAGTTTTAACCCTATATATGCATTTATAAAAACAACAACAGGTATTCTAACACGTAAAATAAAATTTCAGAAGGATGACATTGGTAAAACAATTCAGATGAACGATGGTTACAGATTCACCATCCTGAAACACGCCGTAAAAGCCTCAGAAACTGAAGATAAAAGTAAAATTACAGTTTTGTGTTTGAGATTTCACCTGAAGGACGCAGAATCTGAAAAAGAGGTTAAACCTTCCAAATTACCAATGTTCTTTTCATTGGGCCTTCCAGGTCTTCGTGAAAAGATGTGGATGGTGAACAAGTGGAATGGAGATTTTCAAGGTATTTATGAATGGAACAATGAGGAGAATGCCCACAAATACGTGGATTCATTTGCAATGAAGTTCATGACCCGAAATGCGGTGCCAGGATCTGTTAAGTATGAAATAATTCCTGGAATAAGCCTTCACGATCATGTGAGGCATCTACAGCTTTAAACTAATTTAGAGCATTTAAGCTTAAACTAATTAAGATTTTTTTTATTTTAGAAATTTTAACGATTTTTTTAATCATTTTTTCCATTAATTTTTCCATATTTTTGAAAAAGTTTTTTTAACTGAAAAACATTTTTAACCTGAAAAACAACCATCTCTATTGATAAAAAAATGGGGATGAATAAATGGAAATCAGAAGGGAAGATATCTTAGGTGAGGGCTTCACAGTCCCCTGTGTAACTACTCTGCCAGAAGATGCAGTTGGAGCTGCAGTGATTGTTCATGGTTACGGTGGTTCAAAGGAGGAACAGCTTGGACTGGCATGGCGTTTGGCATTATGTGGTGTTGCAGCATTTGCAGTGGATATCCGAGGACACGGAGAAAACATGCACACCCTGGATGAAAATGCGCTGGATGACCTTGAAATGGCAATTGAATATGCAGGAGATTTTGGTAAGGTTGCTGCGGTGGGCCATTCAATGGGAGGGCGCCTGGCACTTGTAAGCAGTGCAGATTACCGCATTGGAATATCCCCATCACTCGGCAGAACATTCCACGAGGGAATACATGAAGTCATGGGTGCAAAGAGGAGCTACAGGGTGATAGAACTCTCTCCGGACACGGTTTTTGACATGATGAGGGATCTGCCTGCTGGACGCTTTGAAACTGACACAACCTTCATAGTTTACGGCCAGAAAGACATACATGAAATATTCCAGAGGTGCCAGGAACTGGAGTCTCATGGAGTTCCTGCAGTTATGATAGACAATGCCCTGCACCATGATATCTACACCCTGGAAGAGACCTTTGAGGTTGTTTGTGGGAAGGTTGGGGAATGGTGGGATTATAAAATTACGAATTTTAGGTAAATTTGATTTTATAAATATAATATTTTAAATAGGAAATATGGAGGATGTAACAATCACTAATAAATAATGAGTTAAAGGATAACTCATTTGTTTTTAAACTAAATCTAACAGATCAATGATTATTTCTGTTAGTTCACTATGTGGGCTCCCAGTATCATCTTCATAGTAACCCATATTTTTAATTTCGTCAATATTCATTTTTTCAATCAGTTTATAAACATTCGGTCCAAAAATCTTTTTCATGTCAGAAAAGTCATCGTATTCATCATCTTTATGCAATTCTCTTTTGATAACTGCTGGATAAATATAATTTTCAATTTCTCTCTTTCTCAAAATGAAAAATTTGCCACCTTTTGATTCGCATTTAGATTTCCAATTTAATTTTCTTTGAGGGATCTTATGGTCAAAATATTCTTTATCACTATCAATGATAACTCCAAATTTTTTACTTAATTTACTCAGAGCATTAGCTTCAACAAAATGTTTTAAGTTATCCCCGCCATGAATTATGAAACCTATATCTTTATCTTTAAAATCTTCAGAGATTATTCCTGCAGATTTCATTTTTGACGCTATTGTGTTAAAGAATTCTGTGTCATTCATCCCTTCAACAAATATACATGCTTTAAAACTTGTTATTTGATCAGAAGGTTGAACTCCCAATTCTTCAGCAATTTCTAAAGCATTAAAGTTTGAAGATTGTTTAGCTTTTGCTATACCCAAATTTCTAACAATAAGAGTAAGACTCTCTAAATCTGCTGAACCTGCAAATACAGGAGAATGAGAAGTGATAATTATTTGATGCCCGGCTTTTGCTATTTTGGCAAATGATTCATATAATTCACGTTGAAGTCCTGGATGAAGAGAATTTTCCGGTTCTTCAATTCCAAAAATCAAACTGCCGTCTGCATGTTTAGTTTCAGCCATATATTGAAAGAATGATACCATTAATAACCTTCTTATCCCACTACCTCTTTCATCAATAGATTTTTTTACAGCAAATCTATCTTCTCCAATTATATCAAATTTAACAGCTTTATCCCATGAAAAAGTACTTTCCACACTAAAACTCTTAAAATCGGGGTCGTGTCGTTTAAAATACTCAAAAATACTATTGACTTCTTTTTGTAATGAAGTTTCTATTTGTTTTTTAAAATAGTCTCTAGCCCAACGGTCTGTAGATTTGGTAACTTTACTAATAATATGATTGAATTTATTTTGGAAAGTAGTTTCATTCACACCTAACTTAGTATCAGTTTCAAATAGATCCAATGTTGGTAATGATTTATTTACAATGCTCCAAACCTTTTTTTCTAATTCTAATGGACATTCTTTTAATGGAATCTTCCCTTCAAGTGCTTTTTCCCGTATTTTTTTTCTTTTAATTTTATTTGTAACGTTCCTTCCAAATTTACTTAAATCAATTGACAATGAATCACATATACCATTAAGTTCTTCCTCTTTCTTGTTTACTAACCCAAAATAATTACTTCCATCAAAATCTTGGACTATTAATTCAACTTTTGGTTTAAAATTATCTCTTGAATTGTAAGTCTTTCTTATTCTTAAATTACAATATCTATCTACTAAATTTTCTTCTTCAAAAGTTGTGTTTACTCTTGATTCAAATTGAATTTTTTTTGGTAGTGAAATAAAAGAAACTTCTATGATAATATCTTCATCAACATTTGCGCCATAATGTAGATCACTTTTTTGAAGAGGTTTATCTGATAAAAATGATTGAAGTGCTCTTAAAATACTGGATTTTCCTGAATCATTTTTTCCAATAAGAACTGACAAAGAGTTTAGTTTAGTTTCATCTAATTTTTTGAAAGGCCGATAATTATTCGCACGAATACTCTTAACTCTCATAATAACCATCAATTTAATATTAATTCATTCATATAAAAATATGTCTATGAATTAAGATTATTAGACATGGGGATATACAGCCTTAATCTTTAGATGCTTTTATTATATTGTTAAAAGGTTACTATTCTTTATAGCTTGATTTAAGGTATGTCATTCCGAGATATGTTGTTCCTAATAAGATATACAAAAATCTGATACTAAAGTTTAAAGAAAATTCCATTGTTCCTAAAGTTATATAAACACAACCCAAAGCAATAAAGGGCACATAATGGTATTTTGGACACTTTTTTATCATATTCTATTCACCTACTCTTTTATTTAAATTTATAGGTGTATTTGTGTGTTTAATGAGATATAAAGGTTATTTTTACTATTTTATTTAAAATAAGTAAATATTAACAATTATTTTTGTTTTTTATAAATTATTAGATTTTTTTATAATATCTATAATTATTTATATCATATATAATAATTTAAATATCATAACATGGGGGTTGTTTTATGGAGGAAATTTCAAAAAATGAACTTAGAAAAATTTGGGTTATTTATTTGTTGTTAAATTGTGAGAAAAAATATCAGCAGGATCTCATTAAGGAATTGAATAAAATAGCTCAAAAGTTCCTAGAAAAAGAGATTGAATATAGAGAAATCGATTTGATTTTAGAATATGATCCTGATGAAGCTGTGGATAGTAGATATTACAATGGAGATGAATTTGATTATGAATTTTTTATGGATGAAAAAACTTATAAGATTTCTTTAGAAGAATTAACAGATAGTTTTGAAATGGGAAAAGAGGGAGATGTGTCAGAAGTTGAAAGGATATTAGAAGAATGGGAAGGCATTGGTCCAGAGGAGTTAAATGGATTAGATAGTGATGATTGGCCAATGGAAGTAGCTCATTTGATAGATCTCAGAGAACTTTACTTAAAAAAATTGAAAAAAATAACAGATCCTATGGTTTCAATTATCCTTAAAGAGCTTAGAGAAGAGGGTATATTAGAAACTGTGGCTTTTAAAAGAGGTGGGAGGGGACCTTCGCCCAATCAACATTACTTAAAACAAGATCCAGATGCATTGTCAAAAATTTTAATAAAATTACTTAATCCCAAGTTAAGTCTTTTTTCATATTCAAATTTTGTTGCAAAGATGATGTCTTCCGTTTATTTAAATAATTTAATAAATATTGATACAGTAAAAACTTTGGAAAACAACTTAAAAATTTCATTTAATGAGGAAGAAAGAGAAATTATATTAAAAATTATCAAGATATCACCTAATGCGCTTTCTAAAGTTTTAGAGTATTCTCAACGTAAATTTTTTTCAGGTCATTTAATGTTAAGTTTAGAAGAGTCAAGTTATGAGAATAAAAAATTTTTATTATTTGAGCTTCAATTTTTATTAGGAGAAGATATAAAGCGTATGTCCTTTGTTAATTCAAAAATTAAGTATAAAATAACAGTTTCATTTGAAGGAGAATTTACTGAGGAAGAAGAGGGCAAAATTTTCCAAAATGTTAAAAAAAATGAGTTAAACACAACATTATTCCCCATTTCTAAAGAAAAAGGTTATAACTACTTATTATACTCTGATAACTCCCCATTATAATGTTAGCATTATGTTGATAACTTAGAATATAGGAACTAAAATCATGAACAGCAAACAATCAAAAGCCCTAACCTATCCGTGGCAGGGGCTTAACATGAATAGGATGGGAATTAGGCTTTCTACTGTTTCAATTTGAAAATCTATTTTTTTACTTCCCACACGCTCCCAAAAACTAGAAGGTACCTCATACTAAACTATCATACAGCACGATTGCCCCCACAATACGTGCTACCCTTTAACATTTGGACGTGTAATTATGGAGATAGAACTAAAAAAGGTGAAAGAGTATCAGGCAGCCTTCATATTCCATAAAGGCGGCTACGAGAAGATCCCGGAACTCCTTGGAAAGTTGGTGGGATTCTTAATGGAGAAGAACCTTCAGATAGAGATGCCAGTCTACGGTGCCTACTTCAACAGCCCCCATGAAGTGCCACCAGAGGAACTGGAATGGGAAGTTGGAGCAGCATTCCTGGGAGATGTGGAACCAGAAGGTGACATTCAGATAAAAAACGTTCCAGAACACGAAGCTGTATCCACAGTATTCAAGGGCCCCTACGGAGAGGCAGCATCGGTATACGGCAGCTTGTTTGAGTATGCAGCTAAAAACAACTACCAGATTGCAGGGCCTGTGGAAGAGATATACCTCAACAGTCCAGATGAGGTTCCAGAATCAGAGCTTCTCACAGAGGTTCAGTTTCCTGTGGTGAAAAAGTAATTTTATTGATCCAACCTTCAGCCATACTAAAATTAAATTTTTTCTTTTATATTTTAAATATTTTAAAATTACAGGTCCATTAATTGACACAATGGAAAGAAAGCTTTATATTACTTTTCCTCTAATCTTAGAATGGTGTTAAAATGTTATGTAATGAATGTGGAGAAAGTAATATATCTGATGCCAAATTCTGTCAAAAATGTGGGGCGGAACTTGGATCTGGAGTTAAATTGGCAGGTTTAGGTGATAGAATCATTGCCTTTTTCATTGATAGCTTGATAACAATGGTTTTAGGTTTTATTGTGGGCGGTTTAATGGGTGTCACATTCGTTTTTGGAGGTCTATCTGCCAATGATACATCATTTGTAGTTGCCAGTTATTTAGTGGGATTCTTAGTATTCTTTGGTTATTTCATCCTTTTAGAGGGACCTCTCGGTGGAGGTCAGACCATTGGAAAGAGAATTCTTCACATACGTGTTGTAAGAGAGGAAAACCTGGAGGTCATGGATTACACCAAGAGCTTTGTAAGGAACATCCTGAGGATAATAGACGGTTTCTTATGTTACCTCATTGCAATCCTTCTGATCCACTCAAGCGATAAGAACCAGCGTTTAGGTGATAGTGCAGCTCATACTTTGGTGATAAAAGAAAAATAATCACTATGTTCTTTTTTTTATTTTTAAAAATTTTATTCTTCATATTCCAATTCATTTTTCAGTGTTTGTTAGACCTACACTTCAAGTGTAAAAAATTTCACATAAATGGAACTTATTTGAATGTTGGCCAAAACTTTATATATTAGGTAATATATTACCTAAATTAACATGTAATATATTACCTATGGGCTGATGAAAAATGGATAAAAAAATAATATACATAAATTCAATGGTTATTGGCATTCTGGCGGTTTTTGCAACTGCATCTGGCCTGTTCTGGAAGGGCCTCTACAAACATGACACAGTTTCAGGTGTGGCCCAGATGATGGGTCAGGATTTGATAACCCTAATTGTGGTTGTTCCCTTACTTCTGGTATCGATGTACCTAATATCCAGAGCTTCACTCCGGGGCTACCTGATGTGGATGGGAACTATCTTCTACTTCCTTTACTCCTATGCATCCATATCCTTTTTGACATCCTACAACCAACTTTTCCTGGTTTACGTGGCACTTTTCTCAGTATCTCTTTACACGTTCCTATATGGGCTGTTTTCCATGGATATTAAAACGATTAAAAAAAGTGTCTCTACTGGAGTTACCCTAAAGGTAGCAGGTGTATTTCCAATAATCATGGGCTTGCTACTTGCAGGTATGTGGCTTTCAATGATATTGGGATCACTTCTAAATGGTAACGCACCTGCTGCACTTGAAACTTACACAACCCTGGTGATTCAGGCTCTGGATCTGGGAGTCCTTGTTCCAGTTGCGTTTATTGCAGGGCTCATGACCTTAAAGGGCAAAGGATGGGGTTATGCACTTGTTTCAGTACTCCTTGTAAAGGTGTCCCTCCTTGGAACAGCCATACTTTCCATGATATTTTTCATGGCAAGAAACGGTGTGGACGTTGAAGTGGGACAGGCACTTTTCTTCGTGGTGATGACCCTTGCAGGAGTTGTAATCACAACTGCATTCTACAAAAAAATTCATGGAAGCTTGCGCGACTTCAAAGACTTGGAATTAGATTAAAGTAGGAATTACAATGAAAGAACCAGAGGAATTAAAGGCAGAGTTCAGCGTGGAAAGGCTTGAAATGGAGAAATACATTTTGGTAGTTCTATTTCTGGTACAGCAGAGATGGGGCTACATAATCAACAAGGAATTTGCTCAGGATGGAATAACAACCAAGCAGTGGCTGATGATGGTGGTGATGGGAAATGCATTCAAACATGACCCCTCCATGCAGGAAGTGGCAGAAGCAATGAGTACCACACACCAAAACGTTAAACAATTGGCCACCAGATTGGAGGCAAGAGGATTCTTAAAAATCGAACGAGATAAAAGCAACAAACGTATACTCAGGTTGAAATTCACAGAGGAATCTCAGAGATACTGGGAGGGAAGAAATGGAGACGATGTTGAATCAGTGTCTGCACTTTTTGAATCCCTGGACGATGGAGAAATTAAAACTCTATTCGAAATCATGGGAAAACTTGAAAGATCATCTGAAAAGTTATATAAAGATTCTAAGAACATTTAAAAGTTATATAAACCTTTAAAAGTCATATAAAAATCAAAATATAATTTATAATAAAAAATAAAAATAATCAGTCAATTAATCGATGAATAAAGTTAAAAAAATTGATTTAAAGTTGGGGATTGAAATGAAAGCGTTGATTGTGTATGGAACCAGATACGGTACAGCTGCAGAAATTGCAGAAGAAATGAGCAGGGTTATGAAAGAGGAAGGGGCTGAAGTGGATCTAGTGGATTCAAAAGGTCTTAAGAACTTTGATATAACTCCATACGACCTTCTTGTTGTGGGAAGCGGGATAAAAATGGGAAAGTGGACCAAAAATGCACTTAACTTCCTTAAAAACAACAAAGAAATTCTTACCAGCAAGAAGGTGGCGCTTTTTGTTTCCTGCGGTGCTGCCAATGAGGAGAAGAGTCGTGCAGAGGGACAGGAAAAGTACCTTGATGATGTGGCCAATAAATATCTTCTAAATGAACCCGTTGCCACAGGACTCTTTGGAAGTGTCTACGATCCAGAAGCCAAACACGGGCTGATGTACAAATTCACAAGGAGCTTCATCAAAAAAGAACTGGAAAAACAGGGCATTGATACCACTAAACGCCATGATTACCGTGACTGGGATGCAATAAAGGAATGGGCTCGAGATCTGGTGGCTAAAAATGGAAGGTAACCTTAAGTTTAAATTCCATTCGTTTTTGAATTGTTTTTAACCTTTTTGGAGAAAAAAATGTTCAAGAGATCATTCATACCATCAGGAATAAGTTCCACACGGTTTTTAATAGCCCCAGTGTTTGTTTTCACATTTTTCAAAGGGTTATACTCCTTATCCATCATTATATTTGCTTTTGCATGTTTCACAGACTTCTTGGATGGTTACGTTGCAAGAAAAATGGTTGTAACCTCAAATGCAGGAGCTTACATGGACGTGGCAGCTGATTTTGTTATTATAATGGCATGTTTTTCTGCATACGTATTTGTGGGCTGGTACGACCCCCTGGTTTTGTTACTCATTATCACCATGTTCAGTCTATTCATTGCAACGTCGGGGCTTGAAACTCCAGTTTACGATCCAGTGGGCAAATATCTGGGGGCTTTCCTAATGGGAATGGTAGTTATATCACTTTTACTACCTCAAACTTTTGTAAGACATATTTTAATGATATCACTGATAATCTTCTGTTTATCCTCAATTGTAAGCCGCCTGTTCTTTTTTTACAGGGGTCTTGGTAATTGAAAGTAGGTTTATGTGATGATCTGGTCTTTGAAGGGATTTTTAAAACTTTTTTTAAGAATTATGGGTAATAAAAGTGAGCAAATGAAAAAAAATGACTGTGAATCCTTTATAAAAGATTTAAATGGGTGAATAAAGATTATGGGTGCGTAAAGGGATAAAACATAAATTGGGTTGATGAAAAACATGAAAAAATGGATTACAAATGGAAAAAATACGGTTCACCAGGTTTTAAGTGGCCGAAGCAACGCTTTTTTGATTTCAAAGGGTAATACTCATGTTCTTGTGGATACAGGTAGAACCAGTTCATGGAAAAAGTTAAATCAAAAACTCGATAGTTTAACAGATGGAAATGGTCTGAAAGCTATTGTACTTACTCACACCCATTTTGATCACGTTGAAAATGCTGCATCCTTAAAAGCGAAGTATCATGCAAAAATAATCGTCCAAAGAAGTGAGGCAGAGCACTTGATGAAGGGAAACACTCCATTGCCACAGGGAACCAACTTACTCACCAAATACCTGGTTAATTCACTTGAAATGTTAAAATGGGGCGGAAAAAATTTGGTTTCACGTTACAACTACAGATCCGTGGATCCAGACATCGAAGTGGATGAAACATTTTGTCTGAATGAATTTGGAATTGATGCATGTATTATCCACACTGCAGGTCATTCTCCAGGTTCTTTGAGTGTTGTGGTGGATGGAGAAGTGGCACTGGCTGGTGATACGGTCTTTGGAGTTTTTAGAGGCTCTGTTTTCCCACCATTTGCAGATGATGTAGATGTACTGATTGAAAGTTGGGATACACTTCTGAAAACAGGTTCCAAGATTTTTCTTCCAGGTCATGGTGTAGAAAAGAGCAGAAAAGAGCTGCAAAATGGTTACAATAAATATAAAAATTTAAAAAAGGATTAAAAACGTTGAATGTTAATTATTTAAAATTAACCCCTTAAAAAATCCAAAAACGGAGGGGAAGATAATTTCAGTTCTTAGATGAACTCCTTGAAAACCGATGTTGCAGTGCTATGAACGCATCCATCATGGGCATAACAACGGATTTTCCAAATTTCACCTTGTAACTGAATCCATGACCCTCCAGTTCATTTGAAACATCTTCCAAAAGCTCTGGGATGCTCAGCTTCTGTGGACATGCCCTGACACATTTACCACAGTCTATGCAGAGCCCGGCATTTGATTCGTTACCGCTCATAACTCCACCCATACGTATCAAATATGAAAATGGTGCACGTTTGTCATTGAACATGTACTTGTTGTTGTAAATTTCAAAGCACCCTGGAATATCCACCCCAACTGGGCATGGCATGCAGTAACCGCAGCTTGTGCAGTCCACCTTTGTAAGATCCTTGTAAACCTCTTTAACCTCTGCGTAGAGTTTCAACTCTTCAGGGGTTAGGGAGTTTGGCTGAACTTCCCCTGCAACTTTCAGATTTTCCTCAACCTGTTCCTGGCTGTTCATTCCAGACAGTACACATGTAACCTCTGGATGGTTCAGCACCCACCTGAGGGCCCAGTCTGCAGGACTTCTTTTAACCTCTGCACGTTCCCATATCTCCAAGGTCCTTTCAGGCACATCACCTGCAAGGTGCCCTCCTTTAAGGGGTTCCATAATAAAAATACCCATACCTTTGGAGGCAGCGTACTCGAGACCAGACTTTCCTGCCTGATTTTCCTCATCCATGTAGTTGTACTGTATCATGCAGGCATCCCAATCGTAGGCGTCTGCAATTTCTTTGAATGCTTCAGGGTTGTCGTGGAATGAGAAACCAGCATACTTGATCTTTCCATCTGCTTTGGCCTTGTCAAGGAACCTTGAAACTCCAAGATCTTCAAGTTTCTTGTAGCTTCCCCTACCGAGACTGTGGATGAAGTAGTAATCGATACGTTCTATCTGGAGTTTTTCAAGCTGTTTATCCAGAATATTCTCCATATCCTCGTACTTCTTAACAGACCACGGGGGCATTTTTGTTGAAATATTCACTTTGTCCCTGTACTCTCCAGAGAGTATCTCACCCAGGAAAGATTCACTTGCACCACCGTGGTAAGGTACGGCAGTGTCTATGAAGTTCACACCAGTGTCTATGGCATAAAATATCTCTTTTTTAGCTTCTTCCTTGTTGATCCTGCCGTTTTTGGTGGGAAGTCTCATTGCACCAAATCCTAATGCTGAGATTTCCTGGCCGTTTTTTGTGATGGTTCTTTTCTGCATTTTTAAACCTCATAATTGTAATTATTCGTTAAATTGAAATTTTTTGGAATTGAGAATTATTCTCTACAAATATTCTCTAAAAACTGTCTATTTGGAAATTCCACCCCAGAACAGTTCGAATGCCAGTTTCAAATTTTCTTTGTTTAATCGTTCAGGGTACTTCTCAAAGTGGCCAACTGTAGCAACAACGTTTCCCCAGAGGTAGTCTGTGAGCATTTCGTAGGATGCTTTTTTGATCTCCTGTTTTTCAAGTCCCATTTTATAAGCTTCGAAAACGCTTTCAAATTTAGTTTCAACCTGTTTTTTTGTTAGGTAAGTTATGTATGGTGAGCAATGGAAACTAATGATAAAATGAAACTTCTCAGATTTTTCAATACCAAAATTTACTAAATTCATCCACACGTTCTGTATATTTTCGCGGAAGGAATTTTTATCGTTGTAACATTCACTAACAGAGTCCAGAAGACTTTCCTTTGAGTAAAGGTATAAATGGTTTATAAGGTCTTCTTTGGTTTTGAAATAGTGGAAAAGGGTGCCTGTTGCAACTTCGGCAGTTTTTGCGATCTCTGCAGTTGAAGTTCCATGAAATCCTCGCTCAACGAAGAGTTTCAGGGATGCATTCATTATTTTCAGTTCTTTCTCCTTCACATCATCACCTTGTTTTCCAAGTAATAGACTGATTAGTCAATCACATATTTATAGTTTACAACTTTTCAGATCAAAAAAATGAAAAAAAAATTGTTCTTCAAAATTCTGAGTATTTTTTTTTAAATGAATTTCAGTTTGCAGAACGTCTCAAACCACGTTTATATGATAAAATTGCTCCTACAAAACAGAGTGCTGAACTTATGTACATGGTGGTCCCACAAACACCCTTCAAAAGACCTGCACAGGCACCCACAACGTCTCCAGAGTATCCTGCTCCAAATAGAAGTACAGAAAGGAGTAAAGTGCCCATTGCAGTACCCAAGGCCAGTCCAAAGCTTTGATTGGTTACTGTTATACTGGATGCAAGGGCACTCCTCTCTGGTGGAAGTGCAGCCATAATATCCAGATTGTTCGGGCCCTGGAAGATTGAACGACAGATTCCTGCAAGTAAAAAACTTGCCACTATCAGTGTAAGGTTTATATTTTGGAATCCATATCCACATAGGAAATATGCAATCCCCATTAGTGTTATACCCAGCATTGCGTAGTTTCCAACGATCCAGGATTTATTCTGAAGCTTCAAACTATCGTAAATCCTTCCACTTAACGGGGAACTTATCATCATTGCAAGGGGCATTACAGCAGCCAATATTCCAACCTTTGAGGGGCTGAATCCCATGACCCCCTCGAAGTAAAATGGCTGAATAAAAACCATTATGAAGGTTGCTGTGAAGTAAAGCACTAAACTGATGTTGGGAAACGTGAAACTCCTTATCTTGAACACGGATATGTCCAGAAAGGGCTTTTCAACCCTGATCTCACGTAAAACAAAAGCCGTGAGTGATACCATAAAAACTCCAGTGTAAGTTACTGCAGCCTTTGCATCAACTGGAGTGTTGGATAAGGTGTTAAGGATCATGAAGAAGCTTCCAATGAATATCATGAAGAGTATGGATCCAGTATAATCCTCGTACCCTTTTCTGGTAATTTTTTCTTCTATTTTAAGGTATCTTAAGGTTGGTAAAAGTAACAGTATTCCTATTGGTAGGTTAACAAAGAATATGTATGTCCAGCCCAGTGTGTCAACCAAGATTCCCCCGACTGTTGGACCTATTATCATTCCGAATCCTATTATGGCTGTGAAGTATCCCATAACCTTTCCACGTTCTGGGCCTGGAAATATCTGCATTAGAATTGCAAGGTTGATGCTCATGATCATGGAACCTCCCAGTGCCTGAACTATCCTGAAGAAGATAAGTTCAGGTAGTGATGTTGAAATTCCACATAAAAAGGAGCTGATTGTGAATATCAAAAGCCCAATTAGGAATATTCTTGATTTTCCAAGCCGGTCTGATAATTTTGCAAATACAATGGGTGTTATGGTTGCTGTAACCTGATAACCTGTAATTATCCATTGTGAGAGTCCAACTGAAACATTGTAAAAACTTGTTATGGTTGGAAGGGCAACGTTAACTATGTTGGTGTTTAAAACTGCCATAAAAACTGCAGTTAAAACCACAGTCATTATTTTGTAACGGTTTTCATAGGATCTTCTTGCAATCTCTGTTTTGTAAATCGTATGGTCCATGTTTTATCCTTCAATTATGTTCAAATCTTTTAGAGTTTATCCCATTTATTCCAATTTTTTCATGAGTTCCCTGAGGCCTTCAACTAGGTCGTTGAGTGAATTTGTATCCATACTTTCAAACAAGTTTTTGAGAAATATGTCACGTGATTCATGTCTTATTTGATCTATGATTCCTTTCCCTTTTTTTGTGAGAATTATTCTGCTGATTCTGAGGTCATGCTGGTCTTTAACCCTGTCAACAAGTCCCTTTTTTTGCAGTCTACTTAACCTCTCTGATATGGTGTGGGGGGCACAGCCCTTTCGAATTGCTATTTCTCCCACACTTGGACCTATCTGAAGTACATCCTCACTTCTCTCATGCTCCATCTCTTCAAGTTCCAGAAGTAAATGAAATTGTTCCAAGCTTAAATTGTATTTTTTTGCTGCTTCATGATGTTTTAAGTGAAGAGTTTTGTTTAATTTGTTCCACCATTCGATGGCTTCATCAACCTTCTCATCCATACAATCACTGATCCTAAAGTATATATTACCAAATTATATCGTGGCAAGACATAAATATCTTACATTTGAGATCCCATCCAAAAATGATTCCCATTTTAAAAAAGAGAGAGAGTTTTGTTATGTATTTTAATTTTTAATGGATTTTTTGGCGGAATTTAGTATAGATTTGGGTCTGATTTAGGCATAGGTACTTATTCTTTGTTAATAATAGAAAGGTACATTCACTTATGCTCAAGGTAAAATTTATTGAAACTTTGAGCATCATGGAGATGAAAAAATGGCTAACTTAGAAAAATTCAATTCATTGAAGGATCGCCTGCCACGTTTAGATGGGCGAGATGGAAAGAATGTTGGACTTCTTGTAGATGGCCCAAACATGCTTCGAAAAGAATTTGACTGCCATCTTGATGTTGTGAGGAAAATAATAAGCCAATATGGGAGTATAAGGGTTGCAAAGGTTTTTTTAAACCAGTACGCTTCAGGTAAACTCATAGAAGCAGTTACAAATGAGGGTTTCTCACCAACTATAGTTTCAGGAGAAACAGATGTTCACATAGCTGTGGAAGCATATGAACTTATCCACAATCCAAATATAGATATAATCGCGCTTATGACTCGAGATGTTGATTTTTTCCCACTTATAAACATAGCAAAGGAAAATGGTAAAAAAACAATTGTGATTGGAGCTCAACCAGGTTTCAGCATAGCCCTGCAGAATTCTGCAGATAGTGCCATAACCCTCAACACCAACAGGCATCCAAGCGTTACCTAAAAAATATATAAAGCATTGTTTTTAACTTTAATACTAATTTTACCCCTCCCTCCTTTTAGAAAATTTCATGCTATGCTGGAACAGTCTTTTACAGTTAATCCACAATGGTTATTAGTCAAAGAGAACTAAAGTAAAACCAGGAGAGTTTAAGATGGAAATAACTGAAAAAAGGATTGAACAATCAAAAGTAGCTTACATACCCTACAGTGGCAGTTATGAAAAGATCCCAGAGCACATGCAGGAAGTGGGACAGTTAATCATGAAGAAGAACCTTAAAATGACTGGAACAGTCTATGGAACATACTTCAACAGTCCTGAAGACGTGCCTGAGGATAAACTTCAGTATGAAATCGGATTTTCAGTTGAAGATGAGATGCCTCGGGAAGATGCGCTGGGATTCAAGGACATACCCGAACATACGGTGCTTGCAGCAACCCACAAGGGACCTTACACAAACGTTGGACCTGTGATCCATGCAGTGGCACAGTACGCAGTGGACAACGGCTACGATATTGTTGGACCCGTAACAGAGGTTTACCTCAACGATCCTAACATGGTTTCAGAGGAAGAACTCCTAACTGAGGTCAGGTTACCTGTTATCAAGGTACGATAGGTTTTAAAGCCCCATAATTCCTTTTTTTAATTTAAAATTAATTTTTGAGCTTGAATTTTAAGTTGGATTATTTTAAATAATATAAATAGTAACGTATTCTAAATAGAACTATCAACTAACTAATATATCACCTGCCGGGATAGTCTAGTCAGGTAAGGCGCAGGATTCGAAATCCTGTTGAGCATTCGCTCGTCCTGGGTTCAAATCCCAGTCCCGGCGCTAATTCACCAAATTTTTTATAACCATTAACGCATATTTACCAGAGTTCTGATCATTTGATGCTTGTTTTTACAACTATGGGTTCATATCATTAGTCAGGTTGAAGACCTTCATCCTTCTATAGATATGAACGTTCAACCAATTAAATCAAGGAATTCCACTGAAAATGAGTGTAAGGCCTGTAACGGCATGTTCCACTGCAATAATTGCTCCAGAATAAGCTGTAGAAAAATAAGCTCTATATATTAGGAGTGCTGCAATGGCAGTTGGCACTATGAATATAAAAATGGCTATAACAATAATTATAAGGATCAAATTCCTGTTGGACGTATTTCTTCTTGCTATTTCTTCATCAGATGGAACATATTCAGATCTCTCCTTCAGTTCATCACGTGAAAGATGGTACTCTATTTCTCCCCCACAGTAGCAAACATCAAAATCCTCAGGCGATTCTCCCTCCTTAAGCTCATAAACTCCACCACATTCTTTGCATTTCAGATAACGCATATCATTATTCTCCAATTAATTTAATAAATGTTAAGTTACCCTTTATCCAGTAATTAAATCATTTCTTAAACAGGATCCATAACAGAAATAGGATAACTGCAATGGCAATCACCATGAAAATAACAAATACATAGGTGGCTCCAGGGCTCCCTACTTCAGTTGTTGCTTCCATAACACCCATTACCACACCACCGAAAACATGGAACACTGCGTAGGCAACCACAAAGAAAATTAAAATTTTGAGTAAAGGGCTTCTTTCTTTTGATCTATTATCGTTGGGATACACGGGCATGTATCCTCTTTTATGCCCGTTATTATCATAATACTCCAGTTTTCCCCCACAACTGCAGCTTTCAAATTCTCCAGGCAATTCTCCAGGCTGGAGATCGTAACGTCCCCCACAGTCCTTGCATACCAGATATCCTCTATTCATAACATCATTTATGTAATAAATTATCATATTATTTAAATATTGTGAATCTTTGATGTTAACTTCACAGAATAACATATTAATTGGGAATTGAAGATTTATTACCCTTTAAAAACAGCTAAAAAACTTATAAATTTTTTTAAATCTTTATAAAAAAAATATTTAAAAATAAAATGACCTTTGTTTAACTGTAGATACGCTTGGCTGCTCCACATATGAACCATATAATTATGGCAGCAAATAAACCGTATTTAAATGTATAAAGATTGAACACTCCTCCAAGAAGTACTATCACTCCTACAAAACCCATGATGTAGATCAACATGTCCCTCTGTTTATCTTCCATATTTTTTCTCCTCCTAAACTAATATACGGGATATTCATAATTAATTATCTTTTTAACTGTTAAATTAAATCCATATATAAAATTTATCAAAAAAGTACTGAATTAAATCCATTTTTTTTGACATGTCGTGACACCTCAAGTTATATAATTGGCCCCAACCTATCTAATATCTAAAAAGTCATGCACTAAATATCGTGAAACTGGTAGTTGAGGGGGAATAATTTTAAAAAGCGATCAGGTGAATTTAATGGAGATGTTCAACAGATCTCCAATAGGAATTCTTCTATACAATAAGGATGGTAAGTTGTTGGATGCCAATCACTCTGCACTGGAGATAACTGGAAATCTTGAGGAGGATTCAGACCTTGATATATTTTGTAGTGAATTCATGGCTCAAAATAAGGAAATATTGGCTGAAGAAGGATCATTTAGGTTTCAAGCCCCCTTGAATTTTGAGAATATAAAAAACAAAGCCTTCGAAAAGTCTGGTGAGATTTTAATTGATTGGAACATTTCCGTTCTTGATTCGGGATTTTTAGTGCAGATTCAAGAGGTCACAGAGAAAACATCTGAAGAATCCATTAAAGAAAATGAAAGGTACCGACGCTGGTTTGAGGAGGATTTGACTGGGGATTTTATTGCAACTTTGGATGGTAGGGTGCTTGATTGTAACCCTGCTTTTGCTGAAATCTATGGATTCCATAACCTTGAACATGCTGTCGAAGCAGACATATCTAATTTCAACCGCCCTGATTGGGAAACCTTAATAAAACGCATTAAACTTGAACGTAAAGTTCAGGGCCACCAGTCAACGCACAGGCGTCCTGATGGTAGGAATATTCACATTGTTGCTAATGTTGTGGGTATTTTTGATGATTTTGGTGAACTGGTTCAGGTTAAGGGTTATGTTTTTGATGATACTGAGCGTAAAAAGGCTGAAGAATCTCTTAAGCGCAGTGAAGAGAAGTATCGCCGCCTATTTGCAGAGGATTTGACTGGGGATTTTATTGCAACTTTGGATGGTAAGGTGCTTGATTGTAACCCTGCTTTTGCTGAAATCTATGGATTCAACAGCTGTGAAAAAGCTCTTAACTCAGATATTTCACAATTTGACCATGATGATTGGGTTAATTTAATCTTCAGTCTTAAGGATGAAGGTAAAATCCAGGATCATCAGAGATGGCATAGGCGTCCTGATGGTAGGGAGATTCACGTTGTTAGTAACCTTGTGGGTATTTTTGATGATTTTGGTGAACTGGTTCAGGTTAAGGGTTATGTTTTTGATGATACTGAGCGTAAAAAGGCTGAAGAATCTCTTAAACATAGTGAAGAGAAGTATCGCCGCCTATTTGCAGAGGATTTGACTGGGGATTTTATTGCAACTTTGGATGGTAAGGTGCTTGATTGTAACCCTGCTTTTGCTGAAATCTATGGATTCAACAGCTGTGAAAAAGCTCTTAACTCAGATATTTCACAATTTGACCATGATGATTGGGTTAATTTAATCTTCAGTCTTAAGGATGAAGGTAAAATCCAGGATCATCAGAGATGGCATAGGCGTCCTGATGGTAGGGAGATTCACGTTGTTAGTAACCTTGTGGGTATTTTTGATGATTTTGGTGAACTGGTTCAGGTTAAGGGTTATGTTTTTGATGATACTGAGCGTAAAAAGGCTGAAGAATCTCTTAAACATAGTGAAGAGAAGTATCATCGTTTATTTGATGAGGATTTGACTGGGGATTTTATTGCAACACCTAAAGGAGAAATTTTAGATTGTAACCCTGCTTTTGCTGAAATCTACGGATTTGATGATTGTGATAGGGCACTTCAATGGAATATTTCAGAGTCCAACTCCTTTGACTGGCCTTACATGGTTACGCGTCTCAAGAGAGAGAGTAAGATCAAGGGTTTTCAAAGCTGGCAGAGAAGATCCGATGGTTTGAGGGTACACGTCGTTGCTAATGTTGTGGGTATTTTTGATGATTTTGATGAACTGGTTCAGGTTAAGGGTTATGTTTTCAATGACACTGAGCGTAAACAGGCTGAAGAAAAACTTGCTAATGCTCAAAATCAGATAAAAGAGATTTTAGATAGCATCAAGGATGGTTTTGTTGCCCTGAATTCCTACTGGAATTTTATTTATGTCAATCAAGCTGCCGGGGAGTATTTCGGTGCTGAACCTGAGGATATCATTGGAGAAAACATCTGGGAAATCTTCCCTGAACTTTTAGGAACCAAATATGAAAAAACCCTCCGCAGGGCAATGGATGAACAGGAAACCCAATACTTTGAAGATTCAGACATAAATGAAACTGATCAGTGCTTTGGTTTCAGTGTTTATCCTTCACTGGAAGGTATATCTATTTACTGGAGAAAGAATAACCTTAAAATTTAAAATTAATGTTAAATCAAGGTACATTTAATTATAAAAGGTTAAATCATGACTAAAAAGAGAAAGGGGTTAATTCAGAAAATACTCAAACTACAATGGTAACAGGAACCTTTGTCCCTCTAACCACTCTCTCTGTCGTGCTGCCCAATAAGAATCTTTCCAAGCCCTGTTTACCAGATTTTCCAATCACTATTTTATCTACACCTTCTTGACTTGCTGTTTTTAGGATAACATCTGCAGGTTGGCCATGTTTGATCATGGTTATCATTTTAATGTTCTTACAGTTACCAGCACACTGTTCTTCTTCAATTTTCTTTTTAAATTTTTCAACAGATTTTTTTCCTGTTTCACGTAACTCTTCATCGAGTTTTTCTCTTAAATCATTTTGTGATAATGAGTTCAAGTAATTGGTGTCAATCACATTTAAAATAATTATATCTGCACCATCTGAATTTGCAGTTGAAATAACGTATTGGCCTGCTCTTTCAGATGCTTCTGAACCATCTGTAGGCAACAATATTTTTTTAAACATAACTTAAAGCCTCCAAAATTTCAGGTTTCATAATCAGGTTCTCTAAAAATTCTTAATTCTTAAGGATCCTAAAAAAATAATAAAAAAATTTACAGAATTTTATATCTGTAAATAGTTCAATCTGCACATTACTATCCTAGGAACGGTTTTGCTATGGTCAGCAGGACTATTATGGTTAATATGATTCCTATTATGACCATTGGTATTCCTGCCTTCAGGATCTCTTTTATTTTTACGTAACCTGTTCCATATGCCATTGCCACCGTTGGATCTGCCATTGGGAACATGAAGGACAGGGAACATGCAATTGCAACAGGAACTGCGTAGGTTCCCACTGCAAGGCCCTGAGCAGAGGACAGTGTCACTGCTATAGGTATCAGTATTGCAGAGAGTGCTATGTTGGACATGACCTGCGTGAAAATCACAGCTATGACCATGAGTAACAACATTATGACCAATGTTGATGGGTCATTTCCCATTAAACCTATGAGGTTGTTTATGAGGAAGCTTGCTGCTCCGGTGTTTAATAGTGATGCTCCAAGGGCTAATGCTCCTCCAAAGAAGATGATTAATCCCCAGTCAATGTTCTTCTGAGCATCCTTCCAGTCCACAACACCAGTTATGAAGTAGAGTGCAGCACCAATCAGCGCAACAGAGTAACTGTCAAGTCCAGTTATTCCAGTTGTAACCCATAAACCAATTGTGAAGAGGAGTATGGCTGCGGTTATCTTTTCGGTTCGGGTGATGGATCCCAATGTGCTCAGTGTTTTATGTAGTGTTTCTTTTCCACCTACTATTCCCTCAACCTCTGGTGGGAACACCCACTGCAAAACCTTCCATATAACCACGAGTAACATGATTGCCAGTGGAAATCCAAAGATCATCCAGTTAGCGAAGGGTAAGTGTGTGTAGGCTGCTGCCATAAGGTTTGGAGCAGTTCCAATTTCTGTTCCAAATCCACCTGCCAAGGAACCGTAGGAAGCACCTAGTACCATGGCCTTTGCAAAGTTACTGTTTCCCTTCTCAGCGTCTTTCACACCCATGAGTGGTATAACCTCTTTGATGATTGGCAGTAACATTGCAAATGCCACAACATTCTCAATCCATGCCGACAGAATTCCTGTGGAGAATACAGCTGCAAAAATACTCATACTGGGACTTGTACCCAACTTTGACAGTAAGAAATAAGTGAAACGCTTAGCCAATCCACTTTTACGTATAGCTTCAGCTAAAATAAATCCACCAATCATCAGAAAGATAATTGGATTCGCAAAGCCTATTGCAGCGTTGGTAAAGCTTTCAATACCCAACAGGGGCAGTAAAAACATGATCATAATTGAGGTAATGGGCAGATCAACTGGCTCAGTACCCCACATGATTATGGCAAAAACCAAAAGAGCAAGTGCAGCATGCCCTGGATAACTCAATCCATGAATAGGAACCAGCATAACAGCTATAAAAGCCACTATAGCTAAAATAAAACCAATAACTTTTTTGTTAAAATTCATTTTCAATTCCCTCCCAATTAAATGTTCGTTTCAAGCCTCCTTAACTTCTACAAACAGATAACCTAATGGATTATTGACATATAAACATATTTTATAATGATTAATCATGAGGTTCATATGGGTCTTATGTTTTTCATTGGTTGGAGGGCCTTTTAATCATTAATTATTTTATTTTGAATAAATAATAATCCTTACGTTTTTTATAGCTTCAAAAAAAAATTTGTAAAATTACTAAAAAAAGAGTATGATGAACTTTTTACTCAACCTTAAAATTAGAAAGAGATGGCTTAAGTTTTTTTGAGATTCTTGGTTTAATCTTCTGTTGATTAAAGAAGAAAGATAAAAAAAGAAAAGATTAAATTACTGAAACAATCGCCAGCACAGGGATCAGGGCTACGAGCGCCAGGTGCGGTGCGTAGGATGGTGCTGTCTGGAAGTTGTACCTCAAAACAGCCCAGGTCTGGGTAAATGCAGTTATAACTACAGCGAACTGAAGTAAAACTGCCACATACAATACCCAGATGTTCCCTGTCACCACTCCTCCAAGTGTTGCTATGAATGCAGTTATAAGTGCTGCGAAGTGTGGTGCAAGGCGCATTCCATGCATCCTGAAGGTTATAAACCCTGTGACCATTCCACTCATGAGTATTGAAAGTATTATTATCTGATAACTAAGTTCCATTTAAATCACCTCAGAAATTCACAACCGCATAGCTTGGATCGCTTAGAAGGGTTATGTAGGTTGCAGCCCCTGCAAGTTTGGCTCCATCAACAAGGTCAGCCTGTTTCATGCCCCTGAATTCTGCACTTAACTCGCAGACGTACACCTTTGCGCCGGCATCAATTGCTTCATTCATTAATATGTCCAACCTGTTAAATGCAGGGTGTTTGACTGTCTTTGCATTTCCATCTTTGGCTATGCTCACTCCGTCCATGAGCATGAACACTGTAACTTCTTTTCCCATGCTTAAAGCTGCCTTTGAGAATATGAAGGTTGCATAAGCTTTTTCAGCGTTACCTATTCCGTTGCTTTGCACAACAAGTACCTTGTCCCTATTGACTGCTGCTGAAGCAGAACTTGAAGATTCATCTTTTGAAACCTTTTCCAGTAGTAAGTAACTTTTATCGTTAATTTCTCCATTTTCAATGACTTTCCCACCCATTCCGGGAATGGAAACTGATATGTCCTCAATGGTTTCAACTTTACTGCTTTTAACCTTCAAGCGCTCCCCAACTTCCATTGAATCTAACTTATCTCCTACAATTATTATGGGGCCCGGGCATGTTTCTCCTGTAACATCCATCTCTTCAACATCTTTAGTGGTCATTCTAACAACTACCTCTCCTTCAAGTTTCTGAACTTCCATTTTAAATCCGTACTTGGCTGCAACTCCCTCGAGGCCCTTCTCTGAACCGGGACTTAGGGTGAGTATCAGCCCATCATCTGCACCATTTTTTATAATGTTTTCTGCAAGTATTGCAGAATTTGGGCTTTTGATGCCCAGAATTTTGACTTTTTTCATGATCTATCCCCATTTTTCTTTGAAGGTTTTAAGGGCATCCAGAATATCCTCAAGGTTCTCTGGTGGTACTCCCATCACAACCTCTTCATCAGCTATCCCTGCAAATTTACGTGAACCATTGCATCCAAGGGTCATGTTGGGCACACTCCTCTCTTTAACTGCAACAACTGCATCTGCACACAAAGATTGTATTCCTGAGTAATCACAGGACAACCTTCCTCCCTTAAGCTGAAGGTAAGCCTGACTAACACGAAGTGCCTGTTTTGGTGTCAGTACAAGGACAACAACATCTGGATCGAATTTTACAGATTCTAGTGGTGCGTAGAGCGATGCGTAGTTCTCATATTCCACCTTTGGAATTGCCTCAACAGTTTCAAGGGCTCCTTCAGCTGTTTTGAAGTTACCCAACTTGTTGTATGTGCTTCCGTCTGCAACAGGTTCTGGGAGTTTGCCAATTCCCATCACGCCGGCACCACCTTTACACAAGTGTTCTGCAGTGGTTGCGTATCCTGCAGTTCCATTGAGTCGGGCATCTTGAACGAATTCACAGTGCCTTTTCTTTTCGGGCATTTTATCATAGGATTCAGGTATTTCAACCGGATTTTTCACGAGTTTAACTGCAACCGGACTTCCTTTAATCCCCAAAACTTCCTTCAATTCTTTTACCATTTCTTCGTAGTTCATAGATTCTCCTCCAGGAATGAATTTCAAGTACACATTCACTTATACTGTATAGTATAACTATAACGTATAGTATAACTCATCCTTTATAAAACTTTCTACACGAAAATATGGATCATCTTATTACAACTTAAATTCCTAAAAAATAGGTTTAAAATCCTTTTTCCACAATATTTATATGGTCAATATTTTATACTATATGGTATAAACATCTGGGGAAGGTTGAAGGGAGGTTAAAAAAAATGGAAGAACTATCCAGTACTGAAAGACTCATAGTGGTGTACATCAAATCACATCCACCTGAGGACTGTATGCTTGACAAGATAACAAGGGGAACCAGCAGGAGCAGAGCAACAGTGCTGAAATATCTGGAAATACTCAATGCAAAGGGGATTTTAACCTACAAATTTGTGGGTCGAAGTAAATTATGGTCTTTAACTGATGAAACTGAAATCAAAGTGGCTTTAACGGGAGAATCTGCTGAAGAACAGATTTCTGGTGATGTTGTGAATATGGCAACCAATGCATCGAAGCTTCACAGATTGATGATGGAAGAAAAAAACCTCAAAACATTAATAGAACGTCCTGACACCATTGTGTTCACTTTAAATGAACATGGTGCTGTTATAACAGCTAATAAAACATTTAAAACGTTTTTTGGGAATAAAAATCTTCACGAGATTGTCACAAGCGATGAGGGGCTGGCTCTGGATGAATCAATATCTAAAATGGGTACAGATGAAACAATAAATATGGAACTGGATCTCCTGGAAAAGCCAGGTATCTACAAACCCTATAAATTATTCATAAGGCCTATAACAAATGAAAAGGGTGAAGTTATAGGGACCACGTTCATTGGTGATGAAATATCTCAGTCTAAACGTAGTAAACGTGAACTGGAAACACTGCTCTTCATAGCCAGAGCTGTGAATTCAGCTTCAAATGAAAAACAACTTTTAAAGGAAGTAATGGATGCAATAAACACCATAATTCCATTTAAACACGGTGAAATATTTTTAAAAGATGGTAAAAATTTGAGATCCTTATACAACACCAAATCAGTGTCTGAATCTGTAAAGAAATTTGTGAAACGAAGCATGGAAAACCTTGAAACCATCTCTGCAGTTGAAGGTGATGAGTTTGAAACCATGAAATCTGAATTTGGAGATGAATCCCTAGAAATGATGATCTCCATACCCCTGATTCATGAAGACACTTCTTTGGGTGCAATACTACTTTTAACAACCTCCAGTTCACTAAGCTCAGTCAATCTGGAGGATGTTGAAATGGCTGCAGATGAACTATCCAGTTACCTTAAAATGAAGGCCCTTGGTCTTGAGAAGGAAGAATTTGTAAATACACTCGTGGCACTTAACAAAGTATCTGGAGTAGTTAATTCTTCTGATGCAGAAGATAAAATGCTTGAGAATGCCGTAACATCAACAATAAATTCCCTTGGATTTGATATGGGTTGTATATACCTTCAGGATGATAAGGAAGAACTCTCATTAAGGGTTCACAGGAACCTACCTGAAAAGATGAAAAACATGTGCATGGCGGGCATGTTCAAGGATCTATTCAGTAAAACCCTTGAAAAACAAAATCTGGTATACATAACAACAGAATCTGAGGAATATGACTCACTTGAACCCTCAATAAGGGCAAGTGGCATAAAAACACTCCTCATTTTACCAATAAAAACTGGAGATAAAATAATTGGACTCTTGAACATGGGAAGTCGGAAGATAAAAACTTACAATAAAATAAGTCTCGAAAATCTGAGTTCCATAGGGTTACAGCTTGGATTGGCACTTGAACGATCGAAGCTGGCCCTCAAATTAAAAAAAGGGTAAATCTGAGTCATAAGAGTCAGGAACGAGATTTATAATTTATAACACAATAATTTATAACACAGTGATTAATGCTTTTGATATGGAAATAGCAGTATTAATGGACGTGATCATATGAATGACACCAAAACCTCCCACAAGGCAGAGATTTACGACAGCCAGATAAGAAGCACCATACCCTACTACGATTCAATACACCATGAAACGATAAATTTAGTGAAGTCCATGGTGGATGATCCTCAGTTATGGCTTGATACTGGCTGTGGAACAGGAACGCTGGCTGAAAAGGCTTCAGAGGAATTTCCAAACACCAGGTTCTTACTTGCAGATCCATCACAGGGTATGCTTGATGAAGCAAGGAGCAAGTTATCTTCCAATTCCAAAATAAACTTTTTAGGAAATTTGACCAGTGAAGAGATTGATTTTCCTCAGAAACTGGATGTCATAACTGCCATCCAGTCTCACCATTACATGGATAAGGATGGTAGAGTAAAGTCTGTGAAGAATTGTTACAATCTTTTGAAGCATCATGGAATTTATGTTACCTTCGAAAACACCCGACCATTCACTAAAGCAGGTGTGGAATTTGCTAAAAATTACTGGAGGAACTTCCAGCTCGCTCAGGGTAAGAATTCAGAAGATGTTGAAGCACACTTGGCAAGATTCGATGTTGAGTACTTCCCCTTAACAGTTGAAGAACACAGATCACTCCTTGAAGATACGGGTTTCAGGATTGTTGAACTTCTGTGGTTCTCTTACATGCAGGCAGGATTTTACTGTGTTAAATAATTTGAATAAAACGATTATCCAAGTTGAAATAATGATACCAAAGAAATAATAATGCCCAAAAAGATTATTCGAATCCTTTGAATAATATCAAATATTACAAAAATGAAATAATTTTTAATAGATTTTTAATATACCTCTTAAAATATATTTTTATTTTTAAAATTAATATGGGGCAATTAATAAAAGAAAGGAATTAATTGAATCAATGAATAATAGAACATGGAGGGTTTAAACTGTCCAACTGTAAAATCACTGTTTTAAAGAGGATTTTGAATGAAGATCTGGCGAGGGAGTACTGTCCCGGTGAGATTATTCCATGCCCCTGCTTTGAAGAAGGCCAGGAGTTCCTTGTTGATGGCCTTGAAAAACCTGCAGATTTCTGTGAATGGGCATGGAACGATATTTTAAGGTTTGTAACAGCTCTTTCAACCGGTGGAAATTTTTCCCAGGATATATTCCAGGGATGGATGAAGGATGATAACGTTATGATAGCTTCATGCACGGATGGTTTAAGGCCTGTTGTATTTAAGATTGAGAGAATAAAATAACGTCTCAGTTTGGGTTCTCTGTCCTTTGAGTCTTTGTTTCCATTATCTGTATCTTTAAAAGTTCTTGTTTTTTTTCATTTTTTGTTTGATCAGATGTTTATGCATCGAAGATCAAATAATAATACACAGATACATGGAGGTTTCATATGAAAATCGAGTTTAAGGAAGTTCCCAAGAAACAGGTAGCTTATATATTCCACAAAGGTTCTTTTGAGAGCATTCCTGAGATAATGGGTGAAGTTGTTGGTTGGGTAATGAGTAAGAATCTTCAGGTAGCCGGTCCACCCTTTGGAGTTTACTACACAAGTCCTCAGGATGTTTCTCCAGATGAAATGGAATTTGAAGTTGGCATGCCATTTGAAGGGGAGGCAGAAGGTAAGGGAAATGTCAGGGTGAAGAATGTTGCAGCGCACCATGTCCTTTCAGTGATGTATAAGGGGCCTTACAGTGAAGTGGGTAATGTTTACGCTGCGGTGATGGAGTATGCAGTGAAAAACCAGTACGAACCTGCAGGTGCGCCCATGGAGATATACCTCAACAGTCCACAGGAGGTACCTGAGGAAGAACTTCTAACGGAGATTCAATTCCCTGTTGTTAAAAGATGAGGTTGATCCTAAAACCTGATTAAATATTGTCCATTTTTTCATTTTTAAGGGGGTATGTCCTTTTAGAGGTTAACATTTCTGTACCCTTGATTTTAAACTTATTTTTCTGTAATTCAATTTGGAACAGATTTTATTTTAATTCATGAAAATAATTCATAATATTTCAAAAAAAATAGGAAGCTACAAATTTAAAATATAAACTCAATGGTATGTGTATAAATAAAGGTGGGATAGTAAAAAAACTTTATTCACAGAAGTTTTTCATACTCCGCAACAATTTCAGCAAATGAATCTCCAATATAATCAACCTGCCCCTGGCTGAAGCCGTAAACACTGCATTTGAACCATTTGGTCTGCCCACGTTTTATACCCACGATGTTGCGTTTTTTAAGTTCTTCGTAGAGGAAAAAGCCCCTGCGTGGATGTTTTTCAGCTATTTTATCGAAGATCGGTGTTTCGAAACGTACGAGGTCATGTTCCGTTGGTTTAACACCAACCTGGGTAACACCCTCAATTTTTTCCATCTTTGCAACGAAACCCCTAGTCTTCTCCACTTCTTCATCCCATTGCTGCACACGTTCTGCAACGTGTGGAAGTGAGGCCATTAATGTTGCGATGGGTGCTCCACGGCTGGTGCAGCCCAGCATTTCCAGTTCTTTCACAGCATGCCTTCCGGACTTTCTAAGCACAAGATCTGCCCATTCATCACTAACTCCAAGCACACCAATGGGTCCAGATGCAGCCATGCTCTTATGCCCACTTCCCACAACGAAATCTGCATTCATTGCTTTGGCATCAATGGGAAGCCTGCCCATGGAATACGCACAGTTCAGAAGCAGTGGAACACCTGCATCATGAGCTATCTTCCCAATAGAACGCGCATCAGTTAAGTTACCGTAGTTACCATCAACATGGGTTAGGAGAACAAGGCTAACATCCTCGCCTCGATCTGAAAGATCGTCCAAAACTTCTCTGTATCCCTCTGGTGTGATCTTATATTCTGGTTCTCCTTCGTTTGGAACCTCCACCATTTTAAGTCCGCAGCGCTCTGCTGCAACGTGTGTGGTGTAATGGGCGTTTCCATCGACCACTATTGTGTCTCCAGGTTTGCAGAGTGCATGCATAACTGCAAATTTTCCCTCCCGGGCTCCATGGGTTGTTCTGGCATGATCAGTATTTATAAAACCTGCAAGGTCGTCCAGAAATCCATGTATATGGGGCTTGGCTATTTCATCAAGACGGCCTCCACAGTAGTCACAGACACTGTAACCATCTGAAAATTCATAAAGGGCCTTCCTGGCCTCAATTGGTAGAACACCGCCCCTCTGAAGAGGGTTCAGATTCAAATTTTCTCTCTCTGTATTTCTTGTAAGCCCATAATCCTGACATTCCATATCCTTCACCTTCTAATTTAAAATCAAGTCTTTAAAATGATTCTTCATAATTTGATAAGTACCGAGCTATTTGATCTATGTCCCACTTATATTAAATATATTAAAAATAGAACTTAAAATGAGTTTTAGCGCCCTACTCCAATTTTAGATTCAAAGTTTTTTTTTATGAGTTTTGGAGTTTTAAAATCTCCGAGCAATCTCATTCTCTCAGCATCTTCCAAAACCGCAAAATCTCAGATAATCCCATGTTCACTGGAGTGGATCTTCTGCCGAAAACTTTGAAGTCACCCTTTGCAACGGCTTCGTAGATGTCTTCAGATTCAGTTACAACTCCTCCGGAGCCGATCTCCCTTAAAAAATGTGCATCACTTCCAGCAATGATGTTAACAGCATTTTTTCCTGCAAAATCTTCTGCTTTTTTGTTGTAATTTGTTAAAACACATCTGGAATTGAATACTTCCATGTTGTCAATGAAACGCACATCCTCTTCCTTTGGAAAGACGGATTTTCCCCTGATGGTATCGAAGGGATGTGGAACAATCACAAAACCATTTTGATTCTTTATTTCATCCACAACGTCCATGAAACTTCTGTATTTAACTTCTTCAGATAGAAATAGTCCAATTACTTCGCCACGATCCGTCATTATTTCGGATCCAACTATCACTTCAAAATCAGAGGTTTCATACTTTTTGGCTTCAACGCCACCTCTTATGGTGTTGTGGTCGGTTACTGCAATTCCTGAAAGCCCTTGTTCAATGGCTTTTTTGACCATGAGTTCAGGTTCTCCTTGTCCATCTGCAGAGTACTTTGAGTGGGTGTGGAAGTCGTACTTCATTTTGCCTCACAGTTACATTTTTTAAAACCAGTTGATTTGTGATATTCCCTTTGAAAGTTGATTCCTTGTTAAAATCAGTTTTAGCATCTTTATACTGAGAAGATGGAGATTATCCTTATCTTAATTTTTGAAACATTTAATATGAAACATTTTTAAAACATTTTAACTTAAGTAATGAACTTGTTTTTTATGATTTGTTTTCTAATTAAAAAATAGAAAAAAAATGGTTGGATTTTATCCAACAATACCCATTGCTTTATTGGTTTTTTCTATGGACTTTGCAGGGTCATCTTCAAGTTCCAGCATGGCCCTTATTGCGTCCACGTTTTCTGGTACAACATCGGATTCCTGGTGCACAGCCTGCATGTAGTAGAGCTCTCCATCAACAACATTGAGGGACTCCTTCCACACAGCTATTTCGAATAGGTCACTTCTTGGTCTTCCAAGATCCCTTGCATACTCCATTATCTCTGCAGTTGAACCTAAACCTTTACCTGCCTCTACAAGGGTAACCCTAGGAGTTTTTTCAAGGGTTTCAATTATATCTTCCACATCCACAGGGTTTTCAAGTTCAACCATGAGGTTGTGCTGGTGCATGAGTGTTGTTGGAACGAGTAATGCCATGGTTGTTATGTTGAGTCCATGTAGGACAGTTTGGACATCTGGACCGTGATGTGAAGGCACCGTTGGTGGGTTAGGGACTATTGAGTTGATTGGGCCCTTCTTAACTTGTCCTGGATCTGCTCCACGCCTCACCATCACAGCTCTGACCTTTTTTATCCCGCAAAGATCCCTTATTGGTGTCAGGGTTCTGCAGAGTCCTGTGGTGTTACATGAAACCACACGCACATAATCTGCTCCAATTGCATCTTTGAAGTTTGCAAAGGAGTTGAAGGACTGACCTATCTGGTCGTGCTTTTCACCACCCTGGAATATTCCTTTTAGGCCTTGTTTCTTGTAAATCTCCTTGTTCTTTGCACCAATACCCTCTGGAGTGCAGTCAACCATGATGTCCACTTCATCGTAGAGATCATCAACTGTACCTGTAACCTTTATCCCTACTTCTTCAAAGAGTTCTTCCCTTTCAGGAACACTTATGTAAAGTGGATATCCCTTTTGAACCGCCATTTTTGATTCAAAGTCAGGGGTTCTCTTTGTAACCCCCACGATCTTCATATCCTCCTGGGCAGCAACTGCATCTGCAACTCTCTTACCTATGGTACCGTATCCATTTATTCCAACAGATTTCATGATTAACCTCCGTTTTTAAACGTTTCCCAACGATTTTTTCCAAGATTTATTCCATTTTATATTTTGATATGATATTTCAGATAAGTTTCAAGTTTGAATTTAAAATGGAGTTTCTGAAATAAGTTTCAACATAAAAACACCATTTTATATAACTTTTTATATTTTTCATTCTATTATAAATTTTATGATCTTAGTTTATTATTTAATCTAACAATAAGATGTTTTAAAGAAATTAAATTAGGCTATGATTTAAAAGTAATATGGGTGGTTTAAAATAATCATTTTATAATATATTGAAAAATAACCATTAAAAAAGGAAGAAAGGAAATTAAAATTTTAGTGCTGCAGATTTACTGTATATACTTAATATTTTACAATTGTTCATAGTTCCAAAACTATTTCTAGAACTCACTGCATCTGCTTTATACCACTTACCATTGACATAGACCTCTGCCCAAACATGACCACTGGTTCCACTTGAAAATCTACATTTTCCATGTACGTATCGTGCTGGAATACCTGAAGCTCTCTCAAGGGCTATTAATAAATGGGTCGTGTCAACACAATTTCCTTTTTTAACACTCAACATCCTCAAAGCACCGTACCGGGTGTTGGAATAGGAAGAATAACCTATTTTATCCCTAACCCAGTTGAATATTGCAACTGCTTTAGTATAACTGGTAGTTGCATTAGCATTTTTCACAATCGACTTTGATGTGGCCACAACTTTAGAATTAGTTGCTTGACAATTTGTAGTGGCCTTTAAATATGCTGATAATGCTGATAATGCCACAATCCATGTACCCTGTCCGTTTCCTGAACTTAAACTGGTTTTTACTGTGCTTTGTGGGTTTTCAGCACATATACTTCCTGCGCTGAAAACTGCCATGCCCATAATTAGCAGCATGGCTAATACTAATCTTCGCTTAATTATACCGCCTCCATGTCTAGATATCCTCAGTTTCAGAACTTTAGATGATGATCAAAATATCAAAATTTGTTCTGAATGAATTTCTAGACAACCTTATTGTCTTAAAAGGAGTACATATAAATATTTTGATTCAAAATTAATTTAAAAACCTTTTAATTGCATTTTTTTAGTTTTAAGACTTTATTAAAGGGATTTATATTAATGGGTTAGGAGTTTCCTTTCTTAATTTCTTTTTTTTAGAAATGATGTTAATTTAGAACTTATTTAAAGAAAAAAGGTAATTATAAGGATTATTTAATGTGGAATGTGCCCTTCTATTGGATAACCCTTATCTATTACTCTATTTTTTAAAAAAGGCATTTTTAACTATTATTTTTTATGTAAAGTTCCTCTTGAAACTTATTTATATGAAGTGTAAATGTCTTCAAATTCTAAATCCGTTATTTCAAGGGTTAACCTTCTTAAATTGATTATGTGGAGGGTGGTGTGTCCTTAAATGGATACTTCCATCTTATTTTATCTTAAAAGAATCAGATTATACTATTTTATATAAATCGATTATATTTCTAAAAAAAGAACGAAAAAAGGGTATTGCAACCCTGTTTATATTTGTTTGTTTTTACATTGCATCGAGTTTTTCAGGCAGATACTTCTCAACAACGTACTCCAATCCGTACTTGGAGAAGGACTGCTGCTCTGCTTTTTTCCCGATCTTGAGCATCTTCTTGATCTCGTTCTGCCAGAACTCATCCCGGTACCTTGGGTCCTTTGAGAGCTCTTTGAGACGCAAAACATCGATGTCTTTAAGATTGTCCGTTGGAAGGTCGTAGTTTATGATATCGGATGCTGTAACTCCCAGGAACTTGGCATCTGGTGTTGCAAGCTCGTGGTTCACGTGGGCGAGCTTTGCACTTCCAGACATTATAACCATGGCGATATGGAATCCCCATGGGTCTCCGTCGTTACAGATATAAACAGGTAAACCAAGCTCGTCGTGGGTTCTTTTAATGAACCTTCTGGTTGCACGTGCAGCCTGTCCCTTGAGCCCCACAATGAGGCAGTTGAATTTTTTGTAGGCCTTCTCCTGAACCATCCTGTGGAACATACCCATGGTCTCAACAGCTATAACCCTCTCAACACCATGATCAAGGAATTCAATCTCATCTATTGTAGGGGAGATACTGTAACCGGATTTACCCGATTTTATGGCATTTATTTCCACATCATCATCTTTAAGGGTCAGGTCACCGTAAACAGATGCTCCATCTTCCTCTGGCATGAGTCCAAGGTCTTCACGACTTATTCCCATTGTGACCTCAAGGTCCTCAACTATGAGGTTGGATTCGTCCTGATTTGAAAAGTCAACATCCCATCCCTCTGAAACGTAGTACATTTCCCTTATAGTTGCTGTTTTCTCTGTATTGACAAGTCCTTTGCAGAAGTTACCCATACTGACCATCTGAGCAACCTTCTTGATCTGCTTCACGTTTCCAAGGGATCGTTTTCCGTACCTGTCACCCAGAACGTAGTAACGCTTTGCCTCATCGTAAACTATGTTGGATGTACCCCTTGATGGAACCTTTATTGAAGGAACCATGTTATTCTCAACGTCATCTATTATTGAATTTCCCAGGCCTCTGAGTTTACCCAGGGCTAAATCTCGTCTATTCATTGTTGACATCACCTAAAATCTTTGGTTTTCTTGTGACCTTTGCCAAAACATCACCGTATTCTGGAACATCCCTCTCTGCAAGGATTGCAGCTTCCTTAAGTACTACTGGTACATAGGCTTCAAAGACCTTTGAACGCATTTCTTCCTCTTTTGCAGCCTTTTTAGCATTTATGTACTTCTGAAGACTTCTTGCTATCTTCATGGTGGCCTGTCTTATCTCATGGAGAATTTCAGCTTCAGGTGCAACACTCTGCTTACCAGTTGAAAGGTATGGGACGTTGGTTGAGATTATGTTGACGAAAACAGTTATTGGAGCATTTTCCATGTCCCTTATACCGTACCTCTTCCAGTCAATACTTTTAAGTGCCTCTGTTATTGCACAGCTTCCCTGGTCAAAGGTTAATGGGACCCTGTTTGCAAAACGCATGATCTCAGCCTTTTTCTGTTCTCCAACAACCCTTCCAGAACTTCCACCGTAGGCGATACCCGCTTCAACTATGAATGAAACACCACCCTTATAGGTTTTGGGCTTTCTGGTTGTAACAGCAACAAATTCCGGGTTTAGAATTTCCCTTATACCTTTTTCAATCTGTTCTTTACCTATAGGAATTAAACCAGCAGTTGGAGGGGCCATGAAGTCCATCTGACCAAAGAGATCAACTATCCTTTCTGCCTCTTCCCACTTCATGTCCTTTGGACGTTTGTTGAGATCTATTCCAGTTGCTTCCTCAATTTCAGTCACCCTCTTGTTGGACATCCTTGAGAGTGAACTTGTAAGAAGGCTCCTGAACCTGCGTTTATCGGTGTGTTTGGCCATGAATATCAGATCGTCTGCCGTAACACCTTTAGGATGAGGTAGAACCTCCTTAGGAAGTGGTGGTATCTCACTGGAACTTCTGTCGAAGATGTACTTGTGTCCTGTTGGATCCCTGAAGGTTATCTTTGCGTGGGGGTTTGCGATCATGGTCCTTCGTATGTACTCGTATGCACCCTGTTCACTGAGGGAGTAGGAAACATCCTTGAACTGAAGTTCTATTGAAACACCTGTAGAATCAAGATCAACCTCTTTTCTCTCGAGTATGAGTCCTTTATTTTGTTTGACATCCATTTTGAATGTCATCTCAACGCCCTTGATTTGATTTCCATCCCTGTAACCTGATATTACCTTTGCAGGTTTTCCAGTTGTCATCTGGGATAGAAGGACACATCCACTGCACCCTAGACCCTGCTGACCTCTGGATTGAATGTTTCTGAATTTGGAACCTGCGAACATGGTACAGTACACACGGGTTAAGTAGTCCTCAGGAATTCCAGGGCCGTTGTCTCTGTGTTTCAATATGTAATGGTCTTTATCGACTCTTTTGAGGTCTATGGATATCTCCGGTAATATGCCTGCCTCTTCAGCAGCGTCGAAGCTGTTCGTTATCAGCTCGTGGAAAACTATGGTGAGGGATCGTATCTTACCGGAAAATCCCAGCATCTGTTTGTTTCTTCTGAAAAATTCAGATGCAGTGAGTTCTTTAAACTCTTCAAAAAGTTCTGATGCTTCTCGTTCCAAAGTTAGCCTCCTTTAAATATGATTATTAAGATACATTTGATTTAAATAGGGATTTAACTGGATTTAAAACAGTAAAATCCTTGAATTTATAAAAATTGAAGATTTAAGATATTAGATAATTAAAGTAACTTATTTTCGTCCTTTGCCATTTTGTGAAATTCTCTTATCTTCATTTCACGGCTTTTCTTTTCAAGGAATGCGTAGACACTTTTATGTCTTGAACCATCGAGTATCATCTCAACAGCTTCCTTTGCAAGGTGGATATGTTCCATATCTCCTATTATTGCAACTGTTTTACCGTAGATTGAAATATCAACACCAGTCATATCTGTTATGATGTCCCTTGTACGTCCATCTTTACCTATTATTCTGCCTTTTTGTCTTAATATGGCTTTTTTTGATTTTCCAACGTAGTCTGGAAGGTTTATTATTTCCAGAAGCACTTCATCATCTGTGAGTTTGAGTGCAATTTCAGGGTTGAATCCCCTACCCACAGCTTTGACTATGTACCTAGCTTTCCAAACAGCCAAAGGATCTTCGGCATCTTCCCGTGGAGATATGGATACACTTCCAGTTTCACTGTCAATTTCTATTGATGTTTTAGTTGCATTCTCAATTTCTTCCTTTGTAATGCCCTGTTTTCCAATGACCGCCCCAACACGTTCGCGGGGGATCTTGAGGTATTCAGTGTTAGGCATGATTTCACCTCACTGCACGGATATATTAAAATATCCATTATGATATACTTTTATAGTTTTCTATGATTTTAAATCCATAATCTTACTTTTAAGCTCTTCTTTCGTTATATTAATGCCTAGTTTCTTAAAATCTCGTATTAAATTGTCAATATCTCTATTCAGGAGCTCATGGGATATTGGATGATCAACAATCATACCTTGGGATATGTCAATGATGTAGGGTTCATCATCTTTTATCAAGATATTAAAGCCAGACAAATCTCCGTGAACTATTTTAGCGTCATTATAAAGAATTTTAACGTATTCAATTATTTTTTCTGAAACTTTTTTAGGATTTGAAACTTTTGATAATCTCATGGGCAGTGCAGGGTTTCCTTCTGCATCGCCTATAAATTCCATTACCAGAACATTGTTTTTAGCGACCAAAGGTTTGGGAACATTTACCCCGGCTTCGTAGGCCCTTGTGAGGTTCCTTAATTCTTTGGTAACCCATGCGTTAATGAGCTGACGTTTATTGCTACTTTTAACATTGAATCTGGGGTCGCCCTGAATGTACTGTTGCATTTTTTTAAAATCTGAGGTTGTTACTCTGTAAATTTTAACTGCAACAAAGTTTCCGTCATCATCAATGCCTTTGAATACATTTGCTTCTTTTCCTGTGCTTATGGCTCCGTTCAGGACGTTTATATATCCCATCTTGGCAAGTTTGTAGAGTGTTTCGAGGGTTATCTTATCAAAAACCTCACTTCCAACTCTTCTGTCTTCAACGCTTTTCAATCTTTTTTCTGATAACATCTTTCTTAAGTTATCATCTGCTTTTGACACTTTTGAGCTCATATAAATTTCTCCAGGATAAAAAGCCTTAAAACAATCTTAAGAGTTGGTGAAACACGAATCAAACAGGATTAAAAGTCTTAAAAAGCTTTAAAATAGTATGATTAAGATCGTTCAATTACGTAAAGTTAAAATCCTCAAAATTTATTCGGGATTATAATTTTAAGTATCCCTTACGTTCAAGCCAGTTGGCTTCGGTTCGGGTGTATCTCCATATGACGTCAGCTTTTTCATCGCTCTGAAATTCCCATGGTTTTATGAGAACAACATCCCCTTCCCTTATCCATATCCTCTTCTTCATTTTACCGGGAATTCTTGAAAGTCGGGTTTTACCGTCGGAACATCTAACCCTGAGTTTTCCATGTCCTAATATCTGTTCAACTACTCCTGGTATTTCTCCCCTTCTGGGTGAACGTACTCTCCTAACTTCTTGAGGTCCTTGATTATGTCCTTTGTTCAAATACTCTCCTCCTATTTTATGGAATAAAGATTGAGTTATAGTTATGAAGTAAGATTACATTTTTAAAGGATCCTGAATCAAAAAACCCATTCATAAAAAGTTTATCTTACTGTACTACTCTCTTATCATTTAATCTCTTTACTTATATAGGTTGTTGGTCTATATAAAACGGAGTATTTGTATAAGTTGGGGTTCATGGGAACCTATTTTTTTGATTGTTTATCTGTCTGTGTAAGACTATCTTCCATGTAAAGAATATCCTATTTTCCCAAGAGCATATGAAAAGTAAAAAACCTAATTAGATATAAAGAGTATAAAAGTGAAATAAGTTTAGGTTTTACACTTTTTATCATGGAAAAACCAGTTAATATGATATTGGAGTTAGTGGTGACAATGGGAACGGAATTTCTAAACATAATGGATCCTGAAGATGTGGAAAAAATAATTTCAGATTTACCCTTCCGGGCAAAAATTGAAAAAATTTCCCTTGAAAAAGCTCACAAAAGGGTTGTTGCAGAGGATGTGTATGCAACTATCAATCTGCCCCCATTCAGCAGAGCTTCCATGGATGGTTACGCTGTAAAATCAGAAAATACCTTCAAAGCATCAGAAGATAAACCTATTTCACTAAAACTTCTGGAAGCTGTTGGTGCAGGGGATGTTCCTGTAAAAAGGATAGAAAATGGAACGTGCACAGAGGTTTCAACAGGAGCACCAATACCTGAAGGTGCAGATGGGGTTGTGATGGTTGAATCAACCGAAAAAACAGATGTAACTACTGATGAAGATGTGACAAATGAAATACTCATTTATGAAAGTATAGCCATGGGTCAGAACATAGCTTCAGAGGGGTCAGATGTGAAAAAAGGTGAACTCCTTCTGAAGAAGGGTACCTCTTTGACTCCAGATAAGATTGGAGTTTTAAGTGCCATTGGACAGGTTGAAGTTCCAGTTTATGCAAAACCGAAGGTAGCAGTTATATCCACTGGAAATGAAGTGGTGGTTCCAGGTCAGGATCTTGATTACGGTAAAATTTATGATATAAACTCCAGAACAATTTCTGATGCAGTTAAAACATGTGGATGCATGCCAATACATTCGGAAATAGTTAAAGATGATTATAATACCTTAAAAAATAAGATAAATGAATTTGAGGATGTAGATATTATAATAACATCTGGAGGAACGTCTGCAGGTGCAGGGGATGTTTTGAGGACGGTTATGGATGAAATTGGTGAGGTCCTCGTGCACGGTATAGCTGTAAAACCTGGAAAACCAACGTTAATATGCTTAATACCTGGAAAAACGAAAAAAAAGATTTTATTTGGACTTCCAGGTTATCCTGTGGCTGCGTTAATGGTCTTTTACATCTTCGTTGCACCATTTTTAAGGAAAGCCGCATGTTTGAAGGTTGATTCCAATGTTCCAAAGTTCAATCTCAAATTATCACGACGATATCGGCCAGCTCGTGGAAGAAGCCACAACGTTCTTGTGAAGATCGAGGGGGACACTGCAGTTCCAATACTCAAGGATTCTGGTGCAATAGCTTCCCTTGCACAGGCTGATGGCTTCATAAAAGTACCTAAAAACATTGAAATCCTTGAAAAGGGAAGTATGGTGGAAGTACTTCCATTTGAAACCAGTTAATCCTTTATTTAGTCATTTTGCTTTTATTCTCTCTTATATTCTTATTTTTTTATCTTTTTTAGTTCTTTGGATCTGAAATGGGTAAAAAACCACGTGGATCCCATTCAAGTAATTGTGTCCCATAGATCCCCGAGAACCACTTTTTTATCAGTTTCAACGAGTTTTGGAATTTTTCCCAGTGTACCTGCAGACTCACCAACGATGACAAGAACCCCCTGCATGATTCCCCTAAAGTCATCGGCCCGTTCAAGACATTTCTCCACGGCATCTTCATCTGTAGCCCCAACTGCACTGTTTGCAATGGATGTTGCAAGGGCGTCTGCGGTGCTTGATTCACCTGCAAAAACTGTAACAGAATCTGCCCTTCCAAAGCTTATGGAATGCCCAACGGTTCCTGATGATGTGCATATGCCCATGGGGGTTTTTTCATGTTTTATTTTGAATCCTAAAGCTCCAGATAATGGTGATTCTCCAGCGTACAATCCTACCACTGCATCTTCATGGGTTTTAATGGATATGTCTCCACCATTATCCACTATAACATATTTTGAACCTTTACTCAATAAAAATCCCATTGAAAGTTGGGATATGGTCCCTGCAACAGCTGCCATAGGTCCAACTTCAGCTTTTCTCCCAGCACGAGCCATCAACTTCACTATCTGAGGTGCATCTTCATGTGATTCAATGATCACAGGTTCAAGGTTTGTTAAAAAATCAGGGTATTTATGAATGTATCCTTTAAGCTCCTCACGCTGTCTGAACACGAAAGTGTAAAGTCCCTCTACTTCAATGTCTGTTTTTACCTGTAGGTTGGTTTCATGGATACCAATAGATCTAACCTTAATGTTCCTGGAATTCATCAAATATTTTTTATAGCATGAACTCTACATAAAAGATTCTACTCAATTGATAACTTCAACAACATCCATTCGTTTCAATTCATTTTTTGTTCAAATTTAGATCATATGATAAATTGCAAAACCATTGTAACCTTGATTTTGAAGGACAAATCCAAGCATAATCAGATTTAAAAGCTACACAAAATATTTAGATTACAAACTAAAGATATAATGGAGTGATTAGTATGTTCGGTAAAAAAGTGAAATCACATCCAGGTGAAAGGGTGGTCTTTGAAACCAGACCCAAATTCATGATGAGTTTAACATCAACCTTCCTAAAATTTATAATTTTACTAATCATATTCAAATTCTTCAATTCAATAGTTGTGGCTGCAGCATCCCTCCAGAACTACCTCATAACAATGGTTCAAATACCCCTTGTTGAGTCAGTAACCATAATACTGATGCTTATAGCATTTTTCCTGTTTTTATGGATAGTTTGGGATGTTCTGGTATGGAAATCCATAAGTTACCTTATCACCGACCGTAGAGTCGTAATTAAAAGGGGAGTTCTAAGAAAAAAAAGAGTTTTTATGCATTACAATAAGATCCAGGATGTTTCAGTTTCCCAAAGTATCACAGAACGAATCTTCAATTCTGGGGATATAGAAATATTTGGAGGCCATGAACGAACAACCATGGTGCTTGAGGATATTCCAGATCCCAGTGAAGTCGAAGATATGATAAACCGGTTAATAGAGGGAGATTCTGACCTGGAAGATAATTACGAAAGCTACGATAACGAGGTTTACAACAAGGTTTACAAAAAACCACCAAAACAGAAAAAGACGGTTGAAAGGGATATAATCTCTGACTATGACAAAAAATTTAAAAAATGAATTACCTGAAAGTTTAGGATATTCATGTACATTGAGTAGGGTTTAACATCTCTCATGATACTTTTTTATCCTTGGTAAATAGAAGGAGATACAGATCGTAACTTATTTTTTTAAAATTGGGTTTAGATGGATCTGATCTGATTGAAATCCAGTTTCGATAGGTTTCAATCTCCCCTCAAAGGTTGTAACTAGTGTAAATAAATGATCAAAAACTGGAAAGGATAATATGAATGATTATGACGTTGCAGTTGTTGGCGCAGGGCCTGTAGGATCAAGTTTTGCAAGGCAAATGGCAGAGAAAGGATTTAAAGTAGGTATAATTGAAAGAAAAAAAGAGGTAGGTGTTCCACTGCAGTGTGCAGGTCTTGTTGGAAAGAAGATAATGGATACGAACATTCTACCTGAAGAGTTCATAGTGAACAAAGTATACGGCGCTTACCTACATTCTCCTTCAGGCACGGTGTTATCCGTTGCTAAAAAGGAACCTGCAGCTTACGTTCTTGACAGGGTGGCATACGATAAATTTTTAGCAGAAAAAGCAGTTGATGCAGGCGCAGATTTGCTTTTAAATCATCGTGTGAATGGTATTGATATTGAAAATGGTGAAATTCATGTTAAGGACCATGGCACAATATCTGCAAAGGTAATTGTGGGGGCTGATGGTCATGGATCATTTGTTTCAAGTAAAATGAACCCACCCTCAAAAACAGTTCAGGCAGCTCAGTACCTGGTGGATACAGGATCCAAGGTTTTCAACAGCGACTACGTTCAGCTCCATGTGAATTCCGATATATCCCCTGGATTCATATGGGTGATTCCAATTTCAGAGTCAAGGGCAAGGGTGGGGCTCTTCGCAGATACCAGCTACAAGAACCTTAACCATATATTGAATGAATTTATAAGTAATGATAAACAGTTCGAAGGCGCATCAGTTGTTAAGAAGTATCAGGGATTCATACCTCAATACGACCCGAAAAAGAAGATATTATGCGGTAGGACCATAATATTAGGGGATGCTGCATCCCAAGTGAAACCAACAACAGGCGGCGGACTCCTAATAGGATTTAAATGTGCTAATATGGCTTCAGATGTGGTTTCAAAAGCCCTGGATGAAGAAGATATGAAACTTCTTCAGGATTATCCGAAAAATTATATGAAGGAATACAAAAATGAGCTCAGAATGCAGCTTGAAGTTAAGAAGATATTTGGGGCCATGACTGATGAAGAACTTGACAGAATGTTCATGAAGCTTAAAAAAGGCGGTGCTGAATCAATGATATCTGAATATGGAGATATGGACACACAGTCCACACTCATAAAGGAGATGCTTAAAAGTGGGCTTCTCATATCCATTCTTCCTGGAATGATCATGAAGGGGTTGTTGAATCTATGGAAATAGTACTCATAATGTCCCAGGAACATCCAACACTACCTCGGGCAGAAGTTGAATCTATATTAAATGCTGAAAACATTCCATTCCAGATAAAAATGGAATATGGTGGCATTTTAACCCTTGAAATCCCTGATGAAGAAGTTGAAGCCTTCCACAAAGTAGAGAAAAGGTTTTCATACGTACATGAGGCTTCCAAACTTTTGATCAGAACAGATGAACAGGGTTTAATGGATGAAATCCAGAAGTATCCCTGGAAAAACCTGATAAAAAAGGATTACGCTGTGAGAATCAAGAGAATGAACAAAGATCAGAAATTCAACACAACGGATCTTGAATGGAAGATGGGTGGAACAATAGATGATATGGTACATGATAACATTCGGGTAAACCTCAAAAATCCTGAAACTTTCATTAGGACCATCTTCATAGGGGAAGAGATTCTTGTGTGCGAGAGAATTTTTAAGGTGGCTAAAAAACATTTCTACAACCTGAAACCCCATAAAAGACCCTTTTTTTACCCTGGATCCATGAGCCCCAAGCTTGCGAGGTGCATGGTCAACCTCACCATGGTTGGAAATGGAGACAGGGTCCTTGACCCCTTCTGTGGAACTGGAGGAATACTCATAGAGGCAGGAATCATTGGAGCAAGGGTTGTTGGGGCAGACATAGATGAGAGAATGGTTGAGGGAACCATTAAGAACCTTGAGTACTGCGGTATCAAAGATTATGAGGTTTTCCAGTCAGATGCAAGACAAATAAATCTGCCATACGTGGTGGATGCAATTGTAATGGACCCTCCCTATGGAATATCTGCATCAACAGGTGGGGAAGAAAAGCCAAAGCTTTACAACCAATCCATGCACTCCCTAGAGAAACTCCTAAAGGATGATGGACTCGTTTGTATGGCAACACCTCATTACATGGATATGAAGGAAGTGATCAAGGGTACTGGCTTCAAAATAATTGAACAGCATCATATAAGGATGCATAAAAGCTTAACACGGGTGATATCCCTTTTGAAGAAGATTTAAATTCGTTGAAACTTCTAAGTATTCTTTTTTTGGCTTAAATTCACTTTAAATTCATTTTAAATAACCATTTCATCCTATATTTTTAATATTTTTATTTATTTTATCAGATAAACTGTGGTTTTTCAAAAGTCTTTGACATGGGTGTGATGATTGTAGTGATAATAAAATCAATGTGATGATAAATTTATCAATCACAAGATCAAATAAAAGTGTAAAATAAATGGTAAGTAAAAATAATTCAACAAATGGAAGGGAGTTTTTTGAAGGTCAAAATATTCGACACAACACTTAGGGATGGGGAACAAACCCCTGGAGTTTCCTTAACTCCGGATCAGAAGCTGAGAACTGCTGTTAAACTCGATGAACTTGGAGTTGACGTTATTGAGGCAGGTTCAGCAATTACATCTGAAGGAGAAAGACAGGGAATAAAAAACATAGTTTCAGAGGGTCTCAACGCAGAAATATGCAGCTTTGCAAGGGCAGTTAAGGTTGATATTGATGCAGCAATTGAGTGTGGTGTTGATAGTGTTCATCTCGTTGTTCCAACATCCGATCTTCATATAAAGCACAAACTACGAAAAACCAGGGAAGATGTCCAGGAATTTGCAGTGGAATCAACTGAATACGCTGTTGATCACGGACTCACAGTTGAACTGTCTGCAGAAGACTCAACAAGAACAGATTTTGACTTTCTGAAGGAAATCTTCAGTGAAGGAATAGATGCAGGTGCCCATAGAATTTGTGCATGCGACACTGTGGGAATGCTAACTCCTGAACGTGCCTATGAATTCTACGGCGGTCTGACAGACCTTGGAGTCCCTGTGAGCGTCCACTGCCACAATGACTTCGGACTGGCAGTTGCAAACACCCTTTCAGCTTTAAGGGCAGGTGCAACACAGGCCCATGTAACAATAAACGGTATAGGAGAGCGTGCAGGAAATGCATCCCTTGAAGAACTTGTTGTAGCACTTCACTCCCTCTACAAGGTTGAAACTGGAGTTAACGTAGGAATGCTCTACGATATGTCAAGGACCGTTGCAAGGATGACTGGAATATACCTCCAGCCCAACAAGGCAATAGTGGGTGAAAATGCATTTGCACATGAATCAGGAATACATGCAGATGGAGTTATGAAAAAGGCAGAAACATACGAACCCATAACGCCTGAGCTTGTTGGACATAAGCGCAGATTTGTAATGGGCAAACACGTGGGTTCCCATATAATAAGGCAGAAGATAAATGAGATGGGCCTCAGGGTGGATGAGGAAAGGTTCCAGCAGATATTCTCAAGGATAAAAGCCCTGGGAGACATGGGAAAATGCGTTACAGACGTTGATCTTCAGGCAATCGCTGAGGACGTTCTTGGAGTTCTTCCTGAAAAGCCAGTGGAGCTTGAAGAGCTCACAATAGTCTCAGGAAACAAGGTCACACCAACGGCATCAGTTAAACTCAAGGTTGAGGATATAGAGAAACTTGAAGCAGGTGTTGGTGTTGGACCAGTGGACGCAGCAATCGTGGCCATAAGAAAGAGCATGGCAGGTGTTGCAGACATAACCCTTGAAGAATACCATGTGGATGCAATAACCGGAGGTACAGATGCACTCATAGACGTTGTTGTCAAGCTTCGAAACGGTGAAAACATAGTGAGTGCAAGAAGCACCCAACCAGACATCATAATGGCCAGTGTGGAAGCTGTTCTCGGTGGAATAAACAAAATACTGAGTGATAAGAAGATCCGAGAATCCAAGGAAACTTCCAGCTGAAATATCATTAATTTTTTCTTTTTTTATAATTCTTTTTATTTTAATAAGAGTTGTTTCAATAAATTAAAACTTAAAAAGAATTAAACCTAAAAAGAATTTTTATATTCAATGCATTTCTTTAATACTCAATGAGGATCTACAATCTAAACCAGATAACAATTCTAAAATACATTCATAAGGTGTAACATGGTATTTGAAGGAAAAAGAGAAATAAAAAGGTTACTTTCAATTATATCAAAATTTTTTAAGGTATTTAACCACTTTTTAACCACTTACCTCAGTAGGTTACTCACAATAGGGTTTTTAATACCTCTTATAGCTGCATCAATCAATTCCAAGAACTTCGATGAGATAATCAACCTTATAGAAGTTTTTGTCCTTGTTTCAGCCACATTATCCCTTCTTTCCTTCACATATGTAATGGCCCTGGAAAATATGAAAGAAAAGGTTTTCAAATCTATTTTAAGTGCAGGAGAACTCTTTTTCATGTCCACGGTGCAGTTCATTGTTGGGTTGTTCCTTCTTTTTATTTTAAACGCTTTTGGAATAGGATTCCTTCCAGTGTCCACTTTAAAACTCTCTTTCAACTGGCATAACTTGCTTGGGATTCTGATCTTCATCTTCCAGATAGCTGTTATCTTTGAGATAGTGTTCGCCCTGTCAAAATTCTTCAAGGGAGTTATGAAGGTTTACTGGACATTCAGAATAGAAGGATTTGCATCCATCATTCAATCCGGACGGGAAAAAATTTTAAAACTAAAAAAAAACTGATAAAAAATAGAATAAATATGATATAACCGATTAATTCAAAATTAAAAGATTAAAAACTAATAAAATAATAATTAAAACAAAATTACTTAGAATCAAGGGGTACAAATTCAATGGAATCTAAAACTAATGCAACTAATTATGCAAATATACAGGTGGCCGGGTTTAAGTCCAACGTTGGAAATTTCAAGGAGCTAATGCAGGGACTTCATGATCTGAATCTCAACTGCACAGTACAACTCATGGATGCAGAGGCAGTTGCAGGTAAAGGCCATGCCTTCAGTGCTGCACTTCAAGCTTTAAATGCATTCAAACGTGAAGAAAATATCGCAAAGGACCTTGGCCTTGAGATATGTCTGCGTGCATCAGCCCAGAGACAGATATCACGTGCACTTGATGTACTGGGAATAAAGGATGGAGAAATGAATATCTGTGCCGTTGCTGTGGGCTGCACATTTGATGTAATGGCAAAAATCGAGGGGGTGGTTGGTAAAAGGGATGATGATGTACTTGAACCTGATGAACCCCTTCTCAAGGAACTTTACAACCTTCAGGACTCTGAAATTGAAGCAGCAGGAACAATTACACGGGTGTTGATTGAGAGAACGGCTTTACTTGTTATTGATAAATGAAGGTGGATTAAGACTTGTTTAGGGTTAAATTAGGGATATTGCTCCCACTCCCATCACCCACCTCTCAAGCATTAAATAAAATAATTGATTTTGTAATATATTTGATTCTATAAATAAACGTCCATAATCCTAAGCATTCATAACCCCCCTTGAGTAAAAAAAGGATGTGCCGATCTTTTTAGCTATTCTTAATTTTCATGATGATCTAATGACATCAAGAATGATCTCAGAGGCCTGAAGGATATTATGTCTATTCAAACATTTAACATCCAGATTTTTTAGTTCTATACACACACCTTTTTCCTTTATTCTATCGTAACGTGGACACACAGTTACAATTCCTCCACCTTCAACTTTCAGGTTTTGTCTTAGATTGTAACCCATTCTCTTAGGGTTTTCATGAAATATACAAACGTTGATGCCCCTTTTATTTTTGTGATATATTTTGAGTTCGTTCAACTCTTTTTTCAGTATTTCACATGATTTCAATGTCTTTGAAATGATCTCAGGAGCATTTTTGATTTCCTCAGCTATACCTGCACAGGTCACAGGGTCAGCCTTCAGGCTCTTCAGTATGTAACTGGAGTTGTCTAAAAGCTTTTTATCATCTGTTGTGATGAAACCTCCATTTCCAACGTTCACAGTCTTTGGTGTTCCAGTTGATGCTATTATAACGTGGGCATGGTTTCCATTTGCAAGCCTTTTTTCAGGGTCTCCAATGGATCCAGATGCATCCTCAACCAGCAAAACCCCATTATCCTCACAGACTTCGTACAAATCCTTCACTAGCTGTTCTGCCATGTAACCTGCGAAGCTCGTCATGAACAGTGCTTCAGGACTCTTTACTTTGAGGTAATCATTTAAAACGTCAGGGTTTATTAAACCCTCATCTGTGGGCACTTCAACGGTTTCAATGCCCCTGAAATCTGCCATCTTCCTGAAACCGCTCCATCCGCCCTGATCTGGAACCATTACCCTCTCCTTGAAACTGCTCATGACAGCCAGTATTGCGGAGTTGCCGCTTCCAACGATTTTAGAGTATTCATGACCTGTTGTTTCAGCCACAATTTCTTCTGCAGTAGATACCTCTTCATATCTGCCTCCAGGCACGTGTTTGAGATTGAGGGCAGATTGACACATGGCTTCCCTTGCAGTCCTTGATGGTCTTCTAAAAATGAGTTCCAGTTGAATCATCCCCCTTATTCTAAAAACATTCCACTACTTTTAAAAATATTAAAATAGAATATTTTAAACCCTATTTAAAACCTTTTTTGTATAAAAGCATCAAGTGTTGTCTGTCTTGACTGCAACAGCTCCTTTAAAAGGTCGCTTTGTTTAACGAACTTGTCCATTGGCAGTTTTAACTTCGTTGATATGTAGTTGAGTGCAGACTTCATATCCTCAAATTCATGGTAGGGTTGGCTCATGGCATGCCTGACATTTTCACGTACATTGAAAACTCCCAGGGGAACGTATCCATTGTAGGCCTCCCTTAAAACTATGGCTCCTGCCTGTTTTTTTATACGGGCAAGCTCCTCCAGCACACCCATTTTGCAGGTGTAGTAACAGCCTCCAACCCTGGAATAACCCTTTTTACCACCATTTTCCTCATAATCTGAGAATATCAGTTCTTCACGACCTAAAACGTGTAAAAATGCTTCCATCCATTCGTACTGCCACTCCAGAGGTAAGAGAAGTATGGCGTAGTAGTTGTTGAGGCTTGAAAATTCGTAAACCCTGTGAGAGTCTATCAGATCGTAATACCTAACCTCATTCAGTAGATGGTCTGCTATTGTGCTGTCACAGGCTGTTATTGACCATCTGGTTGGTACAAGCCGCCTTCTTTTACCAACACCCATTGCTCCCACTGAAAATGCCTTCTGCATGCTGGAAAATGGAACTTCCTTTTTATGAAGGTCCATCAGTGCATCAGATGCCCTTAAATCGCTGTCGTAGTAGGTTTTCTCAAGTTCATGGTCCCATTTAACACTGTCAATATCGAACTTCTGTATAAGAGCGCTTGGACCGTGGGGTGCATGTTCATCGCTGAAGGAAACCCCTCTGGGTTTTTTTCCAAACTCTGCTTCACTGTCTATGGAGTTGGATGCAAGGGATATCTCCTGAAGCTTCTCAACGAAGTTATTTTCAAGGTCCCTTATACCCACAAGCTGTTTTCCACGAACCAGGTTGAGCCTGTAACCAATGATGTCCTCCTGGGTTTTTTCCTGGGGTATCCAGGACTCTGGAGTGTCCATTATGGTTGTGTCTCCTTGAAGCGGGGCGATCATTGGGCCTGCGTAGACCTTGGGATAGTTCCAGCTTCCTATAAAAACAGATGGTGGAGTGCTGCCCTCAAGTTCCTTACCAACATCCACAGACTGCATCTTCATCCGTGAAGTGAGTTTTTTGAGGTAGGCTGTTTTTCCATTTATCATGTTGTTAGATAGTATCCACTTTCTTCAATAAAAAATTAGTGAGCATGTGATAAGTTATGAAAGGTTGAAGTTAACAGGTTAAATCTCCTCAATCATTTACCTTTTTACAAAGCTCAGGGATGCAGAATTCATACAGTACCTTTTACCTGTGGGTTCTGGACCGTCATCGAAGACATGTCCTAGGTGGGCATCACATCTGGCGCAGAGAACCTCTTTTCTCACCATGATAAGACTTCTATCCGTCTTTGTTTGAACGTTATCTTCTGCAATGGGAGCCCAGAAACTCGGCCAGCCAGTTCCAGAATCGAACTTGGTCTTTGAATCGAAGAGATCCGTTCCACAGCAAACACATCTGTAGATTCCATCCTCATGGCAGTCATGGTACTTACCTGTGAAGGCAAGTTCAGTTCCCTTTTCCCTTGAAACCCTGTAAGATTCGGGGCTAAGAATCTTTTTCCATTCTTCAGGGGGTTTTTCAATTCTTTCCACCATTTCCACCTTGTCTCTTTGGTAGAAATATATCGGAATCTTTTGAGAGTTGGAGGTGCTCGAGGTTTTCATGATAATATTTATAGATTTTTTATCATAAATTTCTTTATCATTTTTGGAAAAAAGCCATGAAATCCATAAAATAAACATTTAAACATCAGAAGATCTACTTTTTAACCATAAAAAATTAACAGTTGAATATCTTAAGGATATGTTGATGGGTTATATTTTGGAGTTAAACTATGTCCAACCATGAAGTTAGTGATGATAAAAAAGAGTATATAATAGTTTCAGAGGGTATTAAACGTAAAACATTGGTTTATGGTTCTAAAACCATGTTAACAGAGTTTCTACTGGATGGTGGAAACACACTGCCAATGCACAGACATCCTGAGGAACAGACAGGGTATCTGGTATCGGGAAATATAATCTTAACAATAGATGGTGAGAATTATGATATGAAGCCCGGTGACAGCTGGTCAATTAATGGAAACGTAGATCATGGGGCTGAAATAAAAGAGGACTCAGTGGCTGTTGAAGTTTTCTCTCCAGTTCGGGAGGACTACATTCAGTAGTTCGTTTGAACTGTAAAAAACCCTTGAGTGCTTATTATTGAGGATTTTTTATAAAAGATTTTTTTATTTTTAAAACGTGGTTCGCAACTTGTTTATTTAACCTAAAAAATCAGAAAAACTTCAACCAATAATAAAAAAAATTAAAATAAGAAGTGTTTTTAAGCAAGCTCAATTGTGCTTGGTGGTTTATCACTTACTGAAAGGGCAACGTGGGTTACTTCAGATATTTCAGCAGTTATGCGCTGCGAAATTGTTTTAACCATATTCCATGGGAGTTCTGGAACGTCTGCAGTCATTGCATCTAGGGATTCAACCATACGGATCACAACAAGGTATCCGTAGTCCCGTATATCTCCCTTCACTCCTGTAACCTTTGTATCAGTTAGTACTGCAAAGTACTGCCATAGAGTTTTATCAAGACCCTCTTTTTTGACCTCTTCGTCAACTATTGCATTTGCCTTTCTGCACACCTTTATCTTCTCAGGGGTTATTTTTCCTGCAATACGCACAGCAAGTCCAGGTCCAGGATAAGGTTGCCTTGATACCATATCATCAGGAAGGCCCATTTCAGTTCCTAGTAATCTTACTTCGTCCTTGTAAAGTTCTCTTATAGGTTCAACAACCTCAAGAACAAGTCCCTCTGGAAGTGCAACGTTGTGGTGAGATTTGATGTTTCCCTGGCTCTCTATCCAATCTGGAGCTATTGTACCCTGAACAAGGAATTCAGCTCCTTCTTCCTTTGCAATTCTCTCGAAAACCCTTATGAACACTTCACCAATGATCTTCCGTTTTTCTTCAGGATCCTCAACACCCTCAAGCTTTCCCAGAAATTCCTCCTTTGCATCCACGGATCTGAAATTGAGTCTGTTTTCAAAGGTTTTCTGGACGTAATCTGCTTCTCCTTCACGTAAAAGTCCATGATCAACGAAAACTGCAAGTAATTGGTCTTCTATTGCTCTGGATGTTAAAACAGATGCTACAGAACTGTCAACTCCTCCAGATAAGGCTATTATGGCTTTTTTATCGCCTATACGATTTTTTATTTCTTCTATGGATTCTGTTATAAAATCAGATGGATCGAACATTTTTTCACCTTAATATTAATGATCTATTTTAGAGGAACAAGTATAAATTTATGTAGCTTCATCTACCTTTACGTAGATTCATCTACATTTTTTTCATAAGTAATGATTTTTAAGATTTAATGAATTTTGGGTTTTACATCAGGTAGAATCTACTTATGATTGTAAAGACTGAAACTGTGAGATATACTAAAACAACGGGAATTACAAGTAGTGAGATATTTTTTGGGCTTAAATTAATTTTTTTACCTTTTATGATGATTTTATCCTTGTTGTTATATAAAATAATGAATATCAACGGTGTTAATGGTAGAAGGTATCTTCCCTGCACACCTTCTATTATTGTGGCCCCTTTTGCAGTCCAGGACGTATATTGGCTAACAAATATTAAGATTGCAAGGAGTGCAGATGTACTAAATGCCACTATTTTTTGTTTTAAGCTCACGTTTAACTTATTTTTGTCTATTAATGCGGTTAAAATGATAATTCCTAGATATATACCTGCTAAATAAACTGCAATGCTTGTTTTAAGGGCGAGTGGTGTATCTAACCATCCAAATTTCCCAACAAAAGTTACAAGGTAGAAGTTGAATTTGAGGTTTATGGTGTTGATAACGATGTTGATGAAGTTTATTGGATCGGCTATGATTGAATAGAATGAGTTGTGTCGTCCAGATCCTCCAGTTGCAGTGTCTAAAACCAGTAATGAGTTCCATAATTTGTTGCTTATGAATGCAGTTAAAGGTACAAGCATCAGCAATATCAATTTTTTTGCCTTTGATCTGAACTTCACAATGGGTATCATCAGTAATCCCATTAGAATAATCACATATCCGGGTTTGGATAATGTAATTAGCAGTGTGAAGATTAGCAGGATTAAAATATCTTTTTTGTTGATGTTATTTTCTTTGAATGAGAGTTTGAATATGAATGCAATTGTTAAGAAGCATATTCCCATGGTAAAACTGTCAACTGAAAGTGATGCTGCCTGGAATAGGGTCATTGGCATTAATGCAAGGAGTACAAAAACCCATTTATGGACTGGGCTTATCTTTATTGCAAGGTAAATCAGGATGGCCCATACAAGGAGATTTACCAACCTGCCTATGTACATTAAAAACAGTACAGAAGGGTTGACTATAAAGCTGATTAAGCCCATAGCCAATGCGGGTATAAGGTAAGGAATTGGAGGATAAGCTATTGGAATGGGTACGCCAACATTGTGATAATCTAAAAAGACTAATTTATTGTTATTAATAGGCGTTTCTAATGAGAAGATAATTGAGTTGGTTTTTACCTTATGTTCTGGCTGAAAGCGTAGATAACGAAATTTCTGTGTATCATATAAAAGACTCTGTGAAACGTAATATCCTGTTTCGTTACCCACTTTTTCAGGGGTTAACATGCCCTCACTTAAGGTGTAAGCCTTGTAAAAATGTACTTCTTCATCTGGAACCTGAAACGGGGGAGTTACAATCAGGAAAATTATTCCAAAAATTATTCCTATTATTAAAAATATCTTCTGCGGAGGGATTTCCCTAACTTTGTTAATCATTAAAATAACTCGTTAACAGTAAATTATAAAGCTTTTCATTTAATCTAAAACTTTTTTAAAAAAAGGTTTATTCACGAAGTTTCTTACAAACCTCATAAAAATTCTCAAATATCTTCTCACCATTCTCGGTATGATGAACCTCCGGATGGAACTGTATTCCATAAACTGGCTTGGATTCATGTTTCATTGCTTCAACACTGCATATTGGGGATGTTGCAAGGAGTTTAAATCCTTTTGGAAGTGTCTTTATCTCATCCTTGTGGGAGGCCCATACCTCCATCTCATCTCCAAGTCCCTTGAAAATATCGTTTTCATCGATTATGTCCAGTTTGATCTTGGCATAACTTTCAGCACCTGCTGCACCTATTTCTGCACCGTAGGTCTGTGCTATTATTTGATGGCCAAGGCATATTCCAAGTATTGGGATGTCCAGATTTTTAACGTATTCTGCAGAGTTTCCAGCCCTTTCAATTGATGGACCGCCACCTAAAACTATTCCTATAGCTTCCTTTTCTTCTATTTCCTCTAAGGTTGTTGTGTTGGGTATCATCTCTGCAGGTATCTTGAGGTAATGCAGAGTCCTGTAAATCCTGTGATTGTACTGTCCGTGATTGTTAACAACTAATATCTTCATATGTAACTCCTCTTATTTTCAGTCTTTTAATTTGAATATATGTAATTGAGTTGAAACTTCACTACTCATTTATTTCATTCTTATTTACTTTAAACTCGTAAAAAGATTTTAACTGTCCATTAGTATGTGATTAATTAATTTTTAGATAGGACTATAAATGAGTTTTAGCCCCTTCCTTTGAAGTAGTTGATCCTATTTTTTTATAGATTTCTCATGGAAATATACTTATATCTTACCCACCCTAAAAAAGAACATGGAACTTAAAGATGTTGCATACATAGTTGTGGCCATAATACTGGCTGTTGCAGTTTTTTACCTTCTGATCTGGCTTTTACCAGTTATAATAATTCTTATAATAGCGTACATAATTTATATAATAATGAAAGGGGCTTCTCACGATTTTTGAAGCCTTAAATAATTGTTTATTTTAAATTATTTGAAGTGTTTTGTTTTCAACAATTTTAGAAGTTAACAATGCTTAATTCTGATTGTTAAAGGGTTATTTCTAGGTTTGAAATCGTGGAGTATTCACTTGCTCAACTATTAATATAACCTCGGATTTAAATAAGGATCAAGGCGATACAATGAGGAAGGTAAAGGAATTTAGCGGAATTACAGAGAACATCTTGGCATTTAAGGAAGAAGTGGCTAATGCAAATAAAATCACATTTGCAGGAATGCCTGGAGTTTGTAGCCCATTTGCAGAGCTCTTTGCCTATGCGGTAAGGGACAAGGAATCTGTATTTGTAACGGGCCTGGATCTGAGTACAGCACGTAAGGTGGAACTAACACCCCAGGGAATGCAGTTTTCAGAGGATGCAGATCCCCATGCAGATGTTGTGGCTCTTCTGGGCGGATTAACACTTCCAAAGGCAAATATAAAAACTGAGGATGTTAATGAAACGGTTTCCAAGATACTCAAAAAGGATGGAAAACTCCTTGGCCTCTGTTACAACAAGATGTTCCAGAACGCAGGATGGGACAAGGAAATTGAATTTGACTGTATCATCAATGGAAATCTTGAGGGTTTCGTCCTTAAAAAGTAGCTTTGTAGTGTACTGAGCACCGAAACTCTTAAAGACAGTCATTGGATTAAAAAAGGGATTCATGATATAATTAATTAAGTTTAAAGTGGATGAATTGTTGAACCTGGAATCTGTTGGAATGGAAAGGGGTCTTCTCTACGAGACAGTTGTGACCACAAGAAACGAGGATGGAACACCCAACGCAGCCCCAATGGGTGTTATCTGTAAGAACGAAAATGAGGTTGTACTCTACCTTCACCAGGGCTCTCAGACCGTGAGGAACATAAAACTTGAAGAAAAATTCGTTGTCAACATAACCAAGGATCCAATGATCTTCGTGGAATCAACCCTGGGAAATCCTTCTGAAGAATCATTTGAACATTTCAACAATGAATTTTATCTAAAAGGGACAGATGCATTTCTTTATGTGGAAGTCACACGTCTGCGTGATGTTGAGAGGGAGGACCAGTTCGGAGTCTCCACAACCACCGTTATCAATGCAGAGGTCAAGGAAATCGTTAAGAAAAAGGAACATGTTGAACCATTGAACCGGGCAATTTATGGAGTTATAGAGGGCCTGGTTTACCTCACACGTATGGACATGGTTTCAGGGGATATGGAAAAACTTTACCGCCACAGGATGAAGGAGATCTCACGGATAGTGAACAAAGTAGGTAGTGTGGAACACAAGAAAGCCATGAAGAAAATTTCAGAGGCCTTCAGCAAGTATGAATAATGTTAAACATCTGTTTTTTCAAATTCCTTTTTTAAATTTAATTAAAATTAATTAAAAATTTCAATCATCTATTTTTTAAAGTAATTTAGGGATTAAAGGATTGTACTTTAAGGATAGTTTCTGATAACATTCCTTTCAATCCTTTTTTAGTCCTTCTTAACAACATCACTGAATTCAAATTTTTCAACATCAAAAAGTCCCTGATCACTTATTTTAAGCTTTGGAATTACAAGCAGTGCCATGAAGGACATGGTCATGAGGGGTGATTCCAGTTTGGAGCCCATATCTCTTACAAAATCGTGAAGTTCATTCAGTTTACCTGCAACTTCATCAACAGGATCCCTACTCATTAAACCAGCTACTGGAAGCTTCAAACTTGAAAATTCTCCATCTGCAGTGGCTACAATTCCACCTTTATTTTTAAGAAGTTCATTAACAGCTGCTGCCATGTCATAACTTGTTGTTCCAACAACCACAACGTTGTGGGAATCATGGGCAACACTGGATGCAATAGCTCCCTTTTTAAGGTTAAATCCCTTTACAAATGCATTTGATATTCTGTTGTGTCCGTACCGTTCCACAACAGCAATTTTAAGGATGTCATTTTCCACATCAGGTTTCAGGGTTCCATCTGATACCTTTAAAAGAGCTTCAGATTCAAGGGTTAAAAGCTGGTCCTCTAAAACGTTGATTACCCTGACCGTTACATTTCCATTGTTACCGTCAGTTCTGATATCAAAATCATCAGCATTTTTAGGTTTTAAATCAAATGTACTTGGAAGTTCAAGGGGATTGACTTTAAAGAGAGGTTTACCATTATCTGCAACCATTTCTCCATTTATTAAAACCCTATCAACATGGAAGTTCTTAAGATCATCCACAAAAACGATATCTGCAGCTTTTCCAGAGGATATTGAACCTATATTAATGTTGTAATGATTTGAGGGGTTCAGTGTAACCATCTTAACAGCTTCAACTGGATCAACCCCATATTCCACAGCATTTCGAAGCATAACATCCACATGTCCGACCTGCAGATCCTGGGGGTGTTTGTCATCGGATACAATGAATTCACCACCTGCCTTGAAGAGATCCCTGAGGTTCCTGGCTGAAGAACCCTCCCTCAGCATGAGCTTCATCCCTAACCTCTTCTTCTCAAGGGCTTCAACAAGCTCTGTGCACTCATGCTCAGTTGATATTCCTGAAGCCGTGTATCTGCAGAGGTCTGCTCCTGATAAAAGAGGAGCATGTCCATCAACAGGTTTCTTAGATCTTTTTGCAGCATCTAACTTTGCCATGACTTGTGGATATTCATTTAAAACCCCTGGAAAGTTCATCATCTCGCCAAGTGCAACAACATCATCCATTTTAAGGAGGCCTTCAACTTCCTCTGGGCCGAGGCTGGCACCGGATGTTTCAAATGGTGTAGCAGGGACACATGAAGGTGCTGTGAAGTAGGTTTTAAGGGGAACATTACATGCATCGTCCATCATGTAACGGATGCCCTCAAGTCCCATCACGTTTGCAATTTCATGGGGATCCGTAACAACTGCAGTGGTTCCATGGGGCACAACCGCCTCTGCAAAACGTGAGGGTGTGAGCATGGAGCTTTCGATGTGTATATGTGCATCTATGAAACCTGGAAGGATCAAACCTTCAAATTTCTGATCTACAGGTTTTACACAACTTATAATCCCATTTTTGATTTCTATCTCTGCAGGATAAATTTCATCTGTAAATACATTGAATACATTCCCTCTTATCATAGAAAACCCCATTGTTACTATTATTTGATTTTACTCCATTTGGTATTCTTATGTGTGATGATAAAATTACTGTTTCATTAAATAAATGAACTGATTTCAATATTCAATTATAATATCAATGATTTTAATTGAATTTACTAATGTTAAGAATTATCATGAATTAAATATATTTAGTTTAGAAACCATTTAGTAACTGTTATTTAGACATAAAGATTAATGAAATCATTTTTTATAAAAATAAAAATTCAAGGCGGTTGCATATGAAACAAAATCTGAAGGGAGTGTCTGAAACTTTACTCATCCCGCTCTGGGCAAGGGCAGTTGAAGCGGAGTATCCTGATCCAATCATAAAGGATGAGAAGGCAGCAGAGATAATTGAGGAAATTGAATACGACTTTGCAAAGCTTGATGAAGAATGGCCAACCCAGATCAGTGTCGTTGTTAGAACAGAAATTTTAGATAACGCAACAAAGGTTTTCATCAAAAAACACCCTGATGCTATCATAATCAATATTGGCTGCGGTCTCGACACCCGATTTTCAAGACTGGACAACGGCAGGATTCACTGGTACGATCTGGATTTACCAGAGCCCATCAGGATCAGACGAAACTTCTTCGATGAAACAGACCGTTACAAGATGATAGCCAGATCTGCATTTGATTATTCGTGGATGGAGGATGTAACCCCTAGCGGATCCGTCCTGATTATTTCAGAAGGAGTATTGATGTATTTTACAGAGGCAGAGGTAAAGGATCTCATGAATAAATTGGTGACTGCATTTCCAGGTGCTGAAATGCTCCTTGAAACCACATCGCCGGCACTGGTTAAACAGAGCCAGAAACAAGATTTAATCAAGAACCAGTACAGTATAGATGCAACACTTCAATGGGGAGTTAAAAGGGGAAGAAAAGGGATGGAAGAATTGAACAGCAGAATTGAATTCATCAAAGAGTGGCACTACTTCGATCATCACCGGGAAAGATGGAAATCAATACGCTGGCTGGCTTTAATTCCACCATTTAAAAACAGATTCGGTAATAGGATTGTTCATATAAAGTTTGATTCAATATAAACCTCTTAAACGCTTTTTAGTACCTAAGATTGAAAAACATATGAAATTTTCCATTTAAAAATAGTAAGGATGGGGTTATTATAAAGTTTGTTTTTACTGTAGAGTAATGCAAAATAAGAAATTGAATGAATAAGTAGGGGACTGCTTAGGTTGCCCTAAGCATAAAAAAAATTTTAGCTGTCCAGTTCATCCTTCAACATTGGCAGAAATGCTCCAACATCTGTAACGATACCCACAACCTGGGCACTTCCCCTGTCTGCAAGTTTTGTGACTGTTGCAGGGTTTATATCCACACATATGCTTTTAACGTGTGATGGGAGTATGTTTCCAACTGCTATGGAGTGGAGCATGGTTGAGATCATTATGACCATATCCACGTCCTTCACGTGTTTCCTCATTTCATCCTGAGCATCGATAACATCTGTTATGACATCTGGAAGTGGACCATCATCCCTTATGGAACCTGCAAGCACATAATCTGCGTTATTTTTTATACACTCATACATTATTCCCTTTTTAAGAACACCCTTCTCAACAGCTTCCCTTATGGATCCCGCCTTGTTTATTTCATTTATTGCATATATATGGTGTTTATGGCCCCTTACAGTGGCTTCACCACTTTTCACACATATTCCAAGGGAAGTGCCGTAGAGCGCACTCTCTATATCATGGGTTGCAAGGGCGTTACCTGCAAAGATAACGTCCACGATTCCATCCTTAATCATCTCGGCCAGTACAGGTGCTGAACCTGTGTGAACAACTGCAGGTCCTGCAACAACTGCTATTTTACCATTGTTACGTTTTATCTCCTTTATTTCAGCAGCTATCTTTTTGACCGTGGACTTTATCGGTTTTTCAGAGGATGCTTCACTGGACATGAATTCAAAAACACCCTTTTTACCCCTTGGCCTTTCTGGAGGCACAACCTTTATGCCTTCCCTTCCAACAACCACAAGGTCACCTTTCTGAATCCTTCCGATTGGCTTGCAGAAGGCCCTTTTTGTTTCAGGGTCAAAGACTATCATACAGTCCATTTCTATGTCCTGAACCTTCAACCACTCTCCATTTTGCCTTATGTATGTTGGATGATGTGTTGTTGAATAAAAATCTGGTGGAAGTGTTTTATCCTTCTCGGATCTTAAAAGTTGAACTTCCTTGAGTTCAGTGATCAGGGCACCAATTTCACTGAGCTCATCGAGTATTTCACCAAGGAGAGATTCAGTTTCTGCTGCAACACGTATACGTGCAGTACTCACATCTTTTTTTCTTTTACCCACTTCAAATTCCAGTATCTTGAAGTCGCCACCCTTGTCCATTATGAGGTCCATGGTTTTTGGAAGGGCAAGGGAGTCTATTATATGACCGGAAAGTGTGACTTCTCTTGTGTACATAATTATCCACCTTCAAATTTTTAATCAACTGTTCTTAATCAATTTTTCATTTCTTAATCAACTGTTATTAATTTAAATTTTATCAGTTTTAATTATTTAACTAAAATCTTTAACTAAAATTTTTTTTTACAAGCAAGAAAATAACGGTTTAAATTGGATTTCATATGAATGAATTATTGATGCATCCATTTTCATTGATGCACCCCTTTTCCAAGCTTTAATTAATTGAGTTTTCATATCTGTTTGAAGTACGATATTAAATTTTGCGTGGGATGAACCCTTTCTTAACAAAACTGAAAATAAAAGAAATCTAATGGAAATGGAATTTCCCCTTGAGAGGGTGTTAAATTCTTCTCAGAATATTTTTTCGGACGATATTCAGTAAAAAATTCAGTAAAGACATAAAAAGTCGTATATTGACTTGGCACCATTTATTGAAGTTATATCTCCCATCTGTGTTGATGAAACTTCCACAAGATCGAATCCAACAACTTCACAACCTTTTAAACTGAATATAAGTCTTTCAAGTTCATGTGGGTTCAGACCGCAGGGTGCGGGTGTTCCAACAGATGGAGCGTATGCAGGGTCAAGAACGTCAAGGTCCAGGCTCACGTAAACTGGTCCTTCAATGGATCCCATGAGATCCTCCACTGCACTGATATTTTCTTTAACGTCATGGGTTTTGAACTGTTTGATACCCTCTTCAGATGCAAGGATAGCTTCCTCCTCTGAGGCAGATCTCACACCGATCTGGATGATCTCCTTGGGGTTTAAATCGAATATTCTGCGCATAACCGTTGCATGGGAATACTTCTCATCCATGTACCTGTCTATGAGGTCGCAGTGGGCATCGAAATGTATAACAGTCAAATCTTCAGTTTCAAATGCCTTTAAAACACTGTAACTTATGCTGTGTTCTCCTCCAATTGTTAAAGGAACCATGTTCATGTCAAGAATTTCTGAAATGGTTGATTCAACGTTTTTGGAGGTTTTTTTGAAGTTTCCATGTGTAACTTCAACGTCACCCAGATCGTAGACCGTAGCATCAAGATTTTTATTTAAAATGAAGTTGTACCTTTCGAAGTTGTAGGATGCTTCCCTTACGGATCTGGGGCCGTACCTTGCTCCTGGTTTGTAGGTTGTTGTGCCATCGAAGGGCACACCCACGACACCAAAAACGGGTTTATCTGGATCATCTCTGGATTCAAGTTCATTAAAATCGTTGGCTTCCCTTGCGAAAGCAAATTTTAACGGACTTTCTGTATAAAAAAACATTTATGATACCTTCAGATGATCCTGGGACTAAAGCTTAAATAATATCCAAAGGAATTAAGCAGTTATTTGATTAACCACTTATCCTTTTACCCTCATGAGTTTCATGTTGCCCATCGCAACGATGTAATCTGCTTCAACACCTTCAACAAGTTTGTCTTTCAGATCCTCAGGGATTGGTAGTTCAAATGTTTCGTAGGTTTCAAGGTCCATGAGCTGGACATCGCTTCCCATAAGAGCAAGAACCTGAGCTGCACGTTTGTCTATTATTGGGATGTCTATCTTTGCATCAACAGGTTTGACTATGCTTCTTTTCTGGTTGTCGAATACTCCAACTGCTTCAACCCTTGCCTTTGCAGCTCCGTGTTTTCCAGGGGATGATGTTTGTATGTGTGTGATCTTTGATGCTTCATCGCCTAATATTACATATTTACCGACTTTTAAGGTTTTAACTTCCACTACCTTCTTTGACATATTACTTACCTCCAGTATAATCCTCTTAACTCTTAATTAAGAATAATTAAGATGTATTTTACATTTAATTAGATTGAATCCTCTTTCAGGTTCAAATTTCTGAAAACGTAAAATGACCAACGTTCCAAATTCAAAGGATATATCTTATTTTATGTTTATACATGCAAAGTTATTATAGATACTCCTTGATATAGAATAGGTATAGATTTACGTATATTTTTTTCAATATTTAAGTTTTTAAGTTGTCAGGCCAGTGAAATGTGCTTGAGGATTTAACAAAGGATCGAACGAGTGATACGAATGAAAGTTTCAATAACATCAGGAAGGGCAGAAGGCCCAACAAAGCTCAATGCATTTGATAATGCACTTTTAGACGCTGGAATAGGTGATATAAATCTTATAAAAGTTTCAAGCATACTCCCTGCAGGTACTCAGGTAGTTGAACTCCCAGAATTTCCTGCAGGAAAAATGGTGAACTGTGTTCTTTCCTACGCTTCATCTGATAGGGAGGGAGATATTATATCTGCTGCAGTGGCCCTTGCAAGATCTGATGACTTCGGATGTGTTGTAGAGAGTTCTGGTGTTAACAGAAACATAGAAGATGTAAAAAAAGAAGCAGAGGAAATGGTTAGATACATGATGGATATCAGGGGTCTTGAGATAAGGGAAATCCTAATGGCACATGAAAGTCATACAGTTAAGCAACACGGTGCAGTTGTTGCATCAGTTGTTTACCTGGAAAATAACCCTATGTGATATGGATACCCAGGATAAGGATATATTTCAGTAGTAGGTTCTTCCAGTAATAGGCTCAATTCATGGATTTAACGTTTGTTTCGTACATAAAAACTTTTAAGGGGCAAAAACAATGAATGAAAAGGATATCAAGTTCTGGAGTGATGTATCACGGAATATTATGGATGAAGCTTCAGAAGTTATTTCTCCCCTTGTGGGTACTGAAAAGGGTGGAGAAATAGTTAAAATGGGTGCAGATGGTACTCCAACAAAATTGATAGATCTGGTTGCAGAAGATAAGGTGGTTGAAATTCTGGAAGCTACTGGAAGGCCTGTTACCCTGATAAGTGAGGAGATAGGTGAACATAAAATTGGAGAAGGTGCTTCTGAAGTTGTTTTTGTTGTTGACCCCCTTGACGGTACAAGCAACGCAGTAAAAAATATACCGGCCTATGGAATATCCATTGCAGTTGCAGATGCATCAAAAAAGTCTAAAACCATAAATTCAACTCAATCAGGAACTGCAAATCCATCAGAAATGGAATCAAACAAATTTAAAGACTCAAATGTGCATGATCTCACAATCCGAGACATTGAACTGGGTTTTGTTAAAAACATTGCGACTGGTGATGTTTATGAAGGTGTGAAGGGCTGTGGAGCTACTTTAAATGGTAAAAAACTCATTCCTTCAACGTTGCAGGATATTTCAGCGTCTTCAGTTGGGGCCTACATATACAGGGCAGAAATGGATAAAATAGACGGCCTCTGTAAGACGGTTAGAAGAATGAGAATTCTCGGATCCGTTGCAATTGAACTCTGTTACGTTGCAGATGGAACCTACGATGCCTTCATTGATATAAGGGGAAACCTCAGGATAGTGGATGTGTCTGCTGCAAAGTTAATAATAAATGAAACGAATGGTTTAGTCACTGATGAAAACTGTAAAGAGCTTAATGGTGGACTTAACGTTCTTGAAAGGACATCAATAGTTGCTGCATGTAATAAGAACATTCACAAGGATATAATAAAGATTTTAGGGGGAATTTGATGCGTGTAGGGGTTGTAGCCCGTAGTGATATTGATGAAGCTGTTGAACTCTCCAGTGAAATAGTTGATTTTTTAATGGAAAATGATGTTGAAACCTTCATCGACAGTCCCCTGGTGGATGAACTCAAAAAATATAACGCACAGTACACGGAATTGAGCTGTGAACTTGGAGATATGGATGTGGATATGGTTATAGCCGTTGGTGGTGATGGTACCATCCTTCGAACCCAGAGCTTCGTCAACAAGAAAAAAATACCAATTTTTGGGATAAACATGGGTACCGTTGGTTTTCTCACAGAAATTGACCCTGAAAATGCATTAACAGCAATAGGGGAAGTTTTAAAGGGTAACTATTTTGTTGAAGAACGAACCCAGCTTCAGGTATGTCACAACAATAAACTCCACTCTGCACTCAACGAAGTTGTGCTCATGACCCGAAAACCCGCCAAAATGCTGCACATAGAGATAAAAGTTGATGATGAAGTTATGGAGGAGTTAAGGGCTGACGGCCTTATAGTGGCAACTCCATCAGGCTCAACAGCATATTCCATGTCGGCAGGAGGCCCTATAGTTGATCCAAAGGTAGGTGCATTTATAATAGTTCCAATATGTCCCTTTAAACTGGGTGCACGACCAACCGTTGTGTCCAATGACAGTGTTATAAAGGTAAAACTCTTAAGAAAAGGTAAAAAGGCAATAGCAGTCATAGATGGTCAGTTCGAGGAAGAAATCAATTACATGGATGAAATCATATTCAAAAAATCTGCAAACAACGCTTACTTCGTAAGGCTCACAACTGATTTCTACAGGAAGGTACGTGAAAAACTCACCGAAGGTGGAGTAAGTTCATGAATGTTCTGGTTGTGGATATGACCCATGGGGGGGCTGTCATTGCATCACAGTTTGCAAAGATTCCAGGATTTAAGGTCTATGCATGGGATATCTACAAAACATTGAAATCAGATGTAAAAACCTCTTTAATTGATCAAAACGTAGAAATTGTTGGAACAGATTTTTTAAAGGGTATTGATAGGGAATTATGGGTAATTGCACCTGTACACTGCGATCTAAAGTCATACCTCAATGAGGGTACTGATGATACAAATGGTAATGATGGTACAGGAATCAACATGGATTCAATGAAGGTTTCAAGGTTCATGACCCACCATGAGGCAGTTGAATTCCTAATGGAGGAACGGATAAACGTTCCAGTTATTGAAGTTACAGGTGTTAAGGGAAAAACTAGCACAGTGGCCATGCTTAAAGAGATATTTAAGGATTTAAATCCTCTGATCTTAAGTAGTTTAGGTGTTGAAGTTCTTGAAAATGGTGAAAGCCATGTATTAAAGCGTAACATAAGTATAACTCCTGCAAGTATCGTTGAAGCATGGGAACTTCTGGAAGAATTTCTTGAAGGCTATGAAAATCCCTTTGAAGTGGGTTTATGCATATTCGAGGTTTCATTGGGGGGAACAGGTCTGGCTGATGTTGGAGTGTTAACCAATCTTGTGGAAAATTATCCTGTTGCTGGTGGAACAAGCAGTGCTGCAGCTGCAAAGTCCCAAATATTCAGAAGTCGCAGAGTTGTGTGTGATTTTGAATCATTCAACTCATTTTATTCAAATAACTCCAAAAACCTGACTGAAACGAAGTTCATGTTTAAAACGTCTGAAGAACTTCAAAATGAAATGATGAATGTTCAAAATAAAATTCAAGATAAAACCAACACATTTGGATTGAAATCTCATGCAAACGTCAAAGCAACCAATGTTCACTTTGGATTTTATGAAACACGATTTCAAGTGGAGGTCCATGATTTAAAAACTGTAAATGGAAATCTTCTAAACAGTTCCTTTGAAGTTTCAGCCTTTGCACCTGCACCCTACCACCTTCAAAATATATTATCAGTTATCTGCACAGCTTTAACACTTGAAACTCCCATCGATACTATTAAGAAAGGTTTAAAATCTTTTAAAGGCATAAAGGGCAGAACATCAATTAGGGATCACAGGGGTGTTAGGGTCATAGAGGAGATCAACCCTGGACTGAATGTTGAAGCTGTTAAAAAGGCAGTTGATATGCTGAAGAGAATTTCAGATGAAGGCGATTCAACAGTTATCTTTGGAGGTAAGTACGGAATCACCTGTGAAGAAATAGATGAAAAAGCAGTAGCTTTTGTTTTAAATGCATTGGAACCTTATACATATCTTATATTGGCTGATAACCTTGGAGATAACGTTAAACAGTTTATAAAAAGGGATCTCACATTTAAAAAGAGTTTGGATGAGGCACTGGATCATGCTGTTTTAATGGGTTCTAAGAATGTTCTTGTTGTTTACAGATCCAACTATTCAGATGTGGAGCGAAGGTAAATGGGAGTTTCTAAAGTTGCTGTAACTTAGCCATGGCAACATTTATTAGAGATCATAAGAAACCATTGAATAAGGATTTAGGGAACGAATCAAATTAATATTTATTAAGCGGATTTTTATGAATTCATGAAACTTTTGTTAAGTTTTATAGTAACTATGAATCTCCTTAATGTATTGGATCAATAATTATCAGATCATTCAAGGGAAAAAAACCGGCCCCTAACTCACGGAGATGGTTATGTGAACGTTGGTACTCGGGGAAGCAGTCTTGCAGTTGTCCAGACAAAAAGTATAATCAGTTCATTATCTAAAATAACAGATGAAGAAGTAAATGTAAATTTAATTAAAACGACCGGCGATAAAATAAAGGATTCTCAACTTTACAACATCGATGCAAAGGGAATATTCACAAAGGAGCTGGACACAGCAGTTCTTGATGGAGCAGTTGATTTTGCTGTTCACAGTTTCAAGGACCTTCCAACTGAACTTGCAGACGGCCTTGAAATCGTTGCAGTTCCAAGGAGAGAATCTCCAAGGGAAGTTCTAATATCCAAATATTCTTGGGATGAACTGCCTGAAGGTGCAAATATTGGAACCAGCAGTCTCAGGAGAGAAGCATTCTGCAGGTATCACAAAAAAAAGTTCAACATAAAACCCATAAGGGGAAACATAGATACAAGGATTAAGAAGGTAATCCGTGGAGATTATGACGCAACCATAATGGCTGAAGCAGGTTTAAACAGGCTTGGTCTTACAGAGCACATCAACGAAATATTTTCCATAGAATATTTCACCCCTGCAGCAGGTCAGGGAGCTCTTGCAGTTGTTGCAAGGGATGATACTGATAAAAGAGATGTTTTACGGAAATTGAATCATTCCCAATCTGAAAGTGAAGTTATTGCTGAGAAAACGGTTCTTCAAGAACTTGGGGTAGGTTGTCAATGGCCCCTTGGAGTTTCTGCAAGAACCGATGGAGATGTATTGAATCTTCAAAGTATTCTACTTACAAAGGAAGGAGAAGTCCTTTCAAAGGTTAATTTACAAGGTTCTGCAGCTAAACCCCATGAATTAGGTGTTGAAGTTGCAAAACATATGATGGAGGATTATATTTGAGTAAGGTTAATGTTGGTGTTATTGGTGTGGGTGCAATGGGCTACAACCATGTGAGGGTTTATTCTGAACTTCCCACTGCAAATCTAATGGCAGTTTCTGATGTTGTGAAGGGAACAATGACCGAGGTTTCCAAGGAATTTAACACCGTTGGTTTTGTTGATTATGATAACATACTTAAAATGCCTGAAATAGAGGTAGTCAGTGTTTGTGTACCAACCACTTATCATTATGAAGTTGTTATGAGTGCAATAGAACATGGAAAAAATGTTCTGGTTGAAAAACCCATTGCATTCACACTTGACGAAGCAAAGGAGATGGTTGAGGCGGCCCATGATGCAGGGGTCAAACTCGCAACTGGACACGTTGAAAGATTCAACCCGGCAGTTCTTGAAGCTAAAAAGCTCATAGATGCGGGAGCAATAGGTGATCTTGTATCTGCATCTGCAAAGAGGCTTGGGCCCTTCCCTCCAAGGATAAAGGATGTTGGAGTAACAATAGATCTGGCAATTCATGAAGTTGATATTATGTTCTATCTTCTTGACAGTCCCGCATCAACTGTTTACGCTAATATGGGCAGTAAACTTGAAAAATGCATATATGAGGATCATGCAGAGATCATGATGAAATTTGAGAATGGAGTTATTGGTATCCTTGAAACTAACTGGTTAACTCCCTACAAAAAAAGGCAGCTGGACATAACTGGTGTTGATGGTATAATATCCATTGATTACATAGATCAGTCAGTTAAGGTCTATGGAAAAAATGCCCAGAAGGTTAAGGTTGATCATAAGGAGCCCCTTAAGGAAGAACTTAATTCATTCTTATCTGCAGTTACAAATGATGAGGAACCAAAGATCACAGGAGAAGATGGTGTGCACGCCCTGAAAGTGGTTTTAGCAGCAATGAAATCTGCTAAGCACAAAATACCTGTGAATATGAATGAATGTTAGGTACTGATTTATCATTTCATTGATTTATTAAAATACCCTTTATACATCCCTGATCTTAGGGATCTAGATAGAATTGAAGGATTTGGTGACCTATGAATGAAAAACTCATAAAAAAAGCCCAGGAACTTAGAAGTAGAGGTTTTACAACTGGAGAAATAGCTGATGATCTGAACGTGTCCAAGGATACCGCACGATGGCTTATACTGCAGGGAACCGGTAAAAAAGCTGAAACTGAAGAGGCAGCACCCCTTGACTTTGCAATAAACTGGAAAAGTCTTGGAGGCAGTTCTTTCCGTATGAAATATGTTTCAGCGGCCATGGTGGATATGGCACTCCAGTACGGAGAACCTGAGGTTATAGTGGGAATAACAGTCAGTGGAATACCATTTGCAACCATGATGGCAGAGATAATAGATGCAGACATATCTGTCTTCCACCCAATCAAACACAGAAAAATGGAAGAAGATGCTAAAGGAGCTGTGAGCAGCAACTTCGCATCTGTAGAGGGTAAAAAGGTTGTTATAGTGGATGATGTTATAACCAGCGGCAGAACCATAGCTGAAGCCATAAAGATCTTCAAGGATGTGGGGGCAGAACCACTTGCAGCAGTTGTCCTCATCGACAAGAAGGGAATCTCCGAGGTTGAAGGTGTTCCCGTGGAATCCCTGATCCGGGTAAGTAGATTGGGATAGACAGAATATCCTTAGAAGTCAGAATATTTAGAAGTATCCTATATTTTTTACTATATTTTTTAATTCTTTTTTTAATCCCTTTGCCTGAATTTCTTTCTAAAATAGAACAATTAATTAATAATCTCCCAATTAATCCATCGATACCTTAAAATTAACCATTGATATTTAAAATAAGCTAAATATTTTTAAAATTAATTTTTAACATTTTTTATAGTACTAAAGTAAAAATTAGAAATTTTAATAAATTCTATAGAAATTCTAATAGCGTTTTAGTGTAAAAAATTCTGAAGAAAAGTTCTACAGAAGAATGCAAATATCTGTTCTACAGAAGAAAAATAGGGGAGAAATAAAGGATTTAAAATCACATCCTGTACCTTAATATGGCTGCAATTCCTCCAAATGCTTTTAAAAGTTGCGTTCCTTCTTCAGTTTCCGTTGAAATTATCTCCACTTTAGATCCAACCTCTTCAGCCATTTCAACGAAGTCGTCAATAACATCCCTGCTCTCAGAAACTTTCATCTTCTCGTTGCATTTGGGACAGGTTTTATCCTCTTCTTCAACAGATTTTTTCACGGTTTTATTCTTAGTGTGTCCGCAGGACTGGCATTCGTAGGTCAATCTTTTGGATTTCAGGTCTTCAGAGAGTAAGAGTACTTCAACTGCACCCATTTTAAGGTTTCGTCTGACTTCAGCTTCTCCATAGGATGCAAGGCCGTCCTCACTGATGAGTTCCCCCAAAAATTTCTGCATGAGTTTCTTTTCTTTCATTACACCAATTTCATCCAGAACATCCATGGATTTGTCCATGACTTCTCTAATACCAAATTCTCCAGTGTATGAGGTGTCCACAGTGGTTATTAACTTATTTTTTATCTCGTAGTGGAGGTAGTCCCCTTCAACGAACTCCTCCTTGGTATGGCCAGGACCACCCACAATAACACCCTTGAGTTCAGGAACTCCAAGAAATGCTTCGTTCATATGTTCTCCAATCCTCTTCTTGAACTCGTGGGCTGCAAGGTCTATCAAACGGTCGAACCTTCGCTGTGACTGACCACCTGCCTTGTGTTTACCCGGCACACCACTTGTAAGGTGTTTGACGATATCTATCCTTTTTCCTCGTAGAAGGGCTATCGTTGCCTCTTTACGGTCTATAACTGCAAGGCCGTAGACTTCCTTGTCCTCAATGATCTCCTGAAGGGGTTCCAGGAAGAACTCTGAGTTGCAGTGGTAGATGTAGGTCTGCACAGGTTCTGGTGGTTCGAACATGTAGGTTTCCATCTTCTCTGTTCCAGGACCTCCTCTAGGTATCATTCCAACGAAAAGCACCAGTCCCTTCTCAGGGGGGCGCTGGAAGAGTTTCATTCGCTGCATTATAACCTCGATTGCAGACTGAACATTCTTCTTGGTCTGTTTGCTCTTGATGTTGGCACTCTGGCTTAACTCCTCACGCATGTGTTTGACAACATCACTTATTTGGCGGTCTGGTGGTATATAAACTGAAACAAGCTCTGTTCCCCTACCTTTCTTATCTGAAAGCTCTTTAAGGGTTCTTTTAACTTCGTACAGTTCCTTTGAGGATACTTCAGTCAAATTTATCACTCCTAAAAACTTGAAATTATTGTTAATATTATTCGATCTGTTGTTAGTCCTGATTATCTATTTGGATTTAACAGATCTGGTTCAATCATTCTAATTAACTTAAAATCGTATGTAAAAATTTTAGTATAGAATAATTCTTAAGTTCTAACTTGTACTTTAACTTAATTATCTATTGGGATCTCTAAACTTTATATTTTATGTAGGGCCTGTGTTTTCCAAAAATTATATAAAAACTTCTAAAATGAAGACAAATATTTGTTTAACCACATGATATCTATTTGATCTTAATTTTAGGTTTCCAATAATTTCAGCTGCTAACTTGACCCACAATTCGCCCAACTAGGGTTTAGGAACTAAAAACTCTGCTATACCATAACCTTCTTTTCCCTCCCAGTTATATTTTGATAGGGTTTCTATGAGAATCATCCTCTCGTCAACAGGGATCATTCCAAATCTAACTACTTCGCCTGCAACTGAATATTCAGAACCTTTTTTGTCAACTAAGTTCATTGAAAATTTGGAGGGGATTCCATTATTAAATTCTACATCTATATCTGATTTTACCAGCGGTTCATTGACTGAACCTGTATAGAAATATCCAGCATCTATATCCCCTTCATCAACGGAAAGTTTGGTTATATTAAAAGCTTCGGCATTGGAGAACTCAGAGTTAATCCACATCCACATCTTAGGCGATCCCCAGGCCCTTATACCACGGCTTAAATCTCTTTCACCCAGTGCTTCGATATCAAATGCTTCGTCATCAATTTCAATTCTTCCCGTAGCTTTTCCAAACTGTTCATAGTGTTCAGATGCTACATTAGATGACATTTCAGTTTCTTTTTCATCAACACAATCAACATAATCCATGACAGGGTTTAAAGCTTCCCATGTGACATCCATTTTAACTTTAAATTCAGTTTTATCTAATGGATTAAAGATTGGACCCTCATATTTAAGTTTCCATTGTCCTGATTCGAGCTTTTGGTAATCTAAACCAGCAATATTCAATGGTTTGTCATCGCAGGGGGTTTCTAATTTAATCCCTGCTGTAATACTTGGAGACATTAAATAGAAGAACATTGATTTCTCATTTTTGTTAACCTTGTTTCCTATGCGCATAAAGGCAGTTAAATCGTTATTATTGTCGTGAAAATTAAAATAATAACTTTCATTCCATTCTTCATGTTTTTTCAGCATTTCTAAATCAACATCCATAATAGCACCTACCACTCTTTATATACAACTCCCTCATTACCATCTACAACTAACTTTTCACCTGTTTTAAAAATTTCAGTAGCTCCTTTAACAGCAGTTACCGCAGGTATTCTATATTCCCTGGAAATTACAGCACCGTGGGATAATATTCCTCCGGTTTCTGTGATAAGACCACCTACCTTGGAAAATACAGCTGTCCAGGCAGGATCAGTGTTACTGGTTATGAGGATTTCATTATCTTCAAGCTGGGATAATTCTTCAATGGACTCTACCACTCTGGCTACACCATGGAATATTCCAGGACTTGCAGCAGCACCATAAATTACATTTTTACCATATTCCATAACAGTATCATCAAATTCAATTCCATTTTTTAAGAACTTTGGTGGAAGTGAAGATCTATACCTATAAAACTCTTTTTTTCTCTTTAGAATTTTATCCTGCAAGGATGGGATATTTTCATTTAATTCTGCCCTTGAAGTGTTAACATTAAAAAAATTGAATAATTCCTTTTCATAGAGGAAGAAAACATCCTCTGTTTTGTCAACAATATTTTTTATCAACAATCTTCTTCCCATCTCCTGTAACATTAATCTTTGGCGGAAGAGCAGGTGATCTAAATAAAATCTCTGATTTTCCCGGAAGGTTAAATAGGTTTGAGCTAAATTAAGCACAACACCAAATATTTTGGCTTTGAAGAATCCACCTTTTTGTTTTTTTATTCTATGAAAAACTTCTTTTTCTGTTTTCAATCTATGTTCCCGACTTTCTAATTCTTTTTTTCTTAAATCTAAATCAGAAAAAGATAACAATTTAATAACTTCTAATACGTAAGCTTTATCTTCCCTCCAGCGTGGATACAGTATTTCACGAGTATTTGAACGGTGTCCATAATCTGTGATAAATAAATCAAACTCTTTTTTAAATTCTGAATTAGAAGAAATTAATTCATCAATATCTGATTCGTTTAAGGAACTTAAATCGTTGATGGAATTCATTTTTGCCAATAAATCTGGGGTTTCTCTTAAAATTTTAGCTAAATCAGAAAATCTGATATTCATTTCCACGGTTTTGTTATCATCTAAACCTGAAATTAAACCTGCATAAAGAGAACCATCATTATCATCCAGCCATTTCACCAGCCAGCTTTTGATCATCAGGTTAGTGGCTATGGAATGGGAGACCATGCCGTATCTTATTAGTTGATAGTGCTTGATACCTGATGTTTCTATATCCTCGTAAAGTGATGCCAGTTCCATGTTACTTAGTGTCTCTAAATCAGTTTGGTCAAAGGATTCACATTTTTTCATAAAGATTTCAGCCCATTTTCTGTAGGCTTTGTCTGTTTTGTGCATCATTCCATCGGGGTCTCGAATGGCCACTAAAATCTGTGAGAGTAGTGTTTTATGTGGTATGGAAGGGTACTTGGATATTCGCTCCTGATCTTCTAGGGGGAAATAATTTAACAACTCTTTAGACCTGGCAAATTTGGGATAATATGAAAAAGCTTTCTCTAAAACCCAACTATTGAAATAAACCCGGGATTTGTGGAGTTTTAATAATTCAGTGTCAGTTATTTCTTTATATCCCATTATACGGGCACCTTCATGATTAACATAATCTGTGAGCATTTTGCCCATAACATCATAAAAGAGGGGTGTGGTAGCATCAGCCCAGTACTCATCTCCATAAGCTCTGGTCCATAAAATATCGTCTTTAAGAGATGCATCGCTGAGAGTGGTTACTGGACGAGACTGGAGGATATAAATACGTTGAGTGTTTTTTTTCATCTTTGTTTAATGTTCCATCGTTACTCAAACCATTATTTCCACATTCTATGGCCCATTCAATATCTTGAGCTACGCCAAAAAAGTTTTCAAGTTCTATCCCTGTCTCCAATACTTTTTTAAGGATTTCTTCATTGAGGCTTGCTTTCTCTCTGTCTTCTTCATCGATATTAATTAAAGTGTTTGCACCGTTTTTAAGGAAATATCCCTGTTTCTTTGTTTTAATATTCTTTTCAATGATATTTCCATCCCTACTTAAAACAAAAATATCAGGGGTGACAATTCCAGAGGCAATGGCTTCACCCAGGCCCCAGGTGGACTCAATAACAATGTTGTTACTTCCATTGACAGGATTAGCTGTGAAGGTCACTCCACTGATATCAGCACTGACCATTTTTTGTACCAGTACAGCTATTCCTGCTGAGGCCATTTCTGTGTCTAAATGTTCAATGGAAGCATCATGTCTGTACTTCACGGCACGATCATTCCAGTAAGATGCCCAGCAATTAATGATATTCTTTAAAATATCTTCCTTTTTTATATAAAGAAAACTATCCAACTGTCCTGCAAAACTGGTATCTGCCAAATCTTCAGCCACTGCCGATGATCTTACTGCGTAATATCCATCAGGAAGATTACTTATTTTATGGTTAATCTCCAAAAACAGATTTTCAGGTACTTCTTCTGATTTTATTATGCTTCGAATGGAAGAACAACCATGGGAAATAGAATCTTCATTATTAAAATCAATGGAATCAAGTATTTTAGATATTTTACCTTCTAACTCGTTTTTAATAAAAAAATCGTATGCATGGACTGAAACAATAACTGCTGGGGGAACGTTAAAACCTGCTGATGACATTTTAGCTAAATTAAGGGCCTTTCCTCCAATTTTTTCTATGTTAAGGCCTTTTTCTTTAAGATCTATCACATAACTATTATTTACCATATTATCAATGCTCACAGTACAATCCCCATATTTTCTCTATCTTTTTTTAAAATAAGTAGAATTTTGTATTTGTTTTTGAGATAGGTAGGATATAAAGCAGTACGATTTTTTTTATAAAATTAAAAAAATTAGTTCTTAAGATCGTGCACAGAGTTTCGAGTTTTGTAGTGAAATTAGAAGTTTGTTGATTGGACATGTTAAAAAAGAAAAACAGTTCCCTACTCTTGTAATGATTTTATAGAACCACTGGAACGTAATATAATTTTACTAAAAAATCGTAAAAAATTAAATAAAAGTTTACAAAAAAAACAGCCTTATATCCTATTAAATTTAACATTATCTTTGATGGTGATGAGATGCGAATAGTCATAACAGTAGGCGGATCAATAATAATAAAGGATCATGATTACAGAAGATTCAAAGATTATGCTGATGTTCTAAAGGAAATGGCAGCAGAACACGAAATATTTGTGGTCGTTGGTGGAGGTAGAACAGCCAGGGATTACATAGGAATAGCGAGGGGTCTGGGAGTATCAGAGGCCCTGTGTGATGATGTGGGCATAGATGTAACCCGGCTCAATGCAAGACTCCTTGTAATGGCTCTGGGTGAGGATGCATATCCTGTGGTTCCCCACAACTTCAGGCAAGCCCTTGAATTTTCAAGTTCCGGTAAAATCATTGTTATGGGTGGAACAGAGCCTGCACACAGTACAGATGCAGTTGGAAGTATTCTTGCAGAGTTCGTTGATGCAGACATGCTCGTGAATGCAACCTCTGTGGATGGGCTCTACGATAAGGACCCCAACAAGTACCCTGATGCCAAGATGTTCAACGAGGTAACACCGTCCCGGATGATGGAACTCATGAGCAGCAATGAAATCAAGGCAGGTACCTATGAGTTTTTCGACACAACAGCCATACAGATAATCAAACGATCGGCAATAGACACTGTGATCGTGAATGGTAACGATGCCCAGAATGTTCAAAGGGTTTTGACCCAGAAGATAGGAACGCGCATTGTATCCCAAGGGTAGAATTAACTGTGGATACAGGATCTTCTACTTGAAACAAAATATCAAAAATAAATATCAAATATTTAAAATCTAATTTAAATTCAAAATAAGAGGTGTATAATATGGTAGAGCAACACAAACATTGTCCGGTGTGTGGAAAGCCAGTGCCACTTTCTGAGAGGTACTGTTCACAGGAGTGTGAATATCTTGCAGCTGAAAACCAGAAACGAGTTGCTAAAACACGAAAAATCCTTTACGGAATCTTCATAGTTTTCATACTTGTGTGGTTGATCTTCACTCTACGTGGTAAACTGTTTTAAATATTATTTAATATAATTAGTGGCTGAATTTTCAGTCTTATTCCCTTTTTAACCGTATTTTTTAATAAAACCTTTAACTCAAATTTAATAAACTTTAAATCTAATTCAAGTTTATGAGTATTGGGGGAAATTCAAAAAAAGGTTTAATCTTTATTTTTATAAATTTTTACTTTAAAGATTAAAAATCGTTTTTCAAAATTGTTTTTTGCAGTTATTAAATCAAAAATAAATCAAAAATAGTTTTAAAAAAAGTTTTCAGGTGAACCTATAAGGTTACACCCATATCAAGCTGTTCTGTAAGCTCTTTGTACCTGTTACGTATTGTTACCTCGGTAACCCCTGCAATATCTGCAACATCCCTCTGGGTTTTCCTTTCTCCCAGTAGAACTGATGCTATGTAAAGGGCTGCTGCTGCAACTCCTGTAGGTCCCCTTCCAGAGGTCAATCCTTTTTCCATTGCTTTTTCAATTATTTCAATGGCCTTGGACTGCACCTCACCTGAAAGTCCCAGTTCACTTGCAAACCTTGGAACGTAGTCCACAGGGGATGTTGGTGGTAACTTTATCTTTAACTCACGTGTCAGGAACCTGTAAGTCCTTCCAACTTCTTTTTTACTGACCCTGGAGACCTCTGCGATTTCATCAAGTGTTCTGGGCACGTTGCACCTTCTGCATGCTGCGTAGAGTGATGCTGCAACCACTCCCTCTATGCTCCTTCCCCTTATGAGCTTGTTCTCCACAGCGTTCCTGTAAACAACGGATGCTGCTTCCCTGACGCTCCTTGGAAGGCCGAGCCTTGAAGAGTCCCTGTCGAGTTCACTCAGTGCAAATGCAAGGTTTCTTTCTGTTGCACCGGAGATCCTGATCTTCCTCTGCCACTTCCTTAACCTGTACCACTGTGCACGGTTCCTTGCAGGTATGTCACGGCCGTATATGTCCTTGTTTCTCCAGTCGATCATGGTTGAGAGACCCTTATCGTGTATGGTGTATGTTATAGGTGCACCTACCCTGGTACGTTTGTCCCTCTGTTCATGGTCGAATGCCCTCCATTCAGGACCCATATCAACGATGTTGTCGTCTATCACAAGACCACATGCACCGCATACTACTTCACCACGCTCGTGATCATTTATAAGCTTTTCAGAGCCACATTCTGGACATTTGGTTTCAATTTTCTCAATTTCAGAGACATCATGCTTCATCTGTTCCTTTTCTGAAACATCAGGCTCTTCATTTTCGATCTGTGAAACTTCGTGTTTCATTTTTTCCTTCGTTTCCTTCGCCCCCACTTCTTAATAGGTTTTGATGATATATACAGGGTCTCTCCAACTCGGTTCTCAAGATTTTTAGGATTTTTTGCATACGCCTTCACTGATATGAATGGCTCTTTTGTAGGACCGAATACATCGTAAACAGTGCCAAATTTCTTTTTATCTTCTGTAAAAACAGCTAATCCAAAACCTGGTGTTTTGTCAGACCTTAAGATGACGCGGCCTCTATTGGAGATATGTGAGATTTTTCCCAGTTTTTTCATTACCCTCAAACCGAAAGTTTTATATTAATAATTATTAGAGTTAGAGGTCATATATAAAGTTTTCGATAATTTTAAATGGGGTCATTAAATTGGGCTATGAAGAATAAGATGTCTTTTTTGCTGATCAAAACCCTCTAAGTACTGGATGAATCTTTCTTTTTTAATAAGTTTCCGTAATAAACTGTTGTAAGAGCACCAACCGCTGTGGGCATTAAATAGCTTACAACACGATCTATGAGGCTTGCAGCCAATACTACATCTGCAGGAACGCCAACCACCAAAAAAAGCCCGACCATAACGCCTTCACGAAGTCCAAGGGCTCCAGGAAGGGTTGGAAGTATGGTTACAAGGAGGGCGATGCTGTATATAATCACCATGGGCACGAAGGGAGGGTACGAACCAACTGCCACGAAGCAGAGGTACATACGAACCACATCTATTCCCCACATTCCAAAGGATATCCCAAGGCCCAATGCAAAGATTTTATGGTCCTGAAGAACGGTTAAAAAGCCGGTTGTGAACCTTTCAATGTAATAGGTCAGTTTTTCCTTTACGTATGCAAAGGTCACTTCCTTCTTGCTGATCCTGCTGAAGAATGGGTAAACTGAACGTGCAATTCTGATTATGATCTTCTGGGCAATGTCCTTGTTGATTCCAACGTATATGAGAATCCCAAAGAAGGTCATGGTGACGAGTATGAGTATGCTCAGGGCAACCGCACTGACTGTTGAAATGTTCCAGGTGAATATGAGGTAGATTGCAAATAATGAAACCAGAAGAAAGGGGAAAAATTCAAAAACCCGATCAGCACTTGCAGATACAAATGCAAGGTCAAATGGAATATTTTCAAACTTGCTCACAAGGTAAGCCCTCAATGGTTCGCCACCTGCAGCTCCAGGTGTTATGTTGTTTCCAAAGAGGCTTGTGAACATCATTAAAAAGAGATCCTTGAATCCTGGGGAGTGATCCACAACATCCAGGATCAGTGACCAGCGCAGGGTCCATGCTAAAATTAGAAATAACTCCAGTATCAATGCTAAACATATTATTTGAAGGTTAGAATGACTTAAAACATCAATTATATCGTCTAATCCAACTGCGAATGATATTAAAAAGATTATGAATGCTCCAATGATAAATGTGATTACGATCTCCCATTTATGTTCATGGATGAATTCATAACTCGTCTGCATCTTAAAAACTTTTTTCCTTTCACTATAACTACTTATCTATTCCAAGTATCTCTAGGAATGAAGAACCCTTCTTTATTTTTGCAACGATCTCATCCTCGTTGTCCACTATGCTGAAGGCTTCTCTGAAGACATCTTCAAGGATACTCTGTGGCACACAAACCACACCACATTCATCACCCATTATAAAGTCTCCAGGATTCACAGTGGTCTTTCCACATTTCACTGGAACATTTAAACGTCCTTCAGCCTTTGCATCACCTGCATTTGGTATGATGTCCCTGGAGAACACTGGGTAATTGAGGGTTTTGATTCCTGAAATGTCCCGTGCTGATCCATGGATAACTGTCCCAACTACACCTCTCTTCTGAGCAGTACTTGATGCCATTTCTCCCCAAACTGCAGGATCATCGGCACTGCATTTTATAACCAGAACATCTCCCCTTTTAGCTGCATATATTCCCTGTATAACTGTTCCCCAATCGTCAGAAGCAGTTTCAACGGTTGTGGCTTTTCCCATTATTCTTAAACCCTCTTTAACAGGTTTAACTCCTGTAAGAACTCCGTTTTCTCCTGCAACATGCCTCAAAGCATCTGACAGATTTGAAGTTGTTACAAGGGAGTTCCAAAGTTTTGATAGGGCCAATTCTTTTGAAAAATTTTTCAATAGGGACTCTGCTGAAAGTTCTTTTCCTACCATTTTATCAAATCCAAAAATATCAAATCAAAAAAAAATTAATTCAATGCATCTGTGAATGCATTTAAACCAGTTAATCTACTTTATTGAAAGTATTAAATGTAATTCATGAACTGAGTACATGGTACAACAGCTCCATAATCTTGTTTTTATCAATCTTGAGGAGTTGTAACTTCTTCAATAAGTTTTTTACCTGCAACAACCTCATCAACACTGTGTATTGAGCCACCGTACTGTTCTATTGCATCGCTTATCTCCTGGAAGTTCAGGTCATCACCCTGCATAGTGACTTTAACATTCTCTGTTTCCTTGTCTATTTCCATAAGTGTGATGTTAACCCCGTCAACACCACCTAACTCACTTAAAAACTTTGCAAAAGAGGGGATGTTTGGTTCGTGCGGTTTTAATATGTCCAGAACTATTCTTATAAGGCCTTTTGCCACTTCAAATCCTCCATTTTTTAAAATAAATTTTTTACAGTAATTTTTTTACAGTAATCCTATTTTGCAGTGACTCTGCGTTACAACGTTACTGGCTTTTAATAAGGATAACTTTTAGGATAACTTCTTATTAGTTACATCGCCTTTAATATCTTTGTAATAAATTGATCCTGCATGTGTAAAAAAAATCTTATCAAACTTACTTTTGAATCAAAAATATTTAAAACTTTACCTCAAAATTAAAACAATACCTCATAGGTTTATAGTTAAAAATATTAATTTTTCATAATCATATATAATATAATGTCATCATTTTAAGGCCATATCTATATTAAATGCTATTAATAGCTTTTAATCATAGTAAAAACCCTGAAAATTCCTTAAATCCTATTTTTTTAATATCTTCAATTTTATATATAAGATCGGTTATATTATTCTGTAGGATACTATTTAGACATCATCAAAGGGCTTTACAAATGAGTTTTAGAAGATTGTCCTGTATAATAGAAGAACTCAAAATCTGCGTTGAAGAGGGAATGCCCATACTGATCGAAGGAAGAAAAGATGAAAAAGCTTTAAAAAAACTTGGTATCAATGGTAACTTTATAAAAGTCTCGGGTTCAGGCCTTAAATTATTCGAAATAGCCGAGATGGCTGCAAAGTCATCTTCAAAAGTCATAATATTAACAGACTTTGATAAAAAAGGTGATGAACTTGCCAAGAGACTTTCAGAGGACATACAAAGTCTTGGTTCCCATCCTGACCTTAGTATAAGGCGCAAAATCAGGGGAATCACAAGGAAGTATATAAAGGACATTGAGAGTCTTCCAAAACACATGGATCAGCTGGAACTCGAAGAACGCCCAAGATGATAGCTGGTAGTCACTATTCATCAAAATTTATGTTAAGATACTTATGCCAATGGCAATGATATTGCAGGTGGTACCACGATAAAGAATCAAATGAAGTAATGAACTACAACGATAATTTTAATCATAACTTCCCTTGATGGATTGGAATCATCCAGTTATCGAGTTATATCATTGGGTTAATATCATGAAGGTATCTGTGCATGAAGGAGGCCCAAACATGGGAAAAGAAGAAATAAGCACAACTAAATATCTTATTCACGCTCAAATAAATGCTAACGGTATTGTGGAAAAGCCAGACGTTGTCGGAGCAATCTTCGGACAGACAGAGGGACTTTTAAGCAATGATCTTGATTTAAGGGAATTACAAAAAACAGGGAGAATAGGAAGGATAAAGGTCAACATAAACTCCAAAGCAGGCCGTTCCAAGGGAGAAATAGTCATCCCTTCAAGCCTTGACAGGGTTGAAACTGCAATCCTGGCAGCATCACTTGAAACAATAAACAGGGTGGGGCCATGTGAAGCTTACATTCAGGTTTCCAAGGTTGAAGATGTCAGGGCAGTTAAAAGGCGAAGGGTTGTTGACAGGGCCAAGGAACTGTACAAAGGAATGATGGAAGAGGTAACACCAGAAAGCCTTAAAATGATAGAGGAAGTTAAGGAAGCCATGAGGATCCATGAAATAATGGATTATGGGGATGAAAAGCTTCCATCTGGTCCAAATGTCATAAGTTCCGATGCGATACTGGTTGTTGAAGGAAGGGCTGATGTTTTAAACCTCCTTAAATATGGGGTTAAAAATGCAATAGCTGTTGAAGGAGTGAGTGTTCCAAAGGCAGTTGCAGAACTAACCAAAACCAAAACAGTCACCGCATTCCTTGATGGGGATAGGGGTGGAGACCTCATACTCAAAGAACTGCTCCAGGTAGGGGAAATCGACTACGTTACCCGAGCTCCAAGGGGTAAAGAAGTTGAAGATCTGAGCAAAGACGAGGTAATGGTGGCTTTAAGGGATAAAATACCTGTCGAACAGATCTACCAGGATGTGGGCGTTAAGGTTGAGAAGGTTGAACAGCAAAAAGCCGGTGACAAAATAACCCTTTTAAAGGAAATTCTTAATGAACTGGAAGGAACTGGAAATGCCGAGATTCTCGATGATGCAATGAACATCCTCAAGGAAGTTAAAGTTGAAAATCTCTACGAGGAACTTAAAATTGTGAACAACACCACATACGCAGTTGTATTCGATGGTGTGGTAAGCCAGAGATTGATAGACATTGCAAAGGATAAGGGCTTGAAGTACATAGTTGCAGTCAGAATGAGTGAAGTTGTGAAAAAACCAGGCCCAATAAAGGTTATAACCAAGTAAAATTCACAAATCTATCCACACCTCCATTCTAACGTCATATTATGGAGATTTAAATAAGTATAATTCAGGGGACTTCCTTTTCATCCCCTTTTATAATGTTAGGCATAAATTCAGGTGGTATCCATGTATGTTAACATGAAAAAGGAATTTTTAAAGGATTTTGAAACAACAGAAGACATACTTATACCTAAAGATCCACTGGAACGAGTGATAGGCCATGAAGACATTATAAAATTCGTTAAAATTGCTGCAAAACAGAGAAGAAATCTTCTTCTTGTTGGGCCGCCAGGAATAGGCAAATCTTTAATAGCCCAAGCCATATCCTTCCATCTTGCAGAACCCCAGGAAGAAGTCACAGTTGTCCACAACCCTGAAAGGCCTGAAAGGCCCTTTGTTGAGGTTAAAAATAGAAAAGAGATGGAAACCCAGCAAAAAAATCTTGAAAGGGCAGAAGGTGATCTTGTGAGTCCGCAGGATGTGCCCGATGCAGTTGCAGAAAGGTTAGGATTTCTCTGTGCCAACTGTGGAAGTTACAACAACGCTTATCAGAGTATATGTCCAAGCTGTGGTGCAGATAAGTACGCCCATATAAATGCAAGGAGAAAGCATTTAGGAGACCTCCTTGGCATGTTTGAGATGAACTCTGGTGCAATAAACATTCCCCAGGAAAGGGTTACAACAACGCGCATGCTCAATGGACGGGAAGAAGTTGTGATCTACGAACGTGTTGACGGTGACAGAATAAGGGTATTGGATCAGCACGCCCTTGAGAGGAGGAGGGTGATGGTTGAGGAAAAACCCAAAAACGTCATAGTGCCCCTTGAAAGGAAACTGTTTATACAGGCAACCGGTGCCAGTGAAACAGAACTCCTAGGTGATGTAAGGCATGATCCCTATGGAGGGCACCCTGACCTTGGAACTCAACCCTATGAACGGGTTGTACCCGGTGCGATACACGAGGCACATGAAGGTGTTCTTTTTGTAGATGAAATAGTTCACATAGCACCCCTGCAGCGTTACATATTAAGTGCGATGCAGGATAAAGTCTTTCCGATAGTTGGAAGAAATCCCCAGAGTGCTGGAAGTTCAGTTAAAGTTTCTGATGTGCCTTGTGACTTCATATTCGTTGGGGCCTGCAACATACGGGATGTGCAGTACATACTCCCACCACTGCGCTCAAGAATTCAAGGTGAAGGCTATGAAATTCTCATGAAAACCACCATGCCAGACACCGATGAGAACCAATCAAAAATAGCTCAATTCGTTGCCCAGGAAATAGAGATGGATGGAAAGATACCCCACGCAACCAGGAGAGCAGTTGAAATATTAATGGGAGATGCAAGAAGAAGGGCAAAGGTTATCGATGATCAGCGTAACGCTTTAACTTTAAGACTTCGTGATCTTGGAGGAGTTGTGCGGATGGCCGGAGATATGGCTGTGATGGAGGGCAGTAACCTCATAGAAGAAAAGCACATGTTGTTTGCCATAGAAAATGCTGTTTCCATTGAGGATCAGATCCTGAGGAGATACAGTTCCTTTCAAAATGCTATGGAAAAGGATCTATCCAGTTCTCAACATATGGGTGGTGGAAAGGATGGTTCTCCCAATGAGAATGTTGACAGAAGTTACATGTAAAGGTATAAATGGAAAAAAAATATTAATCTGATAACATGAGTCCTTACCCAAATCAACACTGGAGAAGTTCTGAGGGGGGTCCTGCAAATTTGGAAAGATCCATTGCAGGCGAATCTGGTTACCTCCTGAGGGAGAATATACTGGATGCATTTGACTTTCCAGAGATGATAGAGGATTACCTCATTGAACTGGAGATAAGGAACTACTCACAGAACACCATAAAAACCTACAAATCAATAATAACCAATTTTTACAGATTTTTATTAAAAGAAAAAGATTTGCACGATGAAAGACTTGTTTTAAGAGCATTTAAGAGGTACATAAGGCACCTTAAGAGGGATAAAGATGTTTCCCAGAATTACATATACCTAGTGACGGTTGTTGTGAAAAAGTTCTTTGAATTTGGGGGTATAGGTGTACTTAAAGATGTTAAAACCCCAAAAAGAACAAAATCCCTCCCTAAATCTCTTAATGAAGAGGAAGTGCAGCGACTGATACATGCTATGGATGGGAGTTCCAACGGTTCAACCCATCATTCAGAGTTTTTGAAACTCAGAAACAAAGTTATATTGGCTCTTTTATATTCTTCAGGCCTCAGGGTTTCTGAACTTGTAACCCTCCGTACAGACAGTGTTGATCTTCACGAGAGAACCCTGAGAATAAGGGGTAAAGGTGAAAAAGATAGAATAGTCCTCTTTGATGATGAGACAAAGGAAATGCTTGAGGGTTACCTAACTAAAAGGAGTTGCAACAGTGAATACCTTTTTGTCAATCGTTCAGGAAACCATTTAACTCCCCGCTACATTCAGATGATGATAAAGGACTATGCAAAAGCTGCAGGTATTAAAAAAAGGGTAACGCCTCACATATTACGCCATTCATTTGCAACCCATCTCCTGAAAAATGGGGTGGATATAAGGGCCATACAACAACTTCTTGGCCACTCAAACCTGAGCACAACTCAGATCTACACCAGTGTGGACATGCACACCCTTAAAGATGTTTACGACAGGGCAAAAAATTGAATTAAGAACTTCTACTCATTTTATTTATTCAGTTTAGTCCATATTGTAAGGATTTTTTAGGTTTTATTTTTTGATCCTGAGTATTCTGATGTTTTTTTTGTTTGGTAATTGAAGGTTTTATTTTAAATTTATGCGGATATAGATTCAATAATTAAATAGAACATTTTATAAGCTTAAAATGTGGGACCTGATCAGACAGGAACTGGGGATCAAGTAACATGGAAAATGAAAAATTTAAGCAAACAAGAGATACTTTAAAATCCAATGCATGGAAGTTTATCATACTCCTTGGATTTGTGAGTTTATTCTCTGATATGACTTATGAAGGGGCTAGAAGTATTACAGGTCCATTCCTGGCAGTTTTAGGGGCCAGTGCAGTGACTGTGGCTTTCGTATCTGGCTTTGGTGAACTTGTGGGTTACCTCCTCAGATTTTTCTCAGGATACCTCAGCGATAAAACCAGACGCTACTGGACAATAACAATCGTTGGATATATTGTAAACCTCCTTGCAGTACCTCTTCTGGCACTTGCAGGTAGTTGGGAAATTGCAGCAGTGCTTTTAATAACTGAAAGGCTTGGAAAAGCCATAAGAACACCTGCAAGGGATGTAATGTTATCCCATGCAACCTCCAGGGTTGGAAGAGGGTGGGGCTTTGGGATACATGAAGCCATGGACCAAACAGGTGCCATACTTGGACCACTCATCGTTGCACTTGTTCTGGCTTTCCATGGAAGCTACAGAACAGGATTTGCAGTACTATTAATACCTGCAATCCTCGCAATAACCGTACTCATCCTTTCTCGCTTTCTTTATCCTAAACCTCAGGATATGGAATCAAGCAGACCTCAATTTGACACAAAAGGATTTAAGAAAACTTACTGGATATACATTGCAGGCGTTGCGCTGCTTGCAGCAGGATTTGCAGATTTTCCCCTTGTTGCCTACCACTTCCAGGACCAAAACATAGTTGCAGGGGCCATGATACCCATATTTTACGCCGTTGCAATGGGAGTGGATGCAATTGCAGCACTGATATTTGGAAAGCTCTTTGACAGGACAGGAGTTTCAATCATGATGGTTGTTGCCATCGTATCATCTCTCTTTGCACCTCTAGTCTTTCTTGGAGGATTCTACACCGCACTAATTGGAGTGGCACTATGGGGTGTTGGTATGGGTGCTCAGGAATCAATAATGAGGGCAGCAGTTGCACTCATGGCACCAACTGAGAGAAGAGGAGTTGCCTACGGAGCTTTCAACACCATCTATGGAATTTCATGGTTTGCAGGAAGTATGGTCATGGGACTGCTCTACGGAGTGTCCCTTATATATCTCGTTGTTTTTTCAATGGTTATGCAGCTGGCATCTATCCCTTTGTTCTTCACCTTAAAGAGATTCAAGGCTCCAAGTCCACCATAAATCCTCATTTTTTTTTATATGGATGAAAAATGAATTCCATAACTAATTAACGTTCAAATAATAAAAATAATGAATGATGTTGGGTTGATAAATAAATTATGGGATGATGCCCTTGAGAGATTTTCCAGTTCCAAAGATAGTTTCAAGTAAATGCCTTGAATTTGAAGCCTGCAGGTACAACGGCCTCATAATCAGGAGCAGTGTTGTTGAAAACCTTAAAAAGCATGCTAAATTCCATCCGATCTGTCCTGAAGTTGAAATTGGACTGGGCGTTCCCAGAAAACCTGTTAGAGTATCAGATTTAGATGGAAGGATAAATTTGGTACAACCTGAAACAGGTTTGAATCTCACAGATAAGATGAAAGAATTTTCAGAATCGTTTTTAAATTCATTAGTTGATGTTGATGGATTCATACTCAAAAATAAATCTCCTTCCTGCGGTACAAAGAGTATCAAAGTATATGATGGCTTTGATGATTCAAGAATTCGTGGTGATGGTGTTGGTCTCTTTGCAGCTTCAGTTATGAATAAATTTCCTCAGCTGCCTGTTGAAGATGAGGGCAGGCTCAGGAACCTCATAATTAGGGAAAATTTCTTAACCAGAGTATTCACACTTGCAGATTTCCGTGAAGTAAAAGAATCAGGGGATTTCAATGATCTCATAGACTTCCAGACCCGTAACAAACTCCTTCTTCTTTCCTACGACCAGGAATGCACTCGTAATATGGGTAATCTTCTTTCAAACCGTACTGAATATTCGCTTGATGATCTCAAAGATAAATATGGTGCTATGTTGCTTTCAGCTCTTTCAGAACCACAGAGAGTTCCATCCAACATCAACGTTCTCATGCATGCCTTTGGATACTTCTCAAATAACCTGAAATCTCCTGAAAAAACGTTCTTTTTGGACTCAATCCAGAAGTACAGGGAAGGAAGACTACCACTTCTTGCAATTATAAATCTTATTAAATCATGGATGATACGTTTTGAGGAGGAATACCTTTTAAAACAGACATTTTTTGAACCTTACCCTGAAGATCTCATTCAGGTAACTTTCATATTCGATAGAATGGCATAAAAATTGATTTCTGGGGGCGGTGATGATTCAGGCTGAGAGAATAAAGAAACTCAATGAAAAACCATTGAAAGATGGAGAATATGTGCTTTATTGGATGCAGTCATCCCAGAGGGCACATCAAAACCATGCACTTGAATACGCAGTTTCAAAGGCAAACCAAATCCACAAACCACTCGTTATTTACTTCGGACTGACTGAAAATTATCCCGAAGCCAATTTAAGACATTACACATTCATGCTGGAAGGATTGAAGGATCTAAAAACTTCACTCATTCAGAGAAACATCAAATTTCTTGTTTTAAAATGTTCACCAGATGTAGGTGCGATGGAACTATCCAAAAGAGCATCAATGGTTGTTGTTGACAGAGGATACCTTGAAGAGCAAGTTGAATGGTATAAAAATGTTCTTAAGACTGTTGAATGTCCATTTGTACAGGTTGAATCAAACGTGGTTGTTCCAGTTGAAGTTGCATCATTTAAGGAAGAGTATTCTGCTGCAACCTTCCGCAGAAGGATAAAACTTCATATTGAAAAGTTTTTAGTGCTTCTGAAGGAGGTTCCACTTGAAAAGAGTTCTGTTTCAATGGAAATACCTACGAAGATACCTGAAATATCTTTGGATGATGTTGATGAAGTTCTGTCCGGCCTTGAAATTGACTTAAGTGTGCCAAAAACAGAACACTTCCATGGTGGAACATCCGTTGCCATCAAACTTCTGGAGGACTTTGTAGAGAATAAACTGGATGGATTTGCAGAGTTTAGAAACGATCCCTCAATGGATCATCTCTCAAATATGAGTCCATACCTTCACTTCGGCCAGATATCACCAGTTCACATTGCACTCAGGGTAAATGATAGTGAAAGCTCCTCTAAAGACGCTTTCCTGGAGGAGATTATAATCAGGCGTGAACTGGCAGTGAACTTTGTCCATTACAACCCCAACTACAAAAACATGGATGCACTACCTGATTGGGCTCTAAAAACATTGAAAGAACATGAAGATGATAGAAGAAAGTACGTTTACACCCTTCAAGAGTTTGAAACCGCCAGTACACACGACCCCTACTGGAATGCAGCTCAAATGGAGATGGTTAAAACTGGTAAGATGCACGGTTACATGCGAATGTACTGGGGAAAGAAGATACTTGAATGGACTGAAAACCCACAAAAGGCATTTGAAATAGCAATTCGCCTCAATAACAAATACGAACTTGATGGAAGAGACCCCAATGGATACACTGGTGTTCTATGGTGTTTTGGAAAACATGACAGGGCGTGGAAGGAAAGGGAAATCTTTGGAAAGGTTAGATACATGAACGCCAAGGGACTAAAAAGAAAATTCAAAATAGACAGCTACGTTGAAAGGGTGAACAGTAAAGAACCTTGAAACCCCTCATTTAAATATTATCTATTCCATGTCCTCCCTTAAAAAACTATTTATAATATCTGAACCTAATAAGTAAAGGGAATGAATAACGAATTCTCCCATGGCATATTAAGTGCCCTTTTTAGATGTGATTTGCTATTTGAAGCAGTTTTTGTTGGACATGTTAACTTGCTGCTTTATATTTAAAAAACAAAATCTTTATGAAATTTTACATCAGGAGGAATTTTCAGATGGAAATAACAATAGATGACTACTTCAAGGGAAGGTACACCTTCTTCAAATGGAGATCCGAAACTTCAACCTTGAACAAAGTTATCCTAGCATTTTTCATGGCATGTATAACTGGTATAATGGCTCAGGTGGTTATTCCGTTACCATGGACCCCTGTGCCAGTAACAGCCCAGACCTTTGCAGTTCTCATTGCAGGAATACTCCTTGGAAGGTACTGGGGAGGACTGAGCCAGGCAATATACCTTGGTGTGGGCATAGCCGGTGTTCCATGGTTCGGTGGAATGACAGGGGGACTTGGAGTTCTCATGGGAGCTACAGGAGGATACCTCGTAGGATTTGTCCTTGCAGCACTCTTTTTAGGGTACTTCGCAGACAGATTCGTTAAGGCAAGGAACTTCATTCCAATGCTGGCTTTAATGCTCTTTGCAAACTTCGCACTGATCTACATCCCAGGAATGCTTCAGCTTGGAGCATGGACCTATGTTGCAACAGGTTCCCAGCCAAGTATGTGGACTATCATGGTTATGGGTCTTTTACCATTCGTTGCTGGAGACCTTGTGAAAATAGGTGGTGCCGCAGCATTCGCCAAGGCAGTAACGCCAAAAGAACCATTCAACGGGGATTAAAATGGCTTGAAAGCAAAACCTGGGGTCTCTGATCCCATGCGGATCAGGGCCCACCACCTCCTCTGCATGCAAGGATTCCAGGGCTATGGGTACAGCAAGGAATTTGCAGAAGCCATGGCACTGGTTGTGGAGCACGTGCTGGGGAGTAACAACCTTGAACTGGAAATAACTGCAAACTGTGATGAAATCTGCATCCACTGCCCCCACAATGTGGATTATATCTGCAAAGATCATGGTGCAGATGAAAATATAAAAAGAATGGATGAAACAGTTCTTCAAAAACTGGGTATTATAGAAGGTTCAAATGTTGAATCTGGGATTATATTTGAGTACGTGAATGAAACCTTCAGAACACGTGAAGATGCCCGGGAAGTCTGTGGAGATTGTATCTGGTCAGATAAATGTCTTTGGTTTATGGGGAAACCCCTTTAAATCAGTTCTTTCTATTTTTTCTTATTTTTTTGCAACAGATTTTTTAGCAGTAGGTTCACCAATCCTTTGAAATACTTTTTCCCAAAAAATAAATACTGGCTAATGTCATATTATAGTTATAAAAGTTCTTAAGGGGGAGGGGCATGGCTGAAGGACAGTACAAATGGGGTGTGGTGATAATCGCATGTATGGCGATATTTATTATTGTTTTGGATTCGTCTGCAATGAACGTGGCGATCACAACACTTGTTAAGGATTTGAATACAACTTTGTCAATCATTCAATCAATCATTGCGCTATACGCTCTCATAATTGCTTCTTTCATGTTACTGGGGAGTAAATTACAGGATATTCTTGGTAGGAAGAAGACGTTTTTAACTGGAGTTTTCATATATGCTTCTGGAACTGTCATAGCAACCTTGAGTATCAATGCGTTCATGTTGCTTCTGGGATGGGCAGTTCTGGAAGGAATTGGTGCTGCAATGATGTTTCCTGCCACCACAACTATTGTAGGGGCCAGCTACCAAGGTAAAGATAAAATCACAGCCTTTGGGATTTGGGGAGGTATTGCAGCAATGGGTGCTGCCATAGGCCCAATAGTCGGGGGAATCTTCACTACATACCTGTCATGGAGACTGGTATTTGGTTCAGAACTGCTTTTCGTTGCTTTAATACTTATATTCCGGGGCTACCTTACAGAATCCCAACCAACACTTGAATGGAAGGATCTGGATGTTGTGGGGGCCATATTGTCCATAGTATCCCTTGTTTTAATAGTTCTAGGTATCCTGTTCCTAACAAAACCTGAGTACTGGGCTTACGTGGTTGTTCTTCTGGTTTCAGGTTCCCTCCTGTTTGCAGTGTTTTTACTATGGCAAAGGAGAAGGATCAACAAGGGCCTGGAACCCCTCTCTGACATATCCCTGCTGAAAAATCGTATCTTTGGACTGGGAAATTTAAACTCCATACTGCAGCAGATACCCCTTGCAGGTTTCCTCTTCATAATCCCGGTGTTTCTCCAGCAGGTAACCCACCTGAATGCATTCATGACAGGGGTAGCTCTTTTACCTGCATCCCTCACTATTATGGTGTTTTCACTTTTAGGTGCCAAGCTTTCATCTAGATTGGATCCAAAGTACGTTATGATGATTGGTTTTCTGGTATCTGCCATGGGAACATGGATACTTGGAGGAACATTCAACATCAACACCCAGATAGCTGATATCATTCCAGGAACCGTTGTCTTCGGTGTTGGAGTTGGCCTCTTGCTGTCCCAGCTAACCAACCTCACCATGTCTGCAGCCAGAAAAGATCAGGAATCTGATGCTGCTGGCTTCTTAAATGCATTCAAAAACCTTGGATACTCCATGGGTACGGCTTTAATTGGGGTTCTGTTGTTACTTGGAGTATTCTGGGGACTCACAGCATCTATACAATCGTCTGGTCTTGCAGAGAACATGACCACCACGGAGATTCAGGATAGTCTCTTTAGCTACGTTGAAAAGATGCAGACAACTGCTCCACAGGATATACCTGCAAATCTGGTTCCTCAAGTCACCCAAATGGTGGATGCAACAATAAGCTCTGCCATGCAGATGACCTTCAATGCACTGGCATTGATATTCTTCTTAGGATTTGTTACCAGTATATTCATACCCTCCAGGAAAAAACAACAAACTTAATACATTAGAATTTATTAAAAAAATTTAATAAGTTAATTAAAGTGTGGAGGTAGATATATATGCAAAAAATGGCTAGTGCACTGACTTTGATTATTTTGGGCCTGGTTGTTCTTGCCTTTCCAGTACTGGGAGTAATTCCATTTAGCTTAATAACAGGATTCATTGTCCTGATATTGGGTATTGGTCTTGTACTGAGCGGAACCATGGAAATGGGTGAGAGTGCAGGTTTAGGAATTCTTGAACTGATTTTAGGAATTATAGCTCTGTTCCTGGGTATAGGATTCATAGTTAATCCCGGACTTTTCAGCTGGTTGGTTGGTTTGTTGGTATGGATTGCAGGCTTATTCCTGATTATTGCAGGTATTATGGCATTAATTTCAAAAACTGGTGGCAGCAGATGGAATGGATTAACAGCCATAATCATAGGTATAATCTATATAATCATAGGAATCTTCATAGCTGACCCCCGGGTTTTAGGTGCATTGATTGGTATATGGCTCATAATAACTGGAGCAATAATGCTGACTATGAAGGATTAAACTCCAACTGTCTTGTTGGGGTTTAAATATTTTTTTTTTAGAAAGAATTCTGTGCAAACGTTGGATGGAAGGTTCCACTCTTTAAGATCATTTCATTTACCACTTTCCTTTAATTTTTAGCTAAATTATTTCAAAATGTTAAATGTAACCTTTTTATTTAAAAAAACAGTATTACTTTGCCCTTTACAAGTAGATATTATGCTGAAATCTTTACATCTTATTTTAGGTTTTGCAGGTTATAATCGCACATCCTCACGTGATAGTTGAACATCATTCAGATTTAACCCTTGTTATTAAAATAATATCGAAAATGATTTATTCTATAATCCTCATAATAGATAATAACAGATCATTGGGGGTAGATAATATGGGAGAGATTAAGAAAATAAAATCAATACCAGTATTTGACTTTTCAGTGATAATATCAGTGATATCCGCGATTTTGTCCTTTATAATGGGAATTATTTATTTTATTGCGGGATATGCAGCTTTGTACAACCTCAGTACATTTATAATTAGTTTGAACAACAATACAACTGCGGTTGTAAATTCTGTTGCCAGTTCCATAACTGCCATGGGAGCACTGTATCTCATTATAATCTGGCCAATTATGACGTTCATTTTAACCTTCATTGGCGCAGCAATAGTGGCTTTACTCTACAACTTCTTGGCACCGAGAGTTGGAGCCATCAAACTGGAACTTGAATAAAGTCTCCCTTTACTTTTTTATTTTTAGTTATATACTCTTTTATTTTCTTTAAATTCGGATGGAATCCTTTTTTGGGAATTTAACATTACTTGTGGGGTGATTAAAATTAACCATGATGGTCCTCATCAGAGAATGAAGCACGACCACTACAGCCATGAGAGGGGTAAATGTGTTGTTTGTGGAGATGAAATAAGTGAAAAACATAGGATGGAAGGAGAACACATCCATTCCAGTATGATTGAGGATTTGAAGAAACGATTATGGATATCCCTGATTCTCACGGTACCAATTCTTATTCTATCCCCCACAATTCAAGAATTATCTGGTTTTGGTGGTTCCATCAGATTTACAGGGGATATGTACCTTCTTTTTGTTTTATCATCCTTAGTTTATTTTTATGGGGGTTACCCCTTTTTTAAAGGATTTTTCACTCAGATCAAAGCTCGAAATCCTGGAATGGACGCTCTGATCTCTGTTGCACTTACAAGTGCGTATTTATACAGCACTGCCGTTACCTTTGGCCTTGCAGGTGAGGTATTTTTCTGGGAACTTGCAACCTTGATTGACATAATGCTTCTGGGGCACTGGCTTGAGATGAGATCGGTTATGGGTGCCTCAAGATCCCTTGAAGAACTTGTAAAACTCATGCCATCACATGCACACAAATTAATGCCTGATGGAAATGTGTGGGACGTTTCTCTGGATGATCTGACCTTGGGAGACAGGGTGATGATCAAACCCGGTGAGAAGGTCCCTGCAGACGGTGAAGTTATAGGAGGAACCACTTCCATGGATGAATCCATGCTCACAGGTGAATCCGACCCTGTTTTTAAGGAAACTGGTGCTGAGGTCATAGGTGGATCCATCAATGGAGAGGGATCAATCACAGTGGAAATCAGGAAAACAGGAAAGGATTCCTTTCTGTCCCAGGTTATAGATCTTGTAGAGGAAGCACAGGCAAGTAAATCGAAGACTCAAAACCTTGCGGATCGTTTTGCAACGGCACTCACTGTACTGGCTCTCACTGGAGGATTTTTAACACTTTTAGCATGGTTACTGGCCACGAATTTTGGTTTTGAATTTGCACTTGAGAGGGCTGTGACTGTAATGGTTATCACATGCCCCCATGCACTGGGACTCGCAGTACCTCTGGTAGTTTCAGTTTCAACAGCATTATCTGCCAAAAACGGACTTTTAATAAGAAACCGTGCCTCATTTGAAAGGTCACGAAACATCGATGCTGTGATCTTCGATAAAACAGGTACACTTACCGAGGGAAGGTTCGGTATAACTGATGTTGTTACCTTAAGTCCTGATCATGATGAAGATGATGTTTTAAACTACTCTGCCTCCCTTGAATCCTATTCTGAGCATCCAATTGCCAGGGGATTTGCAAAAACTGCAGTGAAAACCTATGAGGTTCATGACTTCAGATCCATCCCTGGAAAAGGTGTCCAGGGCAGGATCAATGGAAAACACGTTGAAGTGGTGAGCCCTGGATTTTTAACTGAACATAGTGCTGAAGCTTCAAATGAAAAGCTAGATGAACTCTCCCTTCAGGGCAAAACCATTGTTTTTGTGGTTGTTGAAGGAGAAGTTATTGGTGCAGTTGCACTTGCAGATGTTATAAGGGGAGAATCGAAGAAAGCCATAAAGAAGCTCAAAGAAATGGGAATTCGTTGTATAATGATTACTGGGGATAAAAAAGAGGTTGCAGAGTGGGTTTCAAATGAAATTGGACTTGATAAATACTACGCAGAAGTGTTACCCCATGAAAAGGCAGAAAAAATCCGAGAAATCCAATCTGCAGGCGCAGTTGTTGCAATGACTGGTGACGGTATCAACGATGCCCCTGCACTTGCACAGGCAGATGTTGGTATTGCAATTGGGGCAGGTACCGACGTTGCCATTGAAGCAGGGGATGTTGTACTTGTCCGAAGCAACCCACTCGATGTTGTTTACACTGTAAAACTTGCAAGGTCCACCTACAGTAAGATGCTCCAGAATCTTGCATGGGGAGCAGGGTACAACGTTTTTGCAATACCAATTGCAGCAGGAGTTCTTTATGGTTATGGAATTCTCTTAACACCTGCAGCAGGAGCCATACTCATGTCTGCAAGTACCATCATAGTTGCATTCAACTCAAGGTTTTTGAGGATTAAAGATTGAGTTGGAATATGATGGAATCTGTGGCATGAGGTGAAGTTTCTGGATCCTAGGAAATTTATTTTTTAAAAGTAAATTCAGAAAATTGAGAAACTTGTCCAAATGATGTGTTACATGTGGTACCCTAACGATCTAACTTGACTATTTTTTTCTAGAACCCTAATTTGAATCCTTTGCCCCATTAAAAAGGTTATATATGTCTTAGTTCAGGCCTATAATAAATTGATACAATACTTTTTTTAAATAAAACGTTATAATCGCTCAATTCACTGAATGCATGATAAAACCATATTTTTCCATAAACGATGGGCGTTACAATACTTCTGAAGAAAATTTTTCACTGAAAATTTAAAAAGTAAAAAGTAAACTATATATACTTTGGGGTACCATTGTAGTAATAGTACTAAGATGCATGTTAATATGTGGGGGGATTAGAATGAAAGTGAAATATTTTGGCCTGTTTGTCACGTTTTTGATATTAGCTACAGCTTTACAGCCCATATGCGCAGCAGATCCAATTGAGTATTATAAAACTGGAATAAATGTATCTGATCAGTATGGTAACTATGCAAATCAGTTTAATCTTAATAGTTCTACTGAAGAGAAGTTTAAATCAGCTTTATTTACCTATTACTTTGGTAAGGATCCCACTGATATTGAGATAGTACCTTTAGCTTGGCGTTGGGTTGTTTTTGATCTTTATAAAGTAACTACAGATGGATCAAATCCAGTACTGTACTACCACGACCGAAAAATGACAAATTGGCGTGGTGTGGTTGAAACAGCCAATATCCGGTTTGAACCAGGTGATTATGTACTCATAGTAAGCTATGGAGGAAACAAGAAGGATAGACTAAGCCCAAGTGATGCCAGTGTAAAAATACATGTGAGTTAGGGGTAACTGTTGGAGGGATTAGAATGAAAGTGAAATATTTGGGGCTCTTTGCCACTTTTTTAGTACTGGCCATAGCAGTACAGCCCATATATGCCGGAGATTATCCGGATTGGACGCCAACGGGGATAAATGTAACTGATCAGTATGGTCATTGTCAAAGTCAATTTAATTTCCCTTGTAATACTGATGAGATGTTTAACGTAACTTTATGGTACGAGGTAAATTTATGGGACGAGGGTATTAAAAAGGAAGGTACAGCCTGGCAAGATTTGGATTTAGATATTTATAAAGTAATTACAAATGAATCAGATGCAAATGGACTTGATATCAGCTTATATTATCATGATCACAAATCGACAAACTGGAATGGTATTGTTACAACCCCAAAGATCCAGTTTGAACCAGGGGACTATATATTCATAATAAAATATGAAGGAAGCAGAAGGTTGCTGCAAGACTCATGTATGACTAAGGTAAAAATACATGTGAGTTGAGGGAACCGTTGGGGGATTAAGTTATGAAAATAAAGTATCTCGGCTTGTTTGCAATGTTTTTGATACTGGCCACATCAGTACAGCCCATATGTGCAACACACCAAACTAAAATATACATATCTGATCATGATGGTAATTATCAGAAACAATACAATCTCAATTATACTGTAGAGAAGTTTAAAGCAACTTTATATGACGTTAGCACAACTGAGGTGGACAGTTTAGGTTTACGTAATCTGGAGTTCTATGTTTTTAAAGTAACTCCCGATGGACATGATATACTGCCATATTATAATACCAAAAAACTGACCAATGGTTATGGCACGGCTACAACACCTGACATCACTTTTAAATCCGGTGACTACATACTTCTCGTAAGATATGGCGGAAACAACCTGTGGAAACTAAGCCCGAGCAATTCTACTGTAAAAATACATGTAAATTAGGTTTGGAGGGATTAGAGTATGAATATGAAATATCTTGGGTTGTTTGTCACGTTTTTGGTATTAGCTACAGCTTTACAGCCCATATGTGCTGCAGATTATATTAAAACTACGATACATGTATCTGATCAATATGGTAATGATTTGGAACAGTACAACATCACTAAATACAACAATATATTACAATTTAAAGCAAGTTTGTATGAAGGTGCCGATAGTAAGTGTATTCGTTACCTGGATTTTTATATCTATAAATTAAATCCAGATGAATCCAATAAAATAGAGTACTACCACACCCGAAAAATGACCAATCTATTTGGCACGGCTACAACCCCAAAGATCCAGTTTGAACAGGGTGACTATGTACTGATGGTAACCTATGGTGGAAATGAACGGAGTAAACTAAGCCCAAGTAATTCTACTGTAAAAATACATGTGAGTTAGGTAACAGGCGGGATTAGTTTCAAACTTTGTGGAGGGCATTGTGACTCCTCTCAATAGGATTCATCATTCTTTTTTTTACAGACTGCAGTGGACTCTTGTGGATATTAACTCGGTGGGAACGTATAATTTTCTTTAAACAATTTCTTCTTTATTTTTATAGGTACGGCCTATATGTACCGATCAATTTAGGTCGATTTCTTCAACTTTCCAAGTTTTGCATTTTTTAGATAGAATGAGGATGTGTGATTGAAGGGTTACTGCGTTATAGCTAGATTTAACGAAGTAAAATGGATTGGAAATTTGAGTGAAAACTTCTCGTCGAAACTTATTTTCAATTTATACGTGTTAATGAACATTATGTACTCTAAAAAAGTGTGTTCCATTTTTTAAATCTAATTCTAGTGTTATTTACTTTTAAGCAGGATCTTTTTTGTAAAACTTCCAAATATGGGTAATACTAATGCGACATGCACAAGTAATTAGGAAATATTCAAGAGTTTAATTGCTCAAACCATAAAAATTTAAATAAGAATAACTGAACATCATAATTAGCGGCGTTAGTCCAGCCTGGTTAAGATTTGGGCTTCCCAAGCCTACGACCCGGGTTCAAATCCCGGACGTCGCATTAACTGTTATCAAATGGTTTTAATATCCCTAACTTTATTCAAATTATTCCTTTTCAATTGAAACATCAATTTTATAGGAAAAATTAATTCCAAAAATAGGAAGTAAGCACAGAAATCTTAACTATTTTGAAGGGCCTTGATTGGGCTTTGGTACCACTATAATCTTCACACTCCTTGAGTCTGATGTTCCTTGACCATCTGTTACAGTAAATATCACATTATATGTATTGGCCTCTGCGTCTGCGGGGGGCGTGAATTTGAATTCTCCACTGAGTTCATTTAGTTTTGCAGTATCCGGCAATGCGGGTGTGCTTGTCATGGTGTATTTTAGGTTGTAGTTGGCGCTGCTTTGACCGTTTACATTAAATTTTAATTCGTTACCTGCAATTATGGTCTGATCAGAAATTGGAAGGAGTACAGTTCTATTTGGTAAAGTTGTTTTATGGGTGAGAAAACCGGCTATTCCACCTACAGCGGTACTTGCAATTGCTATAATGGCAGTGGTAATCTTTTCCTCTTGATGATACAATATGGCCAAAATTAAAGCAATTATAGCTACTGAAGTCAATCCTAAAAGGCCTACAACCTGTATTTTATGGTGGCTCTTCATGGAAATTTTTTTTCCACCGAATGCCCAGATTGTAGCGAGTATGATTATTATGGTTCCACCTAAAAGTAAAATTTGCAGTTTTTGTCCACTTTGTAACCATAAATAAGCCAATACAAGCAAGAATATGCCACCTATAATTAAAACCTGCACATCTTTATCTATTTTCCAGTTCGTCACAATAAATCCTCCTCCCTACTCTTTATAAGAAAATAAGAGAAAATAAAAAAAAGAAAAAAACCAATAGAAACTCTAGTTTGGAGATAACTCATCTTTGAGCTGCCTTAGACAACAATGTATCCAAGGTAGAGGATTATAATTCCGAATATGACTTTTACTGCTGCGTGCCAAGCTGGTTCCTTTGGAGTGTACTCTATTGGTTTGTTGGCAAATGCCATAATTCCCATTATTAATACCACTATACCTATAAGGTAAAGAAGGTAGTTCACCCAAGTCACTACTCTCACCCCCAATCAGTCATGTTATTAATATTTATTACTACTATAACTTATATTTTGAGGAAGCTCGCAATGTGATTAAATTCCATTTTAAGACCTTTACAACACTTATTTGTCGTGTTTTATATTCCCTAAGATCGATCATTCTTTTCTGGGGGATCAATAAATCTTGGGCAATTTTAACCCAGTTCACAGTCCTATCAAGCACTGTACTGGTTTTTCATCCAGTTATGGGATTTTTTCAGGTTTTTTAATATCTTTTTGTTTTTCATTAAATGATTCCGGTGTTATCTGCACATCAAAATCCACGAGATCGTGAGTTCAGATTCCAGAACCTTGAAGAAATAACCTATTTAAAAGTAAATTCAATGTTCAAATGAAGAAAAATAGATGATTGATATTCCTAATCGGATAATTTCTTTGTTCTGTAAATAATCAATCCTCCAACTGCAAAGTTGGCAATTGCAACTAGAATCAATTCAGTTCCTTGAGCTGCACCTTCTGTAAATCCCAGATTGATAAATCCTGTTGCATTTAATAATTGTATTGCTGCTAAAATCCACAAAATGACTCCAAGTGCATATATGGCCATAAAATTTCTGGATACACGAATCAACACTGCAAAGAGGATAAAAATTACTCCAAATACCATAGATGAAAATAAAAGATTCAAAACTCCCCATATTGCTACAAGGATGGTAAGCCTCTTAATCCATTTCTGGCTTTTATCATCAACGGGTTTTAAAGTCTGATTGTTGGGTTTAACCTTCTCATTCACAATATTAACCCCTTTTATGTTAAGTAATAATATGTAGGGCTATACTAATAAATTTTGTGCCTATATAAAGGAGTTAAAACGATTAAAAAATTGTTATGAACTTCATATCCTCTAAGTCTTTCTCAAGTATATATCCTTGATACTACTTGAAATGAGAAATAAATCTACCTATTAAATAAATTTAATTGTCCCATCTAAAAACACAATGCCTGTGGGAAACTCATCATTTAAATAGTTGTTTGGTTGATATTCATTGAATAAACAGAGGTTAAGAAAAATGTGTCCACTCGTTAAAGTAGAGATTGTAGAAGGAAAATCAGAAGCATATAAAAAGGCGTTGATGGATGGTGTTCATGATGCACTGGTGGAATCAATAAAAATTCCTGATTCTGACAGATTTCAAAGGCTATACGAACTGGATAAAGCCAGCTTCGAATTTCCAGAAAACAAAACAGATAATGTGACATTAATTGAGATAACCATGTTCCGTGGACGATCCATTGAAGCTAAAAAAGAACTTTACAGGTTAATAACTGATAAACTATCTGAAAATCCAGGTATCGATGGAAATGATATTGTGATAGTGTTACTGGAACCTCCTCTGGAGAACTGGGGAATCAGGGGAGGTAAACCTGCAAGTGAAGTTGATCTGGGATTCAACATCAAGGTTTGAACCATTTTTACGTTGATTGTTAATATACAAAAACCTTCAAAAGACTCAAAGGTTCTCCAGACATTCATCCCTCAGTATTTTGGCATCATCGTTGGTTGGGTTAAGGAGCACTGCTTTTCTGAAGCATTCCACAGCTTCACGGAATCTTTCAAGCTCCATGAGGGCAACGCCCTTGTTGCTGAGGATCACATCATTTTTAGGGTCTAGTTTCAGTGCTTCACTGTAGCATTCCACAGCTTCAGGTAAACGTCCAAGTTCCAGGAGGGCATTTCCCTTACGGTTCCAGGTTGAAGCGTCGGGTTCCTCATCCAGACAGAGTTCCAGGGCTTTATCGTAGGATTCAAGGGCTTCCTCCGTTCTGTTCATTTCGGATAGTATGTTTCCCTTGGCATTCCAGACCTCAGGATCCTCAGGGTTCAACTTTATTATTTTGTTGTAACACTCAAGTGCCCCTTGGAAATCTCCAAGCATCTCCAGGATGAAACCCCTCCAGTAGAGAACCACAACATTTTCCGCATCAATTCCCATGGCCATGTCATTGGCTTTCAATGCATCTTCAGGTTTGTTGGAGTTTAAAAGGGCTATGGCTTTGTTGTTCAGTATGAACTCGTTGGTTTGATCGATCTCCAGGGCCTTGTCGTAGCATTCTATGGCCTCCTGGAATTTTCCAAGTCTTGAAAGGTTATCCCCCTTCTTGTTAAGGAGGTAAACATCATCAGGGTCTATCTTCAGTGCTGCAGTGTAACACACAACAGATTTGTTGAACTTACCCACATCAAAAAGCAGATCAGCCCTTTTGGTTATCATGGCTTTTTCATCTATTTTTTTACCTTCCCACTCATCTACTGGGAGTTTTTTAAAGCGTATAACCTGGAAGAGGGATCCATCTGCGGTGTCGTCAGGGTAGGTTCTTCTGAAATCTGCTTCAAGTTCTGCTGCACTCTCAAAACCTTCTTCATGGGCAAGGGAATCATTGATTATCAGATCCTTGAACTTCACAACCTCCACATCAGTGACCTCAGCTTCAAAAAGCTTTCTGCGCTCCTTGGAAACCAGGTTCCAGTAACAGTGCAGTCTATCACCGGGCTTCAATGGTTTTTTCCAGAGCTTCCTGATGGTTGTTGTCTTCTTTCCAGTTATAAGTTCAACGTGACGACTTCCAAATAGTAAAATTGGTATTTTAAACCCTCCAATTCATGATTAACATTATGAACAAATATTAACGTTAAGAATACGGGATTAAGAGTACAAAAGATTCAAATCTGAACATTTTAAAAGGGAATCATTCATCAATCAACGACTTCATCACCAAATTCAGATGTTTTTATTTTAACCCTCTTCAGGTAGGGTTTCACCTTCTCAGCAATTTCCATGAGCTGGGTGCGGGTTGGGTTAGGGGTTTCTTCAAGTCTGGCATCAAGGACGACCTTGTTACTGAATTGCTGTATGCTGTACTCATCGCAGTCAAGGTTCCTTGCAATATCCACAACATCATCAGGACTCAGAAGTCCTGGGACGTAGGTTGTTCTGCATTCAAGCCAGAGATCAGGCTGTTCACGGCAGATCTTCAGGCTCTCCTTGACCTTCTGACTTATATCATCTCCAATAACATCTTTGTACTTGTTGAATGGTGCTTTAACATCCAGTGCAACGTAGTCAACCCATTCAAGAACTTCACGAAGCCTGTCACTTAAGCAACCATTTGTATCAAGTTTAACCTTCAAACCCCGGGATTTTCCGTGTTTGATGATCTTCAAAACCTCATTGTACTGCATCAGGGGTTCTCCCCCTGTTACAACGAGGCTGTCAATAAAATCAAGGGATTCATCGATCTTTTTGAGTACATCACTGGTTTTTACAGTTTCTCCCCCCTCCAAGAGGTCGGGGTTGTGACAGTAGGGGCAGCATAACATGCATCCTGCTGTGAAAACAACCAGAGACAGGTTTCCGGGATACTCAATTGAGGATACAAGGATGCTGCCTATTTCAATCTCACCTGAACCTGCTGGCATATTCTCAGACCTTACTCAACTACTTCCTTAAGTATCCCTATGAACCTTTCATCCTCTTCCATGGTTCCAACACTAACCCTTATCCAGTACTCATCAAGACCCTTGAAAGAAGTACAGTCCCTGACAATAACTCCCCTTTTCATGAGTTCTGTTGTCAGATCCTTGGCTTTCATACCTGTTTCATGCACATCAACCAGCATGTAGTTGGATTTGGATGGAAAAACCCTCAAGGTTTTGAACTTGGATATCTCTTGGTAGAGGTATTCTCTGCTTGCAATGCTGAGCTTAGTGGATTCTCTTATGTACTCTTCATCATTTAATGTGGCCCTTGCAGCGATCTGTGAAAGTTTGGTGATGCTGAACACTGGTTTAACCCGGTACATGTACTCTATTATATCTGGACTGGCTATTCCGTAGCCTATTCTCATACCTGCAAGCCCCATGACCTTTGAGAAGGTTCGAAGTATGAAGAGGTTGGGGTGATCCTTGAGGAGGTCAACGTTGTTCACCTCTGAGAATTCGAAGTAGGCCTCATCCACAACAACTATGGCCTCTGTTGCTTCGAGGATCCTCTCAATATCTTCCTTGGCTATGAGTCCGCCTGTGGGGTTGTTGGGTGTGCACAGGAATATGAACTTGGTTCTGGGGGTGATTGCCTCAAGAACAGAATCCACATCAAGGAGGTTCTTCTCAATGTCCCACCTTGCGTAGACAGGCACTCCACCATGGATCTTCAGTGTGAACTCGTAGTACATGTAGGAAGGTAAAGGTACAATGAATTCATCTCCCTCATCCATGAATGTCTTACCAAGAACATCCAGGATTTCATCAGCACCATCTCCACCTGCGATGATGTTTTCAGGTGAAACACCAGAGTACTCTGCTATTTCACTGACCAACCCCTGCAGATCTGATTCAGGGTACTGGTTTATTAGGTTCAGGTTCTCAACAATGGCCTTAACTGCCTGTGGTGAGGGTCCCATTGGGTTCTCATTGGATCCAAGTTTTATTATCTTATCAAGTTCAACACCATACTCAGATGCTATCTCATCGATAGATCTTCCTGGAACGTAAGGGTCAAGCTCTTCCACAACTTTTCGTGGTTTAATCATATGCATCACTCCATAAATCATAAGTAAAACTTCAAATCAACTTCAACATCTAATCCTAACTCGAAATTTCCATCGTTAAAAATTTCATCATTAAAATTTAATTTAAATCTTGATTAGCTTTAATTTTCTTAATTTTAATTCGAATCATCAATCATAGAATGAGGATCCTGCCATTTCAAAGTAGTGAACAGCGTTATCCTTAATTCCGTTTATTTCCTCTTCACTGAGCTTTCGAACAGCCTTTGCAGGCACACCCAGTATCAGACTGCCCTCTGGAAATTCACGGCCCTCTGTAACCAGGGCACTTGCACCCACTATGCTGTTTTTCCTGATAACCGCACCGTTGAGCACTGTGGCGTTCATACCTATGAGGGAGTTTTCTTCAACTTTGCAGCCGTGGAGCACAGCTGAGTGTCCCACAGAAACGAAATCCCCAACTTCCAGGGGATGATCCGCTGAAGAGTGGAGTACACAGTTATCCTGAACATTGGAAGATTTTCCAATTTTTATTGGTTCTATATCTCCTCGGAGAACTGCGTTGAACCATATTGATGATTTTTCATCTATTTCAACGTTTTTGGTTACTATTGCGCCTTCAAATATTTTAACACTTCTATGAATCATTTCCATTTCCCTTTTAAAGTTTGATAAAGGTTACTTTTATATTGATAATAGTTACCTTTTTAATTTACTATAAAATAAGATTTTGGCTGGAAAAAATATTTTTATAAAAACGAATTATTTTTTTTAAAATGGTTTTTAATTATTTTAAATTCTAATAAAATATTTTTCTAAAAAATTTTAAAAATGGTGATTTTAAAATGGTGATTTTGGAAATTGGATTTTCATGGAATTAAAATTTAAAAAAACATGGATTAATGGTTTCATCCCTTGTACTCAAGAACATCATGGTCCTGGCGGGGTAAAACTATCTTGTTTGAGCCCACATCACTGTAGATTATTGCCCCGGATCCTATGCGGGAGTTCACACCCACCTTAACCCCTGGGTTGAAGCTGGAGTTTATACCGGTTTTAACACCGTCCCCAAAGACCACTCCAAATTTACGTCTTCCAGAGTCAATTTTAGCTCCCTTGACCATGACCTTAACGTGTCCGTCGTCAAATCTGAGATTTGCAATGTTAGTGCCTGCTGCAACGTTACAGTTGGCACCGATTATGGAATCTCCAACGTATGAAAGATGGTTAACATTTGTACCGTCCATTATGATTGAATTTTTGATTTCAACGGCATTTCCTACACTTACATCGTTGCAGATGCACGTGTGTTTTCTCAGGTAGTTGTTCGGACCGATATCACAGTTCTCTCCGATGTAAACAGGTCCCATGATGTAGGATCCAGACCTTATGATGCTACCCTTTCCAAGGAACACCGGGCCGTGTAGGGTTGCTCCCTCTTCAACTTCACCTTCTATATGTGTTTCAAGGTCCTTTAAGAAGTACTCGTTTGCATCCAGAAGTTCCCATGGCCTTCCAACGTCCACCCATTTGTAATCTGATTTAAGTCCCACAACCCTCTTTTTCTGGGACATCTGGATTTCAAGGGAGTCTGTTATTTCATATTCTCCCCTCTTGGATTTTCCTGTTTTTTCTATGGCCTGGAAGATGTCCTGGCTGAAAAGGTATATACCTGCATTTATAAGGTTGCTTGGTGCCTCTCCAGGGAGTGGTTTTTCAACTATTCTCACGATGAGGTCGCCATCAAGTTCAACAACTCCAAATGATGATGGATCATCAACCTCTGTTAAAGCTAAAATGGAATCTGCATCACCTTGGTTGTAGCGTTCTACAAGATCCCTTAAAAGCTGTGGTTCAACCAGTATGTCTCCATTCAAGACTAGGAATTCTTCTTCAAAACTCTTTGATGCCTGACCTATTGCATGGCCTGTTCCCAGTCTTTCCTCCTGGGTTATGTAGTTTATCTTAATTCCCAGTTTGGATCCGTCTCCAAAGTGGCTTTTAATAACCTCTTCATGGTACCCAACCACCATGGTTACCTCATCCACACCAGCATCCACCAGTGCCTCTACATTGTACTGGAGTATGGGTTTTCCACCTACCTTCAACATGGTTTTTGGCCTTGTGATGGTCAGGGGCCGCATCCTTGTGCCTTCCCCTGCCGTGAGTAGAACTGCCTTCATAAAAACTCCCCTATAAATTCCCTGCATTTATCTCTGATTGAGGTTGCCCGAGCTTCATCAACTGCCTCAAGGGTGATCCTGATGTAAGCTTCTGTACCCGAGGGTCTCACAAGAACCCAGCTTCCATCATTCATTGAAATTCTTACACCATCTATGCGGTTAACATCTTGGACATCGTTGAAGAGCTTTGAAAGTTCAGTTTCCACGTTCTTCATTATGACATTTTTCTTGCTGCTGTCACAGTTCACCTTGTCCCTGATGGTGGGATAACTTGGAACCGAATCAAGAAGCTCTGAAAGGGCACCATGTTTTTGAACGATCTCTATGATGCGCAGTGCTGATAATATGCCGTCTGGGCACATGCAGAAGTCAGGGTGTATCCATGTACCTGAAGGTTCCCCTCCAAAGGTTGCTTTTTCAGCTTCAACCGTCTCTGCAACGTGAACATCACCCACCTTAGTTCTTACAACTTCTCCACCAATCTTATCCATGCAACGGTCTGTACAGATGGATGCGTCAACAGTTGTAACAACCTTGCCACCTCTTTCATAGCATATAAGGGCTAATAATTTGTCAAAGTCAGAGATACGTCCCTTCTCATCCACTGCGATCATGCGGTCTGCATCACCATCGTGTGCAATTCCAATATCTGCACCTGTGGCCTTAACAACCTTCATGAGTTCTTGAAGGTTCTGGGCTGAAGGTTCGGGCATTCTACCTGGGAAAAATCCATCGGGCTGTGAGTTAAGGGTTACAACTGAACAGCCTGCCTTTCTCAGTATGAGTGGTGAAAGATGGGATGCTGCACCGTTTGCACAGTCAACAACAACCTTGATACCCGGTTTTATATCAACGTGACCCAGCAGATCATTTATGTACTCCTCTTTTAGGTAGGATACGTCCTGGATCTTTCCCACATCCTCCCATGAAACCTTTTTAAAGGTTTTTTCATGGATTATTCTTTCTATTTCTCTTTCCTGATCCTGGCGATATGCCATGCCGTCGGGGTTCCAGACTTTGATTCCATTGTACTCTGGGGGGTTGTGTGATGCTGTTATCATTATACCCGCATCTGCACCCAGCTTCATTGCAGCGTATCCCACCAGGGGTGTTGGTACCATGTTGAGACGCAGCACATCACAGCCTCCCTGGAGAAGTCCTGCAACAACTGCACTTTCAATCATTTCATTGGATGTTCGTGTGTCGTAACCTATCACAACTTTGGATCCATTTCCACCGATGTAGGTGGAAACTGCCATTCCAACGTCCAGTGCAAGTTCAAGGGTTATATTTTCGCCGAGTTTACCTCGTATACCTGATGTTCCAAAGAGTTTTGGGGTTAGCTGTTCCTGGATATTTGAAGCCATCTTCTCACCTCAGGCTCCAAATTTGGTGGATCTGTTCATGAGGTCCATTAAAATATCCATGATATTGTTTCCCCTTATTCTGCACAATCCTCCCCTTGTTACGGATCGTTCGTTGAACTCTTCCACATCATCCACCCTTACCTCAGGGCCCTTTATAACGATTGGAACAGGGTCTCCTGTGTGGTCCATAACTGATATTGGGGTGGAATGGTCTGCTGTTAGTATGTAGTAAACATCTTCCAGTTTCATGATCTCTCCAACTATGGAATCTGCTTTTTCAATGAATTTAACCTTCTCTTCCATCTGACCGTCGTGTCCAGCTTCATCTGCACCGTCCACGTTAATGAGGAGGAAATCGTAGTCCTTTGAGGCGGTTTCGAGTATTCCGTCCTGGATGTTCTCAAGGTTGGTGTCGATACCACCGGTTGCACCGTCAATATCAACGAGATCCATACCTGCGATCTTTCCAATACCCTTTATAAGTCCAGTTTCTGCTATACAAACAGGTTTTAACCCATACTTCTCACCAAAGGGCTGTACATGGGGCACTGCACCGGCACCCCTTGGTATGATTATGTTTGCTGGGTTCTCCCCCTCTTCAATTCTCTTGAGGTTCACTGGATGATCTTTCAGTAGTTTGTGAGATTTCTGGATGAACTTATTCAGGAGTTCTGCAGTTTTCCTGGCTTCAGCAGTCTCTTCAAGTGGAACAACCTCCTTAGGAGCTTTGCCCTCATGTTTTGGGTCTGCATCTGAGATCTTGTCAGATAAACCCTCACCTCTCAATACAAGAACAGCTCTGTGACCTGTGGATTCCTTGAATATAACTTCAACACCTTCCTCAAGTTCCATGGAGTTTATGGTTTCAGCTATTTTATCTGTTCCTTCCCTTATTCTTCCAGCACGTCTATCTGTGATGATACCATTTTCATCTGCAGTTGAGAAGTTGCACCTGAAGGCTATGTCACCTGGAAGCACGTCCACACCAACTCCTGCAGCTTCAAAGGGTCCTCTTCCCGTGTAAACAGTGTATGGGTCGTATCCAAGTATGGATATGTGTGATGTATCACTTCCAGCTCTTATACCTGGTTTTATGGGATCCATCAGTCCACATATCCCTATTTTGGCCATTTTGTCCATGTTTGGGGTTTTTGCAGTTTCAAGGGGTGTTTTATATCCAAGTTCCTTTATGGGACGGTCTGCCATCCCATCCATTATCATTATGATTCCTTTCACGATTATCACCTAAACCATGATGATACCTAATGCTGCTCCTGTTATGGTAGCTATAAGATTCACGTATTCATTGGAGAGATATTTTCTCCTTTCAAATACAGCTCCAAGGATGCTGTCAACGAAGCATCCAGCTGTACCTGCGATTATTGATATTTTCAAGGTCTGGAATATGTCTGGGTAAACTCCCAGGAGGTACGCAGAAACTCCAATGATACCCGCACCCATTATTCCAGCTGCAGTTCCAATAACCGTTACTCCACCATCTGTCCCTGAAGGAACCTTTTTAAGGGTGGTTATGAGTATTGCATCCTTTTCAACTACTCCAACTTCACTCGCCATTGTATCGGCTGTTGCTGTTGCAATTGAACCTATAAATCCTGCGTAGTTTCCAAATGCAGCCATTACAAAGGCAACTATGCCGTTGGAAATAACGTTTTTAAGGGTTCTTGTACCCTCGTAAACGCCCATTTCCTTCTTGTAACCGTGCTTGTATTTGGTGAATAAAAGTCCTAAAAGCAGGAATATGAATATTAAAATGAGCCAGTTTACACCGGCGGTAAAAACAATAATTATGCCCATGACAACCATGAAGATGGATCCAAATAGATCAAGGGCCTTTCTAACATAAGTTACAAGCCCTACGACCAAAATCAGGACCACATATTCAAGATTTATCATCTATCTCCCAGATCAAAGATTTTCAGGGCTTATTCGACTACCCTGGTTTTAATGATTTCAACACGTTTTAGTGGGTAGATCTTCTTTGCCTCGTGGTAGATGTGGGATGCTACCTTACCAGATACAACTCCTTCAATGAAGTCAGGGAATGATCTGTCTACAGCTGCATCTTGAATCAGTTTTTCCATGGTTTCCCTTATGAATTTCTGCTGGGAAGATTTAGCCCTTTTGATGGTTATTGCCAGGATGTGAACCTTGAAGGTCTGTCCGTCCTTGGTTGTGACGTTGGTTATTGTGTCTATTCTACTTGTTCCCCTGCGTATCATACTTCTTACGTAGTCGGTTGTAACCTTGTGTCCTATGAACTTGGTGTTTGCTGTGTCACCTGCAACGTTGTTCACCTGGAATGCGAGTTTTACGTACTGCTTGCTGAAGTCACCTGCAAGCTCCCTCATGGTTGCCTCAACAGTCCTTTTAAGGAGCATGTCCGGGTCTCTTGAAGGGGTTGAACCAATTTCAATATCTCCAAATTCTTTAGGAGTTACTATCTTATACCACTGTTTTTCTTTCCATGTATCACGTACTCTTCGACGTCTTGCTTTAGCCATACTATCACCTTTAGTTGTAAACGATTTATAAAATGGCCTCAGAGTGAGGCAATGTTAAAATCATAACCTTATCTAATATAATTCACTATAGAAATTGAGAATCATTTATTATAACTCTCATTTATGATTTATAAATATTGTTGAAGATCCAGTCATAATCTGATCTCAACCTACAAAAATAGAAATTTTCACTTTTTTCTTGAACCCGTCATTAAATGCTTGAACCTCATCTTATATAGGTTTTCTGTTAAAAATTGAAATTCAAAAAACTTCAAAAATTTAACTTCACCAATTACAATGAATTCAAAAATTTAAACGTTCTTTAAGTTCATTTGCAAATTCTTTTACCCTTCTAAAATCGTTTTCATCAGGTTTTCCTTTGTTTTTACCACCTATAATCTTCAGGGGCCCCCATGTATCAAAGGCCTTGCATGAAAATTCTCCAACAACCTCAAAGCCCTTTTCTTCCAGTTTTTCCTTGAGTGGAATGTTGTACTTTTCGCTTCCTCTCCCGCTGGTTGTGAAAACAAATGCCTTTACGTTCTTAACATCTGGAAGTTCATCCAGAAATTCTAGAAACTCATTTGCAGGTTTTCCATGATAAATTCCAGATCCAAATCCAATCAAATCATATTCAACCGTGTTGTAACCATCAACATCTTTGTATTCAAATAAATTCCCTTCAAAAGATTCAGAGAACTTTTCTGCAATCTTTAAAGTGTTTCCATGATGTGATGAGTAGTATATAACTGCTGTTTTCATTTTAGCACCTTTAAATTTATTTAATTTTGATTCACATTCTTAAAATTCACATTCTTAAAGTGATGATCCTATTAATCATTAAAAATCCCTGAAGATCAGGATTGATATCCATTCACTACATTGAAAATCGTTAATTTTTATGTTGATTCTAGGTTAAAATAGGTTTTAAAAATTCATATATAAAATGTCTGTTCAAGGGAGCACAAAATTGGTGATGTCTTGTACTTTAAAAATAACATTGAATTCCCGGGATTGAATAATGAGTTTCATAAAAATTTGCAGGAAGGATTGAGTTTTATGGGATTGAATCACGTTAATATCAAATAACCTTCCAACTAATCGAGATATGATTTAATCTCAAAAAAGGGAGGTTATTCAAAATTTAAGGGGCTTACTCAGGAATATCTGATGCTTGCGGAACCTTTCAAGAACTTCTTCAACGGTTCCTTCATCTTCAACAACAGTTTTACCCATTTTTTTGAGTCCGGGTTTGGCATTTATACCGATCTGAGCACATATAACAACATCACAATCTTTCAGCACATCTAAAGATTTTCCCCACTGATGTTTTTCTCCAGGAACCTTTAAAGATTCCCTTATTTCCATAAATTCAAGGTTTTCTTCATCAAAATCGTATATTAAGAACTTCTGTGCCCTACCAAAATGTTCTGCGTATTTTTCATCGTCTGATGCAGCAACAGCTATTCTCATATTTGAACACCCCAATTGAATTTTATTCAGGAATTGATCTAAAATTCATTTTAAATTATTCCGGCCTAATCCGTACTTAATCTACACTTAATCTAAATTTAATCCATAAAATTCAATATATTTTTATTTCAATATATTTTATTCAAGATAATTCATATGATTATGGGTATATAATTATTACAATTATAACTTCATGAATTTACTTTTTTCTAGATTTTCTGTTTTGAATACTAATTGATTTTCAGAGGATTCAAGGAATTTATGGTCTTGTTTGTTTCACACCTACAAAAACTGGTCTTTCTCCTGCCATAATGTCCCATCCTTTTTTGGAGAAATCAGCATAGATACTTGTCTCAAACCCTATTTTTTGCATGATTCCAATGGTTTTCTCTATCTCAAAAACACCCAATTTGTGTTGATCTATATCGAAGTCCAGCTTTCCATTTTCCTTAACAAGGAAGACGAAATTTGCATCGAATAAAGTACCTTGAAGGTGGGATTGACATATCCTTGCAAGTTTCAGGTTTTCTTCAACTACGGTGTCCACACTCACAAGGCCCTCAATCCAGTTCTCCTTGTTCAAACCGAAATCGAATATAACAACTCCTCCTTCTTTCAGGTGGTTGTAAAAATTTTGCAGGGTGTTTTCAAGTTCGCTGTAAGTTGTGTTGTAATGGATGGCTGAGAACATGCAGATAACTGCGTCGAACGTCTCCCCAAGGCCCAGTTCCTTCATATCTCCATGGATGAACCTGGCATTTGACACCTTTTCGCGGGCTATATTCAACATTTCCTTACTTATGTCCACCCCAAGTATCTGGAAATCTCGAGCAAGTATGGATGCATGTGTACCTGTTCCACAGGCAACATCAAGGAGCTTTTTTCCTTCACACTCCCTGTGGTTTTCAATGGCCCATTTAATGAACTCTGCTTCTTTCCTGTAATCCACATTTTCGTAGATCCTATCGTAGTAACCTGCAAACTTTTTGTAGAGTTCTTTTTCACCCAAAAAATCCGCTCCTTTAGTTAGTTTATCTTCTTTATGAGATTTGCAACGTTTTCCCCAAATCTTTTGATGGTTCTGATCCCTTCATCATCATCAAGGGCTTCTCCCTTTTCCAGTCCAAAGACCATGTTCCAGTAGGTTGATCCTGGAATTATCATGTCATTTATGAGGTAGAACATCAGAAGTTCCTGAATCGTGCTTGTATGTCCGCCACGCCTTGCAACTGCAACTGGGCCGCCTACCTTCCATGATAGGAAGTTGTCACTGTTCATTGAAACGTAACCAATACGCTGAAGTGCTGCCATGAGGTCGCCGCGGGCAGTTCCGAAGTAAACTGGGGTGCCAACTATCAAACCCTCTGAATCTCTGATCTTGTCTATGATTTCATTCAGGCCGTCTTCTATCTTGCACTTGTGTATTCTGGCACATCTTCCACATGCCCTGCAGGATTCAATCTTTTCACCCTTCAGATACACAGTTTCAGTTTCCAATCCATTTTCCTCAATCACGTCTGCACAGGCCTCCAGAACCTGGGATGTGTTACCATTTTTACGCGGACTTGCACATATCAAAAGAACCTTTGTCATTTTGACTACCTCCATAAAAAATTCTCATCTTAATCATATCTTGGGGGAGTTTAAATTTTTTATCAAAAACCGTTGATCCATGAAAATTTTATACTCAATGTCTGATTAATTTATCTTTAATCGTATTTTAGGGTTTTTAAGACCGTTAATATTTTTTAAAACTTTTTACAATTTTTTGATTAATTCTATTTTTATTTTATTATGGGGGCTACGTTTTAAGAGTATTTAAAACTAGTTCTGGTAAATAATCCAATTTTCAAGGATTTAACTCGCTATTTTAAATTGTTCCACAAACCTTCTATGTTAATCAACATATACAAATAGTAAAGTTTAAGTAACATTATGTAAAGTATTAGTTACATGAGGTGGAATTTATGAATCTGAAAAAAATTGGAAAAATATTGATGATAGTTTCCCTATTCACAACTGGACTGTGGATAGTTGGCCTTTTAATGGGAAATATAACTCTTATTGGACTGGCTATACTTTTTATGGCTGTAATAATCATTGCAGTATACATCCACAGGGATAAACTGGAAGAAATGTTCAAAATGGGGGAGGGTGTTCGTGAAGATGAAAGAACCCAGCTGATAAATGATAAAGCAGCAAATATGACTCTTGGAGTAGTAATTGCAGTTACAATGTGGATTGCAATAGTTCTGGTTACATTAAGGGCCAGTTTTCCTCAATATACTCAAATAGGTTACACCCTATTTGCGGTGGCTGCTTTCACCCTTGTAATATACGTTGTAGCTTCCACATACTACCGTAGCAAATATTAAGTCGGAGGAATTAAGCATGGACAAAAAAATCTACCAATACTCAAGAATGTTTATAATACTTGTTGTGGCTGCACTGGTTGCAGCAGCAGTCACAGTTGGAAACCTGCTCCTGGCATTCATAACCCTACTTCTGGGTTTTTTAGTATCTTACTTCATCAAGAAAAATGTTTATGAAGTAACTGCAGATGAGAGAACAGCTCTTGTGGCTAACAAAGCTTCAAGGATGGCAATGCTTTCGTTTCTGACCATAATCACAGTTATGGGAATTGGGCTTTTGACACTCAAGAACAGTTTTCCTCAATTCACCCAGGTGGGATTCACCCTTGCAGATGCATCCTGCCTTCTACTCCTCTTATACAGTGGATTCTACATCTACTACAACAAAAAACATGGATAGTGCTAAAATGAAAAATAAACTGAAGGTTTTCAGGGCTATGAACGACATAACCCAGGAAGGACTTGCAGAGAAGCTTGGAGTAACCAGACAAACAATAATAGCAATAGAAAAGGATAAATACGACCCTTCACTGAGTTTAGCCTTTAAAATGGCCAGATTGTTCCAGGTTAAAATAGAGGACATTTTCCTGTACGGGGAGGGGGAGTGATGTGCTTTTCCATGAATGAAACATCGAGAGAATCATTGAAACAAGAAACATATTTCAAGGCTTTAAGTCATGAAGAATTAAACCGCGAGGAATTGAAATGCACGTTTTCAAATCATCCGATGATAAAATAAACTTTTTAAAACTTTTATTGAAGGTATTGTTTGCTCTGATTGTTATACAGGTGCTGAGGGCGAGCTTAATGAGTGTGCTGTGGTTTGGAGTTCCCCACCCACCAAATGATCTGGTAACCTTCCAGATATTCAATGGCCTGAGCTTTATAATGGTTGGAGTGATCCTTCTTTTTTACTTCAAACCATCACTCAAGGAATTAGGCCTTAACTGGGATGATATCAAACCTAAAACCAGAAATCTGTACATATTAGGGGTTTCTCTTCTGATTGCAATGGCTTTGATTCCATACACCTTTGCATGGGAAACCGACGTCCTGGTGCTGGGTATTGTATTCGGACTTTTAACCCCTGCATTTGAAGAATTCCTCTTCAGGGGTTACATCTGGAATAGTATTCAGGGTTCTGTGGAAATGGTGAACCCCCAGATTATCACATGGTTGGCAGTCACCATACTCTTCAGCGTATGGCACATTGGGTACCTAGATGTCTTTTTGATTCATCCAATGGGCTTGACCAATCTACCAATGATATTAGTGTCTAAAATGGCAATTGGATTAATATTAGGGGCCATAGTTGGTTTCTTACGTATGAAAACAGGTAAGACATATGCATCATTCCTTTTCCATGGATTTTGGAATGTGTTCGCCCCTTAAATTACTTTTTTTAGCTTATTTTTTTATAAGTCATATCTACTCATCATATCTACTCGTAAAAAACCCATCTATCCATAAAAAATTTATTCATAAAAAAAAATTTTGAAACGATAAAATAAGAAATAATTAGTGTAAATATGATTATTATATTAAAAAAAAACCGTTTTTTTAAGTTTTGATAAGATAAATGAGACTTTGATGAAAAAAAGTAATGAATGTGTTAAAGAAATGTTATTGGGCGCGTAATCAAGTTAGTAAAATTAAAGTGATTTCCTACTTGGATTCTTGCTGCAGGGGCTTCCCTCTGAGAGTTTTTCAGACCCACTTTTAATCTCTGCGCCCATCTTTGCAAGAACAGCTTTAACATCCACTTTGGTGTTGACACAGCCGTCCCTTAGAAGTGGAACTCCCTGACAGTGGAACTTCGAAAGCTGCATCATGGAGAGGTTCAGATCCTGGTAACAGGCAACGCCCACGAATGCCTTGAAATCGTTCTTCTTAACGATGTTCTTTAAAAACGTTGATCCTGGGATTATGTAAACTCCATAGCCTATTTCTTCGGCTTTTTTCTTGAGAACACCTATAACGCAGCGGTTGCAGTTTTGACAGATCAATCCAGACTCTCCGAGTTTGGCCTCACAGTCCTGACTTCTGAGGCAGTGTGGAAGTACGAGGATCTTCTCCTCGGGTTTGATCTTCTGGAATATTCTTTCGTTCAATTTGTTCCTAACTTCTATACCTATCTGATCCACGATCTTGGCATCGACACCAACGATTTCAGCGAACCGTTTGAATATGCCATAGAACATGTCTATGGTGAAAAGGAGCAGTCTTGGGAAGACTAACTTGTTTTCCTTAATCAGAAGTTTTCCAAGAACGAGTGTAACCGAGAGCAGAACCAGTATCAAGATTCCGAGAATGAAAACTATCTGCCCAAATATCTGGTAAAATTCATACATTGCCATGGTACCATTTCATCTATTTTACTATAAATATAAAGGTGTTTGAAAATGAATTCAATGAAGTATCCATATTTTTTTCAAAGTTTTAAATTAGTTTTTTTTAAATTTTACAATTTTTTAAGATTTAACATATGTTAAAAATAGTTTTAAGTGCTTTGTAGGTTTAAATGTGTTGTTTTATACTCAATGGGAATTATCTTCAACTTTAAACGTGAATCTCGTGAAATCCCCCTCAACCTCCACACCCTCATCCACTCCAGTTATTTTAACACCTGAAAGATCGTTGCATGCACAGAGAATGTCCTGTTCTGGATGAGTACCTGCCTGTACGTTGCAGTCAAGGCGCACATGATCTCCACAGGCAACAACCAGTGGCAGTCTCTTTGAGGTGGGATGTCCCTTGGGTAGAACGATGATGGGTGAACCAAATTCCTTAAGAAGGAAAATCATGGATTTAATCCCTTTTTCAGCCTTTTTACCTTTTTCAAATGCAGAAACAGCTATTAAATCTCCGGGTTCCATGAACAGCACAATTTCCTCTGATTCTGGAGTTCCTATGAATATCTGCATATCTCTGGATATTTTAACTACTCCAAGCTCTCCTGAGCTTCCCATTAAAAAAAGAATTTCGTTAGAATTTAATTCAATTCTTCTACGTTCTCTGACTGACATGATGGACATATTACCCTTCTTCCAATACCTTTAAAGCTATTTCCACAATCAAGGCATTTATACCTTTTTGTTTTGAGCTTTTTCAGTTTGATGTCAGCCATTGGCCCTCCAACAGTGCACATTTATATCACCAATTATTTTTTTGTCTGCACTTTTATTTACCTTTTTGTATTTTTTTATTCAAGATTCCCCTTACAGCTGTAATGGTTTTGGAGAACCCTTGAAGTAATACTATTTCCATTTTTTATCCATTAAGCTATCCCTAAATTAATACAAAAAATTGAATCATATTATATCCTATGCAACCCATATAATATCAAGATTTAATTAACTTAAAATAAAAGGAAAATATAAAAATTCTTTACTAAGCGGTGAGACCATTGAAAAACTTTATTTTCCCATTTTCAGCAATTGTCGGTCAGGAAAATGTTAAAAAAGCCTTAATACTCAATGCCATAAATCCAAGTATCGGTGGAGTACTCATAAAGGGGGACAAGGGAACAGGTAAAACAACGGCAGTAAGAGCCCTAGCAGACCTTCTACCCTCTCTTAAGGTCGTGAAGGGATGTCCATTTAACTGCGACCCTGAGGATCCAGATTCCCTCTGTGAATCCTGCAGATCCGGGGACTTCGAGGTTGAAGAGAAAAAAATGCGTGTGGTTGAGTTACCCCTTGGATCAACGGAGGACAGGGTTGTTGGATCCATAAACATAGAAAAAGCACTTAAAGAAGGATCAAAGGCCCTAGAACCTGGAATCCTTGCAGATGCAAACAGGAACATCCTCTACGTTGATGAAATAAACCTCCTGGACGACAACCTGGTTGATGTGCTCCTTGATGCAGCGGCCTACGGTGTAAACATAGTTGAAAGGGAGGGAATATCCATAGCCCATCCCTCCAGGTTTATACTGGTTGGAACAATGAACCCTGCTGAGGGAGAACTCAGACCTCAGCTTTCCGACAGGATAGGTCTTCACATATCGGTCCACAGTATAATGGACCTTGAAAAGCGCGTCAAGATAATGGAAAGACGGGAAGAATTTGAAAGGGACCCTGCAGCCTTCAGGGACAAATTTCAGGAAAAACAGAGGGAAGTACTGGATTCGATAGTAACCGCCAGGAAGTTACTGGGTAACGTAAAGATTTCAAAGGATCTCATGAAGGTTATAGCCCACATCTGTATGGATATGGGTGTTGATGGACACCGGGCGGATATAGCAATACTTAAAACAGCAAAGACAGTTGCAGCCTATCAGAACATGGATGAAGTGAATCAGGAACATGTTGAGGAAGCTGCACTCCTTGTTCTTGGGGAAAGATTCCACAAATCCTCACAGGGACCTGAAAAGATAAAGGAAAAGGTTCAAAAGGCAGTTTCAGATATCTCTGAGGACAAGAAGCAGGAAACTGGCCAAAATCAGCAGAACTCCTCAGAGGGTAAAAAAAGGGGTATGAAACTCAAAAGCCTTGAGAAAGAGGATGAAAAGGTTGAAGCTGATGAAGAGGGGGCTGATCTAAAAAAATTGCTGAAGATGAAGGGGAAAAAGAAAAGGAGGCTTTACGGTAAGCGGGTTGATTCAAAGACCCAGAAAGGAAAGTACGTAAAGAGCAAGCTTCCGAAGGATGCTGCAGGGGACATTGCCATAGATGCAACCTTGAGGGCTGCAGCACTGAAATCCTCAGGTGACAGACCAAAGGGGACAATGGGTGCATTGAAGGTTGAAAGTGATGATCTGAGGCACAAGGTTCGAAAACATGGTGCAAGGGCATCCATAGTTCTTGTTGTGGATATCAGCGGATCCATGTTCACAGAAAGGAAGGCCAACAGGATTAAAGGAATCCTGAACAGGGTTATAGAGGATGCCAATCGTCACCACGACAAGATAAGCGTTGTGGGATTCAAGGGGGAAGATGCAGAGATCATAATTCCAACAACGCGAAGGGCAGGTTCTTTCAAGGAACAAATTGATGCTATAACCGTTGGTGGGACAACCCCCCTTGCATCTGGCCTTGAGAAGGGATTTGAAATCCTAAAGAAGGAGAAGACAAGGGATGAGTACGTTCCTATGATGCTCGTCATGACCGATGGTATGCCCAACGTTGCAATTGAGGAAGGGCCAACCAAAGATGCCCTCAACATTGCAGGTGCCCTCAAGGAGAACGAAATCCACACCATAGTCATCAACTTTGAAAGATCGGTTAAGTACGGCAGGAACATGAACATGGAACTGGCACTGGCATCTGGAGGCCGCTACTACGACCTGGAAGAACTAAGAAATCCTGAGGATGTTGTTCCAGAGATACTCCGTAATGAGAGAAGGGAACTTTAGAATTGGAATTTATTTTTCAGGAGTCTCTTTAAGTTAAATTCTTTATATGAATTTAAAAAAGAATTTTTAATCATGATAACAAGTGTTTTTTTTTATTGTCCTAAAAAATACTAAATCCAATTATATATAAAAGATTTCAGGTTATTTATTTCAAAAAATACGTGTTTTATAGAAGAATAAAAAAATTATTTATCAAAACGTAAAATCAAAAACCTCCAATTTTTGACAGAGCCTTTTATCATAAAAATACATGGGCCTATAAATAAACAAATTCCTTAACTAGGAACCATGAGAATGGATTCAACAAAGCAACCAGTATAGATATTATTCCCGAATGTTTATATTGGTTAAGTTATGAAGATGAGTTAAAAAAAAGTTATGAGTAATATGTGAAAACTTCCATGAGAAATATTAGGGGAGATACGTTAATTGCAACGGAGAACAATCGGAACTGTGTGATATTGTCTCTGAGATGAAGAAAGAGTTCCCCTGCAGGATTTTTAAAATAAGATTAAACATTATGATTCTTGTCAAACATCAAGTTGAACTTTTTATTTACTAAGAATCAATAAAAAAAATATTTTTATACCTATGATCGTTAAATTTAATAGTTGATTTAACAGAGAGATATAAATCTACAGTTAAATTATTTTTATGATGAAATTTTTGTCAAGATAAATCCATGAATTAAACCACTGATTGAAATGAAAGTCACAGTATACCATGCAGACGAGTGCGACCCTCGAAAGTGCACAACAGTCAAACTCCAGAGGCAGGGCAAGATAAGGGTGGTAACCCATCTGAACCTGCTCCCCCGGAAGGGACTTGTTCTTGACCCATTTGCAGAGAAGGCGGTGTCACCAGAGGACAGGGAGATCGTTGAGAAAATTGGTATTGTGGGGCTTGATTGTTCGTGGAACCAGATAAAAAAATCTTCTGTAATGTTCAAAGGCAGGAAGTATCATCGTTTACTCCCATTTCTTGTTGCAGCCAATCCCACCAACTATGGGAAGCCATGCAAACTTTCAACTGCAGAGGCCATAGCAGCAACTTTTTATATAGTGGGACTTAAAGATAATGCTGTTGAAATCATGTCCCAGTTCAAGTGGGGACCTACTTTTCTAGAGCTCAACCATGAGCTTTTAGAGGCATATTCCAGTGCTAAAACAAGCATGGAAGTTGTTCAGATTCAAAATGAATTCATAGGAGGCTAAACATGGCTAGATTTGAAGAAGCAGAGAACAGAATCTTCAAGATAAAGATTTGTCTTAAATGTAACGCAAGAAACCCACCAACCGCAAAAACATGCAGGAAATGCGGTTACAAAGGTTTAAGATACAAGGCAAAAGAACCAAGAGGCTGATTAAGCCCTTTTTAATTTAACGGGGAGGGTTTTAACCCTCATGTTAAATTATCAATGAAATTGATTTGAATAAAAAAATTATTTCAAATAAATAATTTTAATTTATTTACCTTAAGTTCAAACAAATCATTATAATGCTTTAAATAAATTCTTTTATCTCATTTACATGCTTTTTGATGGATTTATAAGTAAAAGTATCTTTAAAAAGAGATTTTCTCTGTAAATTATCCATGAACAGTTAAAGTATCATCATAATATTTATCATAATGGGTGGATTCAAATGAATGTTGAAGATTACCTTAAAGAGTCATTGAAGGATCATAAGCTGCATCTGACCCTCCTGGATCCTGAGGAGCAAAGTCCTGAAAAGGCTGTTGAAATAGCCTTAGAAGCGGTTGCAGGTGGAACAGATGCTATAATGCTTGGAGGTTCAACAACCAACTCAAACGAGCTGGATGCAACTGCCAAGGCACTTAAAGAAAACATAGATGTCCCTGTGATACTGTTTCCAGGAAACATAACCGGTGTGAGCAGATACGCAGATGCAATTTTATTCATGAGCCTGTTGAACTCAACTAATCCCTACTGGATAACTGGAGCTCAGGCACTGGGTGCTCCAACCATTAAGAAAATGGGCATCGAAACCATACCCATGGGCTACCTGGTTGTGGAGCCTGGTGGAACAGTGGGATGGGTTGGAGATGCCAAACCAGTACCTCGAGGTAAACCAGACCTTGCAGCAGCCTATGCAATAGCAGCAGAGTTTATGGGCATGAAAATACTCTACCTCGAAGCTGGATCCGGTGCAGAGTACCATGTTTCACCTGAAATGATCGCTGCAGTTAAAAAATCCTCAGACATCATGCTGATAGTTGGCGGAGGAATCAGAAGCGGTGAAGAAGCAGGGGAAGTTGCAGCAGCAGGTGCAGATATAGTGGTAACTGGAACAGTGGTTGAAGACACATCCAACGTCCATGAAAAAATATCAGAACTCGTAAATGGCATAAGATCCGCCTGAGATATGGATAATACTATTTTTACAGTTCTATCCATACATACTTTTATTTTACAGTTCTTTGATAAGTTATTGGTTAAAAATAATTTATTTACCACATTTTAATTAAAATAACTATTAAAAATAACTATCTAAGCCTTTTTTTAATTATTTTTCAATTTTATCAATGATTAACTTATTAAATGGTATTTAATGTCTAAGAATCTCTTTTAATCTCTTCAGGAACAGTTTTAGTTAACGTCGTTAATCAGAAAGATAAATAAAAACTTATATCTCGTACCTACATAGATCATCTGAGGTGAAATTTATGGCAAGTTGTGATGTTGATGGATACAAGGAACTTTCCCAAAAAATAAAGGACAAATTAGGGCTAGAAAAATCTCCAGTTGCAGTTAAACTTGTTCTAAAGGAAGAAGATATTCCTGAAGGCATTCCAAAGATAGATGAAACCATCAGGCACTGTGAAATGGTTCAAAAAGCTGCTCAAGGTGCAACCTTCTATGCAACAGTGGCCGAACAGAAGTGCAAAGGTGGGGCATCAGCAATAGGCCTTATGGAAGCTCCAGAAAAGGTTAAAACAGGTGAGATGTATCACTCCCTGAAAAGGTTCTCAAGCCTTGGCTCAGCCAAGAGAACAATGGATGCTATACCAAAAATTGACCCGATAATGCGAGCAATAGCATATGCACCACTTGAAACCACACCCTTCGACCCTGATGTTGTTGTGATAATTGCAAATCCAAAACAGGCAATGGAAATGGCTCAGGCAATGGTTTACACCCTTGGGGGTCGTGTTGAGGCAGACTTCGCAGGAATACAGTCCCTATGTGCAGACGCAGTTGCAGGCCCTTACACACGTAAAAGACCAAACATAACCCTAGGATGCAGTGGCTCAAGGGGCTACGCAGATATCAAGCCTGATGAGGTTATAGTGGGAATGAACGGTGAAAATATAGGCTGTTTCGTTAATGCATTGGATGCCTTATAATTGCTCTTAATCATTTTTATTCCTTTTTTTATCAGTAATTTTTTTTATCTGTAGTCAATTTTCATGGCCCTATTGTAACTCTTATGATTTTTTTTGCTTCAGAATATTGTAATAGGAATGAAGTACAATATATGATCAAAAGTGGGGTGAAGGATGTGTCAGATGAAACAGCAGTCTATGGAATATTGGAAGATGTGAAGGATCTAACACAGAAAATAAGAGATTATGAAGGAGAAGCAGACCAGGAACTGGTTATAAATTGGGTTTATGACACCTTAAAATTGGTTGAAAAACTTGGAAAGGTCATGGAAGAGTTTGAAGAAAAATTTGAACTTTTAGAAGAGAGTTTGGAGAAATAGATTTTTTGAGAAATTTCCAAACACAAAGTCACCAACACACCAAACACAAATTCATAGTACACATGATTCAACAAAGCTTATTTTGAACTGTTTTAGCTTTGGCTCTAAAGGTTTATAGGTTGATCAAAGTGATATATTTTGTTTATTTATCTATATTTTCCAAAACAAGTAGATAATCATCCCAACGGTTTATGTTAACAAGTTCCAGTTCGTTCCGAGCAGGAACACCGTAGAAAACCACTCCCTCTCCAATCATATCCTGGAGGATGGGGTTCAGATTATCCTCACGTCCTGGAAGGTAACTCTTCAAAAGATGGGTGTGGCATACGAAGGGCATTCCAAGTCCCTTTGCACTATCGAGGAAACCAGTTTCATGTCTTGCCATGATTGAAAGGATGTTTTCAGGTTCAGAATATTCTGAAGCCATTTTTATAAGGGTTTTGAATGTTTCTGTTGTTATAGTGGGCTGATCTGCAGCCACACACAGACACAAACCTGGTTGGAGATTATTAGCCCCGTATAAAACTGTTTCAGAAAGTTCAACATTTACATCAGGGTTTTCAACAACTTTGACCCTTTCATCATTGAAATCCTCAATAACCCCAATTATTTTACTGCTGAAATGCCCGAGAACAACCACAACTTCTTCCACACCAGAATTTAAAACATTTTCAAGGGTACGTATTATGACAGGCTTTCCATGAATGTCTAAAAGGAGCTTATGCTTCACTTCAATACCTTTTGATTTCTGATCCGCTATCATACGCCTGTTTTTTCCTGCTGCTGTTACTATAGCTGAAACCATTTGAATCACCTGTATCCCACGTAATTAATTTGAGGGTGCAACTTGTTGAAACAATTTTTTTAAAATCAATTTAATATTATTTAATCTTCTTTTTCTTTATAAGAACTTTTCATTCCTCTAAAATTCCTAAGAAATGAAACTTTTAAAACTGAAGATATTATCTTAATCATATTTTTAATCAAATAATTTTTAATAGAATAAACTAACTTAAAATTTTTCTTAAAAATAAAAAAGGAAAAAGGTGATGTATCTTGGTTTAGGTCAATGCAATTGCCTTTGTATATATATGCAGGCTAGCGCCACTTCCAGTTGTCCACATCACAATTTTAACTGGATAATCATTGGTGTTGTTGAGTAGTATGCCTGCACTGGGTTCGAATCCATATAAAACTGCATATTCGCCTGTTGACATTCCTACCGGGAGTGGAAATCCATCGGACATAACTGCACTTCGTAGTGATCTTGCAGCTGGACAAACTCCGTGGGTTGCACTGTCGTCGGGAGCATGCGGGTCACTGATTCCCTGAAATCCAACAGTTTCCTTTCCATGTGAAGTTGTGTGTGGTGGGATTATGGTGTTGTTCCAGCCCTTCACAAACTGCATGGCATTGTAAGCTCTGGCAGCGGTACTGTAATTTGTATAAGATCCCAGAACCTCAGCTCCTGTTCCAACAACCGTTTGTGTTGTGGATTTGGCGTAAACCATTACAGGAGAGCCTGAAGGATAATTCTCCATGTAATTTAAAACATCCTCTCCAAAGAATGTTTTTATCTCCTCGGGAGCAACCGAATTTCGGTTATCGTTGAAATTGGACAGTCCATAGTCTAGTGCTATTTTGGCCCCGTTATTTGCTTTGTTGTACCATTTTTTAAGTGTTTTAACTGTAACGTATTTGTGAGGAACTGTGCTGTTACTTATGTCCGTGTAGGGTACTGTTTTAATTGTTGTTCCATTTTCCCGGATTTCAAGCCCGTTATTTGTCTTAACGCCGTAGGTGTAAGCTTTTTTGAATCCCCATACAAATGTACCTGGAGAACTTACAGAAAGTTTATCTCCATTTACAACGAGTATTCCCGGTCCTTCAAATCCCTGAGCAGTTCCCTGAGATGATATATGGTCTCCAGTTAACTCATCTATGGGTGTTTCAACGGCACCGGTCATCAAGGCAGTGAAAAGATCAGAAAAACGTTCTTCTTGGATATCTTTAATCAAGTAGTCTGGATGGTAGGTTAAGGGTACTTTACGTAGCTTACCTTCATCCACAACATCCATTCCAGTTATAACTGTATCCCCAATATTTAAAGCAGCAATTTCTGTAGCGTTTTGTTGTGGATAATAACTATCTAAAGAGCCACCAACAGGATTCATCGCAATTGCTAACACTATCAATATTAATAGGATAATTATTGGTTTTAAGCGGCGGTACAATAATTCAATCCTCCTTTTGAGTTCTAATAGAAATTTATTATTTCTCTATATAGTAGATCATCACACTATAAATACCCATAATATGAGTGTCGGCGAAATTGATCATACGAAGTTGCAGGATCAATTCACATGAAACTGTAAAAGAGACTTCAAATCATTCATTCCATCAAAAAAATAATAAAATTCATTTAAAAAATTAATTTAATCAATCTTTGTCTTTAGAATGTGGATACAATTTTTTCTGTATCTCTGTGATCTTATCCTGGCCGTTTCCACCGATGAATATGCTGATACCGGGTTCTACCTTTGTAAGTTTCAATGTAAAATCAACAACTTCAGAAACATCTTCAAGAATCTTTACCTCTCCAGAGTAACCTGTATTTTTAAGGATCTTCAAAGCAGCATCCACAGTATCATCAAGTCCTGGAAACAGTGCTAAAACACTTGGATTTGCCTTTGAAACCTTTCTCAATGTATCAAATCTACATAACTCTCCCTTCCTGGGGGTTCCAATCATAACCACATCAAAATGAGTCTCCGTGAGCACAGCAGATGTTGCATCTGCATTGTCGGTTTTTCCTATGAGCACCCTGGAACCATGAACCTCCAGGAGTTTGGTTCTTCCTTCAACACCCTTAAAATCTCCAAGTGCCGTAGTGATATCATCAGATGTTGCACCCAAAATCTTTCCTATTTCTGATGCAGCCCCTGCATTCTGTCTGTTGAACTTACCAAAGACATTCAACTTTCCAGCATACTCCTCAAAAAACAGGGTTTCATCTGCACAATCACCCAAATTTCTCAGGTTAACATCGTATCCATTTAAAACCGCTTTTTTATCCTTTAAGAATCTGCAAACTGATTCACAGTAGTTCTCAAGGGATACATGGAAGTCCATGTGGTCGGTTCCAACGTTGGTGACCACCACAACATCCAAGTTGAAGGTTGCCCTTGAAAAATCAAGGGTCATGTCACAGACCTCAACCACCATGACATCATATTTTTGTTCTGTTTTTCCAAGTTCAGCTTCAAGTATGAGCTGGGTGTAACCCTGAAATCCTCCACCTGCGTTACCTCCAACAAGAACCTTCAAACCTTTTTTTTCGAGTATTTCCTTTATCATGAAACAGGTTGTGGTTTTACCGTTTGTACCTGTAACACCCACTGTGAATATGGATTCATGTTTCTTGAAAACATCTGAGAGAAGTTTTTTCTGGGATCTGATTTTCTCTGCCATTTTAAGGTTCCAGAGACCCGGGCTGATGACAACGGCATCTGATGAATGGATCTTATCAAGATCGTGATGTCCCAGATCGATATCAAGGCCTTTATCAGGATATTCGATGTAATCATCAAAAGTAGTTAGATCAATATTCTCATTTATATCTGAGGCGTAAACATGACATCCATAATTTAAAAGGGATTTTACGGCATTTTCTCCCTCTTTACCAAGACCAATAACAGATACCTTCATTTTTATATTATCCTTTTTATTTTTTAAATAGAAGTAGCAATTACGATTTATGATTATATAAATAGTTGGAAGTTCTTTAAAATTATTTCCTTTTCTGAAGTCTTCTTAAAAAATTTTCTTAAAAAATTATAGAACTTTTTCCTCATGCTTATTTTTATGTATCTGTTTCTACAATAGATATTACAAGAATTAAACTCAAAATTCTTAGGTCTGATAAAGGTATAATTCAGGAAATCAAAAGTTATCAAGGTGTCTTAATGAAGAATTTGTCCAGAGAAATAGTAAAACGCATAGAAAACATTTCAAGACCCGTTAAAATAATGCATGTTTGCGGATCACATGAACACACCATAATGCAGCATGGAATAAGGTCACTTCTCCCAAAGGAAGTTGAGATAGTTGCAGGACCTGGATGTCCAGTCTGCTGTGTCCCTGCAAGGGAAGTTGAGGAGTGTCTATACCTTGCAAGGCAGGGAGTTACAATAGCAACCTTTGGGGACATGTTACGGGTTCCAGGAGTAACAGGTTCACTCATGGATGCAAAGGCAGAGGGTGCAGATGTTAGGATAGTTTACGGTGTAAACAACGCAGTTGAAATAGCTGAAAAGATAGACAATGAGGTTGTTTTCATGGCTGCAGGATTTGAAACCACCGCCCCAACAACAGCAGCTGAGATTGTTTCGGAACCTCCAGAAAACCTCTCATTTCTGTCATGTCACAGGATGATACCACCGGCACTCAAGTTTCTAATTGAATCTGGTGAGGTGAACCTCAACGCACTCATAGAGCCTGGACATGTGTCAACCATCATTGGAACAGAACCATACAACCTTTTCTCTGAAAAATACAACATTCCTCAGGTCGTTGCAGGTTTCAACCCACTGGATGTTCTCATGTCAGTTTACATGATACTCAAACAGTTCAAAGATGGAAAGGCAGAGGTTCAGAATGAATACAAACGTGCAGTCCGGGAGGAAGGTAATGTTAAGGCCCAGGAACTCCTTGAAGAAGTTTTCTACGTCACAAGCAGGGAGTGGAGGGGTTTCCCTACCATACCAGATTCTGTCTACGAGATCAAGGATGAGTTTTCCCAGTTCAATGCAAGGGAAAAATTTGACATAGAAGTTGAGGAAGTACAGGACGTTGTTAAAGGTTGTATTTGTGGCCCAATACTCAGGGGAATTGCAAGACCTGAGCAGTGCAAACTATTCAGGAAGGAATGCAATCCCATGAATCCTGTAGGGGCTTGTATGGTGAGTAAAGAGGGAACCTGTAACATTGCATACAGGTACGGTTCAATGTAATTTGATAAATAATAATGGGTGGAAATCTATTGATTAAGGCTGTAGCTCTGGATGTTGATGGTACAATAACTGATAAAACAAGAAAAGCATGTATAAGTGCAATAAAAACTATTCGTACAGTTGAGGATATGGGAATTCCTGTTGTCATAGTCACAGGAAACATATCCTGTTTTGTAAACGCATTGTCAATACTCTTCGGCACAACTGGTGGTTTTGTGGCTGAAAACGGTGGAGTGGTGGAGTTTCAGGGAGAAACACATGTTCTTGGGGATATAGATAAATGTCAGAGGGCATATGAGTTTTTAAAATCCAACACTGAGGGTAGTTCTTCAGTTGAAAAGGTTGAATACTCACGGTACAGGGTGTCTGAAATTGCATTGAATCGGAGTATTCCTGTTAAAACAGTTAAAGATGTGCTTAAAGAGTGGGATGTTGAAATATATGATTCAAAATTTGCAATACACCTCACAGACCCTTCAGTGAACAAGGGTTCATCCCTCAAATTTCTTGCAGGAAAAATGGGGATAAGTACGGATGAGATAATGGCTGTAGGTGACAGTGAAAATGATCTGGACTTTTTGAAGGCTTCAGGAGTTAAAGTTGCAGTTTCAAATGCTGTTCCCGAGCTTAAAGATATTGCAGATTACGTTACAGAAAAACCCTATGGAGACGGGGTTGCAGAAGCTGTTGAGAGGTTTATATTATGATGTATGAGTTAGCAAAAAAAACAATGGATATTGCATTGAAACAGGCTGAAAATGCTGAGATCTACGTGGAAAAGGAAGAAAGTGTGGATGTTGATATTAAAAATGACAAGGTGGACTTTGCAAAGGAAGTTATCTCACTTGGAGTTGGAGTGAGGGTGATAATTGACGGTAAAATGGGATTTGCACACACAACCAACACCAAAAACACAGAAGAACTGACCAGAACAGTTGAAAGGGCAGTTTTCAACGCCAGTTCAAACGTGGCCGATGAAAACTTTGCATTCGCACCAAAATCCAAATATCCAAGTGTCAAAGGCCTTTACGACAAAAGGTTTGAATCATTTGAAATTGAGGAAGCTGTGAACTTTGCACAGACCATGATAAACACGGTTTCGGATCGTAAATGCCAGCCAACATCTGGAGGATTTGCTGCAGGTTCCTACAAAAGTCTTCTTCTGAATTCAGAGGGTGCAGATTGTCAGGATGTCTCAACAGGTTTTGCAGGTTACATATCTGTGAATGCAGAAGATGGTGAAGCAGTTTCAACTGCCCATGAATTAGACTCATCAACCCACTTGGATGTGGATCCAGAAACCATAGCACAGACAGCATGTCAAGTTGCACTAGACTCAAGGGGAGGCAAACCCATAGATACTGGAGACTCTGTGGTTATACTGGACTACGATGCAGCTGCAGGTTTACTTTCAACTTTCTCAAATGCACTGAATGCAGACAATGTACAAAGGGGAAGATCACTCTTTGCAGACAAAATTGGGGAACAGGTGGTATCAGATTCCATGAGTATATGCGATGACGGAACCCTTGAGAAGGGTCTCAACTCCTCAAGCATCGATGGTGAAGGAACACCAAGCCAGAAAACAACCTTAATAGAGAAGGGTATCCTTAAAAACTTCCTGTATGACATATACACCTCCAGAAAGGGCGGTGTTGAAAGTACAGGTAACGGTATGAGGGGATCCTATGCAGACATGCCTGGTGTGGGTATGAGCAACTTCCTAGTTGAATTTGGAAGCATCAACGAACTTTCAGATGTTCAAGATGGAATCTTCGTAAGGGATGTTCTCGGTGCACACACTGCAAACCCCATATCTGGAGACTTCTCAGTGGAAGCAATGAACGCCTTCAAAGTAGAAAAGGGAGAGATTGCGTATCCTGTGAAAAAGGCCATGATATCTGGAAACATATTCCAGAGCCTCAAAGACGCATCTGCAGCTTCTAAAACCATTAAACAGAGAGGCCCGTTTGTTCTTCCCCAGTTATTCATTCAGAACATGAGGGTTGTTGGATAAAATTTTTATTCCCCAAGTATCTTTCTTTCCAAACTATCTTTCTTTTTTTGTAGGTGAAAAACCTTAAAAAGCAGATCCATTGATGGATGGTTGTGTAAACCATGTACTCTAAATTTATATGGTAAAAATAACTTTTATAAGCTATAGAATTTTTATAAGTTATATGGGTGCAATTAAAAAAACTTTATAATACCATATAATCTTATAGTATTCCACATTAAACTTTTCAAATGATTATGCATGTAGAATGGTGGGATATCGAAACTGGCAAGTGGTAACATGATCTGTGAAAATTGCGGAGCTAAAATTGGAGATGATGAGGCATACTGTCCCAACTGTGGTATGGAACTTTTCATACCCAAAAGTAAGAGGAAACCAGTATCTAAAAAGCCCCTGAAGGAAAGATACATAGAGGGGGAGTACCAGGATCAGGAAGACTACGAGGATATCTACGAAAGTTACAGTGGTTACGATGAACCTGAAACTCCTAGACGAAGAGATCACTCTAAAAAACCACAAAAACAGGAATATTATGAGTCTTATTATGAATACGATGATTATGAACCTGTGCCATCCAAGAAATCCAGTGATATGGGTGCAACTCTTATAATACTAATTGCAGCACTGATAATCGGATTTATGATAGGTATCATGCTATTTTCTGGAACGTCCCAGGTAGTTCCCAGCCTGAAGATTGGATGAACTAATCTTTAATCAGTTTCTGTAATTTTAACTCAATTTCAGTTAAATTTCTATTTTTATTTTAAAATTTAATCTGGAACTTTTTTAGCATAACTCAAAATTAAAAAGTTTTCTAAAAAAAGTTTTTTTTAAATCTTCAATGATTCAGGAAGAAATAAAAGAAATTTAAGGATGGAAAGTTGGGACTACAAGCAGTTATTCAGTAAAAATTTCCCATCAACTATCCTTTTTGTCAGTTCTGCAACAAGTTCTCTGGCCCTTTTTATATCGGACTGTCTGCACATCACAGGAACCTCCATAGGTTCTCCTTCAACGGAAAAATGCACACTTCCAGTTTCCATTGTGAAGGCACCGTATGGACATGAGTAAGCACACATTCCACAGCCGAAGCAACGTCTTGTGTTCAACGTGTCTGTGTAAGCCCCTGTAGGACATCTCTCACGAACGATACAAACCTCACAGTTTTGACAGGTATCTGAGTGATAAACCGGCCTCTCATCGGAACCTTCCCAGGCATCAGCATAGTCAGTGAATCCAAGAACACTGTGACGGCCTCTTATATCTGTAACTGGCAATTTAACATCCTTATTCTGTATGAAGGTTTCCTTGAATATATCCTCACTCAGAATAGGGATTGCAGCTGCAACACTGTCGAAGATCTCAGGTCCAGCCCCAGTTTTGAACCCCCCAAGGTAATGAGGATCCATAGCTTTCATATCTGCCGTTATCATCATGTTGGGTTTTTCAGCACTGCTGCGTGTCCCCCTGCCGATCACAAGACCTTCAGAACCGTTCAAAAGCACTTTAGCCCCGGCACAAATGGCATTCATTGATGGATCGTTCTGCAGGGGATTCAGCTCACCGCAGCCTGAAAATGTGAAGCCTTTGAAGGGACCAGCCATGTCTATGGCGTTGAATATGGATGAAACAGCTTCGGTTGTTGGATTTACAAATGAGTTGTAGTTTTTGAAGGCAAGGCGTGTTCCGATCATTTGGGCAGTGCCTAAATCATCCATAGTAACGGTTGATTCAAATTTTTCTCCGTGTATGGATTCAACCTCTATTTTCACATCATTTCCACTAACAAGGTCCTTGAAAAGGAACCCTCCACCATAGGTCTCATCGTAAACACTATGGTTTGTCCCGTAAACGATCATATCCACGGATCCAAGCCATTCATTTGGACATGGACCTGGAAATCCAGGTACACCATTGAGCAAGACACTTTTAGCTTTCTTGAATGCTCCAGGATCTGCAACCGGCACGTGGAGTACTGCAGCTGTTCCAGACATTATTCCACAAGTACCTGTGGTCACAACATCAACATCCTCAGCACGTGGTTCCTCACCATCCCTTACAAGATGTGATATTTCCTCTGCTGTTAAGACAGTTGCATCTCCACTTTCAATTTTCTTATTTATCTCTTCTATTGTACGGATCTTCATTCAGGTTCTCCGGGTTAGTTTGTACATCTAAAATCATTCATATAAATTTTCAACGATTTTTTTCAGGAAATTTAGAAATATTTTTTTAAATAATTTAAGTAAATTTTTAAATATTTTTAAATATTTTTTTTATTAAAAAACAATTAAATTTTTCATTTTTTTATAAGAACGATTTTTATAACAATTGTTTAGTTTGGATCATTTCTTATATAACATTTTGATTTTTTTTTGATTTAAAAATGGTTTTAAATTCAGGTTTTAAATTCAAAATTGAAAACTGAAGATAAATTAAAATTTTATGAAAATTTAGACTAATTAAATTAGAAATAAATGAAAATGTAAAAATAAAAAATTAATAAAAAATTAAAAAAACTGAATACTTTTAATTAGATGATTTTAAAGTAATTGAAGGGTTATGGATTCACTCCACAATCTCCCTCACACTCTTTGCAACGTACTCCATTGCCTCATCCATCTTCTCGCTGCTGCGGCCTGCACCCTGTGAAAGGTTGGGTCTTCCACCCCCACCCCCACCAAGTAACTTGGCTGCACCCTTGATGATCTCGTTCATATTCACACCAAGACCTACAGCTTTCTTAGAGGAAGCCCCAACGATCTTACCCTCAGTGTTACCAAGTACAACCACGTCAACGCCATCTTCTTTTTCCGTGAGGTCCGTTGCGATCTTCATGAGTTCGCCCATGTCACTGTCCATCTGCTGGCTCAGGAAGGTGATGTTTCCAATACTTTCAGCACTGTCTCCAAGTCCACCCATCTTGAGGGCAGCGATCTGATCCTGAAGTCTTCCAATTTCATTCTTGAAGGCCTTCCACTCTGTGAAGAACCTTTCACAGGTTTTAGGGAGCTGTTCAGCTTCAACCTTGAATATGCCACTGCTCTCCTTGAGGAGGTCATCGTTTCTTTGAACAGCTTCAACTGCAGCTTCTCCAGCTGAAAACTCGATCCTTTCAACCCCGTCCTGGATCCTCTCGGTACGGGTTATCTTGATCATACCGATATCCCCTGTGCGCTCCACATGGGTACCTGCACATGCCTGAACATCCACATCCTCAATCTTAACAGTTCTGATGTTGATTCCAGGAACAACTCCTCCCTGGTAGAGTATGAAACCGTACTTCTTCTCTGCATCTGTCCTGTTCATCCAGCGGGTTTTAACATGATGATTTTCCATCACGAACCTGTTTGCAATGAGTTCTATCTCCTGAAGCTCCTCGGGTTTTATACGTTTGTAATGGGACAGATCGATTCTTGACTTTTTGACACCCTTCTGGGCACCTGCCTGCCATATGTGTTCCCCAAGAACCTGCCTTGCAGCTGCAACGATCAAGTGTGTTGCTGTGTGGTTCCTTGTAAGTGCCACTCTCTGCACAGGATCGATCTCTCCTTCAACCTCTGAACCAGTAAATGCCCTGAGTTTCTCTGCATCTTCATCACTCAGTTTGTGCATGACAACGTTCTGAACCTTCTCAGCATGAAGAACCCTGAACTTCTCATTTCCAACCTTTAAAAATCCTATGTCCGATGGTTGACCTCCTCCTTCAGGATAGAAGACGGTTCTGTCAAGTACTGCACTGGTTTCATGGAAACCAAGCAGTTTTGCTGTGAAATCTCTTTCATCTGGTTCATCGTAGAACATGAGCTCTGTTTCAGGGAAGTCAAGTTCCATCTGGAACTTCTCTTCAACTACTTCCTCTTCATGCTCCGCTGCAACCAGGGTGTAAAAGTTGTCGGGAACATTTGCACTGAAGTTTTCAGCAGCTGCAATTTCCTCAATACTCTCTGGAGGAATTCCATGGGAATCGTAGAGTTTTATGAGCATATCTGTGGGAATTTCTGTTTTGTTCTCCTTTTTAAGGTACTTTATACTCTTCTGAACCAGTTTTTTCCCTTTTGATGTTGTTTTGCCGTAGCGTTTTTCTTCGAGGTTGATTATGTTGGATATGTGCTCCTGGCTGGTTTTGATTTCAGGGTAGGTTTTGGATAAAAAGTCAAGCTGCATGTCCATGATGTCAGAGAGTGATTCCTTCAATTTAAGGTCCTTCATGAACCGTACTGTTCGTCTCAGAACGAGTCTTGCAAGGTATCCTTCCTTGACGTTTGATGGTATCACTCCATCTGCAAGCATGAATGCAAGGCACCTTGTATGGTCTGCAATAACATATACTGCTTCCATTGGCTCTGCAGCCTTTGTAAGCTCGTCAACGGATATTCCGAGTTTGTTTGCAACCCTTGATCTTAATACCTTGAGGTCTGCAATGTCCTCGATGTCCATCATCCCGGCTATTTTTGCATTCTCCCCAAGGAGTTCCTGGTCGAGTTCCACACCTGATATGTCCTTAAGTTGGTTGATGACAGGTCCGAAGGATGCGTCGTAGGCTGTTGCTGTTCCCTGTGAGATCCATGCGAACCTCTCAAGCCCGTATCCTGTATCAACGATCTTCAGTGGAATCTCCTTGAGCCCATCTGGTGTTGTTTTGTACTGTATGAAGACAAGGGTTGCAAGTTCCACTCCCCTGACGCAGATCTCATAGCAGGGTCCTTCGTTTCCACCACCCTTCCACCAGGATTCTATGTAACTTATCTCACTTGGATCGATTCCAATGTGTTTTATGAAGTCGTGGCAGTACTTGACAGTTTCATCCTGCCAATAAATCTGTTTTTCAGGGCGGTTGAATGCGTGGTGTGCACCCATCGTGAAGCAGGTCATGTGTCTGCCTGTACGTCCAACGTTGTCCACATCGTTGAGTCTGATGGATGGTTGGGCCACAACAAGGGGGTTTGCAGGTGGTTCCACCATTCCCGAGGTTACCCAAGGCTGGAAGTTGTAGATTGAAGCTCCAACAAGGAAAACATCATCTCTCCATCGTTTTGCAAGTACTGGGTACCGCTTTATGGGGGTGTGACCGTTTTTCTGGAAGAATTCTGTGAATTCCTTTTGAATTCCGTAGAGGTCGTACTTCTTGCTGGTTGCAGGGTTTCCTATGAATTCGTACTCATCGCATGGAGCATCTCCACAGGTGTCCCTATCTCCTATTGACCAAAATTCGTTTCCACATTTTTTACAGGTTTTCTTTGTAAATCCGAGTTCTTCAAGCTGACGAGACATGGTAATCATCAATAAAAAGTTTTTTTAAGTTTAACTGACTTTACTTATTAATATCCACTCTTATTTATACATAAATTTGAATCAAACTCTTCTAAACGTCTAAACCATAAAGAGTGTAATGTAAGAGTTTTTTCATTCAAAAATTGTAATTAGATCTATATTTTTTAAGTACTATAATTTCAATTGTTTATTTGGTATTGTAATCAACACTTATTTTAGTTTTGATGTTTAAAATGTGATCCTATTTTGAATGAAAATGGTTTAAATAGTTTTAAAATTTTTTTAAAATAACTTTCAGAAATGGTATTTAAAATAGGATTCAACTGTAAATTAATATTAAAAACTGAAAATTAAAATTCATTCTACAAAAATAATTCTATAAAAATTCTATGAAAACCTAAAGGATTCTAAAATATAAGTTCTAAAAATAAGATATAAAACAATATTTTTAAAGATAAGTCTAATAAGTTAAGTCACGATCTTAAAAAGTCGTTTGGAGATCTAATAATGATATATTAGACTCCTGACTTTTAGGACTAACGAAGAGTCCTGTGAAGTTTTCGATTAAAAAAAAGGGGAAATGAGATTATCCGAAGAGTGCACCGAGACCGGCTGCTGCTTCTTCTTCTTTCTCTTCTTCATCTTCCTCTTCTTCTTCCTCTTCTTCAGCTGCTGCTGCAGGTGCTGCGGCTGCTGCAGGTGCTGCGGCTGCCACTGCTGTTTTAGCTATAGCTTCTTCGATGTCAACATCTTCGAGTGCTGCTATTAATGCTTTGATCCTTGCTTCATCTGCTTCTGATCCTGCTGCTTCTAATACCTTTTTAACGTTCTCTTCGTTAATGTCCTGATTTGCTGTGTGCAATAACATTGCTGCGTATATATACTCCATTTGATTCACCTCAAATTCTAAATATTCTTAAATTCGTTTAACTCGTGAGTGTTTCTCTGAGTTTTAACTACTTAATTTATTAAACTTGTTGAAATTCAGTTAAATCAGCCAAATAGGGCTCCGAGACCGGCTGCTGCGTTCTCTTCTTCCTCTTCTTCAGCTTCTTCCTCTTCATCGTCTTCGGGTTTATTTTCATCCTTCGGGGCTGCTGCTGCAGCGGCCTGTGAATTCAGTTTTTCTCGAAGTTCATCATCAACTGCATCTGCATCCTTACCTGATACTTCAGATGCAACTGCAAGCATCTGTGAGTAAGCTTTTGCAAGTATCATGTCCCTGGTTTTGGATGTTAAGACATCTGCATTCAGTGCCAGGTTCATTGCTTTGGTGTTTGCATTCTGCAGTAGTACTGGTACGGACTCCTTGTTGAATATCACGGCGTTCACTGACAAGTTCAGTGCCTGAGTGAAGGCTTTCTGTACATCTGCTATTGTTTTCTCTTCATCGATTGTCAATACATCAGATGTGTAAACTGTTTGATCTTCATAAGCAGCTACAAGGTCAATTCCAACTTCCATTGGGAATATCTCAAGTCTGGTTAACATACTTGCAATTTCCTTGGAGATGGTTTCTCCCTCAGCAACTATAGTTTTATCATTGGTTATAACTATTTTGCCCTTGTCGATCTTTGCAGGAATGCCTACTTTCTGGAGCTCACCAAGTATTGGGCCTGGTTTGAAGGCTGTGTCACCCTTTGGCACCACGATGTCTGCTGGTGCAATGCTTCCAGCTTTTGCAGGAGCATCTGTTTTACTGGCCTCAAGTATCTTGTACAGCTTGAATGGGTTCATATCTGTGAAGATCATGGCGGGCTGGCCCTCCATGTGTCCTTCAAGATCTGCTATGTTTTCCTTTTTGGACTCTGAAAGTGCAAGGCTCATTAAGGTTTTCCTTGACATCTTAACAACTGCACTGTCCTTCAAGGATCTTCGCATCTTCTGAAGCTGAGGAGCTGGTATGTCTGAAAGGTTAGCCATACCCACAACATCATGGCTTTCTATGAGTTCTTTGAGGCTTTCCACCTCTTCTTTCTTCCAACTAGCTACATGAGGCATTTAGATCACCCTCGCTACTGGACCCATGGTTGTTTTAATGTACATGGCCTTGATCTGGCTTCTTCCTTTCTCCAGTTTTCTGTCCAGTATATCCAGCACTGCTTCGATGTTCTCTGCAATGAGTTCATCATCCATGTCCTGAGCACCTACAAGTGCCTGTATAACTGGTTGATCTTTTATTCTAACTTTTGCTGTGCCTTTAAGTTTCTCCATGATTGGTTCGGCTTTGGCTGTTGCAGGAACAGGTTTAGGCATTTTTTTCCTTGGTCCTAATACAGGTCCCAGGAATCTACCTACCAATGGCATGAAATCTGCCTGTGCAACGAAAAAGTCATGGTTGTTTGCAATCTTTTTCGCTTCTTTACGGTTTTTACCAAGTTTTTCAAGGTCTTCCTTGGTTATAACCATATCTGCACCTGCATTTTTGGCCTGAAGCGCTAACTCACCTTCAGCTATGAAGGCAACTTTAACGTCTTTACCACGACCATTTGGGAGAAACACTTCTTCATCTATACGGTTTTCTGGCTTTTTCACGTCTAAATCCTTGATGGTTATAACAACATCAATGGATTGTGTGAAGTTCCTCGGCTTTGAGTCTTCTTTAGCCTTCTTCACCGCTTCAAGTATCTCTTGTTTCATCAAATATTCCTCCATGAACTTTTTCAATGAAAAGTTCACAATGAATTATTCTATTTTTTGTTCACTGATATGATGCCATATCCATGAAATTGAATTTGTGATATGTGTGATATGATGAATGAAATCTCATCCATCATTTATGATAAATTTGTGAATATGAAAATTTTAAATATTTTGGTTACACTTGATTTAAATTTTAAAAATAGAAATAGATCAGGATTTAAGCATCCTGAACAAGTACACTGTCGTACACTCCTTCATCTATTTCTTTCTGCACTTCTCTTGGGTCCTTTCCTTCGACGGTTAGTCCCATACTTACGCAGGTACCTATAACCTCTTTAGCAGCCATCTTGTAGTCGTTGGACAGTAATGCATCGAATTTCATACGAGCGATCTTCAGTGCCTGTTCAACTTTGAGGTCTGCTACTTTGTCTACTCCAGGATCCTGTGAACCCTTTTCTATGTTGAGTTCATCCTTGATGAGTGCGGTTGTTGGTGGTGTACCAACTTCCACTTCAAATTCCCTGGTACTTATGTCAACTATGACCTTAACTGGTACCTTCATTCCACTGAAATCTGAAGTTTTTTTGTTGATCTCTTCAACCACTTGCATCATGTTAATGCCCAGCGGACCTATTGCAGGACCTAATGGTGGTCCTGGTGTGGCTTTACCGCCGTCTATAAGAATTTCTACGGTTTCTTTTGCCATTAATCTGCCTCCTTCTGTATTAATCTGATTTGATCACCTTTAACTGTAACAGGAATTGGAACTGCGGCCTCAATAAGTTCTAAGACCACATCTTCTTTAGATTCGTCTATCCTGATAACTTTGGCCTTTTCTCCCTTAAATGGTCCTGATACCAGTTCCACAATACTTCCTTTCTTGATGGAGGCTGTTATAGGTTCAGGGTTTAAAAAGGTTTGTATCTCATCGTAGGGTATTTCACCTTCGATTGCACCCTTCATGTGGGGAACCTTAAATGCAGGATTCTGCATGTCTATTTTAGTGTCTGATTCAACTAAAATATATCCTTTAAGTGTTTCGGGCACTAAAATTGAGCGAACTTCAATTCCACTCGTTTTAACATTCCTTGCAAGGAGTCTTGCAACGTTCTTCTCCTGGCCCACAAGGGTTCTTATTGCATAGATCAATTTATCACTTACCTGACTTAAATCAATATCACTTTTTGGATTTAAATAATTTTAGATAATGCTGTTTTAGGTTTCGTTGAAATCATAAATTTAGATTTTTAATTACAAATAACTATTCAAATAATTATTATAAATAGATAATTATTTTAAAAAATTTTTTAAAAGCTGTTATAAATTGGATTTAAATCAACATACTCATTACTGGCCTAAAAGTTGGGCTATCATGCTGACTACAAATCCTACAACACCTATTATTATAACTCCAATGCCTGTTATTTTGGCAACGTTAAAATATTCTGATCTGTCTGGTTTCCTGGACACATGCAGAACTCTCTGACATAATTTTAGAAAATTGACTGTTGACTCTTTACTTAAACTCATAGAAATACCTGCTTTGATAAAATTAAAGAAGAGATATTTATAAAAAATTTAGAATATCACCAATAGCTTATCTATTTAGGGATTTATAAACCTTTTGATCTGTGGGGATGGTACGGACTAAACCCCTAAAAATAAACCTAGTGAATCATGCTGTCTTGAATGGTTCGAATAACCTTCCATGATTAATCTATCGGTGATGGTGTCTCCTAAATGATTGACAGTATCATCTATCAATTAATATATCTCTTCATCTAGAATCAATGTCTTTGATTAAAAAACACCGTCAATGAATTCTTCTAATGAAGATTCTGGAACAGTTTCTTTTGTCTTTTCTTCTACGAACTCACGTTCACCTGGCAGTCCAAATATATGTGGTGACTTAACTCCTGCCACGACTATGGTTGTTCTTACTGTGTTCTGGAGGTCTTCCTGTATCTGTGTACCCCAGATTATGTTTGCATCTGGATCCAGTTCATCTGCAACTATCTGAACAACTTTCTCTGCCTCATGGAGTGTCAGATCTGAGCTTCCAGAGATGTTTATGAGTGCACCTTTGGCATTGGATATGTCAAGATCAAGCAGTGGACTGTTGAGAGCTTCATGAACAGATTCTATTGCCCTGTCACCTGAATCAGATTCACCCATTCCTATCATTGCCATTCCTGAGCCCATCATAATACTTCGGATGTCTGCAAAGTCCAGACCGATTAAACCAGGTTTGGTTATGAGTTCGGTTATGCCCTTCACAGCCCTTCCAAGTATCTCATCTGCAACCATGAAAGCCTTGTTTATTGGAAGGTTAGGTGCTACTTCAAGGAGTTTGTCATTTGGAATGACTATTACTGTGTCTGCAGCGTTTTGAAGCTTTTCAAGTCCTTTTTCAGCGTTTTCTCTTCTTCGAAGTCCCTCTGCACTGAAGGGCATTGTTGCAACAGCTATTGTAAGAGCCCCTAATTTCTTTGCAAGCTTTGATATGACTGGTGCAGAACCAGTTCCTGTTCCTCCACCAAGACCACAGGTTACAAAGACCATATCTGACCCTTCGAGTTTGGCCTTTATCTGCTCTTCGCTTTCTTCGGCACTCTGTTCTCCTACATCAGGGATTCCACCAGCTCCAAGACCTCCGCATGTGTCCCGACCAATGAGTATTTTATGGTCTGATTTTGAGTAAAAAAGATCCTGTGCGTCGGTATTTACCGAGATAGTTCCTGCTCCGGCTATTCCTATTTCACTGAGTCTTGAAACTGTATTGTTTCCTGCCCCTCCAGTTCCAATAACATAGATTTTAGCCCGGCTTCTCTGTATAATCTCTTTAAGATCGTTGTCGATGCTGTCATCATATTCATGATGGGCTTCAACTTCTGATCTTTCCCTTCTCTTTTCAGATTCTTTTATGGTATTGTTTATAAGAGATTTCAATTCATACCCCCACAGCTAATGTTACTAATACTTATTGTGTTATTGTAATAACTCATATTTAAAAGCAACGGTTTTTTCACCAATAATTTATTATCACAGAACTGATTTTTGACTTTTATCATGAAAATGTCATCAACATTCCACTATGAAGTCATTGTGAACTTACTAGTTTTTTAAGATTAATTTTTGAACTGTTGCTTGGAAACATGATGAAAAGATAACCCAAAAAATCAGGGTCTTGGCATTGCAATGATCTCATGTATCCTGAGGTCAAAGAAGTTGTTTATATGTGCTGGACTGAGAACAACTGCAGTATCCACACCTTTTCCAGTTCCACCTATGGCTATAACCTCAGTATCTGTTGGTATAAGTCCCGCATCTGCTGCCATGATACTTATTTCAACGCAGACTTTCAAACCCTGGGAGAACATCCTTAAAGTTTCTGCAACTACTTCAACAGGTGTAACGCCGCCGAATTTGTTGGATATTCCCCTCCCAACACCGCTGAGAGCATGGGATCCTGCGTAGATTTCAACACCTCTCTTCTCAAGTTCCAAACCGTACTTGGTTTCAACCTCGATTTCATCCCCACCCCTGAAACCTGCATGGTGGGTCACGTTAACGATACTCGCATCCTCAATCTTCTCTGCAAGTTTAACACCTGAACTTCCAGATGCAGATGCAATAACAATGTTCTTTATGCCTAACTCTTCTTTTCGAGCTTTAACAAGTTCTATGAGTTTATCTGTGTTTTCTATACCTGGATTTTCAAAGTAATGAATGTTTTTATCCATAAAGAATCACTTCACCTTCTATTTGCATGAGCTTAACCCATTACAGCAACTTTTTTTCATAAGCTTGAATCAAGTAACTTATTATAAGATTTTAATAAGGTTGCATTCGGGTACCAATCAAGAACCACTAATTTTGACTTATTTTTTGAGGGTTCCCAATGAGTTTTTAGATTTATTAATCCTTAAATTTGAACTCAGATAAATTTTTTGATTAAATGATAATACGTTAATTGATAATCATAGTTTTCATCACATTCAACCTTCCAATTAACTGGTGATCCATCGAATTTTCAAATTTTTTTGAAGCGAAAAATTCAATTCTTATTAGGTTCTAAAATTTATTTGAAATAGTTTATATATAATCTGCAATCTAACATATGAAATTAGATGGAAAAACAAGGTGATGCAATGAACGCATTTAATTTTCTCACACAGGATCGCGTTAAAGAACCTGGTACTGGAATTACCATGATGTTAGATAAGGGAACAGGACCTAAAATGTTGGAGGACCTGCTTGAGATATCAGGTGAACACGTTGATCTTGCGAAATTTGGATGGTGCACATCTGCGGTGTACAATGAAGAAATTGTAAAAACTAAGGTTGAATCTTATAAAGCCCATGGTGTTGTGCCATACCCCGGTGGAACATTATTTGAAGTAGCTTACACTCAAAACAAACTTGAAGAATTTCTGAATGAAGCAGATAAACTTGGATTTGAAGCTATTGAAATATCAGATGGTTCTGTTGATATTCCTTTAGAAGCTAGGGATGAAGTGATCCAGAACGTTAAGGACAACGGATTCATGGTAATAACAGAGGTTGGAAAGAAGGATCCTCAAAAAGATGGAGAATACACGACTCAAGAAAGGGTGGAACTAATTGAACACGATATAAACATGGGAGCATACAAGGTACTTATCGAGGCTAGAGAAGGAGGAAAGGGTATAGGTATTTATGATAATGCTGGAAATGTTAAAAAAGATGATGTTCAAAGGATTGCAGACAGTATTGACGTTAAGAATGTGATCTGGGAGGCTCCTCAGAAGAATCAGCAAGTTTACCTCATACTCAAATTTGGAGCCAATGTAAACCTGGGTAACATTCCTCCAGAAGAGATAATCTCCCTTGAAACAATGAGGCGTGGATTAAGGGGGGATACCCTGGGAAAGGTGAACCTGTGATGATAGAGAAAATAACTGTTAGAGGTGGCTACGATAAACAGGGAAACAAGGAACCTGTTGAAGAAGTCATCATAAGAAAGGGTGAAATATTTGGAGTTGTAGGTCCAACAGGAAGCGGTAAAAGTTCTCTCATAGGAGATATAGAACAGCTCGCACAGGAAGACACCTTTTCACGCAGAAAGATCCTGGTGAATGATGAAGAACCAAGTTACGAGGACAGAACAAACCCACGCAAGAAGATGGTGGCTCAACTGTCCCAGAACATGAACTTCCTTGCGGACATGTCTGTGGGTGACTTTTTGAATCTTCACGCCAAATGCAGAGGTGCCAGTGACAAATGTGTGAACTCCGTTATAAAACTGGCAAACACACTCACTGGAGAGCCAATAAAAAAGGACTTTGACCTTACAATTCTAAGTGGAGGTCAGTCAAGGGCTTTGATGGTTGCAGATGTGGCAATAATAAGTGATTCACCAATCGTGCTCATCGATGAAATAGAGAACGCAGGTATAAGAAAACACGATGCCCTTAAGGTTCTATCGGGGCATGGAAAAATAGTGATGGTTGTAACCCATGACCCTGTGCTTGCACTCATGACAGATAAACGTATAGTTATGAAGGCTGGAGGTATGCAGAATGTTGTGGGCACAACACCTGCAGAAAAAGCAATATCAAAGAAACTGAACAAGATCGATGAACTCCTGCTCAGTTTAAGGGACAAGGTGCGTAATGGAGAAATTATTGAAGATGTAAATATGGAAGATCTGGAACTGTGAGATGTTTCCAGATAAAAATCTACCATTCCCCCCCTTTTGAAGCTGTTTTCCATAATAAATTCCGGATAAAATTATTACTTCAGACCAAAACAACGAAAAAAATCCCATATTCTTATGAAACAGCCACAAACTATTTAAGTCCCATTGAACATTACATGTTATGTGGGACTTAGACCACCAATCATTTGTTGTTGAGATAATTCAATTCATTTTCTGTTCAGATTTATTATGGGGCCCGTAGCTCAGTCTGGCAGAGCGCTTGGCTCTTAACCAAGTTGTCGCGGGTTCAATTCCCGTCGGGCCCGCTTACTTTTTACCAGGAGATTTACTTGTTCATGGCTTTTTTTTATCATAATTCCATAAATTTTAATAAAATCCATAAAATCAATAAAGTAATTTTCAGTCATCTTTTTTATCATTAAAAACGTTTTTCAGTTTATTTTACCTTACTCTATTAAATTAACTATATCTAACACTAAAACCAAATTAATGCTTTTAAATAATCAAAAACAGGATTTTAGGTTAATTTTCCAATGGTCTTTCAAGGAAAAACACTTTAATTAGATGATCCATACAGATACCTGTTTTTAAAAATTCATGGTAACATTGTATGTACATTCCCACAAACTTATTAAATCATATATATTGGTGATAACATGAGAATGGTAATTGTTGCAGGAACCCCGGGTTCTGGAAAGACAGCTGTACTGATACATGCCCTTAAAAACCTCAAAGAAAGGGATTTAAAATCATCCGTGGTTAAAATTGATTGTCTCTACACAGATGACGATCAAAAATTTGCCAGGGTTGGGGTACCAACCAAGGTGGGACTTTCCATGGACATGTGTCCAGACCACTACGCCATCTACAACGTAGAAGATATGATAGCTTGGGCAGAAGAGAATGAATCAGATTTTCTCATTGTTGAAACAGCAGGACTCTGCCACAGATGCGCTCCTTACACAATGAACTGCCTAGGGGTTTGTGTTATAGATGCAACCAGCGGACCCAACACCCCCCTTAAAGTTGGCCCATTCCTCAGCACAGCAGACATCGCAGTCATAACAAAGGGTGACATGATATCTCAGGCTGAACGTGAAATATTCCGGGAAAGGGTCCTTGAAGTGAACCCAAAATGTAAGATAATAGAAGCAAATGGCCTTTCAGGTCAGGGATGCGTTGAACTTGCGGAAGAGATGATAAAGTCAGAAGAAGTGGCCCTTGATGAGGAAAAATTAAGGCATTCCGCACCTCTTGCTGTGTGCACGTTATGTGTTGGAGAAACCAAGGTTAACAAAAAATACCATCGAGGAATACTCCGTAAAATTGATGGATTCCAGAGCTATGAAGGAGAATAAAAAAGTAGATCTGAAATCAGGATAAAACAGGATATTAAATTATATAAATTACAGGTGTATTTATGAGCAACAGTTCAAACAACACAGATCCGCGATCCAGGCTTTTGAAACTCTTACCTGGCTTCAACTGTGGTGTGTGTGGCTACGCAAGGTGCGAAGAGTTTGCACATTTCCTCCTAAAAAATAAGGTAGAAGTTGAAAGCTGCAGATTTCTCCTTCAAGAAATATTCAATGAAAACAGGAATGAAATAAGGGAGATACTCAAGGAAGAGGATGTGATCCCTGAAGAGGAAAAATTTGTGGGAGTTCTGGACGGATACGAAGCAGATTTTATATTGCATCCCCTCCCCGGGGAACGTTCATGCCGAGAAGTTCTTTATCCATTCACACACAAGGAACTCAAAGCAGGAGATGTTGTAAGGTACAGGCCACTTGCATGTCCAATAACCCATTTTGCAAAGATTCTAAGTGAGGACAACGGCCTCATAACTGTCCACATGATAGGACCCTGCCACAGAATTGATCCAGAATCTGACTTTGAATTCCTGGACATTGGAATATGTATGGTTGGAGGATTTGAGGGCATAATCGAGGGAAACATGCCCCGTATCGGTGAAACAGTCCGATTCCTTCCAGGGCACTGTATGATGCAGAAGGTCCATTCTGGAGTTCTTGTGCAGCTTGAAGGTAAAAGGGCAATAATAGAGGGAATAGACCTTAAGGTTTGGGCACCACCAATTAAGGGATAAAACTTCTTATTCTTATTTTCTATTGATTTAGGAGTTAAAAACTTCAATGGATAATTTAATGGATAATTTGCAGTTATTTTACGATAATTTTGCGGAAGTTAACAATCCACTATGGACTTGAACGGTGATAAACTTGGATGAACATGTATTGGATAAGAAACTGAATTACCTCACTATACCAATTAAAACAGGATACATAAAACCTGGTGAACCTTATGAAACAATAGTTCATGCTGCTACAGATCTTATCGAAGATGGAGATTTTCTTGTGATCTCTGAAACACCCATATCTGTATCCCAGAACAGGCTAGTTGATGAATCAAAATTTGAACCATCACTATTATCCACAATACTTGCAGAAGTATGGTCCAAATATATGTGGGGTTATATTCTGGGCCCAATTTTCCGGATAAAAAAGAGAACCATCCATAACCTCAGAAAACTTCCTCCAGAAGCCAGATCTCATAAAAAGGTTATTCTGGAATATTATGGGCTGAAACATGCACTTAAACCTGCATCTGAAGCAGGAGTGGATTTGAGTAACGTTCCTGGAACATTCCTTTCATTACTTCCAGATAAACCTGAACTGGTTGCAAGGGATATTGAAGAGAAGATAAAAGATAACACAGGTAAGACAGTTACTGTGATGATCATAGACACCGATGCAAGTTACGAAATTTTTGGTAGAAAATTCACATCCCTTCCCATAGCAGTTTCTGGCATAAAATATGATCTGGGATTTTTTGGGTATGTTTTAGGCCGATTTGGGAGTAAAATAGGTCCAACACCTTTGGGAATTTCAAAGAGCCATGATCTGGATGATATAATTGGAATAGCTAAACTAGCTGAAGAATATCATGAAAAAAATGAGATGGATATAGAAACGGTTTACGATATGGGCAGTGCCTTCGATGGGGACATAACTGATATCACAGTTGAAATGCTCGATTCTGTTGAACACACACCAGCTGTAATTGTTAGAATCATTTAAACTTGTTTTTAACCATTGCTTTTTCTGATCAATATTGTCATTCAACAAATATAAATACTATTTTGTTTATATAGAATAACACCGAGATTGTTATATTCTTTTGAAAATTTTGAATGTAAATTTCAAAGTGTAATGGTGTAAAACGATTTGATGTGAGTGATGATCAAAGTACCAAACCTGAACTGAAGTTTCTGGAAATTAGGTACCGACCATTAAATTTGATTGTATTTGAACCATCGTATCATGGCTTTAGATGGTTAATGAACTGTTCATTTATGGAAGTCATGTCAGATCATGAATTGATCTCGGATTCACTCAAATTTTCATAATTAAAGGAGGAGCTTAAATGCTTATGGATCCCACCGTTCAAGAAGTCCTCATGGACATCACAAATGATGAGGAAAGCAGTGTTTCCATCATTGAATGTTTAGTGAAGGGTAAAACAACAGACGAAGAAATTGCAGAAGAAACTGAAGTAAGACTTAATATTGTAAGAAAAGTACTCTACAAACTTTACGATGCAGGAGTTGCTAGTTACAAAAGAAGCAAAGACCCTGAAACCCAGTGGTATACATACAGTTGGAAGTTTGAGGAGGAAAAGGTTGCAGACATAATAAATCACAAGTATGAAAACTTTTCAAGGGAAATTGAAGAGGCACTGGAATTCGAAGAAGGAAACATGTTCTTTGTATGTTTAACCAACGGATGCAGATATAGATTCGAGGAAGCATCTGAAAACAACTTTGTATGTCCAAAATGTGGTGGAAACCTTGAATATCAGGATAACTCTGCAGTTATAACTGAATTGAAGGAAATGATGCAAAAAATGAGTTGACCCATTAAATCATGAAACCCTATTTTTAAATTAAGATCTGAATTAATTATCATTTGAGGAAGAATATTTGAATTCGAATTTAATCTTAGAGAACTTAAACGATCTAAAATTACCTTCCCATGTAATTGAGCACTGTAAAACAGTTTCAAGGAAGGCACTACAATTATCCTCTAATTTTAACCATGTGAATGTGGATTTGATTGAAGAAGGAGCTCTGCTCCATGATATTGGTAGATCAAAAACCCACAGTATATTTCACGGGGTGGTGGGTGCAGAGATACTTCGTAAAAATGGATATCCCATTGAAGTCCAGAAAATTGCTGAAAGACATATAGGTGCCGGAATACCTCGGCTTGAAGCAGAAGCACTTGGATTACCCTCTAAAGATTATATTCCCCTAACACTTGAGGAAAAAATCGTTGCCCATGCAGACAACCTTGTACATGGCACAGAAGAAGTTGGAATAGAATTCGTCCTTAAGAAATGGGAAAAACGGATTGGATCGGATCATCCATCAATTCCAAGGATTTTAAAGCTTCACGAAGAAATCGTTGGAAGTACTGATCTTAACGAGTAATTGTCCACCCATTTTATTATCCCTTCTTAAATTACACATTTCAATATACTACTTCCACGTGGTAGTACATCAATCTATGCATTAAACTGGTTAAATTTTATTTTAATTGTTTTTAAACTTTTATTTTTTAGAATTCCATCATATCTCTTATTTTTGAAGTAGAAAATTATTTATTAGTTTTATATTTTAATAGTTATTTAAATAGGGACTTAGGTGAAATTAGGATCATCCCTTTCTTGGGAATGAACCCATGAATAAAGAGATAGGGGATTCAATTGGATAAAAATATAACACGTACTGATAAAAGGATCATAGTATTTACAGGACCATCGATCCACCCTAAAGATGCTGTTAAAATTTTGAAGGCAGACTACCGACCTCCAGTAGGGCGTGATGATGTAATCAAAGCTTTACAGGATAAACCTGATGTGATAGCAATTATTGATGGTGTTTTCCACCAGAAACCTGCTGTTTCCCATAAAGAAATACTCAGAGCATTGAAAGAAGGTGTCAGGGTTGTTGGTGGTGCAAGTATGGGTGCACTTCGGGCATCTGAACTGGATGATTTTGGAATGGTTGGGGTGGGCAGAGTTTACAGTTACTACAAAAACGGATTAATAGAAGCTGATGATGATGTTGCAGTTGTATTCAACCCTGAAACCCTGGAACAGCTCTCAGAAGCCCTTGTTACTATGGGATACAATTTCAGGCTAGCTGTGAACGAAGATCTGATAGATGAAGAAGACTTTAAAAGTTTAGTTCAAACTGCAAAATCCATTTATTACCCTAAGAGAACCTACAGAAAGGTTTTAAAGGATGCTAAGATTGATGAGGATAAAAAAGAGGAGCTTGAAAGATTTCTTGATGAAAGAGGTATTGACCTGAAAATGGAAGATGCTGTTGAAGTCCTGAAATACGTAAAAGAGAATTTATAAGGTTATAACTTTATTAAAAATATTAAATGGCGTAAATTAATATTTTCCTAGAATAAAATGATGTTTTAAGAGGGAATATGTGGCCTGCTTTTGTGATGATGCATTAAAATTTTCTAAAGAACATAACTTCATCATATATTCTTCTGAATATTTTCATCTCCTCCTCAAACTTTAGAATTAGAAGATAAAGCGCATGGAAAGATTTTAATGGAAACAACAACGAAATTAAACATATTAAAGGAAGAACTCCGTGATAAAAAGGTTTTGGTGGCCTTTTCAGGCGGTGCCGACAGCACGCTCCTTGCAAAAATTGCAGAGGAAGTTTCAAATGACTCACTTGCTGTAACAATCGACAATGGAGTTATGCCCAACGATTTCATTGAAAGTGCTAGGAACGTGGCAGATGAACTAGGGATAAAACACAGGATTCTGAAGGAAGACTTCTGTCTTGATGAATCATTTAAATCAAACCCTCCTAACAGGTGTTACATATGTAAGAACAAGATGTACTCTAAACTTGAGGAGATACGGGCTGAAGAAGGCCTTGATGAGGTGGTGGATGGTACCAACGTAAGTGACCTCCTTGAGGACAGGCCTGGAACAATGGTGAACTACGCTAAAAACATTAGAAGCCCCCTTGTAAAGGCAGGTTTCACAGCAGAAGAAGTCAGGGAACTACTGGGTTCCATGGGAATGAACTACTCCCCTTCAACAACATGCCTTGCAACGAGAATATCAAAAAACAGTGAAATAACTCCTAAAAAGATAAACAGAATCAAATATGCTGAATCACTCTTGAAGGGGCTTACAGGATCTACTGTTGTAAGAGTCAGGGATAATGAGGATACTGCACTCATTGAAGTTGAAAAAATAGATAAAATCTTGAACAGGGGAATCTTACAGCACATTGATTCAGAGCTTAGGGCTGTTGGTTTCAGAAGAGTCACCCTCGATATAGGGGATTATGGCGGTTCAAAGAAGGAAATTGTTGTATATAAACCCTGTAAAGACGAGAAGAACAAGATAATGTTTGAAACAGAGCTTCCCTACCAGATCAACATAAAGAGTACATGTGAAGAACTTAAAAAACTTGGTAGTGTTAAGTGTTCCAGTCAAATGGGTATAGCAATGCTTGAAACAGATGGAAGAAATGTTACAATTTTCAAAAAGGGTAAAATCGTTGCAAGAAGAGTTGTTGATAGGGAAGATGCTGAAAAACTTCTCATTGAAGTTTTGCCTCATGTTAGAAGAGTTATTTAATCTTTATGTTAAACATCTGAATTTCAGGGACTTTGAATTTATTTCAAGCCCTCAACTTAAATTTTTTATTTAAAATCATTTATTTAAAATAAATTTGATTTTTATTTAAAAAAAATAATAAACTAAAAATAAGAAAATCCTATTTTTCTTTAAATCTCTTTGTGAACAGTTTCTTCAACCCTTCTACGGGAGCTTGTGAGTCTTTTGAAGAATCCTCTATCATCCACTCCAAGAAGGTTTATGAATCGTCCAGCCACTTCCACATCCACGTCATCAGCTTTGACATCATCTATTTCAACCACTATCTCAGATGCATCTTCAAGTCTGTCATTTGCACGGTAAGTGTAGTCAATGGTCAGTTTTTCGAATTCATGAACTTCTTTAAGGGCTCTTTTTATTGTTAACTCCATCACGTTGAAAAAAGTTTCAAGTTCAGGGGCTCCGTCCCACCATAGGTTGGCCATTATGAATTTCAGGTTTATGGTCTGTATGGATACATCTCCACCCTTTTTTGCGATGATCCTTATGGTTTCTGGATCCCCCTTTATCTTCAAAATTGGAATTTTTGACATTTTAATCGCTGATAGCCTTTATTAAATCAATGGCCCTTACAAGTCCGACCAGATCTCCTTCAACATCAATTACAGGAATCTGTTCAATTTTTCTCTGTTTCATCTTATTTGCACATTCCTGAACCGGTGTTTTTGTTGTTACAACAACAGGATCTGGTGTTGCAACATCCTTAACCTCCTTATCAGAAAATTTGAGATGATTCTTCACGACGTAAAGCACGCTTTTACTGTCCCAGGACCATTTATCCCCTTCGGTACCTACGGATGTGTTGTGCACGGTTCTCTCTGAAACGACCTCACTTTCGTCTATAAAATCTGTTTCTGTGAGTATGCCTGAAAGTTTTCCCTCGTTGTTAAGGGCCAGGAGAACTTTTAGGTTGAAATACCTCATTATCCCAAATGCAACATTGAGGGGAGTTTTTTCCCATGTTGTTGGAATATCCTTGAGCATGTAATCCTCAACAGGATCCTTAACTTCCATCTTCCATAACGCATTGTTTATCATATCTGATGCAGTTACAAGACCAACTAACTCTCCATTTTCAGTTATTGGAACTCTTCTTATGTTGTTTTCCATCATCTTAACTGCAATATCCTTAACATCATCATCTGGAGATGCGGTTATTGGATTCCTGGTCATTATAAGAGCTATCTGCTCTTCATCAGGGTTTTCAACAAGATCTGTCCTTGTAAGTACTCCAACAACTTCTTTGGTTCCTTTTTTTACAACGGGTAATCCTGATACGTTGGTATCTCTCATGATTTCCAGTGCGTTGGCACGGTTACCTGGAACGTTTATGTAGTGTATGTCCTCTGACATTATCTCTTTTACAAGCATTGTTACACCTGCTAATTTATGCATAAAACTAATTAACACGGTTTTAAATGAATTAAAAAATTCTTTTGCAGATCAGTGCACAGCTAAAACAGGGCATTTTGCTGATCTGACTACCTTTTCAGTTACGCTTCCCAATAAAAATCTGTCCAATCCATGTTTTCCAGAAGTTCCCATCACAACAAGATCTATATCTTCTTCTTCAATGGTTTTTAATATGGCTTCTGCAGGAGAACCTTCAGTTGTTTTGGATGTTACCTTCAATGTTTCTCCACATTTAGGTTCAATTTCACTAGTTTTTGCCATATCACCAATTTTTTCTATGGCTTGTTTTCCCTCTTCCTTGAGCATCTCAGTGATTTTCACTATGAGGTCCTCTGCAGGTAATCCTACAAGTGAAGAAGTTTCAACCACATTCAAAACAATTAATTCAGCACAACTTTCACTTGCAATCCAGATGGCGTGTTCTGCAGCTTTATTTGCGTATTTTGAACCATCTGTTGGCAGTAGTATTTTCTTGTACATTGGTTCACCTCTTTAATATTAATCTACTATCAGTTATCAATCCTATTATGTTTTTCGATTCAGCCCTATTTATGAGGGACAGCACCGGATTTTCAGATGTCAGTTTAACTATCATGAGATCGGCAACCTTACCCTCCTGAATCCATCCGGTATCCAGGTTCAGAGCCTTTGCAGCGTTGACAGTTGCCATCTTAAACACATCAACTGGGGACACATACGCCCTGTAAAGCCCTCTTGTAACCTTGAGAGCATACTCCATCTCCTGAAACATGTTTGGTGAGTTGAACATCACGTTGTCGGTTCCAAGGAGAACGTCTATGTTGTTGTCCATCATTTCCTTTATAGGTGGTATTCCCACGGATAATGCTCCATTTGATCGGGGACATGAAACAACAGGCACACCATTCAGTCCTGTGAACTTTAAATCATTGTCAATGGGTGAAGTTAAATGTACTAGAAGGTCAAAACCTGTTTTAAGGGCCCTTTGAACTTCTGTGTTGCCAGTTGTTCTTAAAGATTTTTCCTGAACATCATGGTACTCTGCAGCATGTATGGATGAGATTTTACCATACTTCTTGCAGGTATCGGTAATTGCAATGGCCACATCATCCCGTATCTCACCAAAACCACTTAAACCAATTCCATCACAGCTTTTTAGAAGTTTTTTTGCTGTTTTTTTCACAGCGGAGGTTTCAACTTCTGGATCCAGGAATGAATCGTGACGTCCAAGAACGATCTTCCTTATGGGAATATCCCTTGAAGCCTCATCAATGAGTTCAACACCCTCAAATCCTCCCTCTCTAAAATCAACAAAAGTTGTGGTACCTGTTTCAAGCATGTAGTTCATGGACTCTCTCATGGATTCAACGAGTTTCTCTGGAGGAGTTTCATTCAGTATCCTGTGCTTTATACCATCTGGAGGTTTAACTATTTTGTTTATGGGTTGTCCGTCCCCAGCATCCTTTGCAACTGAATCTCCCATGTGAATATGGGAATTTATGAGGCATGGGGCAACTATGCAGCCTGAAGCATCTACGATCATCCCACCGCTGGCATTTTGGGATACTTCTACTATTTTATCATCTTCAATGAGGATGTTACTTTTTACAGCGTCCATGTTCTCTCCGTAGAGAACCGTGGCGTTTTTAATGGTGATCATATGAAATGAAATATTTTTATCCTTCTATTTATTGGTTTGTAGTATTGAAAAATATCCTTCTATTTATTGGTTTGTAGTATGAAAAATCATGAAAAATCGTTGAAATGTTTAAAAAAAGATTTTCTAGTATTTAATTTTTTAAAAAACAATTTTTAGCCATAAATTTAACCTTTGACTTTAAATTGATGGAATAATAAAAAATCCTATAAAAAAAATTTTTATATTTGAAATTAATTTCATTTAAAATAATTTTTAAGGATGAACTATAACTTAAAAAAAATTAAAAAAATCGATTTTGGAAGTTAAATAAGAATATCCCGAAATAAAATAAAAAAGGATCTTAATCCTTTCTTTCTTTTTTCATTAAATCAATTCATGATATTCATTGAGGGATTTAACGTCAATACTTCCATCTTTAACCTTCTCAATTGCCTTTAGAACTGCCCTGGCCCCTGCAAGTGTTGTGACGTAGGGTATTCCAAGTTCAACTGCAAGCCTTCTTATATGGTAACCATCATCTGCAGACTGTCTGCCTGAGGGGGTGTTTATTATAAGGTCTATTTCACCATCAAGCATAGCGTCGCGTATGTTCGGTGATCCTTGACTCACCTTGCGAATGGTTTCTATGGAAACATGCTCTTTAACAGCTTCTGCAGTTCCGCGGGTTGCTGTAAGCTGGAATCCCATATTTGCTGCGTCTTCAACTATGTCCCGGATACTGTCCTTGTCTGCATCCTTAACACTTATGAACACTTTACCTTCCTTTGGAAGTTTCATGCCTGCTGAAAGCTGTGCCTTGTAGTAGGAAACTCCGAAGTTGTCATCTATTCCCATACTTTCCCCTGTGGACTTCATCTCAGGTCCGAGTACTGAGTCTGCATCGGGAATCTTGATGAAGGGGAATATTGATTCTTTAACTGCAACGTGTTTGATTTCAATTTTATCCCTGAGTCCGAAGTCACTGAGCTTTTTACCCATCATGAGCATGGCTGCAATCTTTGCAAGTGGTACTCCTACAGATTTACTCACGAATGGAACTGTACGGCTTGCACGTGGGTTGGCCTCAATGATGTAAACTGTGTCTTCTCCATTTTCTTCCGCCTTGACAGCGTACTGTATGTTCATAAGTCCAACAACGTCCAGTTCAAGGGCAAGCTTTCTTGTGTGTTCTCGGATTGTTTGAATAACCTTTTTTGAGATGCTCTGTGGCGGTATAACGCATGCAGAATCGCCTGAATGAACTCCTGCTTCTTCTATATGTTCCATTATTCCTCCGATGAAGACCTCTTCGCCATCACAGAGTGCGTCAACATCTATTTCGATTGCATCTTCAAGGAACTTGTCAACGAGTATGGGATGTTCTGGTGATATCTTCACGGCTTCTTTCATGTACTCCCTGAGTTCATCATCATCGTAAACGATCTCCATGGCTCTTCCACCTAGAACGTAAGATGGTCTGACGAGTACTGGGAAACCTATCCTCTCTGCAACTTTGCTGGCATCTTCGAATGAGTGTGCAATACCATAATCTGCCTGAGGTATTTCAAGTTTCTCTAAAACTTCGGTGAACCTTTCACGATCCTCAACACGATCAATACTTTCATGAGGAGTTCCAAGAATCCTTACACCTTCCTCTGCAAGGGGTACTGCAAGGTTTATGGATGTTTGCCCTCCGAATTGGACAACGACTCCATAGGGGGTTTCCTTGTCAATGATGTTCATGACATCCTCCAGTGTCAGGGGTTCGAAGTAGAGCTTGTTTGAGATGTCGTAATCAGTACTGACAGTTTCAGGGTTGTTGTTTATGATTATTGTTTCAATTCCCTCATCTTTAAGGGCCATTGCTGCATGAACACAGCAGTAATCAAATTCTATACCCTGCCCAATTCTTATAGGTCCAGCACCAATTATAACAACTTTTTTATTATCAGAAACAGCTACTTCATCCTCATCTTCATAGGTACTGTAATAATAAGGTGTTTTTGCTTCAAACTCTGCAGCACATGTATCAACCATTTTGTAGGTTGCAACTACACCATTTTCCTTCCTGATGTTTCGAAGGTTTTTCTCGGAGCATCCCGCATACTTAGCGATCTTGCGATCAGGGAATCCCATTCTCTTAGCTTTTCTAAGGATTTCAGGATTTAAAACATCATTTTTATTTGTAGTGCTTAACTTTTCTAATTTGTTCTCAAATTCAATGATGTTGAGTAATTTATATAAAAAGAAGGTGTTTATTTGGGTTATTTCATGCAGTTCTTCAACGGTCATTCCAGATTTCAGGGCACTGTAAATATGGAATATACGTTGATCCGTTGCATTTCTGAGGAGATCCTCTGTGAATGGAACCTCTTCAAAACTGTTCTTTCCGATGTCAAGGGATCTTATGGCTTTGTGAAGGGCTTCCTCTGCAGTTCTACCGATGGCCATAACCTCTCCAGTTGACTGCATCTGAACTCCAATTTCACGTTTGATACCCTTGAATTTATCGAATGGCCAACGCGGTACCTTTGCAACCACGTAGTCCAGGGAAGGTTCAAAGGATGCAGGTGTTTCCTTGGTTATATCGTTTTGTATCTCATCAAGGGTCATTCCAACTGCTATCTTGGAGGATATCTTTGCAATTGGGTATCCTGTGGCTTTGGACGCAAGTGCACTGCTTCTGCTCACCCTTGGGTTCACTTCAATGACTTTGTAATCTCCGGTGTCTGGATGAACAGCGAACTGGATGTTACAACCTCCCTGTATCTGAAGGGCCCTTATGATCTTGATGGAAGCATTTCTCAGTCGTTGATTGTCAACGTCTGAAAGGGTCTGGCTTGGAGCAACAACTATACTCTCACCGGTATGTATTCCCATGGGGTCCATGTTCTCCATGTTACATACTATGATACAAGTGTCGTTTTTATCCCTCATCACTTCGTATTCAAATTCTCTCCATCCAATAACAGACTCATCAATGAGAACCTGGTTTATGAAGCTCATGTCAAGGCCCCTGGTTGCAATTTCAACCAGTTCTTCCTGGTTGTGGGCAACACCTCCGCCTGTTCCACCAAGGGTGAATGCAGGCCTGACTATCACAGGGTAACCGATCTCCTTGACAGCATCAAGAGCTTCTTCAAGAGAGGTAACAGCCCTACATTTGGGTATGGGCTCATTTAACTCCAACATGAAGTGCCCGAAAAGATCACGGTCTTCAACGTTTCTTATGGTCTGAACCGATGATCCTATGACCTTAACTCCGTCAAGGGCACCGATCTTTTCAAGACCGGTTGCAACGTTTAAACCGGTTTGTCCGCCCATAGTGGGGAGTATTGCATCTGGTTTCTCCTTTTTTATTATCTTTGCAACGATTTCAGGGGTTAGGGGTTCCACATAGACTTTTTCAGCAGTTTCGATATCAGTCTGTATTGTTGCAGGGTTACTGTTCACAAGCACGGTTTCAATTCCCTCTTCCATGAGGGATTTACATGCTTGGGAACCTGAATAATCGAATTCAGCTGCCTGACCAATCTGAATGGGTCCCGATCCAATAATGAGAACTTTTTTTATGTCTGCGTCCTTTGGCATTTATGATCCTCTACTTAATTCTCTTAATTAGAAATTATTATAATCCATTTACTTAACAATCAACTTTAATTCAATCAATTTTAATGAATTATATGTTTTCACTACAAAGTGATCTCCAATTTCAAATAACTCAGTTATTATTTTTTAAACCGTTTTTATTATAATTTGGAGGTTTTATCTGTCTACAATTGGCTTTTTAAGTATTTAAATTTAGTTTTAATTAAGTTTTAATTAATTAGTTTCAGTAGTTCTTCAAGGTTTCAACGAAGTTGTCGAAGTAGTAATCAGTGTCGTGTGGGCCTGGCCCAGCCTCTGGATGGTACTGCACACTTGAAATTGGCAGTTCTTTATGTTCTATTCCTTCAGGAGTGCCGTCGTTGAGATTTAACTGGGTTATCCTTATTGGTAAACCTTCTACTGATTCTGGATCCACTGTGAAACCGTGGTTCTGGGATGTTATTGAAACCTTTCCAGTTTTAAGGTCCTTAACTGGCTGGTTTATTCCCCTGTGACCGAATTTCATCTTGTAGATCCTGGCACCGAATGCCAGGCTGATTATCTGCTGACCAAGACATATCCCAAATATTGGAAGCTTTTCTTTGAGCTTCTGAACGGTTTCAATGGCATTTCCAACCCTCTCTGGATTTCCAGGGCCGCTTGAAACAAGCATTGCATCAGGTTCGTAGTCCATGATATCATTAACATCTGTCTTGTAGGGCAATACAACGACTCCAACTTCCCTCTTAAGCAGTGCATTGATACTGTTCTGTTTTATACCACAGTCCAGAATGACAGCCCATTTATCGTAGTCTTCACCGAATATTCTGGGCTCTGAAACACAGACTTCATCCACAAGGTCAAGTTCCTCTATGCCCTTCTGTGCATTTGCCATTTCCTTAAGTTCATCATCAGATATGTCCTCTGTTGTGAGGGCGCCTTTCATAGCTCCAAACCTTCTGATCTTCAGAGTGAGGGCACGGGTGTCGATTCCACTTATACCTGGAACTTCATATTCCGCTAAAAATTCTGATAAAGTTTTTTCTGATAAACTATGGGATGTGTAGGGGTTGTTTTCCCTTACAATGAATCCTTCAGCCTTTATCCCCTCTGATTGAAACCATTCCCTGGAAACTCCGTAGTTACCCTGTAAAGGGTATGTTGACATGAGTATCTGACCTTTGTAGGAAGGATCAGTAAGTGATTCAACGTATCCAGTCATTCCCGTTGTAAAAACCACTTCACCAGTTTTAGTGGTTTCAAAACCGAATCCATCTCCTTTAAATATTGTTCCATCTTCTAAAGCTAATTTTGCTTCTTTTAGCATTACATCACCGTATCGTTACATTAACTTTTTATTCTATTTGTATTATATTTCTATGCACTTGTTTATTACTAAATGAGCTTTATTCATTAATTAAAATTTATTTATCCTGTAAAATTCATATTAAAGTTCTATCACTGGATCAATTCAATATTTAAGTTAAATTATCATTAAATTATTATCTAATTATTTTGATGATGTTTATGAGTTCCAAGATCAGTAAAAATTTTTAGCAATGTTTGAGTCACTCCCATATCTTAGGCGTTTTTGGGTTCATCAGTTCTCGATTCATGATCACAGCATCTTCAAGATCCTCGTAGTAATCCTCAAGAATCTTTTTTTCAGAGAATCCCAGGTGTCTGTAGAACTTCTGTGCACCACGATTTCCAACTCGGACTTCCAACTTTATTTTTTTCACGTTGTACTTCTGGAATATTTCCGTTGCAGTTTCAACGAGCTTGGAACCAACACCCCTTCGCCGGTATTTTTTGTCAACTGCAATTGAAATGATGTGACCCTCATCTTCAAATCTGATCCAAAATATAATATATCCCACGATACTATTATCTTCCTGGGCAACCAGAAAACCAGCTCCAAGGTTGTAAATTTCGACAAGTACACTGGAGGGGTAGGGGTCATCGAATGAGGATTCCTCTATTTCAAGAACCCTTTTGATATCTGGACGCCGAAACTCTCTTATTATCATGAATTTCTCCATTAAACAGTGTAGTGATATTATGTGGAACGATTTATCTGATTACATTCTAAAAAACTATGATAAAAACTCTAAGATCGTGGAGGTTGGTGTTGGTGGTTTCCCAAGGGTTGCACTCAAACTGAAGGAACATCATAAGATGAATATTATCATGACAGATATTAAACCTTCCCATGAAGGTGTTGTTAAAGATGATATTACAGATCCTAACTTAAAAATATATGGTGGTGCATCACTCATCTACTCAATAAGACCTCCAGAAGAACTTCAACCTTACATAGTTGAGGTTGCAGAGGCCGTGGGATCAGATGTAATAATAAAACCACTCTCAACTGAATTTTTAAATACAAAAAAGAATATGAAACTCATAAATTACAAAAAAGCAGTTTTTTACAAGATGTGTAAACAATGAAATGGCAAAATTTAAGTGTTGATGAAGTTTTGGATAAACTAAAATCCACATCGGATGGATTAACAACAGAAGAAGCTCAAAAACGTGTTACTAAATATGGAAAAAACGAGCTTGTGGAAGAAGAAAAACCAGGCCCCGTAAAACGATTTTTAGGACAGTTCAAAGACTTCCTTATAATCCTCCTTATTGTTGCAGCTGTTGCTGCAGCTTTCATAGGAGACACCACAGATGCAGCTGTAATATTAATTGTGGTTGTTTTAAATGCAACCGTAGGGTTCATACAGGAGAATCGTGCCGAGGAAGCAATGGCAAAGCTTAAGGACATGAGTTCTGCAGAGGCAGTTGTGCTGCGTGATGGTAAAAAGGTCAAAATTCCCGCTGCAGAACTCACAATTGGAGATGTCATTGTTGTTGAAGAGGGGGACAAAATTCCCGCAGATATAAGGATAATAAAAAGTTATGACCTTCTTGTTGATGAATCAGCACTAACTGGTGAATCAAAACCTGTTAAAAAGGATGAAAACTTTGTATCTGATGAGGAGACAAAGAACCTTGCATTCATGGACACCAATGTTTCAACTGGACGTGGAATGGGAGTGGTTGTTGAAATCGGAATGAACACAGCCATAGGTAAAATTGCAGAAATGATACAGGAAGAAGAGGCAAAAACACCCCTTCAAGATAGAATAGCCAGTCTTGGAAAGATGATGGGCCTCATAGCTGTTGTTGTGTGTTCTGGAATATTCGTACTCCAGTTCTTCAAGGGGGTACCAATCGTTGAAAACTTCATGACAGCAGTTTCCCTGGCAGTTGCAGCTGTACCAGAGGGTTTGCCTGCAATCTTAACCCTGACTTTGGCCCTTGGAATGCAGAGAATGGCTAAGAGCAATGCAGTTGTAAGAAAACTCCTTGCAGTGGAAACCCTGGGTTCATGCACAACCATATGTACAGATAAAACAGGAACCCTCACAAAGAACAAGATGACCGTACGCCAAACCAAGATCACATCCCCTGAAATGGCCTACACAGTTTCAGCACTCTGTAACAACTCCTCCCTCTCAAATGGAAGGATCATTGGAGATCCAACAGATGGAGCAATGCTCATATTTGCAGATGAAAATGGCTATAGCCGTGAAGAACTTGAAAAGACCCATAGGCGGATCTTTGAGATACCCCTTGACAGTGAAAGGAAGAGAATGACCACTGTCAACGAGTTCAACGGCGAAAGGTATGTGTTAACCAAGGGTGCTCCTGAGATCATACTCCAACGATGCAGCCGTGTTGAGGAAGGGGGAGAGATCTCTGAAATCACAGAGGATAACCGAGAAGAAGTTCTTGAAGAACTTAAAAACATGACCTCAAGTGCCCTGAGGGTATTGGCACTTGCCTACAAAAAAATTGATTCGAGTGTTGATCTGGAGGATAAAGATGGCCTTGAGAATGATCTGATCTTTGTGGGCCTTGTTGGAATGATGGATCCACCCCGTAAAGAAGCTCAGGAAGCTGTTGCAACCTGTAAACATGCAGGTATCAATGTTGTAATGATAACGGGTGATCATAAAGACACTGCAGCAGCTATAGCATCTGAAATTGGAATTTTAGGTCCTAAATCAGGGGATGGATCTGGAAAAGTTCTCACAGGTTCAGATCTTGATAAACTCAGTGATGATGAATTCAACAGCATTGTTGAAGATGTGAACGTTTACGCACGTGTTTTCCCTGAACAGAAGGTCAGAATAGTTGAGGCCCTGCGTTCAAGGGGTCATGTTGTATCCATGACTGGAGATGGAGTTAACGATGCACCTGCACTTAAAAAGGCAGCTATCGGTGTTGCAATGGGCTCAGGTACAGATGTTGCTAAGGAATCTGCAGACATGCTCCTCCAGGATGATAACTTCGCAACAATAGTTAAAGCTGTTAAAGAGGGAAGAACGATCTTCGACAACATCAAAAGGTTTGTCAAATTCCAGCTCTCAACCAACATAGGTGCAATACTCACCATAACATCTGCATCCCTTGCAAATCTGCCAATACCCTTCAACCCGATTCAGATACTGTGGATCAACATAATAATGGACGGTCCTCCAGCCCAGTCTTTGGGTGTTGAACCTTCCGAGGCAGATGTTATGGAACGCCCTCCAAGTAAGGGAAACATCCTTCACAGGAAGAACCTCCTGAGAATAACCTTTGCAGGAGTTGTCATGGCTGTTGGAACCATGGCACTCTACTACTTTGAACTAACATCAGGTTCAACTGTGATCAAGGCAACCACCATGGCATTCACAGTCTTCGTGATGTTTCAGATATTCAACGTGTTCAACTGCAAGGCCAAGGGAATGGTACCTAACAAAACTTTGTTGTTGGCTGTTGCAGCATCGTTCCTGCTCCAAGTCTGTGTAATCTACGTGCCATTCCTTCAGGGAATATTCAGGACAACTGCTATTGGGGCCAAGGATTGGGTTTTAATAGTGGTGGTTGCAGCCATAATATTTGTAGCTGAATTCATATCTGAGAAGTTGATAAAATGAAGATCATGGTCATGGCTGGTACACGTGATGCAGTTAGAATAATTGAGAAACTCCGTGCCTTTGAGGATACTGAAATTCTCGCCACCACAACCACAGGGTACGGTGGAGAACTTGCAAGATCCGCAGGGGCTTTTAGTGTTATATCGAAGGGATTGGGTGTGGATGAAATAGTTCAAACCATATCTCAAAAAAATATAGAGGTTCTCGTGGATGCAACCCATCCATTTGCAGCTGAAGCAACCAAGAATGCAATAAAAGCATCAGAAATATCAGGAATAAAGTATTTGAGGTTTGAAAGACCTCAAGTACCACTTCCGGATGATGATCTGGTCCATGAAGTCAAATCATTTGAAGAAGCAGCTTCAAAGGTGAAGGAGATTGTAAAAACAACTTCAAAGAAGACTGCAGGAAATGATATGGAAGATAAAATTCCTACGCCTAAAGTACTGCATCTTGCTGGAGTTTCAACCCTTCACCATCTGACTGAGTTAATACCTCCTGAAAACATTGTTGCAAGAATAGTACCCTCCAATTATTCCTTGAATAAGTGTTTTGAACTGGGGTTAACTGGTGAAAACATAATAGCAATGCAGGGAACATTTTCAAAGGAATTAAACGAGGCTGTGATGAAGGAGTACCATGCATCTGTTGTTCTCACCAAGGAGAGTGGTGAAACAGGTGGCACACTCTCAAAGATAGATGCTGCACTTGAACTAGGAATACCCGTGGTTGTTGTCACGCGTCCAACTGTTCCGGAACTTCAAAATCAAATGGCCTTTGAAGATGTGAATCAGGTTTTAGCTGAGTTACATAAAATTTAATTTAAAATTTAATTTAATAAAATTCGGAATTTCAATTGTTTTTTTTAAATTATTTAATGAAAAATTAATTTTTCATTTTTATATTTTTAAATGTAATTAGGATTCACTCCCAAGGGGAGGCATGCTTTGAAGGACGTAATCCTTTTAAAAAAGATAATTCTTAAGAAAAAATTAATCTTTGGTTTTCAACCTTTTTTTTAAGTACACTGCCATCAAACCTCCAATTATAACTATTATTACAATAATTATAAGCCATCCGATCCATATAATCCAATTAGTGGGTACACTAGTTTCGGGGTTAAATAGAATACCATCGATAAGTCCCAATATACAACTTAGTAGTATTGTATCTTTGTATTCTTTATTCTTAAGTATAGGGTATATGAAACCAATTAAAAAAAAGAAAATTAATGGATAAATTGGGGAAATGGCATATTCTGTGACCGTAGTTGATACTATAATTAGATCGCCACCACTGAAATATGGATATATGTCATTGGGGAACCTTTAACGCACATATAGGGTATCCTAAATAATAAAAACCAATATTTTTTTAATTTAATCATAATACACATCTTTTTAATAAACTTTGAATCATTATGCATAACACTACAGTTCGGTAGGTAAAAATACTATTTAATACTTTCGATTCAAAAGTTATTTTTGTATGATTAAAAAATTTTAGAAAAAAGTGATATTCTTACGCAAGCATCTTTGAATTGATTATTTGCTATAAATAAAATAAAAACAGGTAAATTTAGAGAATGACATTATAATTACATTTTACAATTCCATTCTTACTTGAAATATTAGTTAGCCTCAGATCGCCCATCAGTCATCACGTATCAGAGCTCATAGGGTTCATCATTGGCCTTAAATCTAATTCTTATCCTAGTTTTGACTTAATTTTTGATTGAAAAATAGAAATAAAAAAGTAGAGGGTTTGGAAGTATCAGCCGAACATGACTCCAGCTTCTCTTCTCATCTCTTCTTCACGTTCCATTCCAATTATTTTTTCAACGGCATCCATGAAGTCTGCAACTGTCACAGTGGATCTTTCTTCTCTTATTGCAAACATACCTGCTTCTGTACATATTGCCTTCAGGTCAGCACCTGATGCTCCCTCTGTGAGGGATGCAATGAGCTGGATGTCCACCTCTTCATCCAGGGACATGTGGGATGTGTGGATTTTAAGAACCTCCATTCTACCCTCTTCGTTTGGAACTGGTACCTCTATGAACCTGTCGAACCTTCCAGGACGCAGGAGTGCAGGGTCAAGTATGTCTGGTCTGTTGGTTGCTGCAATGATTCCAACATCTCCCCTGGCTTCAAAACCATCCATCTCTGCAAGAAGCTGCATAAGAGTCCTTTGAACCTCCCTGTCACCACTTGTTGAACTTTTAAGCCTTTTAGCAGCGATTGCATCGATTTCATCTATGAAAATGATACTCGGTGATTTCTCCTTTGCAAGCTCGAAAACGCCTCTGACAAGCCTTGCACCTTCACCTATGTACTTCCTGACGAATTCAGATGCAACTATTTTTATGAATGTTGCGTTGGTTTCATGTGCAACTGCCTTTGCAAGAAGGGTTTTACCTGTTCCTGGTGGACCGTAGAGAAGAACACCCTTAGGTGGTTCAATTCCAATATTTGTGAATAACTCCGGTTTTTTAAGGGGCAGTTCAACTGTCTCTTTAATTTCAACTACCTGCTCCTCAAGTCCACCTATCTGATCGTAGCTTGCCTGTGGTTTTTCGTCAACTTCCATACCACTGACTATTGGATCCTTCTCAGATGGTAGGACATGTACTATGCTGAATGTCTGCTGATTGAGTGCAACTCGAACTCCAGGTTCGAGATCCTTTTTATTTAGGAAGCGTGAATATCCAATAACAAAGTTAGGACCTGTACTACTTTTTACAACTACTCTGCCGTCGTCTAAGACTTCAGTTACAGTTGCAATTACGAGTGGAGGTGATCTGAACCTTTCAATCTCCCCCCGCAGGGATTTAACTTCCCTGTCCAGCCTCATCTTTTCATTTTCGATAAGGACCTTATCTTTCTCGAGTTTCCTCACCTTCCACGTTAGATTACGTTTGGTTTTAGTATTCTCCTCTTTGAGAATTTTTATCTCAGTTTTAAGGTCTTCTATCTTCTTTAATATGTTTGGGGACATGTTTTCCATGATCCTAACTCACTCCTAATTTTTATAAAATAAAGATATGTTAGTTTATAATATATCAAGGTTATATGTAGATTTTTTAGTTTTTAATAATATTTAAATATAGAGGTACAGATTATATAATGAGTACAAGTTCAAAGGGATCGTCATGAGATGCGAGATATGCGGAAAGAAAATAGTAGGAACTCCATTGAAGACTAAAATCGATGGATCAGTAATGTTAACATGCAAAGAATGCTCTAAATTTGGTAAAGTTCAGAGGGAACCTCAAAAGCAGAGGAGGCAGGGGGCACCAAGAAAAACAGGAGCTCCAAGAAGAAGACCAAGACCTGCAGAGCCTACATATGAAGTGGTTGAAGACTGTAACCTTCTTGTAAGGCAGGCAAGGGAGAAAAAGGGATGGTCACGTGAAGAACTGGCCGAGAAGATCTATGAAAAGGCTTCTGTTATAAACCGGATAGAATCTGGTAAGATGATTCCTGATATCAAGCTTGCACGGAAGCTTGAAAGGACCCTTGGCATCACGCTTCTTGAAAAATCTGATGGTGCTACTCCTGAGGATATTGGGCATTTAAATGCTCGTGGAGCTACAATTGGAGATATAGCAAGGATAAAAAGGAATTAATCACATTTTTTTTATCTTTGGTTTATTTTATTTTTCATCCTTGGAATTCACTTTTGAATTCAATTCTTTTTTGAATTATTTTTTGAATCTGCTTTACGTTTTGGAGAATTAGGATTTTTAGGAGAGTAGTAACCTCTGAATGGTTTAAGTTCCTTAAACTTAGCTTCAAGATCTTTAAATGCATCGTACTCTTCACTTATAACCATTAAATGTGCTGGAGGGTGTATTTTTCTGATGTTAACTATACTCTTTGTTGTGTCTTCCTCAACCCTGACTATAACTGCTTTTTTTGATTTTGATCGAAGTTTTTGTTTTATTATTTCCTGAACAATATTATCCGCAGATTCTGAAGGTATTACTCGTGGAATTCCCAGTATTTTTAATTTTGCATGTCTTTCAACATCTGCAATACCATTTAAAAGTTTTTCTTTATTGTCTGCACGTATTAAAATTAAAGCCATGATCTCACCTTTTGTAGTAATCAACTATTTAATATTCATTCACAATAATTTATTAATCATTCGTTGAAGGGAATGTCCCATTGAAACTCAAACTTTCTTTTTAAAATAAAATCTTTTTTTAAAATAAAAAAATTTAATAAAAAAAATTTTAAATTATTTTTGCATCCTTTTTTTAACTTCAAGGGTAGATAACAGTTTTATCTCTTTTTCAAGAAGGACTTAATGAGTGTACTCCTGAATAAAACTAGTAAAACCAGTATCAATCCAATTGCTGTTTGTATGTTTCCCACTATGTTAAGGAAGGATGAACTAACAGGTAGATTCCATGTAGGTGATGTTCTACCATCTGCAAGCTGTTTATAATAGACCCCCACAGCTCTGGAACCTGGTTTCACGTTTATATCTTTAGGTTCAACGTAGTTTACTCCTACAAGGGTTCCACTGTCTATTGCAGAGTTCAGGGTCTTTGCAATTGCAGTGGCATCGTATCCATTCTTCTTAACAGATGCAGTTACCAGTTCCTTTGTTGTTTCTGAAATACCTGAGGCATCTGTTCCATAGGTAGACACTGATAAACTACTATTTGATACTGTTATTGCATCTATAAGGGCATCGTATGCGTAAACAGTTTGCAATGTGGCTCCATCATTTGGACAGGTCTGGTAATTATCTGCCTCTGGGTAACTAACCCTCCAACCACATGTTGGGCATACCTTGTAGAAGGCTTCATCCATTGAGTATCCAGTTTCATTCAAGTTTTCAGGTGTGAACATATCTCCAGTCGTTACTCCTGAAACCAGGTTGACTCCACCTCCACCATGTTTTTCACCGGAATCTCTTGCTACTTCTTCCATAGCTTTTCCAACTATGTAAGTAGCATTGTAACCATCCCTTATCATTTTTCCTATGTTTTCAGCGGTTTGAAGACGTACAGTGTCTGCAGTTCCTGCTTGAGGGTTTCCCTCACTGTTTCTCAAGTGAATAATGGCTCCTTTACTACCTGCAGGTAACACTGCCAGGCCTCCTGAATAGTGGGTCACGGTTATTGTACCGTTGTTTGAAACAACCACGAGGTACGCATTGAAATCACCACCAACTGCAGCACCCTGGGTTGCACTACCAACCACAAGCCTGATTCCTGAATAACTGCTCGCTGTTGAAGCTGCTTCTGAAGGAGTTGCACCGTTTTCAAGCTTTGCCAGAGACGCAACTATGGCTTGAATCCTTGTTGAGGACTCACCTTCACCACCAGAGAGCAGACAGAAATGTTTCTCCTTGGAGAGTATGAAGGTTGATTGGAACATGTTGGTTGCCCAGGACATACTTCCTCCTGCAGCACCGTTTGGATCGGTTCCAGTGGGGTCTGTTATGACCACAACGTTGCATGTTGCTGCTGATGTACCTACAACCATTAAAATGGTTACTAGGAATATGAAAGCCTTTATCAATCTGTTTTTATTCATGTACTGTTCGCTCCTGAAATTTTGACGCTTGAGAAGTCTTCTATTACTGTAACAGTAACGATTCCTGTTGATTCATCAACCTGAACATCTGCAGCTACAATTGGTTTCACAGTTGTTCCTGGAATTCTGGAGTTCAAAGCTGCTGTTTTAGCATTTTGAATGGCTTCACTTAATGGTAACTGTCGTTTGCTAGTGACTAACGTGTCTCCTTTGATGTAACTACCTGATCTGAAACCTGCATTAGCTATGTTACTTTTTATGGTGTCTGTGGGTATGATGTCGTTACCCTTTATTATAACACCGGATATTGCAACTCCGTCATCAGTTCCGTTTGATGATGCATACGCCATGTAAGTCATCAACTGCCCTGATAAAATTAACAGGAATGCAAGTATTAAAATGATTAGAGTGTCTCTCCTTACTTTTATGAACATGATCTCACCACATAATATGCAATCGTTCTTAAATTCATGATCTTTCTTATTCATGATCATGAAATTTTCAATATATTACAATCAGTTCAAACTATAACGATTTTGGATCATTTATAATGATCGCAGGATTTTTAATTAATTATTCTCCTCCTTTAAATAGTTAGGCAGTGATTGAATGTTCCTTTTATATTTAAATGCAGCCTCACCAAGACAGATAACTGCATCCACATCACATTCTAAACCTTTTTTTAATCCTTCAAGAACCTGATCTGCGGTTGCTCCGAGAGTGCCGGATTTAAATTCTTCTTTTGACTCAGCAGTAGGTATGATCTTAGCTGATGAAATATGTTTCTCTGCAGCCTGTCTTGAGTAGAAAGATGCAGGCACAATAAAATCTCCAATTTCAACCGCTTTTTTGAGTATTTCAAGATCTCCACTTTCTCCGGACTCTGATGAAATTGTGATAACAACTGCCAGTTTCTTGTAGATCTTTTTCATCTCCCTCAGAACGGTTCCAACACCTGCAGGGTTATGACCATAATCAACGATAACTTCTTTACCATCGTAGGTGTACATGTATTCCATACGACCAGAAACGCCTTCAAAATTTTTAACTGCTTTTTTGATAGTGTCTAAGTCTATTTTAAAAAATTCAATTGCTGCAACAATGGAACCTGTGGCGTTGTAAACGTTGTGAAGTCCCTTTAGTTTCATTTCAAATTGTACATCACCTTCAGGTGTTTTCAAGGTGAAACTGTTTCCTTTAACATCTGTTGCAACGTAATCTGGTTCCGGCCTTTTGAGCCCGCATTCACAGTTGTAATAACCCACTCCTGATATGGTTTCATTGATCCTGATTTCACGGCCACAAATACATTTCTTTTTGTTGGGATTGGTGGATCCATAGTCCACTCCGAAGCTTATGTACTCACAATCATTATCCTCTGAAACGATGTTTTGATCGTTGGAACTGGATTTATATGCTTCAACAAGTCCCCAGAGAGTTGGATCATCTGCGTTAACAATTAACTTACCTCTCTTGAAGTATTCAATGAAACTTCCCTTTATACTAGCGTAACTTAGAAAATCATGATCATCATGGAGATGGTCAGGTGTGATGTTGGTTACGATACCGCAGGATGGTTGGCAGCGTTCAACCATACGTTTAAGATCTCCTGGAATTCCAAAGGTTCCTGTTTCAAGAACAGCCACATCTCCCTTGAGTCTGGCCTGCAGTGGGGGGATGTAATCGATGTTTCCCTGTAAATTCCTGAAACCATGTTCTGTGGTGATTAAACCCGCAGTTCTGCATATATGTTTCAGTAACGTTGTGGTTGTTGTTTTTCCATTGGTTCCTGTAACACATAAAACAGGTTTATCAGGTTTTATCTCATTGAGAAGGGTATCAACATCGAGAACGTTGCTTCCATTCTTTTCTATTTTCTGGAACACTTTTGAATCTTTTGAAAGGCTTGGTGGAGGCACTACATACTGGGATTGGCTGAAAAAAGAGTCAGGATGCTCTGAAAAGTAAACTTCAATCTCCTTGTTTTGGATGTAAGTCTGGAGGGTGTCCTTAAATTTACACTCCTTCTCTGACTTCATGTCTGTACCCAGTACATGGAAGCCTCTGTCCATTAGCACACGTGCTGCAATGTTTCCAACGATTCCACAAATTCCTATAACTCCATAGATATCCTTTTTCATTTCAGTAGAATGATTAAAGGAGCTAGTATCCTTACTCATATTTTTTACATCCTTCCTCTATTCCCATCATCATCTTGGATTTAACCTCTTCGTAGGAGGTAATTGCACCGGGTCCAACATGTAAAATAACATCACCTGGTTTTGAATACTTAATTGAAAGATCTCCTGCAGTCTTCATGTCCTCAACTGCAAACTTCATGGCTTTGGAGCCTTCAGCACCATCAATAACTTCCTGTGCTGCTTTCATATCGAGTTTTTTAGTTGTTTCGTTGTATCCACTTACGATCATGACATCTGCGTAGCGTCCAAGAACCTCTCCAATCTGGTCCTTGTCACGGGGGTTGGTGCTGTCTGGGTTGTCCATCAAGATCACCAGCTCCTTGTCTGAGAACACGTTCAAAGTGTTGATCAAGCCTTGAGGTACAAAAGCTGCATCGAAATGAACTTCTCTACCTTTGTAGTTCCCTATGTATTCCATATGTCCGGGAACTCCATGAAAGTGGCTTAAACCCATTGATATGGATTTTTCAGGGATTCCGTAGGAGAGTGCGGCTGCTGCTGCAGCCACAGCATTTTCAAGGTAGTAACTCATTAATTTGAATGGTGCCATAAACTTAACTCTGTCTGTGTTTCCAGATTTTTCTGGCATATCCTTATAAATTGTGATACTTCCATTGGATGGACAACCGTAAACACTGCATGGAATATCACAATTCTCATCTGCAACATTCAATTCAACTGGATCATTTGCATCCTTCAGGCAGTAAAATATTGTATCGTTACGGAGTGGTTTTAAAAATTCACTGCACTGCACTCCTGCAACAAGTGTTTCACTGGAATTTGCTATGAACAATTTTCTTGCAGCATACTTGTCCATGGAGTAATCGAATTCATCGAGGTGCTCGGGGTAGATGTTTGTCAGAACACCCACTTTCAAGTGAACCTGTGACATGAGCCTTGAGGTTCCATGGGGAAGCTCAAGCACTGCAACATCATTTTCTTGAGGTTTGCCAGTGATGATTCCATCGACTATAACCTCACTCAACAGGTTGCCCATTCGTGATGAACACATCCACACCCTGTAACCTGCAGTTTCAAATATCTCTGCAATTGTATGGGTGGTGCTGGTTTTACCAAGGGTTCCTGTAACCCCAATGATATCTATATCAATCAGATGGTCTATTTTCCTTGAAACATCTTCATTTGTAATCAATTCAGTATCTTCAGAACTTAAAAATTCTCTTATTGGTGCATTTTCAGGTATTGTGGGGGATATGTAAACGTGTTCTCCTTTTTCAAAGTTAATTGGTGCATTTGAACCCAGTTTAAGTTCCACTCCTTCTTCTTCCATTTTTTTCAGAGTTTTCTGGACTTTATCTGGAAATTCTTCAATCTTCTTTTGGTCGGTGATGGTTACTTCGTTACCGGCATGGTTAAGTATCCTTGCTACTGGACGGCCGGCGTTACCTGCGCCTATGACTGTACATTTCATTTTAAACTCTCACATCAAATGGGTGGGTTTTACCTATTGATTGATCTGTACTTTGCAAATCAATTTCTCTAATTCTAAATTAATAGATTTCTAGATTAAATTTCATAAATCAAATAAATCTTCAGTACTTCAATTCAGTACATATCAGTATTGTAGAAACTAATTTATTAAAAATATCCTTTAGAACTTTGTTAATCCACAATCAATGATCCAACAATCAATGATTCAAATATAATTTTTAAAATATTAAACTTATTCCTTTAAAATTATTATTAAAATAAATTGATAATTTATAGTTAAAGAATGTCCTTATTTTTAAGATACAAGTCTTCCTGTTGTTTAATGTAAACCACCATTGAAACTTCAACTGATGATATTAGTCTACCAATATTCTATAAAAGATTTACTCAATATTATGAAACATTTCTGAACTTCCAAGACATGTTTGTGCCATGATATGAGTCCCTGAGGGGAATATACATAATTTAACTTTAAAAAAAGAATTTGATTTTAAAATTCCATTTCAAAATTTAATAAATAAACTTAATAAATATTTGAAGAATCGTAAAATTATTCATTTAGCAGTTCATTTAAAAGATCGGAAACCGGATCCATACCCTGTGCTCCTATTAATAAAATTGTGTCATTAGGTTTAGCAGATTTCAATACAGTTTCAACTGCAGTTTGGAGCTTTTCATGGAACTTGTACTTTAAACCTCTTTTTTCAAGTTTTTCCAGGAAAACAGCTTTTTCATGGGGCTTCACGGTGTTGTTTTCATCCACAACGTCACTGCTCGAAGTCACAATCAAAGCTCCTTTGAGATCTCCCTTTGATTCCAATCCTTCAAATCCATCTGCAATGGCCTGTGCATTTGCACTGTTTATGGCTTCTCCTCTTGAGCCTCGGATTGCAGATACGATGTACAACTGTCCATTATTTGTTAAACTTTCTGCAGTACTTTTTATGGTTGCCATGATCCCATCTGGGTTGTGGGCGAAGTCATCGATTATTGTGGGATGTTCATGCAGTACACTGAACCTTCTTTTAAGGGGTGTGTAAGATGAAACAGATTTTGCAATGATTTCTTTGGGAATTCCAACTGCAAGAGCGGCTCCAACAGCAGCCATGGTATTCTGGAGGAAGTGTCTGCTTTTGAATGGAATTTTTTCCATGGGTACAACAACATCTCCATTGAAGGTGATTCCATCTGGACCCATCTTAACTTCGAACTTTCCGTCATCCTCTTCAAGTTCACCTTTAACTTTCCCGTCACATTCTGGACTTTTTTCAGGGTTACATACTCTAGATGAGGGATCAGTTGCACCGTAAAAGATCACATCAGTTTCTGAACCTTTTAATTTTGCCATTTTACTTATAAGGGGGTCTTCTTTGTTCAGCACAGCAAAGGTTTTTTCATGGGTGTTTGAATCAGAATTAATTGCTTTCATTGCACCGGATATCTCATGAAAAGCTTCTTCCAGAGAATTAACAAGCCCTATATGATCCAGTGAAACGTTTGTAAGCACAACAACCCCTGGATCTACCGCTGAAGTCATGATCCGAGCGTGGTCTTTCATTAACTTGTCAAGCCAGCCCTGAACCTCTGAAACTTCAACAACCATTGCCTCAATTTTTCCAGGAAATTCTGTTATTTGTTTTGCAACTCTGGGGTCTATCAGGGTGTTGAATTCAGATTGAGGGTCTGTGTTTGTGTAGGTATTGTAACCTGCATCTTCAAATATTTTATGTATCATGTGGGTTGTTGTAGATTTGCCATTGGTACCTGTGACAACGATTCGCAGTGCATCGGCTGCAAATCTTTTAACTGCCCATTCAATTGCAAATGCATTGGCAAGTTCTATCCTTTCAGTCACTATTACTGGCAAACCCAATTTTTCTGCGGTTTCAACGGCTTTTCCATGGGGATTTTGGGTTATGATGCATGAAACTCCTTTTTCTACAGCAATTTCAATGCCCTGTTCGTTTATCCAGTGTCTTACCACAGCATCCCCATGTTTCGCATCACCAAGAAAGTTGAATATTCCTGTGATCTTTTTATCATGCCCGAAAAGTTTGCCTTCGATCTTCTGGGCCAGGTAAGAAGTTGTAATTTCCATTTTATGTCCCTATTTCGTGTTAATTTATGTGTTGATGTTGAACTACCTCTGCATTAAAGTGCATGGTAGAAGTATATTGCAGCTGCACATATTATGAGTGTTAAACCCCAGTAAAGGCCCACTATTTTCTGTTCAGACATTCCTTTGTAGTTGAGGGTGTGGTGGAGTGGTTCAACTGGTAATTTTATTATATGAGCTCTGTGCATTAGACTCACTATAACCGAAATGATTGGAACTGCCAGTGCAAGCACTGCGAAATATATAACGTTTCCAAGGAATGCTGCTGTAATGTAACCAGCTCCAAGTGCAAATGAACCTGTGTCTCCCATGAATATGCTTGCAGGGTATCTGTTGAACACCAGGAAACCGAAACAGGTACCTGCAAGAACCAGGAATGGAACAGTTCCATCCATGTTTCCAGTGGAAAATGCGAAGATGGCACATGCAATGGATGCTATGGCAAGTATTCCTGCTGCAAGGCCATCCATTCCGTCAATAAGGTTTACAGAGTTTATGGATCCAACGATACCCATTATTATGACGGGGATGACGAAAAGTCCGATGTTGATGCCCATAACAGATGTGCTCACAGCTCCTGAAATTACCAGGAAAATTGAAATCAGGATCTGGGCGAATATCTTTTCTCCCTCTCCAATTTCCTTTTTTATTGGAACCTCATCTACAATTTCAACCTTTTCATCCTCAAGAAGTTTCACAAGATCCTTCTTTGCTTTGGGTGTGGTAACCCTTGCGTTTTCCCCGTGTTTAAGAGTTAATCTGCCTATTTCAACTGGCTCATTGGATACGTTACGTATGAGCTTCTGGTACTCCTTGGTTTTAAGGCCAATTAAATCGTCTAACAAACCTATGATTCCTGCAGTCATCATGATCATGGCTGTCAGCACAAGGATCTTATTCATTGGATAGGCACATGCCACCAGAAGAAAACCAAGAAGTATTGCAAGTCCTCCCATGGTTGGTGTACCTGCCTTGTGGCGGTGTTCCGTTACTATTGGATTGTCTTTGATGTCCGCGTACCTCAGGGCCCTTCTTATGAAGAAGGTGAAGAAAGTGGTTATTATAAATGCAAAAATGAATATGAAAATGCCGGTTTGAATGTTACTCAAGTTACCACCTTATTATATATTATTTTTATTTTTTTTAGTATTGATACACTTTAAATTTAAATCAATTAATCTCTATTTTATTCATTGTTAGGTTTTTTGAACCTATTATAAAAAAATATTCTTAAGATTGAGGGCTTCAAATATTAATATCTTTAGTTATATTCAGAATATCCTCAAATTCTTGTCCTTTAAAATTCAGTATGAAACCATGAAAAAGGTTTAAAAAATCATGATTTTTTTGTTTTATTTTTATTCAGTTCAAATCTTCTCTGAATTTCCTCATTCATTCTTAAATTTTTCAAGATTTATCTGCAAAGATTCAGCAATTTCAAAGGCTTTTGTCATGGTTCTTCCACGTATGGTGACGCGTTCATAGTTTTCAGGGCCATGAACTATCCAAGATTCTTCTCCTGAAAAATTTCTAAATTTGTAATTGTTTCTGTCACTTTCAAGTTTTCCCACAGGTATTTCAAGTCCTGCAAAATCTTTCAAACGTTTCTGAACATTTTCAGGATTCCAGCAACCTGCACCCATATCCACGAGTTCGTGTAAAGGGTTCACACCTGTTGAAGCAGCTGTTATGTAACGGGTTCCACTGGGACGGTTGTTGATTTCAATGATGTTGTTTCCATTTGTTTCAGCATTGAAGATTATATCTATATCTGCAGTACCTTCGATACCCACAAGCTCAGCTATCTTCGAAGCAAGCTCCTGAATATTACGGTTGTTCTTTCTGTTGTCAACACCATCAACATCAAGGGGGGCTTTTTTTATCTTGTTCAGAGGATGAATTCCCTCAACAGTGGTTTCACCCTTGTAAACAGGAACAAGTGGTACAGAAGAACCCTCCCACCTTAAAACTTCTATTGAAACCTCTATTCCCTGAAGAAATTCTTCTAGAAATATCGCTTCCATGGAATCGCTTAAATCTTCTAAACGGTTATCAAGATCAACCCTTGAAGAGATTATCTCCACTCCAGAACCTCCCTGACCTTCGGGTTGCTTCAAAACAACTGGAAAATTAGTATCAACAGTTTCAGCATGAATGTTCCTTTTGATTCCAGGGATAATTTTATGGAACTTCGGTGTTTTTATGCCCTTTTCAAGGAGAAATTCCTTTGTTTTTAGTTTGTCCCTTGCAATGGATGTTGCGAAAACCCCTGATGCCACAACTGGAATGCCATGATCTTCTTCAAGTTTCTCCTTCATCTTGGCAACCTCAAGTAAAGGACCATCAATTCCCATTAGGGGAACAACTGCATCAACATCCTCTTTGATTGCAATGTCCATTGGATCATTCATGCCCCTTGGTACGAGGTAATGTTTGTCTGCAAGTTCCAGGTTTCTGGCCATAGGATTTGATTCTGTTAAAATAGTTTCCAATCCCTTTTGTTTGGCGTAAAGTGCCACATCATCGAAAAGTCGAGCTCCTACAAATAATAACTTCATTTTATCACTGAAATAACTTTAAAATTTATTAAAAACTTTATTAAAAACTTTTAACATATAATTTATTTAACACATATTTGAGGATTTGTAACCATTCATATAAATGGCAACCTTGTTCTTGTTATCTTAGATCAACCTTTTATTTATACTGTACATTTTTTTTAAAAGAATAAAAATGGTTTTTTTAATGTAAATAATCTGAAAACAAGTCCATATATTAATTTTAAAGAAAATAATAGAAAATTGATAAAAAGGAGTAGTCCAAGAAGAATTTAAGCAAGGCATTTAATTTTTTATCTTTAAATCAAGATTTAAAACGATTTGAGAGGCTTCTTCCTCAACTTGATTTTCAATTGATCCTTCGTTGTTTGAGGATATTAACTATCAACTCTTTAAAAGGATTTTCAACCCATTAAAAACCTCTTCAATGCTCTTTTCAACCTTTTTTGAAATATCTTGACCTACTTCCATGTTTTTAGGTTGGATTCCAATTAAAATGATTTTAGAATCCACTGCAGATTCAAGGTACTTTATAAGGAATGAAATTGGCATTGCATGTGTTGATATGCTGTAATTTGAAATTTCTTCCTTTTTAACGAGTTTCACATGTCCTGTTTCCTTTCTCATCTCCACAGCATCGAGGAATATGATGTGGGATGGATTTTCCCTTCTTATGGTTCCTGTGTAATTTTCAGGCACGCTTCCACCGTTCACAACAACAACGTCTGTCTGGGTTTGGAACTCTGAGAACAATCTATTGGCTAAAATAGGTCCAACAGCATCATCTCCCCTCATATCGTTCCCAATTCCTAAAATAAATACTTTTCCATGATCCTTCAGGAAATTCTCAAGGGATTCTTTTAATTGAAGATTCAACACTTTCCAGGCCACCTCCCATGGTGTAACTAAAATTCAGTTGAACTGTATCATTTTTCTCAACCTTTACACTGTTGGTTGGAATGATGAGTGGGGGATTCATCATGGGTGTTGGACCGCAGATGAGCTTTGGAGTTAAGAGAGTAAAGGTTGTTAATTTCACTCCAGAAACTGTTCCAGTTTTGTTTATCCTAAGATCCAGCTTAAAATCAACGTTTTCTTTGATTTTCCCCTTTTTGAATAGTTCTTCTTTAAAATCAATTTTATGGTAACTCAAGAGTTCTCCAATAACATGATATTTCTGGTTGAATTTAGAACGTTGATCATGATCAAGGGATTGTGCTTGAGAAATGGGTGTATCGTAAAGATCATCGTAGAAGATGTACTCAATATCTGTTGAAACAGGTTCAACACAGTTTATAACGCCATATGGGATGATTTTTCCATCTGGTTTTAGATTTTCTAAAATAGAATTGAGAACAGGGACTTCTTCTTCATCTATGAGTGCTGTGTCCAGCATTTCACAGATCACAAGGTCAGCCTCTTTTGGAAAATTAGTATTTCTTGCATCTGCACAGATCACTTCGATGTTCTTGAAGGATTCAAGATGCGATCTGGTGTTTTCTGCAACTTTAGGGTTTATTTCAATAGAATAAACGAAGTCTGCATACGGAGCAGCCCATCTTGATAGAATTCCTGAACCTGCCCCTATATCGTATACAGTTCCCTTCGCATTCTCTGTTATGGCTTCATAAAAGCCAGCCATTCTTTCAGTATCTGATGTTAAATCGTGGTGATAGGATGTTCTGTACATTTTAACTCATTTATCTTTTTTTAATCATTAAATCTGTAATTGGATTTAATGTATCTTTTCACCCATCAAATCTTCTTACCCATCACCTCAGAAATTGAAAAATTAAGTTCTGTCTATTTTTTCGCCGCTGGCTGTGCTTGTGAGTTTCACGTGTTCCACGCCTTTGAGCCTCATTATTTTCTCTGTTAGGTCGCGGATGTATTTTACATCGCCTTTAACAACGATGACTTCTAAACAGTATTTTTCTGTCATGTGGACGTGCATAACTGCGTTTATGTAGTCCCTGTAGTCGTGCTGGATGTCTGTCAGGTCTTCCATGACGCCTGTGTAATGGTGGTCGTATATAACAGCGATAATCCCTATCCTGTCACCTTCCATCTCGTTCATCCACTGGTATCTAACTATATAATCCTTCAGAGCATCTCTAATTCCTTTTGATCTGGATTGGTATCCTCTATCCTTTAAAACCTCGTCAAATTCATTCAAAAGTTTCTTTGGTAATGACATACTTATTCTCATCACAATTTTTCCTCCATTTTTAGATATTACCATAATACAATTTCAGTGCTATTTAAACCTTGTCTTCCATCACAATATTGCTCGCTGAAAACAATTTGGTTGTCATACTTTCATATGGTTCTCAACACATATAATACTTATTACTTTTCAATATTTTTTTTACTATTGAATTTTGTTAACACCAATGTGTGTGTAACCGCACTAAAATATAAATATTAAATCTCGATTTGTGACATATTCGTAAGCTATTAATTGGAAGTAGTGAATACTATAAATGGTAAATAGTTTGTTGGGTTTCTTTTTGAAGCGTAAGAAACTACTAGTTCCCACAGTAAATGAAGGAAGTGGTAAAATGAAAGTTAAAGAAGCCATGAATTTGGGTGTTATCACCATCAGTGCAGATACAAGACCCTTGGAAGCATTTGAAAAGATGTACAAAGAGGGCGTAAGAAGACTCTTTGTAATGAATGAACCGGGAAAACCTGAAGGCGTTATATCCTACTCCGATCTGGTGGGTGTTCTAGGTAGTATACGACCAACAAACAAGGGGACAGGATCACTTGAGATTAGAGATATCATGTCTGACAACGTTATGACCATAGATGCAGATGATGAAATAGAAGATGCTGCAAATTTAATGTTAAGAGCTGATGTTTCAGGACTTCTGGTTTTAGATGGTGAAAAACCTGTTGGTGTTATTACAAAAACAGACATTTGCAGAATGGTTGCGGCTGAACTTCTCGTTCCTGTTTGAATTTCAAATCATCTCTTTTCCCATTATTTTTCTTGTAGTACCTTTATTCAATTCCCTTAACTTAGATACTTGAACTGAGGATCTTTTCAGTTTTTTATGTCTTCTTTTATGTTAGTTTCATTATTTAATCAGTTAAATAGACTTAAAATTTATTTTGGAATTTTACTGGGTTCAGTAAGTGTAACGATCATCTATAAATGAGTAAAACTTAATAAATAAAGAATAAATAAGCAAAACTAATAATTTGGATTGTTAAATTAGTAAAAATAGTTACATCAATAAAAATAAGGATTGAATCAATTATAGGATGAATATTATAAGGATTGGATTAAAATTTTTAGTAGTTGTTGAAAATTTGTTACTTGAAATTTAAAATCAATTAAAATCAAAATATTTAAAAAGTTAAAAATGCGGCTGCCGGGATTTGAACCCGGGTCGTAGGCTTGGAAGGCCCAAGTCCTAACCAGACTAGACTACAACCGCAATGCGACGTCCGGGATTTGAACCCGGGTCACTAGCGTGGCAGGCTAGTGTCTTAACCAAGCTGGACTAACGTCGCAGTAGTGCTGTTACCGCATACCAGTGTTTTGGCTTTATACTATATAAGCTTTTAGGTTTTGAAGGGCTGTGTATTAAAGGATAACTTAAAATTATTTCAACACTCTCAAAGCATCGAAAATCAATATTTCACTTTCATAACAAACTATGCGGTCTATTTCTTAGTGTTATTTAAGCATTGATAGGTTCTTAAAGTATTTCCATTTGAGAAGAGTCTGAAGGATCATGCTTTTTTTGATTACATTCTCAACGATAATTTTCGGGGTTCACTGGGATTCAATTTCTACTTTGATAAAATTCCATTAAAGGCCATATTAACCCTTTTATTGGGCTTTAAATGGAAAATATATATGTTTTAATGAAATAGGAGGATTCAGGAAAAAAGTATATACAACAACATTCAAATAACTAAAAAGTTCAAGTCTATCAAGTTTCATAGTACTTGTGATCCATTGTTTAAGATGATAATTGATATTAACTTGTTAAGATTAGTTTAAATGAGTAAAATTAGTCTAAATGATTATAGAATTATAATAAAAATTTTAAAAATTTAAATAATTCAATTTTAGTTTAAAATTAATAACTTTATAAAATAACTTTATAACTTTCTAAGAATTGATAAAGAGATTCTAAGATAAAGGATTCTTAATTATTAAAATTGTTGAAAGGTGATTTTAACCATGTACACAGTAATAATGGGTGGTGGAAGAGTAGGATTGGCCCTTGCATCAGCCCTGGTTTCAGTTGGTCACGATGTGACCTTGATTGAGAATGATGAAAATCTATGTGCAAACGCTGCAGCAGGGCTGGATGCCCTGGTTATCTGTGGTAATGGAACCAATACAAAAACGCTTGAAGAAGCTAATATAAGGGATGCTGATGTTTTTGTGGCAGCAACAGGAAATGATGAAGCTAATCTACTTTCATGCATCCTTGTGAAGGATTACAACATCAAAAAGGTTATAGCAAGGGTCAGTAACCCAGACCATGAGGAAGCTTTCAAAAAAGTGGGCATAGATGATGTTATAAGTCCGGAACTCACAGCTGCAGGCTACCTTGAAAAACTCATAACAAGACCTAAAATAGCGGATCTCATAGTCATTGGAAAGGGAAATGCAGAACTACTGGACATAAGCGTTACCAATAAAAAGGTTATAGGAAAAAGAATAGGTGATTTAAGCCCGACTGATGATTACATAATCTCCGCAATATACAAAAACGGTGAGATCACCATTCCAACAGAGGATATGGTCCTTTCTGAAGGTGATAAAATCTCAATTCTGGTTAAAAGCCCAGCAGTCAAGGATGTAACCCGTAAATTCACCAAGTGATTTCAAATGGAATTTACACTTAAGATAAGTTCTACCATTTGAGATAGAGTTCTACCCTGAATTTTCTTCATTAAATCCATTTTCATTAAATCCATTCATCATTTAAATATTTCTTCATTTATGTTCAGTATGCCTATTTTTGTCACGTTTCTATTCTAAGATACTCAGATCAACGTTTTCCTCAAATATCTCTGCTAAACGGTCTATGGAAAATTGTCTTAGGTCCTTGAAAGTATCATTTGTGAATCCAAGGGGTTCAAAACCCTTTGAGTTTCTCAGGTAATCTGTGAAAACTCTTCTGAAATGGAAGTTGTGGAATATGCCGTGGAAGTATGTTCCTGAAGTCAAACCATTAATGGCACCGTCGTATCCTGAGTTTGGAAAGTTTCCGCACCCTTCAAGCACCTTGAATAATGGTTTCGATCCTTTAAGGACGGTTACACCCTCATGAAGTTCGTAACCCTTCACATTATCTCCCTTGAGGGATCTGAACAATCCACCACCAAGTGATTCACCCAAGCTCTGGGTGATGATTTTATCAACATCATCAAAGCTTGTACTTACATCTAAAAGTCCCATACCTTCTACACTCCCGTGTTTGGATTCCTTCATTGATCTGTCAATGATTTTATTACCCAGCATCTGGTAACCTCCGCAGATACCGAAAACAGGAATTTCACGGGATAAACTGGATATTTCATCTGCAAATCCTGCTTCTTGGAGGGCTAAAAGGTCGCTTATGGTGTTTCTGGTTCCTGGGATGATGATGGCATCAACATCTCCAACACTGCCACCAACTTCAATGAGCTTTATTCCAATGTCTGGTTCATATTCAAGGGGGTCTATGTCTGTGAAGTTAGATATGCGGGGCAGTCTCATGACACCCACTGTTATTTTCTCATTTTTTGCATATTTATGTTCTGTAAGTGATGCAGAATCCTCTTCTGGAAGTTTTAAGCTCTCATCGTAGGGAAGAACTCCAAGAACAGGTACGCCCACTATTTCCTCTATCTGACGGATTCCCGGCATTAAAATGTCCAGATTTCCACGGAATTTGTTGATGATTATTCCTTTGATCCGATCTCTATCCTCCTCTGGAAGAAGGGAGAATGTTCCGGCTATCGATGCGAAAACTCCACCTCTATCAATATCTGCAACCAGAATAACATCCGCATTTGCCATTTTGGCTATCTGCATGTTTGCAAGATCCTTGTCCAGCATGTTTATTTCAGCAGGAGATCCAGCTCCCTCAATGACGATCACGTCGTAATCCCTTTTCAAAACCTTCAGAGAAGTTTTAATAGCCTTTAAAGCTTCTTCCCTGAAGTTGTTCTGGTAGTGGTAGAAGTTCATGTCTCCAGCAGGCTTCCCATGAACTATGACCTGGGATATGAAGTCCTCCTTGGGTTTCAAGAGGATTGGATTCATATTGTAGGATGGTTCAACCCCTGCAGCTTCTGCCTGGAGAACCTGGGCCATTGCAATCTCTGCGTTCTCATGGGTGGTGTATGAGTTCAGGGACATGTTCTGTGATTTGAAGGGTGCAACCCTGTAACCCCTTTTTGAGAATATTCTGCAGAGTGCTGCAACAGCAACACTTTTACCTGCATTGGATGATGTTCCCTGTATCATTATACATTTAGTTTTATCTGCTTTTGAGAACAAACTTGAATCTCCTTGAAAGTGATTATTTCCCTTTGAATTAATATTTAAATCTGATTTAACACATTTTAAATGTTAAAATTTTTAAATCCAAAGTTTTTTATTTAGATAGTGATGGATTAATTCTTTATAAATAAGTTTTCCAGTTTTCATGATCAATGCTTTTATATACTTGAAGTTACTAAAATAGGAAAAAAGTTTTTCTTTATTTTATAATAAAAATTAAAAATAAAAAATAAATTTCATATTAAGAATTAGAATTAAGGAACAAGAAAATTAAGGACTGGAAAGAAAAAAAATTGATGGCATCAAGGCATTAATAGTTGAAGATGATTAAAATTGAAAATGTACAACAAAGGAAAATAAGATAATCAAAAAGATTGATATCTTTTCTGGAACTTGAAAAAGAATGCCTAAACTTTTAAAATACAAATCTACATATATAAGGTTATATATAATAAATAGAGTATAACAAACTAAAATTAAGTTAATTTTTTTTATTCACATGTAAAATTCAGGAGGTTGTCATAGATCATGGCAAATTCAAATTTAAATTCAACAGATTTAAATTCAACCAGTTCATCACAGGATCCATCAGAAGATAAACTGGATTCCACTAGTTACCAAACTTCTGAAGATATAGAAGTCCCTGAAAGGATCATAGACCAGATCATAGGTCAGGAAGAAGCTGTTGAAACCATCACAAAGGCAGCAAAACAAAGGAGAAATGTGCTTTTAATTGGAGAACCGGGTATTGGTAAATCAATGCTTGCTAAAGGAATGGCTGAACTTCTCCCTCCAGAGGAACTACAGGACATACTGGTTTATCCAAACATGGAAGATAACCAGAATCCACTTATAGGTGTAATGCCTTCTGGAGAAGGAAAAAAAGTGGTTATGAACTACAAAATGAAGTCCAAGGGGCAGGAAGAAAAGAAGAATATGTTCATGATGCTGGCCATCACCCTAATCATGATCGTTGGATTCGCACTCAACCAGTTCCTGGTTGCAATAATTGCAGCAGCATTCGTTTTCCTTGCACTTCAACAGATGAAACCAAGAAGTTCAATAATGGTTCCAAAACTTCTGGTAAGTGCTGAAAACAAAACAACAGCACCTTTCGTTGATGCAACAGGGGCACATGCAGGAGCACTCTTAGGTGATGTTAGGCACGACCCATACCAGTCTGGAGGTCTTGGAACACCAGCCCATGAACGTGTTGAGGCAGGAATGATCCACCGCTCAAACAAGGGAGTTTTATACATAGACGAAATAGGAACCATGAAACCTAAAACCCAGCAGGAACTCTTAACTGCAATGCAGGAAAAGAAGTACTCCATAACTGGTCAAAGTGAAACCAGCAGTGGAGCAATGGTACGTTCACAGCCAGTTCCATGTGACTTCGTTCTGGTTGCATCAGGAAACCTTCAGGTGCTTGAGGGCATGCACATAGCACTGAGGTCAAGGATACGTGGATACGGTTACGAAGTTTTCATGAAGGACAGCATGGCTGACACACCTGAAAACAGGGACAAACTCGTTCAGTTCATTGCACAAGAAGTTAAAAAGGATGGTAGAATACCTCACTTCAATAAAGAAGCTGTTGCTGAAGTTATAAGGGAAGCTCAAAGAAGAGCTGGCAAAAAAGATGCATTAACCCTGAGGTTAAGGGATCTTGGTGGTCTTGTAAGGGCTGCCGGTGACATAGCCAAGGGAGAAAATGCAAATGTTGTCACTCTGGATCATGTCTTGAACGCTAAAAAACTTGCAAGAACACTTGAACAACAGATAGCAGACCGTTACATAGTTCAAAGAAAAGAGTACAGTGTTTTCAAAACAGAAGGTACAGAAATTGGTAGGGTTAACGGTTTAGCAGTGATCGGTGATAGAAGTGGTATAGTACTTCCAATAGCTGCAGAAGCTGCACCTGCCCAGAGTAAAGAAGAGGGTAGAATCATTGCAACGGGTAAACTTGGAGAAATAGCCAAGGAAGCTGTTCAAAACGTCAGTGCACTCATTAAGAAAAACACAGGAACCAACATATCCAAGTACGACATACACATACAGTTCCTCCAGGCCTACGACGGTGTGGAAGGTGACAGTGCCAGTGTTTCAGTTGCAACATCAGTTGTATCTGCGCTTGAAAACATACCAATTGACCAGTCACTTGCATTAACAGGATCACTGAGCGTCAGAGGAGATGTTCTACCTGTAGGTGGAGTAACCGGTAAAATAGAGGCTGCTGCTCAGTCGGGTATTAAAAAGGTTTTGATCCCTAAATCCAACATGGATGACGTGTTCCTTGAGGACAGGTACAAAGATAAAATTGAGATCATACCAGTTGAAACTCTCAGCGAAGTTCTTGAGCACGCTTTGATCGGAACGGGTAAAAAGGGACTCATTGAGAAAATGCGAAGGGTAACTGAAATGGTTCCAAAGGGAGTAATCAAAACTCCAACTATTAACCAAGGTTAAAGGAATTAAGGGATTAACTTTTTCCTCCCTTCCAATTCTTTTTTTAAATATTTGAAAAATTATCCCTATCCATGGGATACTAGAACTTCAGTGCAATATAATAAATTTACTGAATATTCAACTGTTTATTATAAATATCATGATTATCAAACATCAACAAGCTTAAAGCTGTAAATATTTAAAACTATACATATAGTTAAACAATAATTCGAATGAAAATTTAGATAGAACTAAAATTTAGATAGAACTTTTTCATTTTAGTGAAGATAGTAACAACTACTATAATTCGAATTTTAATGTAAATTTTAATAGGTTTATTAAACAGATCTAATGATGAACCTTGTTTTTACTATTTCAAATAATTCAAGATTTTAAGGATCATAAAAATCTTTTAAATAAAAAAATAAAGGATAATAAAACATGAAAAAACTTAAATTTAGAGATTTAGACATATCCGTTGAATTAGAGCGGGCTGTCGCAGATATGGGCTTTGAAGAAGCCACACCAATCCAGTCACTTGCCATACCTCATGTGCTCAGTGGTAGAGATGTTATAGGCCAGGCACAAACAGGTACCGGAAAAACAGCTGCATTTGGAATTCCAATTCTTGAAAATGTTGATCCAAGCAACAAGGATCTGCAGGCTGTTATTTTATGTCCAACAAGGGAACTCGCAATCCAGGTAGCAGAGGAACTCAGAAAACTATCAAAGTACATGAAGAAGATCAAGGTACTGCCAATATACGGTGGCCAGCCAATAGAGAGACAGATCAACGCCCTTAAAAAAGGGGTGCAGATCATAATAGGAACACCTGGACGTGTGATGGATCACATGGGAAGGAGAACCCTCGACATGAGCAGCGTTAAAATGATGGTCCTTGATGAAGCTGACGAAATGCTTGACATGGGTTTCAGGGAAGACATAGAATTCGTTTTAAGTGAAATGCCCGAAGAAAGACAGACGTTACTATTCTCAGCAACCATGTCCCGTGACATCCTCAACCTGACTCGCAGGTACCTCGAAGACCCTGAATTCCTTAAAGTGGTTCATCAAGAACTGACCGTGCCTGAGATCCAGCAGATATACTTCGAAGTCAAGGAGAAAATGAAGCTCGAGCTTCTTTCACGCCTTCTGGATATACACAACTTCCAGTTATCACTGGTTTTCTGTAACACCAAAAGAAGAGTCGACAAACTCGTTACACACCTCCAGATAAGGGGATACGCTGCAGACGGTCTTCACGGTGACATGACCCAGAACCAGAGGGACAGGGTAATGTCCAAATTCAGAAACGGAAAGGTGGAAGTTCTGGTTGCAACCGATGTTGCTGCAAGGGGAATCGATGTTGAAAATGTTGAAGCAGTCTTCAACTACGATGTTCCAAACGACGATGAGTACTACGTTCACAGGATAGGAAGAACGGGTAGGGCTGGTAAAAAAGGAATGGCATTCACCTTTGTATCTGGAAAGGAGATCTATCAGTTAAGGGACATACAGAAGTACACAAAAACCAAGATAGAACAGCACCAGATACCATCAGTCAAGGATGTTGAAGCAATCAAAACCAACAAATTCCTTGAAAAAGTAAAACACGTTATGAACACTGAGGATCTTGAGAAACAGGTTCGTATAGTTGAAAAAATGATGGAAGAAGATTACAGTTCAGTTGAAATGGCTGCAGCTCTCCTTAAAATTGTGATGACAAGAGAGGGTTCTGATTCTGCAGCTGAAGAATTTGGAGACACAGGGGCTGAACCTGGGATGGTCAGATTCTTCATGAACGCAGGCCGTAAACAGAGGGTCAAAGCAAAGGATATTGTCAAGGCCATAGCTGAACATACTGGACTTTCAAGTTCAAACATCGGTAAGATCGATATATTCGACAAGTTCTCCTTTGTTGAAGTTCCAGAAGCAAGTGCCAGTGATGTGTTTTCCCTCATGAACGGTGCAAGGATCAAGGGTAAATCCATTAACATTGAACCTGCAAACAAAAGGGAATAAATCGAGGATACCGTTCCTCAATTTTTTCATTTTTTTTCAATTTTTTGATTCTATCAATTCGTTCTATCAGTAACCAGTTTTAAACAGGAAAAAAATCTATTTTTTTATTTTCATCATTTCATTGGGTCCAACAAACATTTATTAATCCAATGACCATTCCGTGATTCAATAAAAATCCATTACATTTAAATTGACAATTAAAACTAATTATAAATTATCTACACTCATCCTACAATTATCTAGAATCATCCTACAATTATTTACCATTATCTTGTCATGTTTTGTTATGTAAAATTAATTTTTAAAAAACTAATTATGTGAAGAATTGCAATGGTTTAACATTAAATTCATTAACATGGAGTTGTTGTGTTTTAGTTTAACAGTTCAAAGCTTTTCAAATTTGGAGGAATAAAATCATGATTAAAAAAGCAGATTTAAATGGTAAATGGCAGAGTAAACAATCTGAAACCCTTAAAAACCCTGATGGAACAGTTATGTACATAAAGAGGGATGCGGTTTTTTCAGAGGATTCATGGGAAATACTGATCAAAACCTTTGTGGATGAATCTGCTGAATTACCACTTTTCACGGTACGTGCCAAGGGTAACTACAAATTAGGAGAAGAAGCCAAGGATGTACCTGGTGCAACATGTGTTGATTTTGAGAACACTGCAAGGTACGTCACACCCCAAAATGGTGCAATGGCACAGATGCTGAACCATGCAGCAGTGGGTAAGGTAGGATGGAAAGCTAATGTAGAGCAGGAAGTGAGTGAAGAGGGCTGTTTTTTAGTTCCTTCCATTGAAAACTGTCCAGTGGAGTACGATCTCCTTAGTTTAGTGAAGGATGAAGATGGCGTGGAAGAGCTTTACTTTGGAGACTACACCTCTGAACAGAGGGAGGATATGCAGAAATCTTCTCAGGGTAAATCTGGGTTTGAAGCTTCCCAGGGCATATGTTCACCTGAAAACCGGCCAAAAACTTTGATTGAGTTCCCTCTTCTCAGGGCTTAATCAGAATCTTCATTTTTAAAGGGATATGTTATTATTTTATCATTATCCATTTTAAAAATACTTTTTTAAAATAAAAACAATTTTTAACTAATTCTTTTATAAAAATATCATCAATAAGTATTATTTTCATTGAATTGTGGTGATTATTAACTATTTTAATGATTTATCATATTTAAAGGTTCTACAGATAAAAATAGATAACAATAGTGATTATTAAAGGGTGGTGATCTATTTAAAAAGGGAAATTTGGATGTTTTTTAAATTTCCCTGAGTTTTTGAGCAACGATTCCTGCAACAGAAACTGTGCTAACATCTGATCTGAGTGTATCTGTTCCTATAACATCATCCACTCCTGCAGCGAATATTTTCAGGAGTGCATCACCCACAAGGACAGGGTGTACGCAGCTCACAACAACACTTTCTGCACCATGTTTCCTTAAAATGTTTGTAGCGTTAACTATTGTACCACCTGTGCTTATGATATCATCGATTATCACAGTGTCCCTGCCTTTAACATCCATGCTTTTAGGTTTGGTTTCAACCTTCTCAGGTGATATTCTGGTTTTTTCCATGTGGTCACATTCACAGCCTAAAATTGTTGCAATTTCTTCTGCAAAGCCAAGAGCACCCTTATCTGGGGCAACTATAACCGGATCTTCAAACATTTCACCGATGTGTTTTGCTATTGGTTGCATGGCTGAGAGGTTGTGTACTGGAATGTCAAAGAAGTCTCGAATACCATCTTCGTGCAGGTTAACACATAGAAGCTCAGATGCACCGCAGAATTCAATCATATCTGCCATTATAGATGCTGAAATAGCTTCAAAATCTTTGAATCTACGTTCCTGTCTTCCATATCCAAAGTAGGGGGTCACGACCTTAACATCTTCCACACCCATTTCCTGGAGAGTTTTAAGGATTAAAAAGAGTTCTATAAGATTTTCATCCTGAGGATATCCTGTTGACTGAACAACAACCGCTCCATCATCAACATCTTCTTTTATACGGAGGTAACGTTCGCCATCAGGGAATTTACGGGTTTCAACTGGACATAAAATATCCTCAAGTTCCCATGCAATTTTCGCAGCCAACTTTTGTGAGGCAGATCCTCCTATTATCAAAATAACCACCTGTAACAATTTATATTATGATTGTAAACTTCAAATATCATGTTCTTAACTTATCAAAACCATTGTTTATGAATTTTTGGTTAAAAATTCTAAACCAATATACAATCTGATGGGAATCTTTATATTAGAAATTTTAATCTTCAACATCTTGCGAATCAATCGTCAGGTACATTTAATTCCTTTAAAAGATACATCATTTTTTTTAAGATTTGTTAAATTTATTAATGAGATTCCTCTAATACTAGGATTATCTAGGATCAGGATCACTACTTATAGAGATTATAGATCAAAAAAAAATCATGATAAATGAGGTGGCACTATGCATGAACTTTCAATGGCTGACGCTATGGTTAAGACAATTCTGGACGTTGCAGAGAAGAACGATGCTACAGAAGTACTTGAAGCTACCATAGAAGTTGGAAAACTTACAATGCTCAATCCGGAGCAGCTCAAATTCCTTTTAGATGTTTTAGTTGAGAATACGTTACTTGAAAATGCAACTATTAACATAGAAGAAGTTCCAGTTGAAATTGAATGTAATGCATGTGATTACACTGGACCTGCAAATATGGATGATTCTGATCATTACCTGGCAATTGTTAAATGTCCAGAATGTAATGAAAGGGATCTTGAGATAACTGCAGGTAGGGAATGCAACGTTAAAAATATTAAAATAGAAAAAGAAGATGATTGAGAGTGATTGAAAATTTCAGTCTTCAAGATCAAAAATTAGAAACTTCAAGTTGTAAATACATTAAAATCGTAATTATAAATTATAAATAGAACAAGAGATCTTTATTAATAATTGATTTAAGTGGGATTCATTTTTCAATTCAATATAAAAATTTAATCTAATTTAATAAAGGACCAAATATTCATTGTAAAAAGAGTGATTAAGATGCATAAAGTTGCAGATATTGAGATACAGCACGACATTATGGTTGCAAACAAAAAACTTGCAAAGAGAAACCAGCGCATATTCGATAAAGCAGATACATTTTCAATAGATGTTTTAGGAGCCATAGGTTCTGGAAAAACTTCCCTCCTTGAAACACTGGTTCAGAAGATGGATCAGAAGATAGGTGTTATAGCAGGGGATGTCATAAGCAAATTCGATGCTCAAAGAATAGAAAAATATGGAGTGCCAGTTGTTGGGCTGAATACTGGTAAAGAATGTCATTTAGATGCTCATCTTGTTGAACATGCCCTTCCAGACCTTCCACTTGAAGATATAGACTTACTATTCATAGAGAACGTTGGAAACCTGATATGTCCAGTAGACTTCGACCTTGGATCACACATAAGAATGGTAGTTATAAGCGTGAGTGAGGGAGACGACACAGTTGAAAAACACCCGCTCATATTCAAGGATGCAGACATGGTCGTCATAAACAAGGTGGATATTGCAGATGCAGTTGGAGCAGACCAGGACAAAATGGTTGTCGATGTTAAAGAATTAAACCCTGAAGCTGTGGTTATAAAAAGCAGTTTAAAAACAGGTCAGGGGCTTGATGAAATTATAAACACTATAGAAAAGTTCATGAAAGAATTGAAGGTTTAAGATCAAATTAACTTGAAAATTTGATCAACTTAAATCTTTGAACCTTTTCAAATCCTCAAAACAAGCCATTAAAATTTTTAGAATTACACAGTTCAAGACATTCATAAAATAACGGGAGAATAATTGCTTTAAATATCCTTTAAATCATTTAAAATAGATGGACTGGCCGGGATTTGAACCCGGGGCCTCCGCCATGCCAAGGCGACGCTCTACCGCCTGAGCTACCAGCCCGTATAAATGGATTTAATTTCTTGATATTTAAAGTTAATGTTTAAAGTTAATGTTATTTTTTTGGAGTTCATGGGGGACGATCATGAAGAATATTCGAATAAGAAATTTGGAAGAGGAAGACCTGATCCAGATAGCTGAGCTTGCAGGAAAGTGCAGCCCAATGATAACAGAAAAAAATTCAGTTTACCATTTGTTCACAAAGTTCTTTAAAAGAACATCCTTTGTAGTTGAAGACCATGGAAAGGGAATAATGGGCTTTTTACTTGGATTTATCTCACAGGAAAATATCAATGAAGCATACATACATTTACTATGTGTAAAACCAGGTTTTAAAAAGGAAGGACTTGCTTCATGTCTTCTTAAGAACTTATTTGAAGTTTTGAAGGCTGCTGGCTGTAGGAGGGTTTTTCTTGTAACCAATCCAAGAAACAAGGTTGCAATCTCATTTTACAAGGATTTGGGCTTTACTGAGTATGAAACTGATCAAACAATGAACATCAATGGGCTGAAGGTTGCAAGGGATTACAGTGGCCCTGGAGATCACAAGGTGGTTTTTTTTAAGATGGTTTGAGATCAATCTTCAATGCTTGATCTAATGTTTAAGAAGATGTTAAAAGAAGATGATTAAATTTATATCGATAAGATTCATATCCCAAATTGATCAGATTATACACGTAAAATCTTTTATTTTAAATAGAAATAGAAACTATAACTTTCTATTAATCACACATAAAACAATATAAAACCAATATTTCACTTAGATTCTACTGAAATTTAATGATAATAGATAATATGAAAAATAACAATTAAGTCCAGAGGGATGGAGGAATAAAATGGCTTTAGTCGCTCAAACTAATCTTCAATTCATATTAGAAGTGGCAATTTTCATTCAGATTGCGGTGATGTTGCTTCTAAACATCATACCATTTTCACTTAGCCTAGTGCTCTTTTTAGCTTTGATCTTAGGTGTTGGTCTAACCCTGCTTTTCGGTGCAGATGCGCTTTTCCTTTTCTTACCTGGTATGACCCACCACGAATTCACACATCCCTATGGATCTCTGGCCATTCTGGCGATTATAACACTCCTTGCAGCATTACCCATGATGCAACAAGTTGGAATAAAGGTTAGAAATCTTAAGGGATTCACAATACTTATGGCAATTATCATAACAGTTGTGGGAGGATTGATGCACAGATCCTTCCTTCTGCTGTGGTTTTTAGGATTGGTCATAGGATTATTCATCATTTCAAAATCCTTCAGACAAAAATCGATTTTCACAATAAAAAGGATGATATTGGGGATTACAGTTGTTTTAGCAGGTTTTGGATCCCTTGAACTCCTTTCAAGATTGCTTTCAATGCCAATACTGAGTCCACTTCTGAGGCTTGAAAGAATTGAAACCAACGCACTTGCAAGTGTTGAACTGGTTATAAAGAACACAACACTTTTTGGCCATGTACCAACGTCAAGTTATTGGGGTGCAAGTGACCCTGGAAGTTCCAGTGGATACATATCCCTACCAATAAACATGATAATGTTATTTGGATTACCATTTCCTGTTTTCTTTGGTATACTCGTTACAAAGAAGGATGTAATAGATTATATGTTACCCGGAATCTTTGGATATGCCTACGACTTTGGATACGTGGTCATGATCCTACTGCTTGCATGGTGCGTTTTTGTTATGTACGTGGGATTCAAGATACTGGCTGCATACAGGGAAAAAAGAGAGAAGGGTAACAGAAATTATCTAGGAAGGGAAGCACTTCTTATAGGTTCTTTAACAGCTTTTATATCCCAGGCGGTTGTTGGTTTATTCTTGATGAACCGTTCAATCAATGGAACAGCCCTTTTAACCTTTATGTTCCTGAGCGCACTCGTGGTTGCACATGTACTTGTTGTAAAACGGGATTGAACATTAAAAGAGATCCAGCGTTAAAATTATGAGTTCAACAATACAGATGATAATGCATTAATACGATGAATGGAGGATGAATTATGAAAAAAGCCCTTATATTGTTAGGATGTCCGGAAGCCCCATCACAAACTCCAATGGCAGTTTATTCAACCTATAAACTCCAGCAGATGGGATATGAAGTAACAGTTGCAAGTACACCCTCTGCAATGAAACTTCTGGAGGTTTCGGATCCAGAAGAACTCTATGTTAAAAACAAGATAGATATAGAATCATGTCTTGAAAACCTTGAACCAGAACAGTACGATCTTCTCGTGGGATTCGTTCACAAGGATGCTGCTGTTTCTTACTTCGTAACATTCTACCACATATTGAACACAGATTCAATTGCACTGGTATTTGAAAAAGACCCAGATCTTCTTGAAAAATTCCAGAAGGCAGTTTCAGAAAATACCGATGCTAAAATAGTAGCTGTAAGGGCTTATCATAACCCAACACCCCTCAGAGTTAAATTTGATAGGGCTGTTAAGGGATTGGAGGAATAAAAATGACTTTCTGTCTTGAAACCTACCTGCAGGAATCAGAGGATTACAGGATACTGACTTCACGGTCTGGATTTAAAGACTGCTCCAAGCTCATTGAAAAAGAAGCAGTCAAGGTTATCCATGTGAATCCTGGAGAAAAAATACTTGGGGCCCGTATAATTGGCCTTCCACCTGTACCCATAGGAATCGATGAAGAAAATAGTAGGGTCATGATTCCATACACCAAACCCTGCCACGGAACAGCGGTTGTGGAAATTCCAATTGATGAAGAAGAGTTATCAAGGATCAAATCTGTTGCAGTGGATTGAAAATGTTAACCACAGTTGTTGGAAGTTATCCAGCGTTACCAGAAGAACCATCCTCCTTATCTCAAAAACTTTCGAGTTTTTTTGGGATCTACGATAGATACAAACCTGCAATAGAAAGTGCTGTGCGGGATCAAATAGAAGCAGGAATTGATATTATATCCGATGGACAGGTAAGGGATGGTATGGTTGAGATCTTTGCAAAGGCCATTCCAGGAATGACTGTTGAAGGTAACACTCCCAAGATCGTTGGGAAAATAAAACCCTCTCCAGTATCCATATCTGCTGAAGACCTTAAATATGCGGTAAAGGTTTCTGAAAGCATCTCCAAGGAATACGGCTCAAATCAAGGTAAAAAAATCAAAGATGGTGTTAAAGGAGTTAAAGGTATAATAACCGGTCCTTCAACCCTGGTTTTTTCATCAATTCTTGAGGGTTTTTACAAGAGCAAAGATAGTGCTGTTATTGATTTAGCACATGCTTTAAAGAAGGAAGCAGAATTTTTAGAAAAAGCAGGAGCAGTTTACATTCAAATTGATGAACCATTTCTTTCAACTGGACTTCCAGATGTAAAAACTGCAAAAGAAGCCGTTGAAATCATAACAAAGGATCTGGAGGTCCCAACAGCAATGCACGTCTGTGGAGACGTAAGGGATGTTTTTAAGGAGCTTTTAACATTTCCTGTGGACATAATAGATTGTGAATTTGCAGGAATTCCTGGAAACATTCATGTTCTTGAAGAAGCAGCGAAGAAAGGTCTCATCAAGGATAAGAAGATAGGTTTTGGATGTATCGACACCAAGAAGAAGGAAGTTGAGGATCCCAAAAATGTTTCAGAACTCATAAAACAGGGTTTGGAAGCTGTTGGAAAAGATAACATTATAATTGACCCTGACTGTGGAATGAAAATGCTTCCAAAAGAAGCTGCATTCTCAAAACTCAAAGCAATGACGGAGGCGGTAGGATGGCTATCCTGAAGAAGGTACCAACCATAAAGGAAGGCTGGAAAGCCCTTGTAAAAACTATAGTGAAGAAAGGTGTTGAAATAAATGATGAACGCGGCTCATTAACCAAGGAAATTTTAAACACAATGGTGATGATTAAAAACCCCCTTGACACAGAACCACCTGAAGGATACTTCTGGAGCGGTGAAAAACTGGATAAATACGCTGAACAGTTCCTCTCTGATGATAAACAGGGATTCGTTTACACCTACGGCAACAGGTTAAGGGCACACTTCCAGGGTATAGATCAGATACAAGAAGCAATAAACAGACTCAAAAATTGCAAGGAATCAAGACGGGCCATATCCATAACATGGGACCCTCCAACAGACACCGCAAACGATGAAGTACCCTGCATGATACTCGTTGACTTCAAAATACGCGACGGCAAGCTTCATACAACCGGTCTGTGGAGATCACATGATATTTACGGGGCTTGGTTCCCAAATGCAGTGGGACTCAGCCACCTGGCCCAGTATGCAGCAGGTGAGATTGGGGTTGAGGTTGGAACACTCACCATCCATTCGATAAGTGCCCATATCTATGAAGTGAACTTCAAAGAGGCGGAAGAGGTTTAAAGAAAGGTTTTAAATTTTAAAAATTAATTTAATACCAATCTTTTCACTTGTTTTTATTTTCAAATTGTTATTCTGTCTGATTTTAATTTATTTGATTCGTTATATCCTTACGGGTAAATCTCTTGTTATCTATTATTAAATCTATAAACTATTTAAAATAGAATCTTACGTTTTATAATTATTCTTTAATCAATTAAATTCTTAATAAAAGATTTTTAAGCTATGCACATGATTTTTTTTATTTTCAATTTTGGTTCACGTGGTTTTGAAAATAAAATAAAAAAACTTAAAACTCTTGTTGGATTAAACTGAATTAAATTAAAAAACTGAATTAACATTAAATTGAATTTAACTCTTCACTTTATTGAAGGTTCAATTTATGAGGATGTTAAAAATTTGAATTTATGAGGTGAAACAATGGTAAGTGTCAATCTTGAAGCAAAAAAAACATTGGATCAGATGATAGAAAATGCAGAGGAACTCAACGTAGCAGTTTCAAAACTCGATAACGGTGCAACAGTAATTGACTGTGGTGTGAACGTTGCAGGAAGCTTTAAAGCAGGAGAACTTTACACCAAGATCTGCCTTGGTGGACTGGCAGAGGTTGGAATATCCATACCAGGCGACCTTTCAGAGAACTTTGCAATACCCTCCGTTAAGATAAAAACAGACTTCCCTGCAATATCAACACTCGGAGCACAGAAAGCAGGATGGTCAGTCAGTGTGGGAGACTTCTTTGCACTTGGATCCGGACCTGCAAGGGCCCTTGCACTCAAACCTGCAGAAACCTATGAAGAAATAGGATACAAAGACGATGCAGACATTGCAATATTAACACTTGAAGCTGACAAATTACCTGGAGCAGACGTTGCAGAATCAATAGCATCAGACTGCGGTGTTTCACCAGAAAACGTTTACCTACTTGTAGCACCAACATCCTCCCTTGTTGGTTCAATCCAAATAGCTGGAAGGGTAGTTGAAAACGGAACCTACAAGATGCTTGAATTCCTCAAATTCGACGTCACAAAGGTTAAACATGCAGCAGGTATAGCACCAATAGCACCAGTTGACCCAGACGGACTCAAAGCAATGGGTAAAACCAACGACGCAGTTCTATTTGGGGGCAGAACCTACTACTACATAGAATCCGAAGAGGGAGATGACATAAAATCAGTTGCAGACCAACTACCATCTGCATCCTCAGATGGATTCGGTAAACCATTCTACGATGTCTTCAAAGAAGCTGGATTCGACTTCTACAAAATAGACAAAGGAATGTTTGCACCTGCAGAAGTTGTTATAAACGACCTTAGAACTGGAGAAATGTTCCGTGCAGGAGCAGTGAACGTTGAACTTCTGAAGAAGTCCTTTGGAATTTAAAAGTTCATTTGGAATTTTAAAATCTTTTAAATCATGAAACTACCTTAAAATATTTTTTTATTTCTTATTTTTTTACAGATTTTATTTTAAACTTATTTTAAAGTGGATTTAAAGCAGGTTCTTTTCGAATTAAGTTTGTGGTTGAGTTCACTTAATTTCAAATATTTTCAAAATATATTTTATAGACCTGTTCATAAATTAGGTTAAAGAAAAAAAATGGATTTAAGAAATTTAAGAAAATTTTAAACTAAAGCTGATACGATACCATTTTTTAAAATATTTAGAAAATATTCATTCAAATCTGGTGATAAAATGAAAATAGGAATCTGTGACACTACATTTGCACGTTTTGACATGGCAGGAGCTGCACTTGACCAGATAAAGGGTCAGATCGGTAACATAAACTTCATAAGGTGCACTGTGCCGGGTGTGAAGGACCTTCCAGTGGCATCCAAAAAGCTCATAGAAGAGGAGGGTTGTGAACTTGTCATGGCATTTGGAATGCCCGGCCCTGAAAAGATAGACAAACTATGTGCCCACGAAGCATCAACAGGCCTTATAAATGCCCAGCTCATGACCAACACTCATATAATTGAGGTTTTTGTCCATGAAGATGAGGGACTGGATGAAAAGGATCTTAAACAACTTGCAGAGAACCGTGCACGTGAACATGCAGACAACGTTGTTAAAATGCTCTTCAAACCAGATAAAATGCGCCGTGAAGCAGGAACTGGTATGAGGGAAGGAAGAGAGAACAAAGGGGCTCTTTAAGATTTTGCTCAGCCCTACTCAGAGTTGAGGATGTAAAGACTTAAAAAGAAGCCTTAAATTTATTTCTTATATTTTAATTTATATTTTTTTAAAAAAATAGTAATTTAAAGATTTAATAATTTAACGATTAAATTTTAAAAATTCAACATTTAAAAGAATTTAAACTATTAAAGGGTTTAAATTATTATAAAAAAAATATTTGTAAAGATTTTTTTGGCATTAAAATAATTTAATAGACATTTTATGGATTCAAGTTAAACTTATATCCTCTGAAGATCATAAAGTATGTTACATAATGTGTGTTAACTAAGAGTTTTTTGGAGGTCTTTTAAGTGAAAGATGAAGTATTTTTTAGTAAAGGAATGAGCCATCTTAAAGAGGACTACCCGGATCTTTACGACCTCAGTGTTACATTGAACGATACCTGTTACACTGGAAAGGTTCTAGACTACAAAACACAGAAGTTAATGGCAATAGCCATAACTGCAGCTGCTTCTGATGACAGAGCTATTAAAAAACAAATTTTAAGCGGTATGAAGGAGCTTGACATAACCAAAGATGAAATAATGGATGTTTTAAGGGTTGTGCTCCTTACAGCTGGAAAACCTGCATTCACGAAGGCTGTAAGAATACTTTACAAAGTGTCAGACTAATGGACACCACCTTTCTTCTTTTTAATTTTTGAAGTTTCCTTGAATATTTTCGGTTAATTTAAATAATCCCTTTTCAAGATAGTAATGTACCCTGAATTTGAAGGGTAAAACTTTTTAAATAGGAATTAACCAATAGTGATCATCGCTTATTTTGGTGATATGGAAATATGATTTTAGGATCATCTTTGATCAATTAAGATTGTATTCAACAATTGATATCTTAGGATGTCAAACCTATTTTGGGACGAATAATCCCTGGATGTGGCGAAAGCTGAACAAAAGAGGTGTATTTAATGTACAAATATATAAGAGATGCATGGAAAAACCCAGATGACTCCTACGTCAAGGAACTAATGCGTGAAAGAGTTCCAGTCTGGAGAAAAGAAAGTGTAATCAAGAGGATAGACAAACCTACCAGAATCGACAGAGCACGATCCTTAGGCTACAAAGCCAAAAAAGGATACGTAGTTGCAAGAATTCGAGTCCGCAGAGGTGGAAGGCGAAAAACAAGATTCACAGCAGGTAGGAAGCCTAAAAGAATGGGTGTTAACAAAATAACCCCTAAAAAATCCATCAAAAGAATTGCAGAAGAGAGGGTTGCAAGAAAATACCCTAACCTTGAAGTTCTTAACTCATACTGGGTATGGGAAGATGGAAAATTCAAATTCTTCGAAGTAATCCTTGTTGACCCAAACAGTCCTTCAATCAAAAACGATCCAAAGATCAACTGGATCTGTGAGAAACAGCACACAAGTCGTGTGTTCAGAGGCCTTACAAGTGAGGGTAAAAAGACAAGGGGACTCCGAGTTAAAGGAAAAGGTTCAGAGAAGGCAAGGTAATCAATGATCCATAACATCTCATACAGAGCATTTGTTTATGGAACAGAAAACCAGGAAAAAGTGGAAACAGGTATTAAAACCCTTTTTCCTTCTTCTTCACCCCAAAGTGAGCTCACAGAGGGTTACTATAAAAATTCTGTTTTAATTTTAAGCGACAAGATCACCAAAAAAAGGGAAACACGGAATTTTGTCAAGATTTTAAATGAACTGCCTGTTCCTGATAAGAAAAGGATTTCACATCAACTGGAAAATAAAATAGATGATAATGGAAATCTATTTTTAAGATTCGACAAGCAAAGGGCGTACCTTGGGGATCTGAAGGTGGTTGAACATGGTGATTCGATCCATGTTAAAATAAAGATAGCTGCCTACCCTGCAAAGAAGGAGATAGCACTGAAGCTTGCAAGGGAAATGTTTGAAATCTAACATTTTTTTATATACTTCAAATCATTTGTATTTCAATCAATTCTATCAATTTCAATCAAATTTAGATTTCAAAATTCTTTTAAATTATAACTTAATTAACATTTATAATCCTATAAAGGATGCTGAACGAAATTAATAATTTAACGAGTATTTCAGTAATCCTCCATTTATCATGAATCAAAATGAAAAATAATTTCCTCTATTTCCTCCAATAATTTCTTAATAAATCTTTTTACTAAACTAATAATAAAATCCTAAATCAGTGATTGTATGGTGGAATACCAGAGTAGACGTAAAAATACTGGGTGATAAAACATGTTCTTCGATTTTCACTTCCACGGCGGTAGAAAACTCCTCATGGAAGCAGAGAGGTTGGGTTATTCTGGAGTAGCAGTTGTAAAGTATATGGATGATTACAACAAAGAATTTTTGAATCATCTCATGGAGTTAAAAGAAGAATTCAATGAAAAGTCCCAAGACAGAAGTTTCATGATCTACAGTGGCGTTGAGATCACCCCAAAAAACCCTGAAGACCTTAAACGAAAGGTTCAAAAGTTCCGCAAAAAGGCGGATGTTGTCATGGTTAAGGGAGGCGATCTGAAGATAAACAGGGCTGCATGTGAAGATCCTCGCATTGATGTGTTGTCCCAACCCTACAAGAATCGTAGAGACAGTGGAATGAACCACGTCCTTGCAAAGAAGGCTGCAGAAAACAGTGTTGCTGTTGAGATAAACCTTAAATATCTTCTCAAAACAAATCCCAGAAACAGGTACCGGGTTTTAAATCAGTTCCAGCAGATCGTGAAACTTCAAAGAAAGTTCAACTTTCCAATCATGACCACGTCTGCTGCAGCATCGATTTACGACCTCAGAACTCCTCAAGATGTAACTGCACTTTCGAGATGCTTCGGATTGACCAGGGAAGAGGCAGTTGAAACAATATCCAAGACTCCTCAGGAAATAATAAAAAGGGATGAATTAAGAAGCAGTGTTGTTGTTGAGGGTGTGCGAACGATTTCTACATGAATAACGTCCATGTTTCACGGTTTAAATTAATAAATTAAGAAGATTCAAACGTACTATCTGTTATATTCTCATTCCGTGGTATCATCAAGGATTACGTCAAGGATTAAATATTATATTCTGTATAATCTTAATTCCTTAGTAATTGAAGTTGATTCGTAATTCTTTCTCAGGCATATATCAGATAACTAGTATTTAATTTAGTGGATGAATAGTTAGATGTTAGATAAACAGATATTAGATAAATATGTTGTAAGATGATTAAATGAAGCTTAAAATACTCCCACCGACTCTCCGTGTAAAGAAAAGGTACGTTACATTTGAGTTGATATCCCAAATACCCTTAAGACGTGAAGATGTGATATTCATCATTGGTGAAGCTTCACAGGATCTCTACGGGGCATGTGGTACCAGCCGCTTTGATTTGTGGCTTGTTAAACTCTGGAAATGTCACTCAACTCCGGATGAAACTGTTATGAAGGGCATCTTCCGATGCAACCGTGATGAACTGGAATCTGTCATGGCAATAATCCCGACCATAACCCGGTTTAAAGGTCGAAGAGTTGTTTTTCACACCCTTGGAATTTCAGGGACAATTAAATCTGCAATAAAAAAGTTTATTAAACCATGAAAATAAGATGATTAATTAGTTTGAAATAAATATTCAAATACATTTTATAAAATGTGCATAAGTACAGACGATCTGAGAATAAAAACGTGGCTATGACTTCAAATCCTTGTTTTTTTATGTAGATGGATTTGATGTGGTGAATTTGGTAATGGCCGCAGTCAGATTGAATTTCATTTCTAATTTGAGAAAAAGATAGAGAGGTATTTATATGCAACCGTTTCCAGGAGCAGGATATGATAGGGCTATAACAGTATTTAGTCCAGATGGAAGACTATTTCAGGTTGAATATGCAAGAGAAGCTGTAAAGAGAGGTACAACTTCATTAGGTGTTAAATCAAGCGAGGGAATAGTACTTGTGGTTGATAAAAGGCCAACAAGTAAACTTGTGGAACCTAAATCAATAGAAAAAATATTCCAGATAGACGACCACATAGGAGCTGCAACCTCTGGACTGGTGGCAGATGCAAGATCCCTCATTGAAAAAGCCAGGATGGAATCACAGATCAACAAAATAACCTACAACGAACCAATAAGGGTGGAAGGTCTTGCAAAGAAAATCTGCGACATGAAACAGATGTACACCCAGCATGGAGGGGTCAGGCCATTCGGATCGGCCCTTATAATTGGTGGAGTTAATGATTCCGGGTGCAGACTCTTTGAAACAGACCCAAGTGGTGCTTTGATTGAATACAAGGCAACTGCAATTGGTGCTGGAAGGCAAGTGGCAATGGATGAGTTTGAGAAGAAGTATCATGAAGATATAAAACTCACAGAAGCCATTGAACTGGCACTGGACGCTGTTTACGAGGCAACTGAAGGTAAAACAACCCCGGAAAGCGTTGAAATTGCCCTCATCGAAGCCAAGGACAAAAAATTCAAAAAACTCCCAGACGATGACATAGCAGATCATGTTGAAGAACTCCTCATCCGAAAATCTAAGGAAGAAGAAGAGGAATAAATTATGGTTACTCTTGAAGATGCAGTTATAGCCCGTTTGGAGTACTACGGAGAACATTTTGAGATCCTTGTAGACCCAGATCTTGCATCGGACTTTAAAAGAGGCGAAGACATAAAGATCGAAGACGTACTTGCAGTTGAGGAAGTATTTAAAGATGCAAGGAAGGGGGATAAAGCTTCTGAAGAGGCCATGATGAAGGCCTTCAGCACCGTTGATCCTATAGAAGCTGCTCCAACCATAATCAAAAAGGGACATGTGCAGTTAACTGCCCAGCAACGTAAGGAAATGCAGGAAGAGAAGCGAAAGATGATCGTTGCAACCATAACCCGAGAATCAATAAACCCCCAGACGAAACTTCCACACCCTGCAAGAAGGATAGAAATAGCAATGGAAGAATGCAAGATCCATGTTGATCCATTCAAAAGCGTTGATGAACAGGTTAAAACAGTTCTCAAAGCCATACGTACCAAGATACCCATACGGTTTGAGAAGGTGAAGGTTGCAGTGAAAATACCTGGAGACTTCACAGGCAAGGCCTATGGAGCAGTATCTGAATTTGGCACCATAAAAAATGAGGAATGGCAGCAGGATGGCTCATGGGTAGCAGTCATCGAAATACCTGGAGGACTGCAGGACAGTTTCTACACTAAGATGAGCGAACTTACGCATGGACAGGTGGAAACAAAGCTGATCAAATGATTTAGATGTTTATTCAGGTAAACCATCTATAATTCTTATTTTTTGGCATTCCATGTAAAGGAGGCAGAATGTGATATTTGTAGATGATAAGGAAATAGTGATTCCAGGTGATGTTCTTGCAGATGAAGAATATCACGCAGGAAGAGGGACTTTCAGGGAAGATAACAAAATATGCTCATCCCTTGTAGGTCTTGTGGCCATAAGAGACAAAAAAATAAGTGTAATACCTCTACAGAGCAAGTACATTCCAAGACGGGGTGATGTTGTCATTGGGGAAATCACAGACATAAGATTTTCCATGTGGAATCTGGATATAAACTCTCCCTACTCTGGATTTTTACCAGCTTCAGATGTTTTTGGAAAGGAGAAAAGGGAACTTAACAAAACCTTTGATGTTGGAGACGTTCTATTTTTAAGGGTAGTGGATGTTGATGAGGTCAAAAAAGTTAAACTCGGCCTTAAAGGACGAGGTCTTGGAAAATTCAGGGGAGGAATTCTCATAAACATCACCCCAACCAAGGTACCAAGGCTCATAGGTAAAAAAGGTTCCATGATAAACATGATAAAAGATGAAACCCACTGTGATGTTGTTGTAGGACAGAACGGAGTTGTGTGGGTTAAAGGGGAACCTTCCATGGAACGAGTTGCTGAGAAGGTTATAAAGATGATCGAGGAGCAGGCTCACACCTCAGGATTGACAGATCGGGTGAGGGAAATGCTTTCAGAACTTCTTGGTAAAGAAACTTCAGAAGATGAAGAAAGTTTTGAAGCAGATAAAAAGGCTTCAGAACATGAGGACAGTTCCGAAGAAGATGCTCCTGAAGAGGAAGAAGAAAATGGAGAGGAATTGATCCAGTAAAGGGGTGATTATTATTATGGCAGATAGTAATTTAAGCACAGGTACAGAAACCAGTGCAAGGGCTGATGGAAGAGCTTTTGATGAATTAAGACCATTCAAAATAGAAGCAGGAGTACTTGAAAGGGCTGATGGTTCAGCTTACCTTGAAATTGGAGGTAACAAAGTCCTTGTGGCTGTATATGGGCCAAGAGAACTCCACATAAGGAGATTGATGCAGCCAAACAAGGCGGTTTTAAGGTGTAAATACAACATGGCTCCCTTTTCAGTGGACGACCGTAAAAGACCCGGACCAGATCGCAGATCAGTTGAGATATCAAAGATAACCTCTGAAGCACTAACACCTGCAGTTTTTCTTGAGAAGTTTCCAAGATCAACCATAGATGTCTTCATCGAGGTGATAGAGGCTGAAGGAGGAACAAGATGTGCTGGTATAACTGCTGCGTCAGTTGCACTTGCAGATGCAGGTATACCCATGAGGGACATGGTTGTGGCATGTGCAGCTGGAAAATCCAATGGTCAGGTTGTATTGGATCTTTCAGAGCTTGAGGATAAAGAAGGTGAGGCAGACCTTCCAGTAGCTATGATGCCAAGAACCGGTGATATTACACTTCTTCAGATGGATGGCCATCTCACAGGTGATGAATTTGAAAAGGCCATTGATCTTGCAATGGATGGATGCAAAAAATTAGGTGAGGCACAGAAGCAGGCCATAATAAACAGGTATGGTGATTAATATGGTTACTATAATTCCTGAAATAATAAAGGAAAGCATTACAAATCTTGTTAAAGAGGGAGAAAGAACAGATGGGAGAGCTTTTGATGAATATCGTGAAGTATCCCTTGAAACTGGTATCATCACTAAAGCAGAGGGTTCTGCCAGGGTTAAACTAGGAAAAACCCAGATAGTGGTGGGTGCAAAACCTCAGATAGCCGAACCATTCTCAGACACACCCGGTATGGGTGTTTTAATGACGAATTCTGAGTTACTACCCATGGCAGCACCAAATTTCGAACCAGGACCACCTGATGAACGTTCTGTTGAACTTGCAAGGGTTACAGACCGCTGTATTAGGGAAGGAAAAATCATCGACCTTGAAAAACTCTGTATAATTGAAGGGAAAAAGGTGTGGATGATCTTTCTGGATCTTCACATAATTGACTACGACGGCAACCTCATGGATGCAGCAGTTCTTGGAAGTGTTGCAGCACTCTTAAACACCAGAATACCACAGACAAGGGTTGAAGATGGTGAAGTTGTCCTTGACACTGAAAACACAGTTCCATTACCAATCAATGAAAAAGCTTTGATGTGCACCTTCGCAAAGATAGGTGATGAATTACTCATAGATCCATCCCTTGAAGAAGAAGACATAATGGATGCCCGTATTTCAATTGGTGTAAGGGCTGATGGTAGTATATGTGCAATGCAGAAGGGTGGAGAAAAACCGTTCAAAAGAGAAGAAATCCTTAAAGCAGTCTCTATTGCAAGGGAAAAAACTGCTGAGCTTAGAGAGTATCTGGATTAAAAATCCGGATCAATCTTTTCTTTACCCATGTCTATTTAAGGTATGACTTGATACTATAATAGTTCAACAACAGTTTTAATAACCCCTGACACTAATATCTATAATAATTCTATTTATGCCATGAATTTTAATGAATATTAATGTTATTATGGTAATTATTAAAGTTCTGGGTAAGATCAGGGCCAGTGATTCATTCATGGCGACCTATCAAAAATTCAAAAAATCAAATTTAAAGGTGATATAATGGCAAGAACTAAGAAAGTAGGAATAACCGGAAGATTCGGTGCAAGATACGGAAGGAAAGCAAAAAGATCCGTTAAATCAGTAGAAGAAAGCATGAAAAAGAATCATGTTTGCCCTCAATGTGACAGACCTGGTGTAAAAAGGGTTTCAGCAGGAATATGGAAATGCAGGAAATGTGGTGCAGTATTCACTGGTGGAGCATACCTTCCATCAACTCCAATGGGAAGAACAGCTACCAGGAACATAAAGAGGATAGTTGGAGGCTTATAATTGTATAAATGTGGAAAATGTGGTACTTTAGTAGATATTAAAGGATACACAGAGTCCAAATGTCCAAGTTGCAGGTACAGGATACTTTTCAAAGTAATACCTCCTGTGAAAAGGACGATAAAAGCAAGATAATCTTTGAAGGTAGTTTTTTACTATTTTCAATATGGAACTGATAGGGTATCCCATGTTAATAACCACATCTAGGAAGCCTTCTCAGAGAACAAGATCCTTCTGTAAAAGTTTAGATAGAGTTATAAACTCGGAATACACTAACAGGGGGAAGATGAGCCTGCGTAATGTTTTGTTAAAATCTTCGCAGTTGGGATTTGACAAAACTGCAGTGATCTCCGAGACCAAGGGTAACCCTTCTAAGATAGATTTTTACAATGAAAAAGGGGATATTGTCCTTTCTATGGATGTTACAGTATCCATCACAAATTCCAAGGGCAGGGTGAAGATCAAAGAACTTTCCCTGAAATCTGAGATGGATGACCTTAACATTTTAGGAGAATTATTGGGTGTTCCAAAATGTATGGAAACCCTCAAACGGGAAAACGTCCTGGTTCTTAAGAAAGGAGACAATGAAAGAAGGGCTATAATGGAATTTTATGATTCCAAAGGATTGATAACCGGCCCCAAAATATACATCAAGGATTGGAGAATATTCCATGAGTAAACACATACCTACCGGGAGATGGAACTGTGGAAGTCCTTGAAGGTGTTGAAACAGAACTGGAAATGGAATTTGACACCCCTGAGGATGCAGAGATAATATTGAAATCAATAGAACCTGAAATTCGCACATCTCCCTCAGATAGGGCATCTGTAAGTGTTCATCTTGCAGGCAGCACCATAAGGATCAAGGTAGATGCAGAGGATGCAACTTCACTGCGTGCCTCTCTGAACTCTTACTTGAGATGGACTAAGCTGTCTTACGAAATTCTAGAACTTAAAAAATACATCAAAACCAAATAAGCTTTTTATGATAGTTTTGCATGATCATACAAAATTAACCATAAAATAAGGGCTTAAATGAAATTAAAAAAAAATTTAAGATAATTTTTCTTATGAGGTGATAAAATGGAACTTCCACAAAACATCCAGCATCAAATAGCTCAATTTCAGCAGGTGCAGCAGCAGGCACAGGCAATTTCAATGCAGAAACAGAGTGTAGAACTTCAGATAAAGGAAACTCAAAAAGCACTTGACGAACTGAAAAAGGTTGAAGATGACAGCGACGTATACAAAACCGCAGGAAATCTTCTTGTAAAAGTTAAAAAAGACGAAATAACTGCAGAACTTGAAGAAAAGGTTGAAACACTTGAACTTCGAGAGAAAACAGTGAAACGTCAAGAAGAGCGTATCATGAACAAACTCCAGGAAATGCAGGCATCCCTTCAGGAAGCAATGCAGGGCGCAGGAATTTCCTAAATCCTTCATGATCTATCTAAATTCATTTAAGGAGTTAGTTTCTTGAGTAAACTCAAAAGGCTGAGCAGTGAAGATCTGGATACAATCTCAGAATTCACATCTTCAGCCGCAGAAAACTTTATTTTTAAAAAAATATCTAAAAAAGAGGTCATGGACTTCAACGTAGATGTTGAAATGGATTATGAAGATGAACTCAACGTTGACGTCGAGGTTCACATCGTTTTCGATGAACTCTCAAATGCAAGTAATGAAATGGCCCAGGAAGCTGTTGATCATGCACTGGAGGAACTCGGTAAGTTCTTGGATGATAAATACAGAACATGAGTTTAAGGGAAGTCCTTTCAAAAATATTTCCTCCCCAAAATACCTCTAAAATTCCAGCTTTTTTTCATTGAAAACTTCATTATTACAAATCCAATCTTCAACAGAGGATAAGTAATACATTTTAGCATAAAAGTATTTATAGTGGGCTGAACAATCATTCTTTAGGTTGTCCATGTTAGGAATTAGGACTTCCTCAGCTATCTGATAAGTAAAATTTTACCCAACATGGATCCAACCGGCTTGGTTTATAGAGTATCCAAACACTCTTTCGCTCAAATGTTTCCTTCAGAGGATACTCTATAACATACAATCAAGCTAAGGAATTATATTCCGAACAACAGATTTTTGATTTTTTCAAACGATCTTTATCCTCCTTTTTATATTAAGAAGTGTAATTAATAGTGTCCTTTGTTAATCCGGCTAACTCATTATTGTAGTATATCCTTGCAATCGGTTCATTGATATTCATTTAATGAATCAAGTGAATTAACCAAAATTTAATTAACTAAAAAATCAAAAACAGGTTATTTTATTCAATATTATGATTTTACTAAACGGGATGTTACTCAATGATAATACCAGTTATCGATCTAAAAAATGGTGAAGCAGTTTCAGGTAAATCTGGAATGAGAGAAACTTATAAACCTCTTAAAACAATTTTTTCACAATCTTCTGATGCAGTGGAGATTGCAAAATCCTTAAAAGCTGCAGGAGCAAAGCGTATGTACATAGCAGACCTGGACTCCATTGAAGGAGAGGGATCTAACCTCCAAATCGTGAAGAAGGTCAATGAAATAATTCCTGTTATGCTGGACGCGGGTGCTAACAATGTTCAAAGGGTTGAAAAGTTTTTAAAATTTGCAGATAAGGTTATTATTGCAACAGAAACACTTAAAACTCTTAAAAGTCTTGATGAGATATTTAAATCCTTCAAGAGAGATGAACTGGTTCTGAGCATAGACATAAAGAACAACGAACTTCTGGCAAGGGATATGGACACGGATCTGAATACTCTTGTTAATAAAATAAAAGATTTAAAACCTCCTGAAATCATTTTACTTGATATATCTCGGGTTGGAACTGAAAGTGGTGTTAATAACGCCATTATTAATAAGTTTGAAGCATTTAAATCCTCAATAATTATGGGTGGCGGTATCCTTGAGGAGAATATTGAAGAACTCTCAGGTAAAGGTGTTCATAAGTTCCTTGTTGGTTCTGCACTCCACTCTGGTAGAATAAGGTCCATGTTTTAAGTTCAAAAAAAGGAGAAGATTAAAATGTCGAAATTTCTCATTGTAGGTCCATTAACCATGGATACCATAGTCCGTGACAAAAAGACCTACCAATCAACAGGAGGGGCTGTTTATTATCAGGCAGCAGTTCTATCTCGAATGGGAGTGGACACAACTGCAGTTGTAACCTTTGCAGAGGAGGATGAACACCTCCTTGAATCTTTTCCAGATGATGTAACCTTTCAACCTGTTTTCGTTGATAAAACACTGAAGTTCGAGAACATATACCCAAACCATGATCCCAATCACAGGATCCAAAATGCACACATCACTCAAAACCCAATAAAACCTGAAAACCTCAGCAAAATCGATCTTAAAGGATTCGACGCATTTTTAATATCTCCACTCACACCCTTCGATGTGCCCCTTGAAACTGTTGAATATCTTTCCAGTTTCGATGTTCCAATTTATGCAGGTATACAGGGATATTTAAGGCATATAAAAGAAAATAAAGTTATCTTAAAACCTTGGGGTGAATTTAAAAGATTTTTAAAGTTCTTTGATGTTGTGTTCCTTGATGAGGTGGAGGCAAGGGTGGTGCTGGGCACACACATCCACAAACTCGAGTCTGTTGCAAGAACCATCGGTAACTTTGGACCAAATGAAGTTGTAATCACCATGGGGAATAGGGGATCCATCATATATTCAGTAAAAACTCAAGGTACCTATAAAATTCCTGCATTTCCCCACAAGCAAAGGGTAGATCCTACAGGTTTGGGTGATACTTACATGGCCGCCTATGCAACTAAAAGGATGGAAACCTCAAACCCTGAAACGTGCGGAATATTTGCATCCATGGCATCCACTATAAAACTTGAATCTGAAGGAAGTTTTGATGGTACAAAGGGTTTAGTGGAGGATAGAATCAGTGAAGAGAATATAATCAGTATAGAATCTGTAAAAAAGCAAGTATAATATTTATTTGAGCAAATTAACCCTTCTTTAAAATTTATTTCTGATTTTATGGTTTTTTTAACATTCCCTTTAAAGATATATTTATATTTTAAAAAGATATTTAAAAAAAATATATTCTAAAAAAAGTTCCGTGTTTTAATTCCTTTAAATCTTTACATCCCTTTTTGATATATTAAAGAATGAACTAAAAATTTAAAAAATAAATAAGAATTGGAGTTCAATCATCTCCCACGTCTTTTTAAATTCCTCCATTGTGGATCAAATTTTTTGATCACCTAAGACTTTTTGATCACCCTAAAACTGCAGGAAGAATTAAAAATGGTAAAATTCCTGCTGCAAAGAATAATGCCATTCCAATTAGGGTGTAATTCATTTTTCTATCCATTATACCTGAACAGAGAAGTAACACGCCTATAAATGCAAGTATGGGAGGAATTATATGAGAATATAATAACGATCCGAGTATAACTGTTTCTGACATTTAAATCATCTCTTCTCTTTGTATATTTTAGCGGTTCTATATACTTTTCTGTTACCTTTTACTATTCAGCATATATTCAAATTGATTGATCCCACTGGATTTCATAGAGGTTCTATTGAAACGAGTTTACAATGGGTCTGGAAGGCAGCCTTACTGTATCCTTTTGGCCAGCACGTTACTAACTTCAATTCAGGATTACCTGCGGTGAAATTCACAGGGTTTGTTTTGAAATCCCATTTTATATCCCAACTGGATGAAACCTGGTAGGTGTAACGTTTTTGACTCAGTAGATCCGTTACAACAACAACGTCTCCAGTTTTCAAGGTATCGATGTTCATGAACGGTGCTGAAAACCTGGTGTGATGTCCTAAAAGACCAGCAACACCATCTTGACCTGGATAAAAGCTTTCGTTGTAATGGTAAACTGAACCAAGTGCATTAACTGTGTCTGAACGTATTCCCCAGTTCACACCAAGACTTGGAATTGAAACGTATCCCCAGAAGGGTGAAACTGTTGAATTACTTGAATTTTCTATTTTAAAACTTTCAGTAACTATATCTGAAGATACAGGTTCTTCAGAGCCAGGTAAAAGTGAACTTAAACTGAATTTATCGTTGGATTCATTCATAGGAGTTTTTACTATTATACTGTATAAAAATCCGTCTTTAACAACCCAAATTTCGTCCAGAGCAATTGAGGAGTTTTTGGTGTTAACTTCATAGCTGTTTTTGTAGCCACTTAAATTATCCACTGTGATGTTCTCAGATGATACGAACTTAAAACCCAGATCTTTAGCCTCACTGAAATTCAGGGCAAAGTTATTGTTTGAAGCGTAATCTGAAGGCATGAACTGTTTATTAACCGTTATGTTTGAACCTGAATTTGGATCTTTGAACGCAGCAACGTGACTTCCAGCTTCAACACTCTCCCAGGTGGCAGAGTAATCAAAGGATATTCCATCCCCACTAAAATGTTTTTTTTCTACATTATTACCCTCTGTTGCGTAAACTACGAGGAAAAGAACAACTATTATTGCTAAACTATAATTCAAATACTTTTTCAATCTAATGATCTCCATCTAATAATTTCTAAATAAAAGGTTCCATTGGTTCTTAATTGGAATTTTATTTGGTTAAAATCCTTTTTTCTACATCTCCATGGAACAATTCTAATGCTAATAAGTGGTACTATAGTTCCATAAAAAGGTTGTGTAAAACACGAACATGAAATAAAAAAATTCTAATCAAACCGAATCATTCAAAAATATTATAACAAATAAATAGGATTTAAGAATATATTACACTGCTCAATCATACTCAAGAATTGTTCTACGCAGTTCTTTTTCAGATTCTGCAATCACATCTATCCTGTCAACTTCAATACCATTGTTGTGCAGGTACTCAACCAGCTGTACAGGGGTCACGGTGTCATCAAGGTCCACTATCAGGGATTCTGATTCGTATGAAATTTTGTTGGCCCCGTACTTCAAAAGTGCACTATAAGTATCATTTATCTGGGCCGTTCGCACACGGAAAGATCTTGTTTGGCGCATAACCTGTGCAATATCAATTCTCATTCTTTGAAGTGTTATTAAAACGTGTTTTTCAAGGGCTTCATCAAGAACTTCTCTGTCAACAACATCTTTGCCACGATTTATCCTCACTGCCTGACATATCTGTGCAACATCCCTTGCATGGGCAAAACTGGGCTGAAGACCCTCTCCACCATTTTCGGGGTCATCGTAAACATTTACAAATCTTTTGAGAACTCTTTCATCATATTTTTCGCCAATGGCATCAAGGTTTCGTTTGAAGACTTCCCTAACGTCCTCAAGGTTAGGTTTTTTAAGGAATATGTGAAGTGGGGCTCTTCTGAGGTGTGCTTCATCCATTATGCTTATGTCCAGGTTGGTTGAAAATGCAGGTATGAAGTGGCTGTGGAATATGACTGGAATTCCCCTGACGTATATAACGTCTTTTTTATTTTCCATAGGTACAATGAGTCTGTTAAGAATAAGTTCATGGTCATCCCTTTGCCTTCCAAGGTCGTCTATTAGTAAAACTCCTCCATTAGCCTTTATTATTGGGGAAGTTTCATAGACTCCTTTGTTAGGGTTGTAGTTGGTTTCCAATTTATTTAAACTTAGTTCCGCACCTGTAAGTACAAAAGGGGCACATATCTTAACCCAGCGAGGATCTTCTGGTTGTTCCTCACATTCCTTGTGAAAATCAGGATCGTATATCTGGATCACCATTCCCCCAAATTCTATGAACTTGGGAATTAGAACTGGAGGTAGAAGATCTGGCATTTTGCCTAGAATGAAGGTTTTACCGGTTCCAGGTTCCCCGTAAATGAAAACTCCCTTACCAATTATGCAGGCTTCAATGAGGGATTCTTTTGCATATTCAACACCCACAACTTCATGGAATGTGTTTTCCACAACTTCCGGGGGTATTCTAATGGGGTAACGATTCTTCATTTGGGCTTCCATTATGGTGTAGTAATCCTCATAATTCACAGGAGCCATTCCCATGTAGGGGTTGTCTTCAGAAATTGCTCTGGATTTTTCCCTGCCCTTCTTGGTAACACTGTACTCAATACTTGAAAAAAGGAATCCTCCACTCACAGGGGCACAGAAACCATCTTTCTCAAGTTCAGTTAAGCTTTCTTTAATTACATCCCAGTGCAAACCTGTGATCTCATTTATTCGGCTTGTTTTAACTGTGTTGTGGTTTGCTATGATCTTCAATATGAGATCCTTTACAAATGTCCCTGGAAGATTCAGTTCCTCCAGTGATTTAGGTTCCTCCAGTACTTCGAATAGTTTTTCCATTTTGGGGTCATGATAGTAGCTCATTAAAGCACCTCTTTTACATACAACACCAACTTCAGATTTAAATTCAAATTTTGTGTATAAAACAGTATCATACGTCAGTAGATCCTGTGATTACAGTATATTCTTGATTTCCCCTAGATCCTTTATAACTTCCACATTCAAATTTTCTTTTTTGAGATACTCCCTTTCAGAATCTTTTAACTCTGAATTAACCAGTATTGCAGACATTCCTACATTTAAGGCGCCCATTATGTCTTCGTTGAACTTATTACCGATCATAACGGATCTTTCAGCTTCACAGCCCATTCTATCAAGGGCGAGTTGGAATATCTTCTCATTTGGTTTTTCAACACCTGCCTCTTGAGAGGTTACAACTTCCTCGAAAAAATGGTGAAGGCCAAGTCTTATGAGTTTTTCCCATTGTTTAATGGTTATTCCATTTGAAATAACTCCCAAGGTATATCCTTTACCCTTCAGGTAAATCAAGGAGGATACTGTGTTAGGGAACAATCTTAAAAGAGCGAATTTAACGTTGTGGTATGTGATCATTCCCAGAGCTATTAAAAGAGGCTTTTCCTCTCCAAAAACACGTTTTGTTAGAACGTTGAAATGTTTGTCGTAGTTGGATCCCTTTTCATCTATTATCTCTCGTAGAAGTATGTAGGCTTCATCCTGTTCCATGGGCAGCCCTGCATCGATCATACTGTTCAATGCAGCCTTTCTTGCAAGTTTTGCAAAGCCCGAAGTATCGTAAAGAGTATCATCAATATCAAAAAAAACAGCGTCTATCATTTTTACACCATAAACCTTTACAACATTTGATCATTACGCAATTGATTATTTAAAACTAATGAATAACATGCCTGAGTTTTTGTTGGATAAAACTCTCAGTTCATTGTTATAGATTCTCTTTATAGATTGTTTGTATTAATAGTTATCACGTTGAATTAATGTTTCACGTTGAATTGACTGCATCTATATCAAATCGATTTAAAATTATTCTGTAAAATAAAATTATTCTTTCTAAAAATAATCGAATCCTTAGTTGAATCCGTAATTTAATCTTCCTTAATTTAATCTTCAATTAATAAAAATAAAAACAACTTAAATCAATACTTCAAGTGAATGATCTAATTATCATTTAAAAAAATGCATCCAAACTGCTCTGCTTTTCTTTCTGCATTATTTCCTCTTCAGAATAACCAATGGAATTGATTATACGTGAGACTGCAGGTAAAACTTGGTTCTCAATGTAGTAGTTTGGATCGTAGTTTGCAACATCCACATCCTCTATTGGTTCTGCACGTCTGCTTATGGGTTCTCTACCCTTAACAACAACGTAACGGATGATGGATCCTGGTCCAACAGTCCTTCCACGTTCAATTGCTTTCCTGGCAGCCATTACATGGGGTGCCTTTTGAACGTAGTTTTCTGGTTTCTTTGTAAGCTGTGTGTGTATAACAAGATCTTCCAGGGGAATATTCCCCTCTTTTATCTCGTCAATAACATCTTTAATGATTTTAGCGGCTTTTTGAGGGGAACCTTCCTTGAGTATGGCCATCATGACCTGCTCTTGGGTCTTTTTTGCTACAGGGGCCCAGTCACGCCTTACAAGTTCCAAACCCTTTACGGTTATGTTGTTGTCATGTATCAAGGCGTATCTTTTCTTGGTTACAAAGAAACCCCTTTCGTAGAACCCCTCATATTCGAGTTCCATTCCTTCAGGGAGGTCTTTATTCACATCCCCAAGGAACTCGTTCACCCGTTCTAAAATCTGTTTATTCAACCAGTACACCGTTTACCATGCCGTGCTGGCCTGGCCTGGATGTTACTTTAGCTTTTCCAAGGCTGGTCTCAACAACAGCTCCTTTTGTTATGATGTTACGCCTTACGAAGTGGGTGTTTGCTGTGTTGTCCACAACGTTGAGTATATCTGTTACCTGGACCTTGTTGGTCTTTGGGTCCACAACGTTGATGGTTTGGGTGTTGGTGAGTCTGATCTTTTCGTTTCCACCTTTGGTTCTGATCTTTTTGACCTTTCTGTCTCCGATTTTGGTTTCAGCAGGGTCTCTTCCAAATTCAGAGTTCCTCTTGTTCCTGTTGGTTTTTGCACGTGCACCTGTTGGTTTTCTTAATGATTTTCCTTGCCATATTGCCATGATTTCACCTCTATTATCTTAAAACTTGTTTTTTTAGTTTATTTTTATTACTTCAGTGTTAATCTAATTTTAATCCAATAATAAGAATTCGATTAAATTCAAATCATACCCAACTCAAACTAAAAAAGTCTTAGTTAGAATAATTCTATTTTTATATCAAACTATATTAATTTAACGTTAACCAGTTTATTATTGGTTTTGCTCATGCAGGTTAAAAAGACTTTTTATGGGTTATACAAAATACTTCATTTCACAGAAATCTGTAATTATAAATATTTAAATATTTCAAATTCCAACCTCAATCAATGGATTGCATCTTGAGATAAGAAGGTTGTGTTGTAAATTTTTTTGAATAAAGTTATTGTTCGAAGATTTTAACATGTCACGTTCAAAAGATGTTAATTTGAATAGATTCAAAGAATAATTTTAAAAATAAAATAAAAATAATCTCGATTAGATGGATTCCGTAGCCATGGAATGAAGTCCATAGAAAGAATTCATAGATCTTCAAAATCCGGATTTTTAGAAGTAAAACAGTGGGTGAATTCACATGAAAATCAGCATGTCACATGGAGCAGGTGGAGAGGTCATGCAGGGCCTCATATCAGACATAATACTTGGAAATCTCAATAATAAACAGGTCAATGGTGGAGTTGGGCTTGATTCCCTTGATGATGGTGCAACCATACCTTTGGGGGACTATGAAATTGTTGTGAGTACAGACAGCCACACAGTAAATCCTATTTTCTTCCCTGGTGGAGATATCGGTAAAATATCCATAGCTGGAACTGTCAATGATGTATCTATGATGGGTGCAAAGCCCCTTGCAATAACTAATGCCATGGTGGTGAGTGAAGGATTCTCAGGGGAGGATTTTGAGCGGATAATAAAATCTATGGATGAAGTCTGCAGGGAAGTTGGAGTATCTATAGTAACCGGTGACACCAAAGTTATGGAGAACGACAAGCTGGACAGCATAATCATATCCACCACTGGAATAGGAATAGCCAAAAGGGGTCAGATCACACGGGACTCCAACCTTGAAGTTGGAAACAAGATCATACTAACCGGAAGTGTTGGAGACCATGGAATTTCTTTGATGTCTTACAGGGAAGGATTTGGATTTGAAACAGACTTGAAATCTGATGTTGCACCAGTATGGAGCATGGTTGAAGCTGCACTGGAAGTTGGAGGTGTTAAGGCAATGAAAGACCCGACAAGGGGTGGAATAGCCAATGCACTCAATGAACTGGCTGAAAAATCCGGCGTTGGAATGCTCCTTGATGAAGAGAAGATACCAATCAAAAAAGAGGTTCATGCTGCATCTGAAATGCTTGGAATAGACCCTTACGAGGTTGCAAATGAGGGCAAAGTCATAATGGGTGTTGAAGCAGACAAAGCAGAGGAGATACTTCAGGCTGTGCGCAAAACCAAGTATGGAAAAGATGCCCAGATAATTGGTGAGGTCACAAACGACAAGCACGTAATTCTCGAAACAGCCTTAGGTGGTAAGAGGATACTTGAAGCTCCGATAGCTGACCCGGTTCCAAGGGTTTGCTAAAACCTTCTTTAAAGGAATTTTTTTTCCTTATTTTTACATTAATTTAATTAACCCCTTTTTTTGAACTGCAGTTTCACATAAAAGCACATAAAAAAAAATCCTGTTTTCAATATTTACATCACATTTACATCAATACAAGGTTATAAGTTCTACAACAAGGTTATAATCCTGCAACACAAAATTATATAAATCCATAGGAACTGGTAATAGATAGATTGGATGAATCATTTGAAATGAACTGCGTGGCACAGATTCATGGAAAGATAATGTTTTGACTCAACGATTTCAGGTGGTAAGAACATGGAGTACTTCTGGGGAAGACGTTTCGTAGCTTTAATATTTGATGGAATAATTTTAACACTTATGATGTGGATATTAAGTTCCATGATATATCCTTTGATAGTGGCAACCAGCACATTTACAGTTTTAAACTACTGGATTGTGCCAACTGCTCTGCTCATAATAGCCTATTTCACATATATGGAAGGTAAAAATGGGACTACATTGGGTAAATCTGTAATGAATCTTCAAGTAAAGGCCTCTAATGGGGAAATGACTTATAAAACTGCCTTTGTTAGAAATTTATCCAAGATCCTTTGGGTTCCTTTGCTCCTTGATATGTTCCTTGGATACCTCTTTGGGGATTCCAATGACAGGTTTCTGGGTCAGGTTTCAAATACACAGGTTTTTAAGGTTGAAGAATTGGACACATCCCAGGAAAATGCTGAAGAATCAGCATCATAAAACTTTTTATAAAATAATTAAGACTAATAATATAGAATAAACATATTAAAATGATTATTTTCAAGTTTTAATAAGTTTAAGTTTAGCTTTTAAGAAGTAACCAGTAAAAACTAATTTTTAAAGGATGCTGTTTTTAATAGGATACTCTTAAAAAAAAAATGATAAAAATCAATTAAAAAGAGAAATAAATATTAAAAAATTTAAAAAAATAAATTAAAAGAAGAAAATATTGAAATTATTTTTGCCCTTACCATTACTCCACTATTCTAACTTCCTGAACTGCAGGTTTTGCTATAGCCTTTCCAATTAATATGGTTGCAACAACTGCAAGTATAGTAACAAGAACTGCGTAAACCAGCAGGCCAGTTAATCCGCTCCCTTTTGGGAACAACTGGGTTATAAATGCTTTGATGGTTTCGTTCCATGCTAGTGCTGCTATTAATCCAAAGGCTGTTGTCATCAAGGTTGCAATGGTCTGCATTACCTGTCCCTTAACTTCTTTCACTTCTTCTTTCATAATACTACCTCTTGCTCAAAAAATTATAGTTAATACTTATATATTGAAAATGAGGTATAAATTTGCCTAAAATCTAACGAACTTCCTTGGAATGAAATTAGCATAAATTAAATTGGATTTCTTGATTCAAGCCATTGAACTTCAGAATAATGAGGGGGTTATGCTAAAATTTGATATTGATAGTCAATAATCAGTGCTGAGGTTACCACCAAAAATAACTTAATTGAACCAGAACAAAGACTGAACAACTAAAAAATTTTTGAGTAAGTGAAAACCATGTTCATGGGTGCATCAACAAAGCAGGGCTATGATATAGCAGAAAAAAGTAGGAAAATAGTAAAATCACTTATAGATGATAAAACAGCTCATCTCACTCCTGAGGAAAGGGCAATTGTTGAGAGGATGGTTCATTCAACAGCAGACCCTGAATATGCAGATATAACCCGGATAAGTGACGATTTTGTCCACGAAAGTTTGAAATCCATTCGTAATGGTGGTGATATTCTCACGGACATAAACATGGTTAAGGTGGGAATAAACAGGTACCATGGCAATGTGAACTGCTACATAAAAGATGAAAGAGCAGTTAAAATTGCGAAAGAATCTGGAATAACCCGTGCAGCAGCTGCAATGAGGGTTGCAGCACTTGAAGGATTTGAAGGCATTGTTGCAATAGGAAACGCCCCAACAGCCCTTTTAGAAGTTTTAGACCTTGTTCAGAGGGGTGAGATGAATGTAAAATCAGTTATTGGAGTTCCAGTAGGGTTCGTCGGTGCTGCAGAATCTAAAAAAGCACTTCAGGAAACAGAAATACCTTACTTAGCAACAGAAGGTCCTAAAGGAGGCACGCCTGTTGCAGTAGCTGCAGTAAATGCCCTTATTAATCTTGATATGGGTAAAGTGTGAGATTACAGATTTAAAATGAGTTTATAATAATCTTTTAAACTAATCTCCCCCTCGAATTAAAAAAAAATCATTGAATTAAACTTTTAATTAATATTAAAATTTTTAATCAATATTAAACCATTAAAATCAAACCATTAAAATCATGATTTAACTAGAATCCTGATTTAATAATCAGAATTCAATGTTATTAACATAAGCTTATCTATAAACCGTTCAATCTTAACTATTTCAGGAGTGATAATATGATTTCAGAGGATTTGTTCAATGAAGCTAAAAAATTCCTTCCAGGAGGAGTGAATTCTCCAGTCAGGGCCTACAAACCCTATCCCTTCTTTGCAGAGCGGGCAGAAGGATCCAGGATCTACGATGTTGATGGAAACAGTTACATAGATTACTGCCTTGCCTACGGACCCCTGGTTCTCGGCCACGCAGACCAAAGCATCATAGGAGCGGTTTCAAAACAGCTTGAAAATGGAACTGCCTATGGAGTACCAACGGAAAATGAGATAAAACTTGCAAAACAGGTTGTAAGAAGAGTGCCATGTGCAGACATGGTCAGATTCATGAATTCAGGTACTGAAGCAACAATGAGTGCCATAAGACTTGCAAGGGCAGCTACAGGTAGAAAAAAGATAGTGAAATTTGAAGGATCCTACCACGGGGCCCATGACTACGTACTTGTAAAATCAGGTTCCGGTGCAGCGGGACTTCCAGATTCGCCAGGAGTTCCAGAGGACACAACAAAAAACACAGTTCTTGCACCCTTCAACGATGAAGAAGCAGTTGCAAAGTTGATTGAATCTGAGAAGGATGAAATAGCTGCAATAATAGTCGAACCTGTAATGGGAAACATTGGATGCATACCTCCAAAGAAGGGTTACCTGGAATTTTTACGGAAAATAACTGCTGAAAATAATATAATACTCATATTTGATGAGGTTATAACTGGTTTCAGAATAGCTGAAGGTGGTGCTCAGGAGTACTTTGGAGTGACACCGGATCTCGTGACCTTTGGAAAGATACTTGGGGGAGGATTCCCAATGGGGGCACTTGCAGGTAAAAGGGAGCTGATGGAAATGATAGCCCCATCAGGAAATGTTTATCAAGCAGGAACCTTCAATGGAAACCCTGTTTCCATAAAAGCAGGGCTGGCAATGTTAAAACAGCTCGACAGCAGCTTTTACACCACAATGAACTCCAAAGGTCAGAAACTAAGGAAAGGACTTGAGGATGTACTTGAAAACAACGGTCTGAACTTCCACGTTGCAGGTTTAAGCTCCATGTTCCAGATATACTTCAAAGAGGGTGATGTTCTGGATTATAAGGATGCAAAATCTGCAGATACGCAGGGCTTTACAGCTTACTTCCACAAGCTCCTTGAGGGGGGCATTTTCCTACCACCATCACAGTTCGAGTGCTGTTTTTTATCTAGGGCACACAGTGATGAAGACCTTCAAATAACGCTGGAAAATGTGGATGAAGCATTGAAAGTTGTTAAAAAGTAGTTTTTAATTTATCTTATTTATTTTTGGGTTTTGATTCAACTCTAATATTTTTTTATTTTTTTAATAGATTGACTCTGTTGGGATACTTAAGAATTGGATACCTCAATCTGAAAATATTGCAGCTGAAATAATGTAAAAACATTTTTTCAGAAAATTTTCTATAGACACAATTTAAGTGGGCGAAAACCTTTTTATTGAATAGATCTTAAACTCTATATTAATACTGGATCAAATGATAGGATGAAAGTTGTTGCAGGTCTCGGTCAAAACAGAGCTGTTGCTGAAGCAGCCCGTGAAGTGGATTTTGATGTTATTTTAACAGAATCTGAAGATGAACTCGTCCAAATGCTGTTGAATGGTGAAGTCGATGCTGCAATACGAGGATCTCTCAGCGCATCCAAGATCCTAGCCCTACTACGAAGAAAATATCCCCAACTTTCAAGGGCCTCTTTTTTGGAGATCAAAGGCCATAAATTCCTTTTAACCCCTGTTGGAATTGATGAAGGGGAAGGGGTAGAGGAGAAGGTTCATCTCATTGAGTCAGGTGTGAAATTTCTTGAGGATATCCATATAAAACCCAAAGTAGCAGTTCTATCTGGTGGAAGAGCCCAGGATAAAGACAGAAGCCAGAAGATCCATGATTCAATCAAGGAAGGAGAGATTGTAACTGCAATCACAAGGGATAAATATCCAGTTAAACACTACTTCATATTGATAGAGGATGCAGTTGCAGATGATGCAAATTTGATACTTGCTCCAGATGGAATATCCGGCAACCTAATATTCAGAAGTCTTGTTTTAGTTGGAGGAGTGAAAAGTCACGGCGCTGTGACCCTTGGAACAGAAGAAATACTCATTGATACCTCCAGATCACAAAAAAAAGAAGGATATGTACGAGCATTGAAATTTGCAGCGTACCTTGCCCGGATGAAAAAGCTTAAAAACGAGGGATAACATCCTAAAGTTTGATTTTCACAGATCAAAATTTTTACAAAAATAATGATAAATGAAATTTCTATATTCTATAAAAAGAAATTTAAGTAAAGAACTATTGAAGATATTGAAGAATATTTAACTCAATTGAATGACATTTAAAAAAAAGATGGGGTTTTGTGTCATATTACTGACCATCTTACAAAATTGAAGTCAAGTGCTCATGATTTGAATTGAATTTTATCAGATGATATAAATGAGGAGAAAGGAACTGAAAATGTCTGTTTTAAAACCACTTTACAGTCTGTACGAATGGTACATCGCACGAAATCTAAAACAGGAGAACATGCCTAAGCATATTGCCATAATAATGGATGGAAACAGGCGGTTTTCAAAGATTCAGGGAAATATGAGGACCATCGATGCTCATAAGAAGGGTGTAAGCACACTGGAAAGGGTTCTGGATTGGTGTGTTGACTTGGGAATAGAGATCGTAACTGTTTATGCCTTCTCAATTGAAAACTTCAAAAGACCAGAGGATGAGGTTGAAGGTTTAATGAAACTTTTCAAGGAAAATTTTGAGGGAATAGCTAAAAACGAGAAAATACATAAGAATAAGGTCCGAATAAGGGCTGTTGGCAAACTCGAACTTCTTCCAGAGGATGTGAGGGAAGCAATACAGAAAGCTGAAGATTCAACAGCATCCTATGATGAGAGGATTGTTAACATTGCAATAGGTTACGATGGACGTCTGGAAATAGTTGATGCCATTAAGAAGATAATAAAAGATGTTGAAGAAGGAAAACTCGATCCAAATTGTGTGGATGAGAAGATTGTCAACTCAAAACTTTACACTGCAGGTTTAGATGATCCAAACCTCATAATACGAACCAGTGGAGAAGAAAGGTTGAGTGGATTCCTTTTATGGCAATCCTCATACTCTGAACTTTATTTCTGCGATAGTTTATGGCCAGAACTCAGAAAAGTTGATTTTTTAAGGGCTTTGAGGTCATACCAACAGAGGGAAAGGCGTTTTGGAGTCTGAATATTCAAAGACATGTTTTGAAAGCATTTACAATTTTTAAATGGTTGTAAAATTAGATTTTATAAAGAAATGCAAATTTTTGTAAAAATTTTTATAAAAAATATCAATCTAAAAAATTATAAAGAAAGTTTCCATTTCATTTTTTTTAAATCAGTAGTAATTGGGGGATATTTTTCTTATGATTGATACACACTGCCATGTTGATTTTAAGGAGTACAACAAAAACCGTGAAGACGTGATGAAAAGATCCAGGGAAAAATTAACTGGAATCATTAATTCAGGAGCAAGTTTAGGTGGAAACAGACGGACATTAAATCTATTAGAAGATTATCCAAGGTTTGTTAATGTGAGTCTTGGATTTCACCCTGTCAATGCGTCCAAGGCAGATTCAAATATAATAGAACAAGCCTTTCACGAAATAGAAGAGAACATAGATAAAGCCGTTGCTATAGGTGAAAGTGGTCTTGATTTCTATGAGGTGCAGGATGAAGAAGGAAGACGCAGACAGCACAAAGTATTCACCTCATTTATAGAAATGGCAGTTGAATACGAGTTGCCCATTGTACTCCATGTAAGGGATGCAGAAAAGCAGGCACTGGACATAGTGAAGAAACACTCATCACTTCCAGATGTTGTTTTTCACTGCTACGGCGGAGACCTTGAAACAGCCCAGAAAATAGTTGAAGAGGGTTACTATCTATCATTTTCAACCATACTCTCCTTCTCAGACCATCACAAGGAACTGGTGGAAGATCTGCCATTATCCAGTATCTTAACAGAAACAGACAGCCCCTACCTTTCACCATTTAAGGGTCAGAGAAATGAGCCGGCATTCGTTGAAGTGGTTGTTAAAACCCTTGCCCAGGTGAAGTCAGTTTCAGTACGTGAAGTTGATAGGGTGACAGAGAAAAATGTAAGGAAAGTGTTTGGTATTTAAAAATTCTTCAAATTTACCTCTTTCCACTTCATAAATGATTAATAGTGGTTAAATTGCATTTTATAATGGTTAACTTGCACCTTTAAACTTCTAATAATTTTAAGTTTTAAAATAACCATTTTTTTATAAAAATAATTAGATCGAAGAAAAACCCTCTGAAGTTTATTTATCTTCATCTAATTCTTCAAAAACTTCTTTTGCTGCTTTTATACCATTTATTGCTGAAGGAAAACCCGCATACGCAACCATCTGAATTATAACCTCAACGATCTCCTCCCGGGTACAGCCAACATTGAGTGCACCATGGATATGATCTTTAAGCTGCTGTTTGGCGTTGCCCATTGCTGTGAGTGCAGCAACAGTTGCTATCTCCCGGGTTTTCAGGTCAAGCCCTGGACGATTGTATATCTGCCCGTATGGAAATTCGATGACAAACTTTCCAAGATCTGGGGCTATGTCCTTCAAATTTTCCATGAGGGCTTTACTTGCATTTGGATGGATCTTTTCAATGTTTTTTAATCCTTCTTCATAATTCTCATCAGTCATTTGAACTTCTCCTCTTCATTTCCAATTTAGTTTAGATGTTTCTGTTAAATAAAATTGGGCTTTTCTATGAACTTAAGAGGAGCATGAACTTGAAGATGGATCAAAAATTTTAAGATGTACCTTGAATCATCTAAGAGTATTAACCAATTTAATGAAGATGGTGAACCAAATGAAAAGATCCTTTAAATTAATGGCTATATTTTTGATACTGGTATTTTTTGGCCTTCAAAGTGTAGTTGCAGCAGCACAGGATACAAATTTAAGTAATGTTAAAGATAACGCCAAGGAGACTCTTAACAATGCATCTGAAACTGCTAATCAAACTGCAGACGAGGTCCAGAGTTTTCTGGATCCAATACAGGATATCCTGAACAGCATTAACAACATTGTACAACAGATACAGCAGATATTCTATGCACTTGGTGGAGGGCAGTGATCAAAACCCTCCTTTCCATGGAATATTAAATTAACCCGTGAACTCGAAAAGAATCAAAAACATTCATTTTTTTATGAAGGATCATCTCTTTGTCTGGGAAAATTTCTTTTTCACAACCTTCCCATTAACACTTCAAATCTAGGATTTTAACACTATTCAGTGTACAAATCCAAATCGGGACGTGATGAATTGAGACCTTACGTGATACTAAATTCTGCAATGACACTTGACGGTAAAATAGCAACAAAAACTGGCAGTTCTGAAATTTCAGGTCCTGAAGACCTTATCAGGGTTCACAAGATTCGGAAGGAAGTGGATGCAATAATGGTGGGAATAAACACAGTTCTTGCAGATGATCCACGCTTAACTGTGCATAAAATACCCTCAGTACCATCAGATAACCCTTTAAGGGTGGTTGTTGACAGCAGAGCAAGAACACCCCTTGAATTCAGAATTTTGAACACTGATGCACCAACATTGATTGCAGTTTCAGAATCTGCAGACCCTCAGAAGGTTGAAGCACTTAAAAAAAAGGTTGATGTTGTATCCTGTGGTGATAAACGTGTTGATCTTCAATGTCTCATGGCAGAGCTTCATGGGAGGGGTGTAAAGACCTTGATGCTTGAGGGGGGTTCAACCCTTAATTATTCCATGCTCAGCCAGGGACTTGTGGATGAAGTTAGGGTATGCATAGCTCCAATGATAGCTGGAGGTAGGGATTCAAAGACACTGGTTGATGGTGAAGGTATTGGCCACATGAAGGATGCATTTAAGATGGAATTTAAAAAGAGTTACAGTTTGGGGAAGGATATGGTGGTGGAGTACCATGTTGTCCATGAATAATTCTTAAAAAACCTTTTTTTTATATTTAAATTCTGTAAGTTAGTTTAAATAAGTAAAAACCCTCAAAATATCAAAATATAAAAAAAATCGTAAGATCGTTAGATCTAACTTAAAATAAGAGTATATCACTTTTTAATTATCAAATAAATTCCATTAATTATGAGACCAATTGTAACGAGCCATATTAGTATGTCAAAGAATCCAGGTACTGTGTACTTAACAACGATTATTAAAGCAGCCACAACGATGTAACATATTCCAATTATTTTTTCTTTCATAACAAAACCACCTTTATTAAGTTATAAATATTTGTTAAACCATTCTAAATAATTAGTTTTTTGAAGATATGTATGATTAAATGAATACATTAAAAAAGAGGTAAATTGATTCTTTTGTGGATTTTAGTTTAATCGTAATTCAAGTGTGACCCTATTTAAAAAGGTTTTTAACGTGTTTGACACGTCGAATTTTTTAAAAGTCTTCTGATGGAATATCTGATGATTTAATTTAGAGTATTCCCTTACTCTTAAGTATAGCTTGAGGATTATCATTCAAAGCTTTTTCAATCTCTTTTTCAGGTAACCCTGCACCTAAAGCTATTTTATATGCCATATCATAGGATATAAGGTCTTCTGGAGCATGTGTATCCGTGTCCACAACGAGTTTGGCTCCAACATCCATTGCAACACTTGCAACGTGTCCATTTCCAAGGCAATGACCTCTCCGGGCACTTAACTCAAGGGCTATGTCATTCTCTTTGGCAATTTCAGCTTCTTCAATTGTTATAAGTCCTGGATGGGCTAAAATATCAACTTCAGGACAGTTAACTGCATTCCAGTTGGTGCCCTCAATCACAGGTTCAACTATGGTTTCACCGTGAACAACAACGATCTCTGCTCCGAGGTCACGGGCATGATTTGCGAGTTTTTCAATGATTTCAGCTGGAGCATGGGTTATTTCAGCTCCTGGAATGATTTCTATGTCCCAGTTTTCTCTTATATCCAAAACAGCATCTATAATTCGTCCAACACAGTCTATGTTAGAGGCATCAACATGATCAGTTATTGCGACAGCTTTGTGGTTCAGTACACTTGCCCTTCTTGCTATCTCTGATGGTAAAAGTTCACCATCACTGAATATACTGTGTGTATGGAGATCGATTCTCTTGTCTATGCTTAAATCCCCCTTTATTCAATGGATTACCTTATTATTTGATAGATTATTTATGGTTCTCTGACATATTAAATATAGTGATATCATGAAATGTTCCATTTTCGCCCCAGCCCACATAACCGGCTTTTTTGAAATAATAGAAAACATGGATCCAGTTAAAAAAGGATCGAAGGGTGCAGGTGTTGCACTTGATAAAGGTGTAACCACAGACATGGAAATAGAAGATGGAAGTGGAGTTTCTGTTAAAATAAATGGTAAACATGATGCTCGTAACACTTCAATAACGTACAAAACCATTGATCTCATAAAAAAAGAGTTTAAATTGGATGAATATTTTAACAATAAACGGGTAGTTGTTAAACATGAATTAGAAGTCCCTTTAGGTGCAGGATTCGGCACATCTGCTGGTTGTGCCCTTGGAGCTTCAATGGGAATCGCAAAGATACTCAACCTTCCATTAACCTTCAACAGAGCTGCAGCAATAGCCCACCTTGCAGAGATTGAAATGCAGAGTGGACTTGGAGATGTTATAGCAGAGGTATGTGGAGGAATTACGCTAAGACTTAAGGAGGGAGCTCCTGGAGTCGGATCCGCTGATAAACTGATACTGAATGGAAGTGAAGAAGACCTTTTTGTCATATCCAAGACCCTGGGGGAAATTGAAACTTCAAGCATAATAGGAGATCCAGTTTACAAGGCAAAAATAAACAAAACCGGAAGAAACCTGCTTTCAAAGCTTTTAGAAAATCCAGATCCATGCCAATTCATGAAACTCTCAAGAAGGTTCTCAGAGGAAACAGCACTCATGGATCCTGAAGTTCTGGAACTTGTTGAAATTCTTGAAGATGAAACGATGGGATCTTCGATGGCCATGCTTGGAAAAACTGCCTTTGCAATTTCTAAAACCCCTGATACAAGTGTTGAAGGTGCAATAGTTTCTAAGATAGATTCATGTGGTTGCAGGTTCGTTTAAAACACTGAAATATTTTAAATAAATTATTTTAATAGTCTATTAGTGTTTATTCCCAACTATTCCTTCATTTAAATTCTTTAAAAGCACATTATTCAGTCCTCAGATGCTTCCCCATTTAAAACATCTTTTATCACGTACGTTATCCCTTCTGAATCGAGTCTCCGTGTTATGCTCTTTGTCATTTTTCCAACTGCAAAAACCATCACGTTAAGACCTCTTTTTGCTGCAGCCGCCGTTGCCTCAGGTGTTGCAAATTCAAAATCAATTTCAATTCCTAACTTATCTGCAACTGCCCTTGAAACTGTTCCCATTGCGCCGATCTTATCAAATCCAGTATTGTATATCTCAAGAACCCTTTCAAGGTTGCATGATCTTGATCCACCTTGATTTATGGTTGGAAGCCGAATTATGGTTACGGTTCCAAGTTCCAATTCAATGGTACCTTCGTGTCTGATGAGGGCCACATCTTCACCCTCTTTTGCATCGTTCAATACTTCAGCATATGCGGAGGTTTCTTTCTTGGTTGCGTAGAGTGTACCTTTGTCCATTTCAAGCCAGATCTTATCGCCAGCTTTCATGGGTTCCCTTGCTATTGCTGGCCAAACAGATTTATATGCATTCATAGTTTCAAGAACATTGTCTGCATACTTCCGGAGGTTTGAAGCTTCACCCTTAACCTTCTCAATACCACGTTTCGTGATCTTGTACTTAGCACTGCCAAATCCTGTTTCAACGTATCCATCATCCACAAGATTTTTTATATTCTCAGACACAGCTTGAACTGTTATTCCAAGCTTTTCTGCTATATCCTTCTGTCTAAGATGCGGTTCTCCCTTCGCTATTTCTGCAAGTATCTGAAACCTTGTTAATTCCCCTTTTTTCTTGAAGACCTTCATGTTTACTCATCCAACCAGTTTTAATACCTTCAATTAAGTTGAACCATCTCAATTAAGTTGAAGAGATTCAAATTCATTAAACCTCATCCTCAAATAACTTCTTTAAATCATTCCATTTAAACTTTCATTGAATATTTCAAGGAATTTATCTGCAGTTCCAGGTGGTATGTAAGCTCCACAGGCAACTGAATGTCCCCCACCAGTACCACCAACCTTCTGGGCAACTTTCCTTATCATGTTACCGAAGTGTATTCCATTGTAGGCAAGAAGACGTGAACACCTCAGTGAAACCTTTAAACCTTCTTTACCATCTCCAATTTCTGTAAAACCTATTATTGGTTTTTTCCAATCACTATAGCTCAGGATCATCCCTGTTATGGTTCCAACAACTTCGCTCTTTATTTCACTGCCGTTGAAGTACTGTAGATTGCTCATGGGGATGATCCTGTCTTCCTCCTGAATCCAGCTCATCTTCTGGGCAAGGTACCTTCGGTGCTCCTTTGCAAGATCATCCATATCCTCCAGTGCCATACCTCTATCTCCCTTCAGCACCTTGAGGGCAACTTCATGCCTTTTATGGCGGCTACATGCATTCACAGCGGTTGAAAATTCACTTGCATCACGTAGTGGAGAATATTCAGTCTCGTTTAAAAACTCGTAAGAATCTCCTGAAATCAGTTTTGGAACGTATCTCACGTACTTGGATGGGACTTCCCTGCTAAGCATCCTAACTAACTCTGAAAACAGTTTACTTTTCTCTTCGTTACTCAGATCACATAGGGTCCTGTATTTTTTACCATTTTTTGAAGGAATACCCAATTTATCAAGTAAAAGAAGACATTCTGTTTTGTTGTTGGTTATGGGCAAGTTAACGTCTCCGAAGTATGAGAGTGCAATAAAAAGGGGTCTTGTCTGCCTACCATACAGGGCCAGGTCATTGGTTGAATCTACAAGATTCTGTTCAACACTTTCTCTAAGTATCTCCCGATTCAAACCCTCCATTTTGCCAGTTAAGTTGTTTTGCATGTCTCCAACAGCACTTAAAATACCCATCCAACTCAGCTCGTTGAATCCAAAGGTTTTGGCAAGGAGGTAAGTCATACCTCCCCCTGAAATTTCTTGAGATCCATCTATGTTGTAAAAATGGGGGTTTATTTCAAGAAAACCATTATTAATGCTGTTTTCAGGCTTTCTTATGGGTGTATGATGGTCTAAAATCAGGGTTTTGGAATTTGATGTGCAGAATTTATTTATGCACTGTCCAGAACCCAGATCAGAGAAAATCGTAAGTTCATTCTCTACTTCAATGTCCTCCATCCTGTCCAGACTTATGAATTCAACTTCATGATCCTTTCCAAGCGTATCAAGTGTTGATGAAAGCACAGCTCCTGCTGTTACACCATCACAGTCTATATGGGTGTATATCTTGATATCATCTGCATTTTTAACCATCTCATGGGCCTTTGAAAATGCAGTGTCCATTGAATTCCTTTGAGCGTTGATCATTAAATATGAACTCCCTTAACTCCTAACTCTTCTTTCATTTAATCAATTATTTTATAATTCTTTTCTCATCTGGTTCTTGTCCTTGTTTAAGTTAGGTGTGAATTAATAATAAATCTAACGATTTTGGGACTTTGAAATCCTGTGAATAACATTTTTTATGCCTTGTAAATAAAAAATAGGATAAGAATGTTGTGACCTATTATTTAAAGGATCCATCATTTAAAAGAGTAGATTGGTAAAAAGTAGGGGATAAAATCTCTTTATTTCCTTGAAGCCTTGATCATTTTGCTTATCTTAAGCAGTATCTCCTGTTTTGGCAGGTTTTTATCAACCATAACCCTCCCTGAAATCTCCCACCATGATCTGGGATAAGATTTGCCCTTTTCAATCTCAGGATTCAGTCCGATCTTTGTGGCAGCGTTGGATATCTCCCTGAGTTTTGGAGATTTCACTGCATATTCCTGGGGCACCCTTCTTCCTTCACCTTTCGTTTTTGTTGAATCAATGTAAACAGGCCATATAACTGCTTTCATTAGCTTCACCCCACTTAAATTATATTTAAAATCATATCTGTATAAGTATCCTTTTATTTTATTGTACCATTTCATCAAAGAGTTTTTGAAGCATGGCTTCAACAGTGTATTCTCCAGGTATCATAACGGGAATATTCTCTTCTTCCAATGGTTGGGCTGTTACAGGACCTATTGCAGCAACCATAACTCCTTCCTTCATAGATTTAACGATATCCTCTTTTTTTCCTGTTTCATCTGCAAGCTGGAAAAGATTTTTCACAGTCAGGGTACTTGTGAAGGTTACAGCATCCACTTCTCCACTTACGATGCTTTTAATGAGATGGTTGACACGGGTTTTGTCCTTTGGAAGCCCGGATTTGTAGGCTTCTGCAAGAAAAACGTCTGCTCCCATATCTTTGAGACCCTCAGGAAGCACATCACGTGCAGCTTTTGTCCTTGGTATCCCAATTTTCTTTCCAGCAACATCGATATCATTGAAGATCTCAAGAAGACCCTCTGCAGTGTAATCTTCAGGAACGATATCTGCGTCAAGCCCATTTTTGCCTAAAAATTTAGCTGTTCTGGGTCCGATAACTGCTATCTTACATCCTGGTTTTAACCGATTTTTAAGGTCTTGACAGTGTTTGAAGGCGGATATTATTCCTGTTGGTGATGTGAATATCAACCAATCCAGTTCATGAGCCATCTCACACAGCTGAATCAGTGAATCTGTATTGGATATTTGAAGCTCCAGTGTGGGTGCCACAAGGGGCACAACACCATTTTCTTCAAGTATTTCCACGGCTTCCTGCATCCTCTCGGCAGGCCGTGTCAGTGCAACAACTTTTCCTTCCAATCTGTTCATGATCTTGCCTTCTTGAATACATCAACCACGTGCCCAACGATCACAAGGGCCGGTGGTTTGATATTATTTTGAGTTATATCTTCAAGTGTTCCAGTTATTATTCGTTGATCAGAGAGTGTTCCCTTTTCAATGACACAAACCGGTGTTTTTGGATCCTTGTACTTCATGATCTCCTTCACGTTCTCCTCCAGCATACCAATACCCATGAGTATTATAATGGTATCTGCGTTGAAGTTCCATTTCACCTGTTTTTTTGATTTCGTTGGATCTTCATGCCCTGTAACGATTGTGAATGATGTTGCAACGCCTCTGTGGGTGACGGGAAGTCCTGCAGATGTTGGAACGCCGATTGCAGAGGTAACGCCTGGCACGAACTCCACTCCAATTCCCTCCTCAAGGAGGGCGAGCATCTCCTCACCACCACGTCCAAAGACGAATGGATCTCCACCTTTAAGTCGGACAACCACATCATGCTTTTTACCCTCATCAACCAGTATCTGGTTAATTTCTTCCTGGCTTTTGTAGTGTTCTCCAGCTTTTTTTCCAACGTAAATGAATTCTGCACCCTCCGCATGTTTCAGTATCTCTTCATTGGCAAGACGGTCATAAACAACAACATCTGCCTTTTTAAGTGCATTAACAGCTTTAAGTGTTATAAGTTCAGGATCTCCGGGTCCAGCACCAACTAAATATACTACCATTGATTCACCTTTGAATTTTATCAGATATATCCATGATTAAACTTAGAACGCATTCATAGAATGTATCACGTTATATAGAACTATCACATTACTAGTTGTATCAAAATTGGTTTTTTGAAACAAGTAGATAAACACAGTAACTACTCATCAAATATTTTTTTTTTTAATTGATCAACTCTTTTTAAGAGTTATTTTTAAAGTTATTTTTAAGATTTAACTTTTAATAGTTTACTATTCCCTTGAAGAACTTCAATCCATCATCGGATCCGAGTATGCTCTCTGAAGCCCTTTCAGGATGAGGCATGACTGCACAGACAAGACCTTCTTCATCACAAACTCCTGTTATGGCTTCCATTGAACCATTGGGGTTTTCAGATTCGAATGAGAGAACTATCTGGTCGTTGTCATGGAGTTTTTCAATCTCCGGGTTGTAGTAACGACCTTCAGTGTGGGCTATGGGCATTCTTATAACTTCATCCTTTTTGTACATGCTTGTGAAGGGTGTTCTCGTTGTTTGAACCTTCAAATCGGCCCATTCACATATGAACTTGGAGTTCTTGTTCACTGTGAAAACTCCGGGCACAAGACCCACCTCTGCAAGTATCTGAGCCCCGTTACATATACCAAGAACTGGTTTATCCTCTTTAACAGCATCTTTAATCCCATCAATAACAGGGGTTATGGCAGCTATGGCTCCAGCCCTTAAATAATCTCCGTATGAGAAACCACCAGGTATTAAAATTGCCTCAAAGTCTGAAAGGTCTCTCTGATTCCACCAGATATAGTCAGGCTGTGCACCTGCGAGTTCCAGTGCATGGAAAACATCCCTATCACAGTTCGAACCAGGGAACCTTATAATCCCTACTTTCATTTTCTATTCTCCCTTCACCCATTCTCTGGAGTTATGGTTATTTCGTAGTCGTGGATCACTGGATTACAGAGAAGCCTCTGGCACATTTCATCCACATTATCATGTGCAGTTTCTTCATCTTCACCTTCAATTGAAAATTTTATTATTTCAATGGTGTCGGTATTTTCAACCTTGTAATCCAAAAGAGCAAGAGCTCTTTGGATTGTGGCAGCTTCAGGGTTCAACATACCCTTTTTAAGACTAATTTTAACTTCTGCATTGTATTTCATATGATCAATCCTCTCAATCACTAAAAAGTGCACGTGGTTAAATATTCAGGTTCCACTTCTTCTTATCTTCCTCATCAAGTATACGGGATGCAACAGTTTTATAAGCATCCATAACTCCAGATTCACCTTTTCTAAACAGATCCTTGTCCAGAACATCCCAGGTTTTCATATCCCAGAACCTGCATGTGTCAGGACTTATCTCATCACCGAGAACTATGTTTCCCTCTGAGTCACGTCCAAATTCAATTTTGAAATCTGGGAAAAGAATCCCCCTCTCTTTAAGGAAGTTCTTCACGATGCTGTTTATTTTAAGGGTGATTTCCCTGATGGTTGCAAGGTCCTCTGCCGTTGCAAGTCCCAGTGCAATTATGATATCCTCGTTGAGCATAGGGTCGTGAAACTCATCATTCTTGTAGTCAATCTGAATTATAGGTGGCTCAAATTCCTGTTTTTCTTCAAAGGGGAACCTTTTAAGGAGGCTTCCTGCAGCTATGTTACGTGTTATGACCTCAAGGGGTATCATCTCAAGCTTCTTTGAAAGCATGTAACTTGGTTCAAGAAGCTCTATGTACTGGGTTTTAACTCCAGCTTCCTCAAGAACCTCAAAGAACTTTGAAGATATTATGGAGTTGTAAAAACCCTTTTCACTGAGACTCTCCTTCTTTGCACCATCTCCAGCAGTTATATCATCTCTGAATTTGACTATAACCTTTTGATCATCTTCAGTTTCGTAAACGTCCTTAGCTTTACCCTTATATATGAGATTTCCAACCTTCGTGTTCATGGTAACTCCATTCTTTTTGTTTTTTGTATAATATTTTATCAAATGTATATATACCTATAAATTACAATTAGAGATATTGTACTTTCTATTATAACTAAATTATATTTAAGAAGTTACAATCAGATGATTATCCAGGTTTATAAAATAAAACTTATTATAATAAAAACTTATTACAATTCATTAAAAAGGATCTCACTAAAAATCAATCCAAAGATTTTAATTGATATAACTTCAATTAAATGCAGTTTTTATATATAAAACTCCATAGAAACTCTATTTGATATTAAAAAATTTAATATTCAAAAAAATACTAAAAAATACTAATAGATATTTGATACTCATAAAATAATCCTAAAATAACAGTAGAACAGCACTCAAAACTTATTAAAAACAATTATAACTTCCATTTAAATTAATACCTACTGGTGAAATAGATGTGTGGAATTGTAGCATGTATACTAAAGGATAAAGATGCAGCCCCAGTGCTTTTATCCTGTGTTAAACGGTTGGAATACAGGGGTTACGACTCAGTGGGCATAGCAACTTCATCGAAGAACATTGAAATCAAGAAGGATGAAGGTAAAATAGATGACGTCCAGAAAAGACTTGAACTAACAGATCTTCCTGGAAAAATGGGAATAGCCCATGTGAGATGGGCAACCCACGGGCTTCCAACAAAGGAAAATGCCCACCCCCACACAGACTGCAAAAAAAGGATAGCAGTGGTTCACAATGGAATAATAGAGAATTACAGGGAACTGAAAGACCAGCTAATCCGGGAAGGGCATGAATTCAGATCAGAAACAGACACAGAGGTGATTCCGCATCTCATTGAAAAATACATGGCCACTGGTTCTGATTTAGAAGAAGCAACACGCCTAACAACTCATGATATCAAAGGATCTTATGCAATAGCAGTTATATCTGCAGATGAGCCTGATAAAATCATAGGGGTCCGGAAGGAAAGCCCGCTCATAGTGGGTAAAGGCGAAGATGAGTACTTCCTGGCTTCAGACGCACCTGCAATACTCAAACACACCAACCGGATCATCTACCTCAACGATAATGAGATGGTCCTTTTAACAGGTGAGGGAATAACTGTAAAAGACGTTGATGGCAATCCAATCGAAAAGGAGATTGATCTGATAGATTGGACGCCGGATATGGCTGAGAAGGGAGGTTACGATCATTTCATGCTTAAGGAGATTCATGAACAGCCTGATGCTGTTAAAAAAACCCTGATGGAACTTCAGGACATAAAAGAAATGGTTGAAAACTTTCCAAAGTTCAACAGAATCTGTTTCGTGGCATGTGGAACATCCTACCATGCTTCCCTCGTTGGAAAATATTTATTCGAGGGTCTTGTTGGCATTCCAACGGATGTCTTACTGGCATCAGAATTTGAATTTTCTGCAGGGGCCCTGGATGAGAAAACCCTTGCGATATTCATAAGTCAGTCCGGTGAAACTGCAGACACGCTCAGAGCCCTTAGAATGGCCAATGAAACCGCTCAAACCCTTGCAATTGTGAACGTGCTTGGAAGCACTGCCACAAGGGAAGCGGATCATGTTATATACACAAGAGCAGGACCAGAAATTGGTGTTGCAGCAACAAAAACCTACGTAAGCCAATTAACGTGTATATGTCTCTTGGCACTGTCTATGGCAGGGGAAGAAAAACTCTTAGAGGATATTCAGCACGTACCTGATCACATGAAACTGGCACTGGAGGCCGAAGATCAGATAAGGGAAATAGCAAAGAAATACAAGGATGCAGAAGATTTCTTCTTCATAGGGAGGGGTTACTCATACCCAACTGCAATGGAAGGAGCTCTAAAACTTAAAGAAATAACCTATATACATGGGGAAGGCTACGCTGCAGGAGAACTCAAACATGGACCTCTTGCGTTGATCGATGATGACGTACCTGTTGTTGCAGTTGTGCCTCCAGGTGATAGTCATGATAAAACCCTTGGAAACCTTCAAGAAGTAAAGGCAAGGGGTGCAAGTGTCATAGCCCTTGGATCCTCTGATGATGAAGTTTTAAAGTCTGAGGCACATGAAATGATAGAATTTTCAGGTGAACTGAATGAAGTACTATCTCCAATAGTTTACGTTGTTCCGTTGCAGCTTTTATCCTATCATATGAGTGTTGAAAGGGGCATAGACCCTGATAAACCAAAAAATTTGGCAAAATGTGTTACCGTCGAATAAAAAAAATGGATGCTTTTTGGTTGTATTTTGCATGATTTTGAATGCATCTTCATGAGATGAAGTTTTGAATCCATTTTTTGGTTTCATTTCAACTCCTTTTATCTAAATTCTATATTCGGAAATGTTTCCCTATGCTACATTTAAATGGTGGGAACCATATAAAATATAAAAATTATAACAACTTAAATTAAATATCTCTAAATTACAAATATCAAATAATTTAAAGCATAAAACTATAGATTTTAATAATGATAAGTTATTAAAAGCTTTAAATATTGATAAAAAAAATTTTAATAAATTAAAATATTCCAAAGCAATTGTTCAGGTAGGTTTAAATGAATCCAAAGAAATCTGGGGCAGTTTTTATAATTTTGATGGTGGCTTTGCTTGCCTATGGATTTGGCTCATTTGTAAATGTTGTGGGTGTGGGAAATGATGTTGATATTGTGGGCATTATGCCTGATCTTAACTTAACAGGCTCAGAACAAATATCCTCCATTGGAGATACTTCATTTAAACCAGCTCACATCCAGAAAATGGTTCTAAATGTGACCAACAACACCACAGTTGTATCCAATGTAACCAACAGCACTGTAACGAACAACACATCAATTTAAAGTAAGTACCATTTATAAAAAAACATTATAAAAATAATAATTTGCTTTTCAATTGATTTAACATACGAAAATTCATAATAAACCTCTTTTTAAGTGTTTTCAGTTCAAACAGTTTTTAACCAGACAGGATATTACAGAATCAAATAATATAATGAACCGCACGATGTGTTATGTTTTTTTATTTGACATAAGATGTGCCAACTACACAGAATTATTTAAAAAGTAAGAATTGGGGAGTACTAATAGAACAAGAATGACCCGGATAGTTAAACAAAGTAATAGAATAAGTAATATGAATTGAATTATTTTAAAAAAGTTTTATAGATACCTATAAACTTTCACAATCCTTCTTCAGAAGAATTAAAATCCAAATTTTATAATTAAAGGTGATTTGCAATGGTAGATGAGAACAAAGTTGGGGAAAAAATTCGTCAGTTAAGAGAAAGCAGAGAAATGTCCCGTGAGGAACTTGCAGAGTCAAGTCAGTGTGATGTGGAATTAATTGAAAAACTTGAAAACGGAGCAGTTTTACCCTCATTAACTCCGTTACTCAACATTGCAAGGGCTCTTGGGGTTCGACTGGGCACTTTCATGGATGATGCACCTCAAACCGGCCCATTTGTGGTTAAATCTGGTAGTTCAAAGAGTGTGACTCATTTTTCAGGTAAAAACACAAGCCTTGATGAGAGTGCCCTTGATTTCTACTCATTAGCCTACGGTAAAAGTGACAGACACATGGAACCATTCATCATAGATGTTCACCCTCCCAAAAACGGTGAATATGAATTAGCATCCCATGAAGGGGAAGAATTCATATACGTGATGGATGGAGAGATAGAAATTCTTTACGGCCAGGAGAGTTATGTGGTTGGTGAAGGGGACAGCATCTACTACGATTCAATCGTACCCCATGACCTGCATGCCCACGGTGGTGATGCAAAGATCCTTGCAGTGGTTTACACACCGTTTTAAGGCTTAAAAATCGTAAAAAATAGAATTTACAATTATGATTATTTAAAAATATCAAAATTCAAAATAAATAGACTGGACTTTAGAATGTACAACCAAATTTGCATGAAATTTTAGATTTGCATAAAATTAGATAATTAGAGATGAATTAAAATGTTTAAGACAACGGTAACACCAAGATTCGGAGATATAGATGGACTTCGTCATGTTAACAACACTGTTCTTGCGGTATGGTTTGAACAGGCAAGAAACCCAATATTCAGAATGTTCACACCAGATCTTGACCTCAGCTACGAAAACTGGAAACTCATAATGGTCAGAACAGACTTCGACTTCCTATGCCAAATGTACTTTGAGAAAGATGTGGAACTGAGAACCTATGTGGTGAAAATTGGAAACACCTCATTCACACTACGCCACGAAGCATGGCAGGAAGGTAAGATAAAGGTTAAGGGAAATGCAGTGGTTGTTCACTACGATTTCGTCAATGAAACCTCTGTTCCAATACCAGACCCTATAAGGGCACAGCTTGCAGAGCACATGCTACCTGAAACTGAGATAGAAACATCAAACAGCCAGGAAATGGCTTTGATGAACAACAAATGAGTTTGAAGTGACCTGTGATATTGAATCGGTACTAAAATTCATAATTTTAAAAATCTCAATAAATGAAAAGATTTCAATAAATGAAGGATGATGGATAAATTCAATGATTAATACATGCATTAATCTAAAAAATAAAGGGATGTATCGTATTCTAATTAAACAATGTTAATATAACTTAAGATTAAAAAAAAGGTGGTTGCGCATGCTTTTTACAGAAGATACCCTAGGTAAGTTCTTTGAAAAACAGGTTGAAAAAAGTCCTGATAGAGATTTCATAGTTTATCCCGACAGGGACCTCAGATTTACGTACAAAGAATTCGATGAAAGAGTTAACCTTCTTGCAAAGGGCTTGCTGTCCATAGGTGTTGGAAAAGGTGATCATGTGGGTATATGGGCGCTGAACGTGCCTGACTGGCTCACTTTCATGTTTGCAACTGCCAAGATCGGTGCAGTTCTCGTAACCGTTAACACGGCCTACAAAAACCATGAACTGGCTTACATACTCGAACAATCCGATATGAAAGCCCTAGCTCTCATAGAAGGATTCAGGGATGTAGATTATCTAAACATTATCTACGAGCTTGTACCTGAACTCAAAACCCAGGAAAGGGGTAAACTCAAAAGTAAAGACTTCCCACACCTTGAAAACGTCATATACATAGGCCCTGAAAAACACAGGGGAATGTACAACACCCATGAACTGATGCTTTTAGGTAAACACGGCTCTGATGAGGAATTTGAGCGGGTTAAAAGCAGTGTTAAAAACACAGACGTTGTTAACATGCAGTACACCTCAGGAACAACTGGTTTCCCCAAGGGAGTAATGCTCACCCACAGAAACATCCTGAACAATGGATTCTACATAGGCGACAGACAGGATTTCACAGAAGAAGAGAAACTATGCCTACCCGTACCCTTGTTTCACTGTTTCGGCATAGTTCTGGGGGTAATGGCACTTCTAACCCACGGCGGAACACTGGTCATGCTTGAAGTATTCGACCCCCTCCTGGCACTGGCAGCGGTTCATAAAGAACGTTGCACAGCACTCTATGGAGTTCCTACTATGTTCATAGCTGAGTACACACATCCAATGTTTGACATGTTCGATCTCACAAGCCTCAGAACAGGTATAATGGCAGGATCCCTCTGCCCAGTTGAGGCAATGAAAAAGGTTGTAAATGACATGCACATGAAGGGTATCACCAGTGTCTACGGTTTAACTGAAGCTTCGCCAGGATTCACCCAGACCAGTATTGATGATCCACTGGAACTTCGAGTAACCACGGTTGGAAGGAAGATGGAGAACTGTGAAGTTAAGATCGTGGACATGGAAACTGGAGAACCTGTTAAGCAAGGGGAACCTGGAGAGATCTGCTGCCGTGGTTACAACGTAATGAAGGGCTACTACAAAATGCCTGAAAAGACCCGTGAAGTTATAGATGAAGATGGATGGCTTCACAGTGGAGATATCGCAACCGAGGATGAAAACGGTTACTATTCCATTGTTGGAAGGATAAAGGACATGATAATCCGCGGTGGGGAGAACATCTACCCCCGTGAGATCGAGGAGTTTCTCTACACCATGCCTGAAATCAGGGACGTGCAGGTGGTTGGAATACCCAATGAGAAGTACGGTGAAATAGTTGGAGCCTTTGTAATACCTGAAGAGGGGGTAGATATAACCGAGGAGGATGTCAGGGATTACTCCATGAAAGAAATAGCACGTTACAAAGTTCCAAAGTACGTTTTCATCGTTGATGAATTCCCATTAACCCACAGTGGTAAGATCCAAAAGTTCAAACTCAAGGAACAGGCAGTGGAACTCTTAAAAAAAAGGAAGGAAGAGGAAGAAGAGATATGAGATATGTATCTTTCACATTTACTCTTTCTTTATCTAATAAGTTAAAATGAATGGGTTAAACGGATAACTTTGTTATGGTTAAGTATTTTTTTATTAATTACCCATTTAAGAAATCCTTTAGGAATTAAACTTTTAAAGAATTTTTTAAAAGAAATTCAACTTACACATATCATATTTAATAAAAAAAAGCTTTGATGAATGATTTGTTTAGCAATTGCATAAAATTTTTAAGTTTTTACACGTAAAACTGTTTAAGAAGTTATTTAGGAAATATCATAAAATTAAGTTACATTAAAAAATAGATTAAAGAACGTTAAAACTTACAAGTAACTTACCAATCAAAATCTTAAAACTGTAATTAAATTAAAAAAGCATAAACATTTTTTTAGAAGATGTTATGAGTTTATTTTACTGTAAAACAATTCAAAAGATTTAAATGATAATTTTAAGAAAGAACAAGAAGATTCTGGAGATGTTTCCAATAGGCAGTGCTAAGGGTGCTGTTAACAACAGGAGACAGCCTATCTTCTATGGATACCTTAAACTGGGCAGAAATGGTGACCAGGTAAGGCCGCAGAAGTTCATCGTTAAAAAGGACCCTGAAACTGAGAATCTTTTTCCACCAAGCGAGGCAATCAAGATCCTCCGTAAACAGAACGTTTACGTCATAGGGAAGGATGAAGAAACTGAAGAGATGTTGGAATCTTTGAACATACCCTTTAAAAGGACTCGAATGTGCAGGCACTGCACCTTCGAGGGATACGTAACCCTTCTGAGAAAAGAATCCTCCTACCTTTACCATAAAGAGTACATCTGCAGGTTGTGTGCTGAGGCAGAGATAAAGAGGGAGCTTAAAGCTCGTGGCTTTGACATGAGCACCTTCAGAAACTTCCAGAGGATGCTTCAAAAGACAGGGGATCTGAACAAGGTTTTAAGCGTTTTAAATCCCAACTTCAACCCTGTGAAGAACCCTGACCTCACTCTTTACGACCGGATAAAGAGGGGAAGTGATAAGGACATTCCAAAGATGTCCATGGATGAATTGAAACTTCCATCGGAATTCAAAAGGGTTTTGAAGTCACACGGTAAACATCTGCTCCCTGTTCAGACCCTGGCAGTTCAGAACGGACTTCTTGAAGGGGATAACCTTCTAATCGTATCTGCAACTGCAAGTGGTAAAACCCTCATAGGAGAACTTGCAGGAATACCCAGAACCTTGAATGGGAAGAAATTCATGTTCCTCACACCTCTTGTGGCCCTTGCAAACCAGAAGTACAGGGATTTCAAGAAGAAATACAAGAAAATGGGATTGGATGTATCAATAAGGGTTGGAATGAGTAGAATAAAAGCCAAAGGTGAACTTTCAATCGTTGATGATGATGTTGAAGCTTCAGATATTGTGGTTGGAACCTACGAGGGCTTGGACTTTCTCCTGCGTGCTGGAAAGGCCCACACACTGGGAGACCTTGGAACGGTGGTTGTGGATGAGATACACATGCTGGACGACGAAGAGAGAGGACCTCGCTTAAACGGTCTTATAAAACGTTTGAAGGCACTTTTCCCGGATCTCCAGATAATAGGTCTTTCTGCAACTGTCCAAAACCCTGCGGAAATAGCATCAGAATTTGGAATGAAGATGGTGGAGTACAAAAACAGACCAGTACCCCTTGAACGCCACCTTGTATTTGCAAAGTCTGAGTACGATAAAGAGGACATAATGGCACGTCTCTCACGTAACGAATACAAAAACATTTCAAAGAAGGGGTTCAAAGGTCAGACAATCATATTCACCAATTCCAGGCGGAAAACTCATTCTATATCAGACTACCTATCAAAAAGAGGTGTCAATGCCGAAGCTTACCATGCTGGCCTCTCTTATTCCAAGAAAAGTCGGATAGAAAAGGATTTCCTGAAGCAGAAGATTTCAGCAGTGGTTACAACTGCTGCGCTGGCTGCAGGAGTTGATTTTCCAGCCTCCCAAGTTATCTTCGAAACCCTTACCATGGGAAACAAATGGCTCAGTCCAAACGAGTTTTCTCAGATGCTTGGAAGGGCAGGAAGACCATCATATCATGATGTTGGAAAGGTTTACCTCATACCTGAGGTTGGCCGTAGCTACGATGACCAGTCAGAGGATATGATGGCAGTATCACTCTTAGAAAGTGATGTGGAACGCATAGACGTGACTTACTCAGAGGACGATGTCGTGGAACAGTTCCTTGCAGATGTCTGCGCAGGCCGTGTTGATGATCTTGAGAGCATGGAAGCAGCTTACATGGAAGAAGAACTTCCACTGAGCTTCGAAGAAACTTACAACACCTTGATACACCACAAGTTCATAAGGGAAGTTAAAAATAAGGATGGAGAGGAAAAACTGCTTCCAACAAGGTATGGAAGGGCAGTTTCCACATCATTCTTGAACCATGAGGATGCAGACTACATAAGAAAGAGGATACACGCTAAGAAAGTGAAACCCCTTGACATTGCAGTGTTCTTGGAGCCATTTGAAAGTGCGTACCTCTCAAACAGAATAAGTCAGAGGCTGTCCAAGGTTCTCAAGATCAACATGTCCACGAGGCTCTTTGCAGATTCAACCCTGGACATACTCTCATCAGGAGATGCGATCTCCAAGCTGGAGCCCAACATCCAGGAGACACTTATAAATCTTCAAATAGAATTTTTATCCTGCAAATGTAAGGACAGACCCTTCTGTGATTGTTTCCAGATGGAGCTCTCACGTAGAATACTCAAACAGCGTATGATGAAGAAGGACCCTGCAGCCATAAGCAAGAAGCTCATGCGAAACTATGGAATTCAGGCATATGCAGGGGATATCTTCAGCTGGCTTGATGCAGTTATAAGGATGCTGGAAGCTATCAGGAGAATTGCAGGGGCATTTGGTAAGAAAGAGGTTGTAAGGGAGTGTTCAAGGCTTATCAAGAAGATTGAGGGTGGATGAACTGGATATTTTTTTGGATTATTGCAACTCCTCATTATTCTTTCATATCTTTATTACTTTTTTCTAAATTTCTAAAAAAAAACTTTAATCTAAAAAATAAATTTTAAGGTTCTAAAATTATTTAATTCAACTTATTTTATAAATTAGATTATAAAAAAAATTCTAAAATAATGATTTGACTTAAAAATTGGAATTAAAAAATGGATTTTATTTTTAACAGGATTTATCCTTAGGATCTATCTCTAAAATCTCTCTTTAAAAGATTTAGTTTGAGAAAAAGATTTAGTTTGAGATGGCCTCCTTAATATCCATCACAACACTCTCAACAGCATCCTCAAGGAGTTCTTTTCCAAGTTCCTTGTCCACACAGACGCCCTTCTTCTCAACTTCAAGGGCTCCCTTATTGATACCTTCTTCAGCTGCACGCGCCTCATCAAGGCCCACCATTCCAACTTCAGGATACTTTTCAAAGTTGCAGTGTTTGTAAACACGTTTTTCATCTAAAAAACCAAGAAAAGCGGCCATTGAAAGTTCTCCAGTCCCTGCATGTGGGCCTTCTATCTCAACCACGCGGTTGTTGAAGATGATCTCAAGGTCCAGATTCCCTTCAATATCTTTAATGTGATCTATGATGGGCACGTTGCCGCCGTGGCCATTTACAAGAATCACCTTCTTGAGATCCAGGCATTTCTTTGCGGATCTCAGTGCTGGTTTCAGCTCACCTTCCACCAAGTCATCCACAGACAGATGATAGCCATGTTTCACGTAATCGTACTCTGTGGCAGCGTATAATATTCCCAGGAAGGTTGCCCCTGTTTTTAATGATGCCTGAAGTGCAATATGTGCTGCTATTTTGGAATCTGTGTCAATTGGAAGGGCAGCTCCATGGTTCTCACGGTGGGATCCAACTGCAAGCACACCTACGCCGTGAACATGGGGTGAAATGACGTTTCCAGATGAGTATCTGAGTTTTACCATTGAAACACCTTTAAAATTCTTTAATTCTTTTAATTCCGTTAATCAATTTGCAACGTGGTTAGTCATTTAAGTTCATCATTAGTATCATTGTGATTTGATTCATCATTAAATCTCAAGGTTCCATATGTCATCGCCAATGTAATGCAGGCTTTTCACGGCCTTTCCCTCACGGTTTTCAATCATTTCAGTCCCAGATATTAAACTTCTTCCAACTGCAAGGGGCTTTTTATGACTTTCTTCAACGATAACAACGAGATTTCCTTCTTCTATTGATGGATCTGCATCCACTATACCTGGTGACATCACATCTGCACCCTTTGCAACGAATTTAACAGCACCCATATCCACCACAACGTAACTGGATTTTATGTCCATTTTAAGGGCGCCCTTGACTGTTGGAAGGGGTTCATCATCCAGCATCATCACCAGGGGTTCTCCATCAACCAGGAGAATGTCTGGAAGGTCAGTTTCAATGATTTCAACTTTGCTTTTTGGCTTTATTAGTTCTGCGTAGTCACCGAGTTTTTCCTGAACTTCCTTGAGTTTTTTCTTTTTAAGATAGTACCTTTTTTTGATCTTCAATTTAAAACACACCTTATTGATATATAAGCTTTGATGACAAATATTATTTCCTAAATAAACTCTAATTAAAACTTTTATAATACATTATTTAACAACGCATACATTTAAATATAAATCAAACCAACATTGAAGTTATAGGAAAGGTGATATTGTGAATGCACAGAAGAATGTGAATACATCAAGACCACTTGATGTGTTAGGTAAATCATTAAACTCCCAAGTACTCATTAAACTCAAAGGTGGAAGAGAATTTAGAGGAGCTCTCAACAGTTTTGACATGCATATGAACTTAGTCTTGAACGACGCCGAAGAATTAGAAGATGGCGAGTCCGCAAGAAGGTTAGGGGTTGTCCTTATAAGGGGCGACAACATAGTTTATATATCACCAGGATAGAGTAAGTAACCTACAACTTATACTATTCTGATCTAATTTCTGATCTAAATACAAATTTTTTTAAATTGCAATTTTATTGGAGGATTGAATAAATGAAAGGAACACCATCATTTGGTAAGCGTAATAAAAAAACCCATATCAGATGCAGGCGCTGTGGTAAAAACTCATACCACGCACGTAAAAAATACTGCGCAGCATGTGGATTCGGTAAATCCAAGAGGATCCGAAGTTACAACTGGCAGAACAAAAAAATCACAGGTTACAGGTTAAAATAGATTAACTGTGAATGGATTAACTGATATAGGTTGAAAAGATATGGATGCTGTAAATCCAATAGATGTCCGGATAATTGTGGAAGGTGCCTCTGATGTGGAGAAGGTTTCCAGGGCAATGCAGAACATAGCCCTCGGAGCGGAGTACCACATCACCATCTCCGCCATAATCCCAACAACCAACCCTGAAATAGCTAAAAAAGCAGTCAGGGGTGCGGATATACTTTTAATTGCAACGGATGTTGATGCACCAGGCAGGGAACTTGCAGATAAATTCCAGAAATGTCTTAAAAAGGAAGTGGGCCATATAGAAAGGATGAAACTTCCATTTGGACATGATGTGGAGTACATGGATCCCGTGATCATAAGAAACGAGATCAAAAACGCCATAATACGTGCAGGACTCATATCCATTGCCAACATACAGAAATACACAGAAATTGAGGAAAAACTCTGGGAATCCAAGGATAAACTCAAGGCACTCAAAGAAGAGAAAAAGGCCTTAACTGCTGAAAACCAGGAATTAATTTCTAAAAACAAGGAAATAGCAGAGTCAAAGGAGAAGTTCAGGGGAAAACTCAAGATCAGTGAAGACGAATTTAAAAATGTGAAGCAGAGATACGCAGATACAAAGAACAAGTATCAGATACTCAAGAATAAAGAGTTATTCGAAGCATTTCCATTGAATGAACTTTGGAAAGAAGCTTTTGATGAAGAATTAATTGATGAAGAACAACTTTATTTTATATCCAACGAATTTAAACCTGAAAAAATCGTTGTAGGTCAAGGTTACATTGTAGCACCTTCCAAGGAAGATGCCACAGGCTGGTTGAAGATAATCAGAACTGTTCTAATTTTTTATGATTCTAAAATAGATGACTTGAAGGAAGAGTTTGATGATGAAAAATTCAGTCCCAACCTACTCAAACAATAAATTTTGTGTGTTTAACTAATTTTGAACGGGTTTTTATTGTATAATATCAGGGAGAAGTTGAATTGCGGGATAAATGCGGTATTGTAGGAGCTTACTCTAATAAAAAATCCGATAATGTTTCAAGGTACATCTATTATGGATTGTACTCTTTGCAGCACAGAGGACAAGAATCTGCAGGAATATCTACCCATAACGGCAAGGAAATGAGCACGTACAGGGGAATGGGTCTTGTTTGTGATGTTTTTAACAATGGAAACATGGATGGTCTTGACGGAAATGTGGGCATAGGTCATGTAAGGTACTCAACAACTGGAAAATCAAAACTTGAAAATTCACAGCCATTCTACAGTGAATTTGAATGTGGAACCATTGCAATAGCCCACAACGGGGATATAATTAATTCAATGGAATTGAGGAAGGAGCTACAGCTTCTTGGTCACAAATTCAATTCAACAACAGATTCAGAAGTCATATTCCAGCTTTTATCCTTGGAGTACTCCAAGACTAGGGATATGGTCGAATCTGTTCGGAACGTTTCAAAACGGTTGATTGGTTCTTATTCTATTGTAATACTTGTAAATGATGATCTTATTGTTGTACGTGACCCCATAGGAATAAAACCCCTTTCTATGGGGAAATTAGATGATGTTACGATTGTGGCATCTGAAACTGTTGCTTTTGATGTTGTAGGGGCGGAATATGTTCAGGACATAGAGCCTGGTGAAATTCTTGTTATAAACGATGAAATAAAGAGTTACAAAATCTTTGAAGACAAGAAAATGCCTCGTGCACACTGTATGTTTGAATATGTTTATTTTGCACGTCCTGACAGTATTCTGGACGGTAGATCAGTTTATAACGTTCGTTTGAACATTGGAAAATCCCTTGCAAGACAGTTCCCAGTTGATGCTGATATCGTCATGCCAGTACCTGATTCTGCGATAACCGCAGCGATAGGTTACTCAAGGGAATCAGGATTACCTTACGGTGAGGGACTCATAAAGAACCGTTACATAGGAAGAACCTTCATCATGCCAACACAAGAGGAACGTGAAACCTCTGTAAGGCTTAAGATGAACCCTATAAAATCAGAGCTTGAAGGTAAAAGCATAGTGCTTGTTGATGACAGTGTGGTTCGTGGAACAACATCAAAATCCCTTGTAAAAGTTTTAAGGGATGCAGGGGTTAAAGAGATCCATCTCAGAGTGGGTTGTCCACCTATAACATCCCCTTGTTACTATGGAATAGCAATGGCAACCAAAAAAGAGTTAATAGCATCTGACAAGGAAGTTGAAGAGATAAGACAGATCCTGGGTGTTGATTCCTTGGGATACCTTGATAAACAATCCCTTGTGGAGTGTATAGGTCTTGGAAGGGATGAACTCTGTATGGGCTGTCTTACTGGAGAATATCCAACGACTCTGCCTGAAGATATTAAAGCATACGAGGCCAGTCGGTGTTAAAAAAACTTTTTTAGAACTTGAATCATAAAACAGCTCACACAACAAATCGGATTTTTAATGTTTATTTTTTTTAATTCACATTTTTTTTTAATTCTTTTTTAAACCAAAATTTTAAACTAAATACGTTCAAATTAAACACATTCAAAATTGGACTTATAAAACTCGGATCCACATAACTAAATATTCATTGTATATATTGGGTGTTAAAATGGTAGAACTTCTCTCTCCAGCAAGGGATTTTGCAGCACTGAACTCTGCAGTTAAAAACGGTGCAGATTCAGTTTACATAGGTATAAAAGGCTGCAACATGCGGGCCCACGTTGCAAACTTCAAAATTGAAGACATTAAAAGGGCTGCAGATATCTGTCATGAATCTGCTGTGAAGCTCTACATCTGCACCAACACCATAATGAAGGAAGATGAAATAGAACACCTTAAAGAGGTTATGCCTTTTATCAGGGATTCTGGTGCTGATGCAGTGATAGTTTCAGACCTTGGGGCGCTGAAGGTTGCACGTGAACATGATGTTCCAGTTCACATGAGTGTTCAGGCCAATCTGTCCAACACAGAATCATTGCAGCTCCTTGAAGAACTGGGAGTGGAACGTGCCATCCTCTCAAGGGACCTATCACTTGACGACATCAAACGTATCAAATCAGGGACAGCAATGGAGATCGAAACCTTCGTGCATGGGGCCATGTGTATGGCAGTGTCTGGAAGGTGCTTTTTAAGTTCACATCTATACGATAAGAGTGCAAACTGTGGTGAATGTCTCCAACCCTGTAGAAAAAGATGGAAACTACTATCTGAGGATGAAGAAGAGTTATCAATGTTTGTGTCAGAGGGATCGGTGCCTGACACAACTCATATCTTGAGTCCGCAGGATCTCTGCATGGTGGAACATGTTCCTGAACTTGTAGAATCTGGAATCGATGCATTTAAGATAGAAGGGCGTGCAAGACCTGCAGACTACGTTGCAACGGTTACAAAGGTTTACAGGGAAGCAATTGACATTTACAACACTGGATCGTGGGATGTCAACAGGCAGGAACGCATGGATGGCTGGATGTCCGAGCTTCGTAAGGTCTTCAACAGGGGTTTTGACACAGGATTTTACCTCAGAAAACCCTACAAAATTAGTGGATGCAACGAATCAACCCACAAAAAACAGGACGTTGGAGAGGTTGTGAATTATTACAGCAGGGTTTCTGCAGCAGAGATAAGACTTTGGAATGACCTTCAAGTGGATGATGAGGTCGTGATTCAGGGACCAACAACGGGTTCCCTCATCCAGAAGGTTGAGTCCATGCAGATAAATGGTGAAAACATTCAAAAGGGATTTAAAGGTCAGAATGTGGCTATTTCTGTTGTGGACAAGGTTAGGGCGAATGATTCTGTTTATAAGAGAATTAAGAAGTAAAACTTAAGGAAATTATCATTTACCACTTTAAAATGTAAAATAAGCATTCTTTTAATAATTTTTTTAGTAAAATATTTATTTAGGCTTTTTGAGATAATGAATTGGGATATAAATGCATAAAAACACTTTTTTCTGATAATAAATACCTCTTTAATTTTAATTCCCTTTTAAATTTAATAAAAATCTAATAGTTTATTAAACATTTAATTTTCACTTTTTAATTCATATTTAAAGTTAAAAATAGGATAAAAATAAAAACAGGATTAAAAAAATAGGATAATTAAATTTAAAATGATGGATCATCCAATTGATTTTATCTTAAAAAAGTTAATTTTAATGTGGTTGTGCATCCATCAGAGCATTTCATTAAATCTAATTTTCAAAGGTTAATTGGGGTTTGAATTCCCCTTCAACCTTCTTATGTACGTGTGAGCCCATGTGTATGCAACTACGCTCCCTACAATGTCTCCAGCGACGATTCCCCACCATACTCCCTGCTCTCCCAGGTCCAGGGGTATTGCCAGCAGGTATGCAAACACAACGATGAATGCCAGGTTCCTGAGGAGGGTCAGTGTGAGGGAGCTCATTCCCTTACCAACGCCCTGGAATATAGAACCCGACATCACTCCTGGTGGCATGAATATGTAGAAGAAACACATCACCTGGAGGAAGGCAGCAATGGTTGGTGCCAGTGATGCACTCTGTGGGGTGTAGGTAAATATCATGGCAATGTATGGTGCAAGCACATAGGTAAGAGCACTTGTAATGGCTGCAATGAATATTCCTACCTTTATGGAATATTTGTGTGTTATGGAGATGTTTTCGTATCTTCTTGCCCCGTAGGATACACCTGCAACTGTGATAACAGATGTTCCAACTGCTATTATTGGCATGGTTGCCATCATAACAACCCTCCATCCTGCAGAGTAAACTGCAACAGCATCTGTTCCAGCAACGAATACCAGGATACCGTTAAGGACACCTGCAAGCACAGACATGACAAAGAACTCTGCACTTGCAGGCAGACCAACATTTAAAATGTTCATTGTAACCTTCCTGTCTGGTACGAAGTCTTTCAATGAGAATGAAACGTAGGTATCCTTCTTAATGAAGAACCAGTAGATCATGACCATGGACACGAAGGCCATGGATATTACTGTACCCCATGCAGCTCCTGAAATACCCCAACCAGCCCAGTAAATGAGTATAGGGTCAAGGATCATGTTAAGGACTGAGGATACTGCCATTGCATACATGGTCCTTTTTGCATCTCCCTCTGCACGAAGCACACCATAAACTGCACCTGTAAAAAGCATAAGAATGGTTCCGCCGAAGGTGACCTGTCCGAACTGAACTGCAAGGTCTAACGTGCTTCCGGCACCCAGAAGTAAAAGTATGGGTTTTAGGAACACAAGCAGTAGCACAGTCAGAACAATGGATATGGCCATTGTAATGGGCAGTGTATGCATTGCAGCGTTGTTTGCACATTTTTTATCTTCTGCACCTATGTAACGTGCTATTGCAGATGCTGCACCTGCCCCCAGACCGTTGCTGAGTCCAATGAGCACCATGAATAAGGGTGTTACAAATCCCACTGCTGCAAGGGCATCTCCACCAAGACCGGCAACCCAAACTGCGTTGACCAGGTTGTAGAGGCTCATGAGGATCATTGAAACGATCATGGGTCCTGAAAGTTTGATTACTGCTTTTTTTGGGTCTCCCATGATAAGGGAGACTCCCGCGGTTTTGTCATCTCCTCCTGGAGAATTTTGATTTGTTTGTGATTGTTCTTTTTGCATTATATTTCACCAAAGAATAACTAAAATTGGTTTTAAGGTTTTTTTTTAAAAACTAGGATTGATCTTAAGGTTTTCTAGATATCTATCTGGAATTTTAAGCTTTTTAAGGTTAGCATTGTTTTTTAATTTTTTCAGTGCTGTTTTCAGCAAGTACGTTGAGGAATTCCATTAACGTGGTAATTTCATCTTCTCTAAGTCCTTCACACACAGTTTTTTCCCATTTTTCTTCGATACTTTTGATTTGTGGTATTATGTTTTCTCCTTTTTTTGTTAGGAAAAGGAGATATTTTCGACGATTTTTAGGGTCTGGTATGCGGTGTATAAGTTCATTATCTTCCAATTTTTTAACGGCACGGGCTATGGATCCCTTGTCTATCTGGAGCTTTTTTGCAATGTGATCTTGAGTGGTTCCAGGTTTGCGTGAAATCGTTATTAAACATGGAAATTGACCTCCTGTAAGATCTAAATCCTTTGTTTCTTTGTTGAGGTAGATAAAATGGTTACGGCTGATAATGGACAGAAGTCCTGGAAGTGGAATATCTGATTTCATGAGCTAACCTTTATTTTTTCCATTTAAGTGATTTTAAGCACTTCATGTGTTTTTGATGCATGTTTTATGTATGTACCTACTATGGATCACCAAGCATATAAATGTTGTCACGACAACAATTGTCACGACAACAATTATTGTTCATGATCCTTTAATTGAATTCAATGAAAATACAGAAGTATAAATCGTAAGTATACCTCTTAATAATAAGGGGAATGGGCTTTTTTTCATAAAAAGAAATAATTTTTAGTTTTATTTATTTAATTTTTTGAAGAGTTCAATTATTCAAGCCCCATTAACTCAACGCTTTTCTTTTAGAAGACTTCCAGTGTGTGTTCCGTAATTCTATCCATGCACTGGTTCATTTTTGCAATTAAAACATCTATCCATTGAAAAAACTTCACACTGAAAGGGATATCCTCACAGTTATATACACCAGATAGATTAACATCAAGACCAGTCCACCCCATCTCGTAAGTTTTTTCTTTTTTGCAGCCATTATAAGCAAGAGGGAAGTTACAATAATCATTACAGGTGCATCAAAGGTCACAGAAAGGGGTTCTACTGGAATTGCAAGGAAGAGTGATGGAACACCTATTCCTATGAGTATGTTGAACACGTTACTTCCAAGTACAGTCCCCATTGAAAGGCTGTGAAGTCTTTTCATTGCAGAACTTAAGGTCACAACGAGTTCTGGCGCACTCGTTCCAATTGACAGGGCAAAAAGTCCAACTATCATTTGTGGAACTTTTAACACATTTGCAATTTCCACGCCACTCCAAACCATAATTTTACAGCCAATTGCAAGCCCTATAATACCAACAATGCTTAATATGTAGTTTTTCTTAAGATCTGTATGTTCAATTTTATTTTTAACCTTATTTTCGACTTTTTCTTTTGTTTCATCCTCATTGTTGTGTTCTTTTTGTTTTTTTATCAGAATCCAGAAGTAAATGCAGTAGGTTATGATCATTATGATCCCGACTATGGCGTTTAACTGGGTCATGAATATCATGAAGAACATGAGAATCAAGGCGGTTAACAGGGTCATGAGGCCGTCACGCTTTAATTCCTCTTTTCCTGCCTTTATAAAGCCTGCAACAAATGCAGATATGCCCAGAATACCTGCAATGTTCCAGATGTTGGATCCAATAACCACACCAACTCCAATATCCGGTGTGCCGCTTGATATGGCTATGATGGCTGAACCAAACTCTGGCAGAGATGTTCCGACTGCTGAAGCTGTAACCCCTAAAATGGTCTGGGATATTCCTTTAGCTTCACCTACAGCAACTAAATTATCTATAAATATATTTGCCATTTTTATTACAATTATCAATGATACTACCATGGCTAAAACATAGATTACTACCATTTCCATAAATTCCACCAGATTTTTATAATTTTATAAGTTAAATGACAAGGATCAAGGGCTAGGAAATGTACTTCCGCCCTTCGTAGTTGACCATCATAAGTTTATATAAAAAAATAGTGAAAAGTATTATTTATAGTAAACTCCGAAAACAAACACACTTATCAATAAAACTCCAACTGCAATGAAGCTAACGTAAAAAGTTATTAAAGGATTTTCGCCTTTTTCCATGAGATTTCTCATAAGGGGTAAGTTGTACTGAACCCAAAACCAGAATCCAATCCCTATGCTGTTTAACTTAAGCCTTCGTTTTTCCTTCTGTATTGCCCTGTACTCAGCATCAAATTCCTTCTGGGGTTTGCTGCCCAGAAAACCAGATCCCAGTTTGTAAACCTGGGATATTTTAAGAACATCCTTGTAGTTTTCCCGGTATTTATGTGCTGCTTTACGCCAGCTTTCACGCTTAGCTTCCTCACTGCAATTTTTAACATCTGGTGAACAGTACCTTTGGTTGGGGGATTTAACCAGGAATGGATCACCACACCATTTACAGTACTTAACTGGAGTGTATTTCCTGTTCATATATGGGTCACCTTCAATGAAAGTGTTAGTTTTATTCAATCCAATTATATAAATTTCTTATCATTAAAAAGGGTTGGGCTGATTTGCCCTTTTTTTTAAGCCATGATTTTTTGATTTAACATTTTTGAGTAAATTTTCTTTAAAGAATAATCTTTCGCAACTTCAATCTAAATTGCTGGTTTTAAATCTTGTTTATGGATCTTTAATCTCCAATAACTAAGTGTCTTACAAGGAGCATGAGAGGGATCATAGCTAAAGCTCCACCAATGATGCAGATTGCCAGTATGTCCATTAGGTTACCTCCGTTAATTCATGTCAACATTAACCATCATAACTTTATGTGGAAAGGAGAACGGAGTTATTACAAGGACAGGGGTTATTACTTCTTTTTCGATGAATTTCATGAAATACAAAATTTTAGGATTTAGTTTAAAAAAATAATTCATTAAAACCATTTATTTTATATTTAAATGATTACTATTTTATATTTAACTTTATAAGATTTGAATAATAATTTATGGACTTTTTAGGCACATTAAAAATAGTTAATCTTAAATTTAATTTTTTGTAAAAATTCATATTCAATCTTTCAAAAAAAAAGAAATAAAATGGAAATGATCCTTAGATCACTTCCCTGATAACCGATGCAATGGTTTTAAGGAGCATTGGTCCGTCCATCCATGCCTGGCGCAGAATGTACCCTGGACGCAGGTAGAACTTGCGGAATGCTCTGTTCTGCATCTTTTTAAGCTCCTCAAGGGAACACTCCATTGTCTCGATGATGGGTGAGATTAGGGTGTACTTGGACCAGTCCCGAACCTTTATCAGATTCTTCTCAAGGGTCTGTTGGTAGAAAAGGGTTCCAGGATAGGGGGTGGCCAGGCTGAAAATTGCGTAGGAAGGTTTCAACTCCTTAACAAAGTTCACAGTTTTTGTTATACTTTCTTTGGTGTCTCCAGGCATTCCAAGCACCACAGAGGCTATGGTGCGCATTTTTTCTTTCCTTGAGATCTCGAAGGCACGTCTGATCTTTTCAACACTGGTTTTCTTGTTAACTTCATCCAGAACCTGCTGATCAGCTGATTCCACACCCATGAACATGGCGATACATCCAGCTTCCCTCATCTGTCTGATAACATCCTCGGATAATGTGTCCACACGGGCTGTGCATCCCCAGAAAACATCAAGGTTCCTTCTTTTGATCTCAGCACAGATCTCCTCAACCCTGCTCCTTTTCAGGGTGAAGGTGTCATCCATGAAGGCTATGGTTTCAACACCATGATCCTTCACAAGGTGCTCCATCTCATCCACAACGTTCTTAGGACTTCTCAAACGCATTTTAGATCCGTGAAGTGCTGCAGATGCGCAGAAAGAGCATTGCATTGGACATCCACGGCTGCTTATCATTGTTGCCATCTTCGCATCCATGTTAAAGAGTTTGTAATGGTCCATGGGGAGCAGATGCCTTGCAGGGAATGGTAAACTGTCTAGATCTGCAATAAGGGGGCGTATAGGTGTTACACTATTCTCAAAGGCTATTCCCCTAACTTCAGACAGATCTCCTCCTTTTTCAATGGTTTCAACAAGGTCAAGCATGGTGACTTCTCCCTCTCCCCTCACAACGATGTCAACAAAATCCTTTTCAAGAACTTCTTCGTAGTTGAAGCTTGGATGGTAACCTCCGAGAACTATCAAAGCATCTGGACATGCCTTTTTTGCAATTTCCGCAGTTTTCATGGCCTGATTTATGGTAGGGGTCAAGGCTGTCACTGCAACGATATCTGGGGATACCCTTTTTATTTCTTTTTCAAGGGATTCCCAGGTCATGTCAAGGGCTGAAGCATCTATTATGCTCACGTCAAAGTTGTTTTCTTCCAGAACAGCTGCCATGTAACTTATTCCAAGGGGTGGGGCCACAACTCCTATGAATTTGTATTTTGAATTTGTTTGTGGAGGATTTATGAACGTTATCCTCATTGTTACACCTCGATTCGATGAATTTAGTAATTTAATGGGTTATTTTTATTTAATGAACTGTGTCCCCTTAAAACCTTCGAATTTGGATTTCAGATAAAGTAATGATAATTTAGGGGAAATTTATTAACGATGTTGCAACAAAAAATAAGAGTTACATTTAAGTTGAGTAAATGTTTTCAAACGCTTAAATGTTTCAATAAATTGTAATTTAATTATTTGATGTATTTTTATTTCTTAAAAATAATAATCTCAAGTTTTTTTTCCGTGTTTAGGTGCCAGTTCATTAATTATCCATTTCAAATCTATTTCACAAAAAAATCAAGTTTTTAGGTTTTATATTTCACTGCACTGGTTTCTATTTTAAGAGATTCAACCCTTTCATCACCTATTTTTTATTTAATCAATTTTCTATTAATTAAATATCATTAATTTTTATTTTTATCCTTAAAAAATAAAAGAAAAAAGAAGAATTTTTCCTGCAGAATCTTATTTTCCATGCAACTCCTTTTTATCACCTTCAAAACCACCTCTACTTGCCAGAACCTTCTCCTTCAGGAACAAACAAACCAAAAGTCCTGCAACACTTATCACAAGTCCTGAAAGGAAAACATTGTGTATTCCAAGGCTCATAAGTTCAGGTGGAACGTTCTTGGCAGTCTGTATGTTCATGTTCACAGAGAGGTTCACAATGACCCCGAATATAGGGAGAGCCACAGTTGCTCCGATGTTACGGAAGAACTGCATTGAAGCTGTAACAGTTCCAAGATCCCTCAATGAGACTGCGTTCTGCACTGCAACGTTGAATATTGGGTACATCATACCGGTTCCAATACCCATGATGGTTGAGTATATTACAAGGGCAAGGTATCCTGTGCTGGTGTTCATGGTTGAAAGGAGCCAGATACCAATGGTGAGAAGTACAAATGCCAGAACTCCCAGTTTTTTGTATGTTCCAGTCCTTGAGATGACTTGCCCTGTTGCGATGGATGCAACTGTGAGACTCACAAGCATTGGGATTATGAGGAGCCCTGAGGTTGAAGCACTCATTCCCTGCACCCCCTGAATGAATAGGGGTATGTAGATGATTCCGCAGAACATCACAGCACTTGAAAGAAACATTGCAATGGATGAAACATTGAATATTGAGTTTTTAAAGAGTTTCATTGGTAGAATTGGTTCGCGGGCCTTCTTTTCAGCGTAAATGAACAACACAATCATTACTGCTGCAAATATGAAAAGGGTGGCAGCGAGTCCTGATGAAACTGCAGTGTCCCTTACAAAGGTTAAACCCAGGAAAAGTCCGCTTAAAGCTGCTGTTAGGGTCACGATTCCTGCGTAATCTATTGAACCTTCCTTTACAACCAGTTCAAGGTTTGGGAAGTAGGATCTTAGCATGTATATGGCTGCAATACCCACGGGAATGTTCACGTAGAAGACCCATTCCCAGCCCATGAAATCTGTTATGAATCCTCCGAGCACAGGGCCGAGGACATTTGCAAATCCAAATACCGATGAAAGGATTCCCATGTACTTTCCCCTCTCCCTGGGAGGGAAGACTTCAGCCACGACTATGAATGGAATGGTCATGAGTATTCCGCCACCGATTCCCTGGAGTCCTCTGAAGAAGGTGAGTTCCATTATGTTCTGGGAGAAACCGCAGAGAACAGATGTGGTTATAAATATAATTATTCCTGTTATTAGAAACTTTTTACGGCCGTATATATCTGATAATTTTCCTGACAGTATTATTGCAATGGTTGATGTTAAAAGGTAAATTGTGAAGGGCCAAACATAATAAGCCATTCCTCCAAGGCTTGTAATAACCTGGGGCATGGCTGTGCTCATGATGGAATTGTCAAGAGCACCTACAAGAAGGCTTATCATTAATCCTCCCAGTAATAACTTGATGTTAAGGGCTTTAGAACCCTTTGATTTTTCATTTTCCATTAAGTATCCTCCAATAAATTAAAAATTATAACATTCAGTTATTCGTAAGTTTTAAGGAGTTTTACGATGTATTTCTTCCATTGTGTCGATTTTATGCATGAATTCTCTTATCTTTCTAAGGCAGCCATTGAGTTCATCAAGCTCGGATTCATCGAGGGGCGAAAGGTTGTACTTTATGATTTCATTGATGACCTCACGGGATTCCTTTATGAAACCCAATCCTCTGTCTGTGATTCTCACACGGATTATTCTCCGATCCTTTTCATCAGGCACACGTTCAACCATTCCGTCTGCAACGAGTTTGTCAATGTGGGAGGTCATGTTGGGCTTCGATACGAAGAGGCGTTTTCCAAGGTGGGATATGGGTAAATTATCAAAGTGTTCGAGTATTCCAAGTATCTGATAATAAACCTGATGTTTTTGTTTTATATCCGGATTTTTCGGTTTTATTGCCTTTTGATAGAAGAGTGGAAGATAAATTAAAAGGTTATCAAGTATTTCATCAATATTTTCATCTTTCAAGGTATCACGTCACATTACTTTTATCTAATTGTATGTTTTTTCACAATTTTTCAATCCCAATTAATAGTTAATTTTATGAACTATTATAAAATTTAATTATTCATTATTTAAACTTTTAGGTCCCAATTTATGATCATAAAATGAAAGTAGTATGAAAACCAAAAAAGGAATAAAAAACTTAAATAAAAGAATTACAATAAAAGAAGTTTTATTTTAAAACCTTGGATATAATTAAAAATATAGTTAAAAGACTTTGATAATAAAAGATAAGTAAATATTCAATGATGGGATAGATCCAGACAGCTGAAGCTACTTCTGGAGGAGTTGATGAGTTATGAAGATTGAAGATGCCATGGAAGTAAATGTCGTGAAATTCAAATCAACCGATAAAATAGTGGATGTTACACAGGTCCTTCGAAACAACAAGATAAGCGGGGCACCTGTTGTTAACGAGGAGAACCACGTTATTGGAATACTAAGTGAGGGCGATATAATGAGGATGCTTGAATTCCACTCCCCTAAGATAAACCTAATACTTCCCGCACCCCTGGACCTCATAGAACTCCCTGTGAAGATGAAACATGAAATGGATGAACTTGCAGAGGACATGGAGAGGGCAAGCTCAGTTTTAATTGGGGATATAATGACAAAAAAGGTTGTTACAATCTCAAAGGATGCTCAGATAGCTGATGCAGCAGAGCTCATGGACTCCCACCACATCAAAAGACTTCCAGTGGTTGATGAGAACCACAAACTCATTGGAATAGTCACAAGGGGCGACATAATAGGGGCCATGGTGAAGGGTAATGACTGAGGTCCCAAAAACCAAAAAAATAGCCATATATGGTAAGGGAGGGATTGGAAAATCCACAGTGGTCTCAAACATCGCAGCAGCCTACTCCCAGAATAAAAACGTCCTGGTGATAGGCTGCGACCCCAAGGCAGACACAACCAGAACCCTTGTGGGACGAAGAATACCAACCATACTTGACGTTGTGAAGGAAAAAAAGGATGTCAAAAAGGACGATATTCTATTTGAAGGTTATGGGGAAGTGAAATGTGTTGAGAGTGGAGGTCCAAAACCTGGAGTGGGATGTGCAGGCCGTGGAGTCATAGTTGCAATGAATCTCCTTGAGAAACTTGAAGTCTTCAAGCCAGATCCTGATGTTATGATCTACGACGTACTTGGAGATGTGGTCTGCGGAGGATTTGCAGTACCCCTCCGGGAGGAATTCGCAGACGAAGTTTACATAGTCACCTCTGGAGAGTACATGGCACTCTACGCTGCAAACAACATCTCTCAAGGTATTCAGAAACTCAAAGGTCGTCTTGGAGGTATAATCTGCAACTGCAGAGGCACCAACCATGAAGTTGAAATCGTTGAAGAATTCGCCCATAGAATCGGAACCCGGGTCATAGAGGTCATACCCCGAAGCGAACTAGTACAGCAGAGTGAATATGATGCTAAAACAGTTGTTGAAAAGTTTCCAGATTCAGAACAATCAGCCAAATACATGGAACTTTCAGAGAAGATATACAAAAATCAGGAATTTGTTGTTCCCAAACCCATGGGTGTGGATGAGTTCGAGGAATTTTTCAGGAAGTTCCAGTGAACCTTCTTTTAATCCACATCCCTCCACTTTCAAGGATAAATAATTTGAAAAAAATTACTTTCATTAAATTAATAGAAGCCCTAATATGATGATGAGTACATGGATAAATTCTAATTTATTTTTATGTACTCATTAGTTTAATTGAAGGGATCGATTTTTACTTGAGGCCTATGGTGGAGCATACCCACCAAACTATGTTTTTCACGAAATTATTCATAAAACCTAAAAATAGGACTTTAAAAAAAAATTCATAAAACTTAAAATAAGACTAAAAAAAATATGAGAACTGGATTTGAAGTTGATGATTTAAATCTTATGATTCAAAGTCTTTCCAGATCACTTAGATCCAATGGTTTAAGCCCCAGTTTTTCAAAGGATTCCAAACAAATCCTTTTTGATCCTTCCAGATCCTGGAAGTAGAATAGATGAGATGGACATTTACAATCTGAACACCCGAAAGCATGGATTTCAGACCCTTCTTTTGATATGTGGGCTGCCAGGGAACATTCCCATTTCTCATCACTCACAGCAAAGACAACATCCTCCACATTTGCATCAGGATTGTTTAGAAGATAATCAACATGCCAGAAAAGTTTTTTATCATCTTTAAGGTGTCTTTCAAGCCGGCTTTTAAGTGAATTCAGTGCAGAACCAACATAAACGTAGTAACCCCTTTTAAAATCTATTTCACCTAAACGTCCAATTTTAATATTTTGTTGAGACTTTAATTGAATTATTAAACAGTAAGTGCCTTTCAATCGGTTTTTTGGCATATTAAACTTCCTTAAATTATTTTTTCATATTTCGTTAATTCAGTGATTAATCCTACTCATAATTGAGTTAGTTTTATATCAAGTGGATTATGAACTTTTATAAAAATCATTTTTTTTACAAAAATCATTTTTAATTTTCATAATTAAAATTTATTGATTATATTAAAATCTAAAATTTAGGGGTATAATAATTCATAATAATATTTTAATGAACACTCTAACTGAAATTAGAGTTTATTTAAACCAAAAACCTAAAAAAATAGGATTATAAAAAATTTAACCAAAGATTCAGGCAAATCTCAAAAAAAATAATCCGTATGAAAAGTGAGTACCATGAACTACAGCTTCTTTGCAAAGGGACATCCCAACGTCACATCACGTCATAAAACAACACTTGAAGTTACAATGGATCCAGAAATAGGCATCAAAGCCGACTGCATAATAGGAGTTTCATCTGGAGTTTCCATGAAAGATTTTCCAGAGGAACTGAAAAATGCCATACAGAATGAAAAAGCCATTATCAAAGTGATTCTTGAGACAGAAAATGCTCGGGATGAAATAAAGGGTTATGGACATCCAGAACTGACCCTGGACCATCCAACGGATATGGTCTGCAGAAAAAGTGAGTTCAAGTGCAGCAGAACCCTTATGATAAATGCGGATAGAGCATCATGTGACCTTAAAAAAGGTTTAATAGATGATTTAAGTGAGGGTAAACCCCTGAAAGTTGTGATAAATGTTGATTGATTAAACGATGTTCTTAACTTGAAAAAAATGGAAGATGTATCCTAATGTTTGGAAGTTCTAAAAGTTCTAAGTTAAAAAAAATTAAAAAACTCAATGAAAAGGCAGCCCTGCCTGAATTCAAATCAACTGAAATTATAAAATCTCTTAAAATACGTGAAAACGATAAAATCGCAGATATTGGTTGTGGTGGGGGCTATTTCACCTTTAAGTTTTCAGATGATGTGGGAGAAAACGGATTGGTCTACGCAGTGGATATGGAACCAGAATATCTTGATTATGTGAAATCTGAAACTCGAATTAAGGGTGTGAAGAATATAGAAACTGTTTTGGCAGAAGAGAACAGTCTTGAGCTTGAAAATGATCTGAACCTCATTTTCTTGAGGAACGTATTCCATCACATACCCGAACCTTTAGGTTACTTCAACCATTTAAAACAATTTTTAGCTCCTGATGGAAGAATTGTTATTATAGACTACAAAAAAACTAAAAAAATCAACTTTGTGAACCTTTTTGGTCACTACACCCCTGAAGAGGATATATTGAATGTCATGGAAAAGGGTGGATACCTTGTTTTGGAGAAATTTGACTTTTTATCCTCTCAATCCTTCACCATTTTCAAGAAGGAGTGAATTATAAAATTCAAAGGGATTAAATGTATAAAATTGAATTTATAAGGTTCAATCTACCTTATTTTTAATATATTATTCTAATATTTTTTTTAATTGTTTCGTTTTTTGTTAAATGTTTCAAAAATTTATTTGTAAACATTTTAAACCTTTAAAACTTTGAAGAATTGTTTTTAGAAGGGTATTGATTTTCTGATCTCAAGCAACCATAAATCGTTAGAAATTTTTCATCAAATGAGATCTATGTTAAATCTGATTCTCGGAAATGTTAAAAATAGAAGTTAATTGTTAAGTGCAGGGGACGGGAATCGAACCCGCGAAGGGACTACCCCACTAGGCCCTCAACCTAGCGCCTTTGACCGCTCGACCACCCCTGCGTGATCAAATAATTTAGTTTCACTCACATTAGAGCATACCAACATCTTTCTCTTTCAGTATTTAAATCTTTTCCTTCATGGAGGTGCTGAAACAGGAATTTAATACCTATGTGTCCTAAAAATAGGAAGAAATTAAAAGAAATTAAAATTATAAACCCTCAAATAATAAAAAAAATAAACTGATACTATGAAGGCAGTGAAGGAATCTGAAGGTGGAATACTGGTGGACGTAGAGGTTTCCACAAAATCAAACAAGTTTGAGATTTCAGGCTACAATACCTGGCGTGAAGCCATTGAAATCAGGATAAAAGCAGTTCCACAGAAGGGAAAGGCCAACAAGGAAATAACAAAGGAATTTTCCAAACTCACCCAGAACCCGGTTGAAATTGTATCCGGACATAAAAGCCATCATAAAACATTAAAAATATATCATATAAGTAAAAATGAGTTTTTGAAGATTTTAGAGCCTTATTTTTGAAATCATAATGTTAAAACTGATAAACATTTCTAAAAAATTAAATCAAAGATTTTAAAATCATTTTTTAACCTTTTTAACTACTTTTTTGACAGTTTATGTTTTTTTGGCTTTGATTGCATCTTCAAATTCAGAATTCAACTCCAAAACTTTATCATAACATTCTAATGCTTCAGAGTATCTTTCAAGTTTTTCTAAAACTATTCCCTTCTCATACCATGCATTTTCATCTTCAGAATCTATTTCTAAAGTCTTATTATAACATACAAAAGCTTCTTCAAACTTTCCAAGCTTTTTAAATAAATTAGCCATTCCATAAAATGTATATTCAAAATTAGGATTTAATTTCAAAGATTCCTTGTAACATTTCATTGCTTCGTCATACATTTCAAGTTTAATAAGAGTATCTGCCTTGCGAGTCCAAGCGTAGTATGCTTCAGGATTTAACTCTAAAACCTTATTATAACAGTCCAATGCGCCATAATATCTCTCAAGAGAACTAAAAACATCTCCTTTATAATAAAAAGCCATTTCTAAACTAGAATTTAACTCTAAAACCTTATTATAACACTCAATTGCTTCATTAAACCTTCCCAACTCCTCAAGAACCCTACCCCTATTAATCCATAAATATTCATCTTTGGAATCTAAATTCAAAGCAGTATTATAACAATTCAACGATTCATTAAACCTTCCCAATTCCTCAAGAACCCTGCCCTTATTAACCCATGCATCTTCATATTCGGGGTTTAGTCCCAATGCTTTTTCATAGCATTGTAGTGCTTCTTCGAATTTTTCAAGTTTAGTGAGTGCCCAACCCTTGTTGTACCATGCGATTGAATTTTCTGGTTCCTTCTTTAATATTTCATCACAACAACGAATTACTTCTTCATACTTCCTACTTTTCATAAGCTCATTACAATTCTCTTTTTTATTTTTAAATAAACTGAGTATTCCCATTTTTACCATAACCCTAATTTTCTTCCAATTTTACCTACAAAATTTAAACCCTGCTTTATAACTGGAACATTCCTAACCACAACCTGTAAATTTTGATCCTCACCAACCCCCCAAAAAAAATGAAGCAATACCAAATCCAAATTTATTAATATTAAAATTTTATTAGGCTTTTTTTTGGATGACTATGGTTTTTGCTGTTTTGTCTCCGAGTCTTTGATTTTTATCGGAACACAGCATAACAATTAGGCCTAGAAGACCTGGTACGAAGTAGGGTAGGAGATCAGCGAACCTTAAAAGATTCCTTGTGACACTCTGCATCTTACTTGGAGGTTTTAAGGTCTTTTCATCCACCACCATCAAAGATAAATAATATTTACCGGGAGTACTACCACCTGAAGGTCCTTCAAAGTAAGAAAAATAAACCAACATAACCAGGGTACTGATTATCAGGAAAACAATACCTACAAACAGGTCAGATGCCCCTAAACCTATGAAGAACAAAAATCCGAAAAACATCAACAACAAAAGAACATCCAACACAAAAGCACCTGCCCTGCGAGAAACAGAAGCCAGCACAACACCCTCAACATCATCCACCATCAAAACAAAACCCTCCCCAACCTCTAATTTTTTTTCTACAATTAAAACTTAAACCCCTAACTTCTCAACCAAAGCAGGTAAATCAGTTTTCAACAACTTCAAATACGTCCTATAAGCCCGGATAACATCATCCAAGTTAATCCTATCACGACTATCAACCACTGCACTACATGCCATAAGGGAAAGTGTGAAATTGAATTCTCTAACCTGAAAATTTACCAATTTTAAATCCACGTGCTTTCCACTAGTTGCATACACCAGCAATTCTTTTAAATTTTCATGGAATTTTTTTGTTTTTTTATCCTGCCATTGTAGCTTTTTAAGTTTCTTAAAAAACTCAGGAGTTGGCTCTGGAACATTTAGAGGTTCGTCAAATTTATCCAACAAGAAAACCAGTCTTTCATCAATACGAGCATCATAAAAAGCCTTAACATCACCATGAGTAAGTTTACGCCCAAGACACATATGATACAATGGTAATAAGAGATCAGAAATCTCACTAAACTCAGTAAAACTTATCAAATCCCGTTTAATGGAGAATAGGCGTTTGTAACTTAAATTTTGATATCCTAAAACCAGAAGATCGTTATCACGTTTCTCATCCACAGTTAACTCAGCACCACCCTCAAAAATATTCGAACCTAACAAATAATCCTCAAACAATCTTTCATGAAAACTTTCACTTTTCAAACTCTTCAAACCATTAATAACATCTTCCAAACCCTCAACGTCAAATTCATCCAGCAGAAGCCCAGAATACTTCTTTAACATTTGTTGATCATTCAATTTGAACATATCTCTCTGTGAAACCATAACAACAGTCCATATCATTGTATATCACTTAAATTATCAACTAAGGCTGGTAAATTAGTTTTTAATAATTTGAAATATGTTTTATGTGTTTTTACAATATCTTCTAGGGTTATTTTATCTCTTTTGTTATTAATGGCATTGCAGCCTGCAAGGGATAAAAGGAACATGCTCTCTCGAACTTGAAAATCAATTAATTTAAGATTAGATGCATGTCTACCTCCAGTACCATACAAACGTATCTCGTCAGTTAGTTTAAATAACTTTTGAGTCTCTTTATCAGCCCACTGGACTTTTTTGAGTTTTTGGAAATATTCTGCAGTAGGAGTCATGACTTCAGGGCTATTTGTATCAAAATTATCCAAGAAAAATATTAAACGTTCATAAATTTTAGTATCATAAATCCTTTTTACATCATTGTGTCCCAATTTTCTGCCTAAATAAACATAATAAATAGGAAAGATGAATTCAAATATTTCAGAAAAATGTGTAAAAGTAATTAAATCCTTTTTTAGCGAGAAAAAAATGTTTAGAACTTAAATTCTGATAAGCCAACGTTAAAAGATCATCATCACGTTTCTCATCTACAGACAACTCAGCAGCATCCTCAAAAAGATTCCTTCCTAACAGATAAGCCTCATAGAACGTCTTATGAACGCCACTACCCAAGCCTCTCAAACCTTCAGCCATATCCTCCAAACCCTCAACATCAAATACATCAACCAGTTTAACTATTTCCTTCTCAGCAATCTCATCCCCACTCAAATTAAACATATCCCTCTGTGAAACCATTATCTTCCCCTCTTTAGTAAATTTAATCCAATTCCATGCATTTGCTAACTATTTCAACTATAGATAATGACTTAATAAAACTAAAAAGTTGTTTAACGAGCGATTATCACATAAAAAGGTCATTTCTTCCCTATGTCACGTTTTTCTTCAAGTTTTCTGGAGATGTCTTTACCAGTTACGACTGGTTTTTCCTTTTTTTGACTTTGATCTTCAATTGCATCAACTTTTATAAGGTTGTAAACCATCGAAGCTAGTACAAAACATATAAACAATCCTCCAATCCTTATAATTGGATTTCCCGGGGATTGACCGATATAACTCACAGCCAAAGCAATCACTGTGCCTGTACTAATGAAAACTGCCACTGCAGCTACTGCTGCAAAAAAATTCCTAAACCCCATAAACCATCACATCAACTTAGTAATATCTGTGTTTATAAGTTTGAAATAAGTTTTATAAGCCATTAAAAGATCAGATTCCACTATCTTCAACCGATCATCGTTCACAGCACAACAAGCCGCAAGGAAAAGGATAAAAGCAGATTCAGTGACAGAAAATTTACTAGTTGTTATTTTCCGTGTTTCAATAAAATTACTATCACGAAACTGATTTAATTTCCCATGCAACTTTTTCACGTTTTTATTTTTCCAGTTCATTTTCTTAAGTTTGAGGAAGTATTCAGCGGTAACCTCTTGGGGGTTAGTAAGTGTGTCAAACTGGTCTAATCCCCTCATAACACGTTCATCCAAACCATTATACAACAGTTTAATAAAATCCTCATGAACAAGAGAACTACCTTTGTAAACATAGTAAATATCTTCAAAAACACGATACATCACATAAAAAGTTAAAAATTCTACTAAATCTGTAACTGGTGGAAAATAAAGCACAGGACTACTTAAATTCTCACGTGCAAGATTCACAACACGAATATTACTCTTCTCCGCATCACTATACTTAAAATCCTCCCCACTAACACCATCCTCCATCTTAAAAGCCTTAAAATACTCCCAATACACATCCGAATCCGTCAACCCCAAAATATCATCCAATACACCATCCAAACCATCAACATGATCAAATTCATTGAGTAATCTCTTCTTTAAACTATCAATAGACCTTGTTGCATCTATAATTCCCATCTTTTTACCACTTAACAATTACCTATAAACCCAACCATAGAAAAACTATCACATCAAACGACTAATATCTGTGTTTATAAGTTTTAGATAAGTTTTATTGGCTTTTATAACATCGAAAGTGTTAATTTTATCCCTACCGCAGATAACTGCACTACAACCAGATAAAAGCAAAATAAAAGCTTCTTCAGTAACTAAAAAAGTTGTTGACACCCTTTCTGTTCCTTTCCACTTGTTATGTATCAACATAAAATTAATTTCATGAATATGATTATAAAGGCGTTTCACCTGTTTATTTTGCCATTTAATCTTACCTAAACGTTTGAAGAATTCAGCACTAGGATTGGGAGTGTCAATGTCAGAATCAAAATCTTCTAAGAGTGATACTATTCTTGTGGCCATGGAGCTATGGAATATTTTATTTCTGTCTTCTAAATTTAATTTTCTTCCCAAATTAACATGATAAATACCTGCAATAAAACTATAAATCACTAAAAATTCTTTTATTCCAATTAATGGTGCTAAAGGAATACTTAAAGGAAATTTACTAAGATTTTCTATTGCAAATTTCTCTAATGATGAAAATTCATCTTCACTTCTATCTATTTCAACATCAGAACCCATAAGACCATCAAAACGCACATGAACAAGCTTTTCATAGACTTCAGAATCTTCTAAAGCAAGTATACCCTCAATCACTTCCTTTAACCCCTCAACACCACCAAACTCATCTAAAACTTTACCCGCAACATCAACAGTCGGCTCTGCACTAAAAAAACTCATATTTTTCACTTCCATTACCATGGCCATTTACTTTTGATCCAGTTTACAGTTGAAGTCACTACTTTTTTAACGGTAGTTTTGACTTTAGCAACTGCTTTTTTAACAACTTTAACAGCTTTCTTCACAACTTTCTTAACCTTATGAACTACCTTCTTAATTACTCTTTTAACTGTTTTTACAACTTTTTTAACTTTATTAACTAGTTTCTTAACCGTTTTTTTAACTTTATTAACTACTTTTTTCATGGTTGTTTTAACTTTAGTCACGACTTTTGGCAGTACCTGCTTAACAGTATTGGTGATTTTAGTCACGACCTTATTAAAACCGGTTTTAGCAGTATTTACAGCTTTATTAATAACTTTTTTAGAGGAATCTATTAAACTTTTAGATGAATCTATTAAATAATTCAGATTTCTATTTAAAAAAGCACCGAGCTCACCGTAATTCTCCCATATTTTCTTAAGTGGATCTGGATTAACCAGGAGATTACCTAAATCTCCTAAACCCCTCCTAAACTCAAAATTACCAAAAGCCGTTGCAATAGCAACCAACCTTTCACTACCAACCAACTTACCCAAAGCCTTAGAAGCATCCACAAACCAACCCACAGGATTAGGAAAAAGAACATCACCCACCACAGAAACAAACTCCTTCCATCTTTTCAAATCAAAAAAACCAAACTTCTTAGCTAAATTATCAAAAAACTTTCTTGCTCGCAAAAAGTTTTTCCCAAAATTAAAGCCTATTTTTATTCCTGTTTTACTTAGTAGTCCTGATAATGCCTTTCCCAGTATTGTTCCTGCTCTTCCGATGGGTATTATTGCAATTATGTTCAGGAGGAAGTTTCCAACGGACATATCACCATTCTGTTCAACACCAAATCCCCAATAAAGCAGCCACTTAATATTCTCCCCACCCCACACATGATCCAAATTACTGTAACCGTAAATATGATAAAAATTATAATTCCAGAAATCCCAAAAGTTCCCAGTACTCCGGGCCTTCTGAGCGGCTTGCATCAACTTATCTTGTATGTAAAACTGATAAAAAAGCGGACTAAAAGGATTCTCTATAAACTTAGCATAACTGCCATAAATAGAACCCTGCACATTACAATCCAAAGAATTACTTGCATAACTCAAAAACCCATCCAAAAAACCAGAAGACGATGAAGACGCAGACAAACCCCCACCAACAGGAGCAATAGGAGAAACCACCTTACCAGCCACGGCAGAACCAGAAGAACCACCCTGCACACTATGAACACCGTTACTGTAACCCTGTGAAGCAGAATGCACAGTTGATGTGGATGAACCAGTAGCACCTCCAAGTGAACCATGATTAATGGGTGTTACTGGATTTTGTACCTTGAATGTGACTGTTGTGTTGTTGGTGTTGTTGAGATCATCCCAACCCCTCAACATGACATTGTAATTACCGTCTTTAAGTCCGGGAACAGTGCAGGTGAGTGTCCAGATGCTGTTGGAACATTTAATCAGGTTGTAAGTTTTGCCGAGAATCTCAGCAGTAACTACCACAGCATCAACATCAGAATAAACCCTCACAAAAAGCTTACCACCCTCCCTAACAGTAAACGGTAACACCTCAACCTTCAAAGCCGGCGCAGTATTATCCACAGTAAAACCAGTATAAGCTGTTCCTTGACTACCCAGGCCGTTGGTAGCAGTAAGAAGTACGGTTTGAAATCCATCTGCAAGTCCTTGAATGGGATAGTTTAGAGTCCATGTGCCGTCACTGTTTTGTGTTAGGTTGTAATGGTTTCCAGCGATGAATGCTGTGACATTAACCACATCAGGATCTGCACAAACCCTCAACATGACATTACCACCATTTTTAATACGACCCGGCAAAACAGTACAATTCACACCAGGAAGCGCATTATCCACACTCATATTCGTTGTATTAAATCCATGATTACCAGCATCATCCCAAGCATCCAAAAATACCTGTAAAAAGCCATCCATAACCTGTGGTACTGTGTACTGAAGTGTCCAGATACCGTCAGGACCCTGGATCATAGCATAAGTTGTTCCGAGTATTGTTGCAGTCATACGAACCGTATCAGGATCTGAAACCGCCTTAACAAGTACGGAGTTACCGGTTTTGGTAAGGCCCGGAAGCACAGAGCCTTTGATACTTGGTGCGGTGTTGTCCACCGTAAAATTAAGGGATGTGTTACCCATATTTCCCAGTACATCAGTTCCAGTCAGGAGTATGGTGTAGAGTCCGTCTGCAACCCGTGGTACCGTATAATTGAGTGTCCAAAATCCACCAGTACCTTTTGTGAGGTTGTAAGCATCTCCGAGGATGGTTGCTGTTAATGTATCTGTGTCGTTATCTGCACTCACATTCAATGTTAGGTTATCCCCTGTTCGGGTGGTGGTTTGATTTAATTCTCCTATTGGTGTGGGTGGTGTGTTGTCCACTGTAAAATTGAGGGAAGTGTTGCCGGTATTTCCCAGTGCATCCGTTGCAGTTAATATGATGTCGTAGGTGCCATCTGTAAGTTTTGGTACTGTGTAGTTGAATATCCAGTTGTTATTTGGATCTTTTATCATGTTGTAGATGGTTCCCAGTACTTCCAGGGTCATACTCGCTGTGTCATCATCTGCAGTGGCATTCACCAGAACACTATTTCCAGTCCTTGTTAAAACCGGATTACAAGTCGCATTTATAGTTGGTGCTGTGTTATCCACAGTGAAGTTCATTATTGAAGTGCCCATATTACCCATACCATCAAAAGCACTCAACAAAACATTGTAAACGCCGTCTGCTGCATCTGGAACTGTGAAGTTCAGGTTCCAGTTGTTACCTGAACCTTTGTTCATACTGTACAGGTTTCCCATAACATTAGCAACAATATACGACGTATCCGAACTGGACTGGGCATTCACAGTAAGATTATCACCAGAACGTACCATATTACGGTTCAGGGAGGATGTTACAACTGGGGATGTGTTGTCCACGTATTCTGTGAGGTCCCATACTAGTTCTATTCCGTCTTGTCCCATTCCTTCTATGCCGGTTCCTGTCCACTTAAAACTCACACTGCTGATTATTCCTTTGATCATTACGCTTCCTGCACCTGCACTGTTGGCTGCCCATGAAGCTTCCTGATTAAACTGGGAGAACTTCTGATTAGGTGTTCTCTCTATAGTTTTACTGGTAACCTGAAACTGACTGTTACCCGAAAGTTTAGTAAGGCTCAGATCTGAGTTTAAGAGTGTTAAGATTGCAGAGTTAGTGGTTGCCTTGTTTGAAACACGACCATCACCACCCATACGATCCAAATCCAGTACAGGATTCACAACAGGCTTGCTGAAGTAAAAAGTTATGTACCCGGTTCCTTTATCATCCCCTGAACGATCTATATTTGTACCCACAGAATCCGGACTAATATCCCACCAGTAACTGCTTTGCAGAGACGTGTGCCCATGAGCACTGGGATTACTCCAGAAGTTATTGGTATTCAACTTACCATTAGAAAATGGAGCAGAACCCGGCACACTGGAATCTGCAACACCCCACCGAGCATTACCGGAAGTCGTAACAACACCCGTAACCGTAACATTACCCGCCTGAGACGTTACAACAGCACTACGACCACCACCACTAACACTTCCACTCCATGGCCCTGTTAAATTACCTGCATAAACCAAATTCGGAGTTAAAATCGCTAAAACCAATATCAACACTAAAACAACATTGAACTTCCCATTTATCATTAAAATAACCTTCCACAAACAAATTAATACAAATCAACAAAAACAATACCACAAATAATACGATAATACAACTAATTAAATAAAACAATATATAAATTTATCGGAAAAAAACAGAAAATACGCGAAAATATAATGAACCAAAAAGAAAAACGCGAAAAAATCCCCTTTTGAATCAAAATAATCTTTGAGATCCTAGATTTTTCTCTCTTAAAAATAAGAATTTTCCTTTTAGTTCATTGATTTTGGAATGATAATGAATAATTTAATTCTAATAAAAATTAATAAAAAAAGAAACTTAAAAAGAAGTAAAATAAGCCAGGTCTTATATTATGAACTCCGGCTTACTCTATTGGTGCTTTATGATAATTTTATCCTTGCATAACCATTGAAAGGTTCTCTTTGTACCATTCAACAGTTTCCCTGATTGCATCTTCAAAGGTCCACTCTGGCTTCCATCCAAGCTTCTTGATCTTGGCAGAATCAAGGGAGTAACGCCTGTCATGACCTAACCTGTCATCAACGAATTTTATGAGGCTTTCAGGTTTTCCAAGGATGTCAAGTATCATGTGGGTGATTTCCAGGTTGGTTTTCTCGTTTCCACCACCAATGTTGTAAACTTCTCCGAGTTTACCCTTTGTAAGGGCTGTGTATATTCCCCTGCAGTTATCAGGTGCATATATCCAGTCGCGTATGTTCTGTCCGTCTCCGTAGACTGGAAGTTCCTTGTCCTGCATTGCATTGGTTATGAAGAGTGGTATGAGCTTTTCTGGGTACTGGTAGGGTCCGAAGTTGTTGCTGCTTCTTGTTATTATTATGGGTGTACCGTAGGTTTTGTAGTATGCACTTACAAGAACATCGCCACCTGCTTTACTTGCGGAGTATGGACTTGAAGGATCTATGCAGCTTTCTTCTGTGAATGAACCATTTTCAATGCTTCCATAAACTTCATCTGTTGATATCTGAAGGTAGCGGTCCACATCGTACTTTCTAACATATTCAAGGAGGTTGTAGGTTCCTATAACATCTGTTTTAACGAAAACCCCAGGATCCTCTATTGAACGGTCCACATGGGTTTCTGCAGCGAAGTTCACAACCATGTCACAGTCTTTCATGGCTTCTTTAACAGCTTCTGAATCTTTTATATCTCCTTTAACAAATTCAATTTTATCTTGAACATCCTTCAGGTATTCTGGATTGGCAGCGTAGGTTAACTTATCAAGGACCACCATTTCATGGTCGTAGGTTTCAAGGATATGATGGACGAAGTTACAGCCTATAAAGCCTGCACCGCCTGTTACGAGCATTTTCATTTAATATCACCTGTTTATATCATTATTTTACAGTTTTTAAAACAACTTTTTTATAAATCTTTATAAAAATTTACAATACTTTTACAATGTATTAATCTTTTACAATGTATTAAAATAAGATTTTAATCGTTAAAGATTTTAACCCTCTTTTTACAATTTTAACACTACTCTTACAAAAAAATAAAAGAGAGTTTATAAGTTTATTAGCCGTGTTTTTTACCCTCTAATATCCAGTCGTAGGGTATTTCATCAGTGTCTGGAGGTAGCCTGAACTCATCAGGTTCATCGTAGTTGTAGGCATGGGTTGGAACGCTTACGAAGTAGGCGGTTTCTGTTCCAACAGCTTTAAATCCATGATAGACGTAGGTTGGAACACTTATAAGCATTGGATTTTTTTCTCCAACGAAAAATTCATTGATCTCACCATAGGTAGGTGAATCTTTCCTTGAATCGTAGAGTGCGACCTTCATCATACCGTGTATGCATGTGAAGTTGTCAGTCTGTTTTTTGTGAAGGTGCCAGCCCTTAACAACTCCGGGATATGCGGTTGTCATGTAGACCTGGCCGAAATTTTCGAATATATCATCATCATTTCTAAGTATTTCCATAAGCCAGCCCCTCTCATCTGGAACTACCTTAAGATTTTTTGTTTTAACGCCATCTATCATAAAAACACCTTTTGCGTATTCTCAAAACTTTTATATATTCCATTCCTATTAACCATTACCATGAAAAACCTTTTTATAACCGGCGGAAGCGGACTTTTAGGTTCCAAGTTTGAGTACCTTGCAGGAGACAGGTACGATATAACAGTGACCCACCACAAAAATCCCGTTCCAAATTCAATTTCATTCAATATAACTGATGAAAAAGATGTTCTAGAAAAGATAAGTGCATTGAATCCGGATCTCGTTGTGCACTCTGCAGCAATGACCAACGTTGACTACTGCGAGGACCATCCAGACGAGGCCTGGAAACTCAACGTGACTGGAACCGAAAACATAGCAAGGGCATGTGAAAAAACAGGAAGTAAACTCATTTACGTTTCAACCGACTTTGTTTTTGACGGTGAAAGGGGAATGTACCGTGAGGAAGATGAAACAAGTCCTCTTGGCCACTACGCCCTCACCAAGCTCAAAGGTGAAGAGGTGATTCAAAAATACGATGTCAACTATGCCGTGGCACGTGTAAGTGTTCTCTACGGCTGGCACCATCGAATGAACTTCGTAACATGGGTTATAGATGAACTCAAAAATGGAAGGAACATAAACATAGTAACGGATCAGTACAACTCTCCAACACTTGCAGACAATGCTGCAGAAGCCATTTTAAAGCTTTTTGAGCTGGATAAAACAGGAATATATCACACTGCAGGTGGTGAACGTGTAAACAGGTTCGACTTTGCAGTGAACATTGCAGATGTATTTGAACTGGATCCAAACCTTATAAACTCGATTGAAAGCACGAATTTTGTTCAGAAAGCTAAAAGACCTAAAGATTCCTCCTTAGATATTAATAAGATTGAAAGAGACACTGGAATGAAGATGATGGGCACGGTCGAAGGACTGGAGTATATGAAGAAGATCATGGAATGATCGTGCTTTATTTTAAGGAATTTAAATGGGTGAAAGGCTAAAGCAAATGGTCAAAAAAATTCTCTCAAGAATTCAAAATCATTATAAAGCGTTAAAACAAACCATTTAGGGAATGAAAAAATATCCATTTAATAATACGTTGAAAACTAGAAAATAATGACAGGGCCATGAAGTTACTTCCTTTCATTGCACAAAATAATTATCATGGGAGATTATAAAATCAGAGGTCATTGGAGTCATGGAATGATTCAGTGATCCATTAATTTTAGGTGACAAAAATGAAAGCTATAATACCAGCAGCTGGACTCGGAACAAGATTTTTACCAGCAACAAAGGCACAACCAAAAGAAATGCTGCCAGTTTTTAACAAACCAACTATACAGTACGTTGTTGAAGAGGCAGTTGCCTCAGGAATTGATGATATTCTCATAATAACAGGTAAAGGAAAACGATCAATAGAAGACCATTTCGACAGGTCTTTTGAGCTGGAATATTTCCTTAAAAACTGTGGAAAAATTGATAACCTTGTGGAAATTGAGGCAATTTCTGAAATGGCAGATATTTATTATGTTCGTCAGAAAAAACAGAAGGGTCTTGGAGATGCAATACTATGTGCAGAGAAACATATAGACGGAGACCCATTCGCAGTTCTCCTTGGAGATACAATAACCCATTCCAATGTTCCGTGCACGAAACAGCTTATGGACATATTTGAGAAGTATGAGTCATCGACAATTGCAATAGAGAGACTTCCGGAGGAAAAAATTGAGAGATACGGTATAATAAAGGGGGATAAAGTGAACGATTCCCTTTACAAGATAGATGAGCTTGTTGAGAAACCAAAACTCTCAGAGGCCCCATCAAATCTTGGAATCACAGGCAGGTACATCCTCACCCCGGAAATCTTCGACCATCTGGAAAATGTTTCTCCGGGAGTTGGTGGAGAAATACAGCTTACAGATGCAATGAAATCCCTTGAAACAGTTTATGGTCATGTTTTTGATGGAAAGATTTACGACATTGGAAACACAGTGGAATGGCTTAAAAGTTCCATTGAAATGGCCCTTGAAAATGAAGAGGTGCGGGATGACATGATGAAGTACCTCAAAGAGATCATCAAAGAGTGAGATCATCAGATCTCCTTCAATTATTCCTTATTTTTTTAGATTACCCTTATTTTCAACTATTTCATTTCAACTAATTTCATAAAAAACCTATTCATAAAAAAAAGAATTGTGCTCAGATTTAGACACAATATTTATTAATAAAAGTAATATTTATAATAAAGAGATTTTTTAGAAGATTAAAAAGAATTTGGAAATAATTAATTTACTCTATTTTTTGATGCCATTTCCATGCAGTCTCAACGATCTTACGGATATTTGCATACTCTGGTTTCCAGCCTAATATTTCCTGTGCTTTCTTTGAACTTCCCACAAGAACTGGTGGATCTCCAGGTCTCCTTTCATCTTCAACTGCTTTGATTGGTTTGCCTGTAACTTCACGGCTCACATCTATAACCTCCCTGACTGAAAAGCCGTTTCCATTACCAAGGTTGAAGAATTCACTGGCACCGCCATTTTTAAGATATTCAAGGGCCCTTATATGTGCATCTGCAAGGTCTGTTACGTGTATGTAATCCCTGACACATGTACCATCATGAGTGTCGTAATCAGTTCCAAATATCTTGATATCGTCCCTTTTACCTGCTGCAGCGTCCAGTATCAATGGTATGAGGTGGGTTTCAGGGTCATGAAGCTCTCCAACTTCCCCCTCTGGATCGGCACCTGCAGCATTGAAGTACCTCAAGGATGCGTAGCGAAGATCATAGGCACGGCTGTAATCCTCCAAAACCTTTTCCACCATGAATTTACCCTTTCCATAGGGATTTATTGGGTTCTGGGGGTGATCCTCTGTTATTGGTATTTCAATGGGGTTGCCGTAGGTTGCACACGTTGATGAGAAAACGAACTTCTTAACCTCAAATTCAAGCATAACCTGAAGCAGATTCAGGGTGTTACGAAGGTTATTTAGGTAGTACTTCTGGGGGTCTTCAACAGATTCTCCAACGTATGTGAAGGCTGCAAAGTGCATAACAGCTTCTATTGAATATTTACTGAAAACTTCCCGTATCTCTTCAATGTTTCCAAGGTCTCCCCTTTCAAAAACACCCCACTTAACAAAATCTTCATGTCCATAACTTAAATTATCAAAAACAACTGTTTCGTATCCTCTTTTATTGAGTTCCTTGTTAACGTGTGAACCTATGTATCCTGCGCCACCTACTATAAGAATCATCTTTTTTACCTCTCTTTGAAATTTGGTTTGGATTTTATGTCTATTATAAATATGGATGAAGTGATATTAACGAAAACTTCCATCCCAAATCATCCACGAGATGAAGAACACTCTAAAATTATTAAATTATTAAGAACACTTTAAACAATTTTTTGGGATTTATTAAATCATTTTTTTATTAAAGGGAGATTTAAAATAGATATATTTTATTCAGTGTTATATTAACTGGCTTGTTGTATTAAAAAACTTCTGAACACTTTAAAAAAGATATTTAATAATTAATTCTTTTTAAAAATAGGGTTTTTATTGGCCTTTTTTCTTTAAAATACAAATCCAGTGGAAATATTCATGATCTTCAATTTCAATACCTTTTTAAACCCTCTTAAATCTAAAAAAGAGCAATATGCTGCCTGTTTTTTGAAAATTAAATCAAAACTTTTATATGTTAAGTTTAAGTGATCATTTAGCAGTCCTAAAAAGCTCGGGGTAATGTTTTCAATAAACCTGAGCATGGAGGCGGTATTAATTAGGCGACTACATATTGGTGTAGTTCTATGTGCATTAGCCTTTGCTATATGCATTGTCCCAGGATCAATGGGAACCATAGATCAAAGCCAAGGTACGTTAACAGTACAAGATAATGTTAGTCTCAATTCAATCGCATCCTGTGGAAATTTTGCAGAAACCAGTGCAGCGTCTTACTACTACAAGAAAGTAATCACCTACAAGAAGGTGACCTACTACAAGAGAGTGGCCTACTACAAACACCACAAAAAGTACTACAAGTACGTGAGGTACTACAAGTACAAGAAGGTTGTTACATACAAGAAGGTCTACTACAAAACAGCTAAGGCAGCTACAAAGACAACCACCACAAAAACTACAACCACCACAAAAAGTTATGGTGCAACGTACGTTGGTGTAAGTTCAACAACTGTTAAATCAACTGCAAGATGTTCCTGCGGTGCTAAAGGAGACTACAACTACCACACAGCCGCGTTTAAAAATTACTGCCCGTATTGTCACCAAGATGGTACCCTAGTATGGAACCCGAAGGCGACAGCAGAAGGTGAATGGACTTGTTCTAAATGTGGGGCTGACTACTGTGCAGTCTGTGGTAAAGAGAAAAAAGTAACCAACCCAAAATATTTAACACCAGCTTAAAACCTATTTGAAGCAAGATAGGTTTTAAATCTTTATTTTTTTAGTTTTCTGGATTTATACTTCTTTTTGAATGAATAATTTAAGATTTTAAAGTTTTATGGAACGTTTTTATACAATGATCTGGTAAAATCTTATTAAATACGAATTAATGATTATTTCTACAACTTAGAAATTTTATTTTAAGAAGGAATCAAAATTGAAATTTAAAAACATATCCCGCATATCCCTAATCATCTGCATGACCATGATTTGTATAGTAATCGCAGTTTCAGGATGTGTCACATCGGATTCAGATTTCACAGATTTCAACTATTCAAACCAGGATTCCAACACAGCAAACCAGACAATGGAAAATGGTTCCACCCTCCAGAATTCTTCAAACAATGCTCTAAAAACTTCTGAACATTATGAAGCCAGTGGATACTGTCCATACGTTGTTGATGGTGATACCCTGGATGTTGAGGGTGTTGGAAGGATACGTTTCGTTGGGGTCAACACTCCAGAACGTGGAGAACCTGGATACCAGGAAGCAAAGGACTACGTAAAACGCATGTGCCTTGGAAAAACTGTTTACCTTGACATAGATGATGAAAAGCATCACGACAAGTATGGAAGGGTTCTTGCAGTTGTTTATGCCGGTAACGTGAATATCAACCAGGAACTCCTAAAAAGAGGATACGCAGAGGTCATGTACATCCCTCCGTCTGAGTTCAATCCCTATTCGTGGACTTGAACTTCATTGCTTTTAAATAAATTGATTAAATTTATGTACTGGAACAGAAATAATCCCGAAGAAATAATCCTCAGAATTTTTTTTTTTAAATAGTTTTTTAAATGAATAAAATCATTCATTTTTGTTTTAACCTCAATTCAAGGAGTAGTACTCCCCATCAGAAAGTTGAACCCTTTTAATAAGCCCTTTATTCTCCAGAGATATGATGAGGTTGTAGGTCTTCTGGGTGTTCAGGTTGAGTTCGCCATAGAGCATGTGACCTTCCAGTGAATGCCTTGAAACATACCCCCTTTCCCCTGCAAGCTCTGTTATTATCTCAAAGGCCTTTTTCTCCATATCATCCAGTTCTTCCTGTCTAACCTCTGCCTTTGATTCCAGCACGTTTATTTCATCAACTGCACACACTTTCACACGGTTGTCAACATGGGATATCACTTTTTTATCCTCTAAAATCTTCAAAATATCTTTAAGTTCCATTTCAGATAATTCAAGGTCTAATTTGAGGATATTGTAAGGAACGCCGTCATCGTATTCAGTCTGAAAATATTTTATCTTGTTCAGGACCATGTTTTCCTTTTTGGTTATGTGGATCATATGTTTTAGATTGTGTTTTGTATCATATAAATTTCAGGGAAACACTACAATTTACAAGGATAAGACATGCTGGCAGACTATTGCCTTAAAAACCTCATTTAAGATTCAATGAGATGTTTAACCTAGATTTTTCCCCTAAAATATTTTAAAGAGATACTTTTTTTAAATTAGTAGTTTAATATACTGATCTAAGAAACAATATTCTGAATAATTGTCCTAAAACATTCAATTCAACTTTAAAATTCCAAAACAACGGTTAAAATAATTGGAAGGATTACATGCTTGATTCACTCTATGAAAAAGCTCTTGAAAATAGGAAAACCATAAATGATACGTTAAAAAGGGATTTAAATGCCATAAAAATGGATGAAAATAAATGGATCCCCCATCCCTTTAAAGAAGAGGATGCTGACCTCACAATCTCTGCAAGTGATGGCAGCTACAACAAAAAGAGGTTCATGGGATTCTTTTTATATGCAATCGATGCTGAATGTTTGATATTCAACAAAAATGGACTTGATAAAGTTGGAGTATCTGATGTGAACACAATACCTCCTTACAAATATCCAATTGAGGGTATTTTAGGTAACTACATGAGCATACTTGAATACAAAACCAGCTTAAAGGCATTGAGAGATTACAATGTGGATGTAACACTTTTTGATGGTTCCATCAGGGGCAACCTTTTAAGATCGTCTCCTGCTGAAAAAAGGCTCACAACAAAACAAAAAGATGCCATAAGGGGCCTTTACGTTCCAGTACTTCAAGAAAGCCTTAAAAATACCCATGAAATTAGAATAGAATCCTACGAACTTCAGGAATCTGTTGCAGAAAACTTTCCCGGTAACAAGATCGAGGCTATGCTCTACCTCCAAAACATTGAAAAACTCATGAGCATAGGTACTATCCTCAAGGAAACCAAAAGTATCGTTTCAATATCAAAAACATCCATAACTACAGATTATTTTGGATCGAACATCCCGGACATTGCCATATTTGAACAACTCTGTAAAAAACAGGGATACACAGATCCAATTCCGCTGGATGCTCAACCCTTTTATCAGATCGCTGAAAAGGCAGTTAAAGGAGATTTCCCAATCATGGACGATTTCTTCAAAGGTTTAAGTTTCACGGTGTTCTATGCACGTCTTGAAGATTATAAAAACGTTTTGAAGTTTGAATTACCATACAAAGCCTCAAAAAAAGAAATAATTAATATACTTGAAGCTTTGAAGGGCATAAGTCCTGAAGGTTATCCTTACCTTCTTAAAAAAGCCCATAACGATGTTGTTATAAGTAAATCTGACCTTGAAAGACTTTCAAACATAATTGGATTTTTACAAAAGAGTGGGAGAGAAATGTTATGAATCAGATCATTGGAAGATGCATTGGAGAAACATCACCAACCCAGGTGAACTTCATCTCAAAGGAAATGCCCAGCGTGGGCGAATACGTTTCACTCGAATACAATGGAAAAACGGTTCTTGGAATGATAGAAACTCTAGTACGTGGAAGTGTATCAATAAACGGTGAAATATATGACCCTGAAACCATAGAGAAGATAAGATTGATAGAAGGTGATGATCACTACATAAGAGGTTCTGTTAAGATACTTGGAGATATAAATGACCTTAAAATCCCAAGAACACCTGCACCACCAGGCACTCCAGTTGAGGTTGCAGATCCATCTGTTTTGAAGAGGATATTCCACATTGAAAGATCAGGTTTAAAACTTGGAAACCTCATAACACAGGAAGAAGTTGAAGTTGAAGTGGACATAAACAAGATGGTAACACGACACCTTGCAGTACTTGCAATGACAGGTGCAGGAAAATCCAACACAGTATCTGTTATCGTAGACGGGCTTTTAAGGGTGAATGGAAGTGTACTAATCTTTGACATGCACTCTGAGTACGTTAACACGGAGTTCGGCATGGGTAAGGTTAACGTGATAAAACCCCAGATAAACCCGCTTTACCTTTCATTTGCAGAACTGAAGAAGCTCTCAAACATCCCATCAAATGCTTACGTCCAGGAACGTTACTTCAGAAAGGCATACAAGTCTGCACAGAAAACCCTTACACAGGGCCTGACAACTGGAAAGGATTTTTTAGGTTTGATAGAAGGAAAACTTGAATCATGGATCGTGGAGGCAGAAGCAGATTCAGAGGGTAACTCTGGAAACTCAACCAACGCAGCAGATAAAAAATCAATAACAGATGTTTTAAACAAGCTACAGCACATGAGGGACAAGTACGGTAACATACTCAGCTTAGAAGCCCGTGATGTCACAGACAACATTGAACTGGGCAAGGCAAACATAATGGACCTTGGACCTGTTGATGAGTTTGCATCGGATGTCATTGTAAGCCACGTTCTGAGAAACGTCCTAAAAAGCAGAAAAGAATATCTGAGAACAGGAAACGGTATAGGATTCCCAATATTTACCATACTTGAAGAGGCACACATACTCGCCCCACAAAACAGAACAACAGAGTCAAAACTCTGGATAAGTAGGATAGCAAGGGAGGGACGTAAATTTGGGGTGGGACTTTGCCTTGTGAGTCAGAGTCCAAAATCACTGGATTCTGATGCACTCTCACAGGCCAACAACATGATAATTCTCCGCCTTGTTGAACCAACAGACCAGAACCATGTTCAAAGGGCAAGTGAAAGTCTGAGTGATGATCTCATAGCCCAACTCCCATCCCTCAACATAGGTGAAGCCATAGTGCTGGGTTTAATGACAAGGATACCAACACTCGTCAAGGTGGATGAGTTTCAGGGCAAAGTATCTGGGGGAGACTTGAACATAGTTGAGGAATGGTCAAGATCCATTGAAGAGGATGAAAAGGATCTTGAAGAACAGAGACGCGAGTATGAGGATCTTGGAGGGGATTACTGATGCAGTTCGTTCACATGTCAGACACACACCTTGGATACAGGCAGTACGGACTTTTGGAACGTGAAAACGATTTCTTTGAGGTTTTCAACCAGGCGGTTGATGAGGTCATCAGGGAGAGGCCGGACTTTGCAGTGCACTCTGGAGACCTCTTCGAGTACTCAAGACCTCCAACCAAGGCCCTTCTAACTGTTCAAAATGCAGTTATCAGATTCAAGGATGAAAAAATCCCATTCTATGCAGTGGCAGGAAACCATGACATAGTAATGCGAAAAAACGCTCTACCTCCACAAGTTCTTTACAGGGACTTTGGTCTGAAACTCATAAGTCCAAAAAATCCATTCTACATGGAAGGAGATATTTTCATAGGTGGAACACCCTATGCATCCCGTTACAACTCCAAACATTTGAAAGAAAGGCTTCAGGATATTGAAAAAGCATCCCTTGAACATAAAAAAAGGATACTTGTACTTCATCAGGGTATAGACCGTTACATACCATATGAATATGAAATAAAGATTGGAGATATTCCAAAAAGCTTCAACTACTGTGCATTTGGCCACATACACGAGAGGATCATCGATGACTTTGGCGAGGGAAAACTCGTTTATCCAGGTTCCACTGAGATCTGGCGTTCGAATGAGGTGGAAGGCTACAAAAAGAATGGAAAAGGATTTTACCTGGTTGATATGGGTGGAGACATTCCAGAAATAGAAAGAATAGACCTTGAACTTCCAAGGGAGTTCATAAAGGAAACCATCAGGTTCCATGAGCTTGAGGAGAAACTATCCATGATAGCAGAACACATAACCACCCTCAAGAAAAAACCCCTGCTCCAGTTAACAGTGGAGGGTGGGAACTTCAGCAGGTCAGAACTCTACGAAAAACTCAACACCACTTTCTCAGATCTATGTCTGTCTTTAAGACCTAACTACAGACCAGACATACTGGCAGACGATGGAACCCTCCTTGAAATGGGAAAAGATGCCCTTGATATTAAAAAAATGCTTGCAGAACGTCTTAAAGATTTTCAGGACGAAAAGATCTCTGAGTTTGCAGTGAACCTCATGAAGGAAATGTCTGAAGGTGACATGAAACGTGCTGAAGAGATTACAGCGGAATTCTACGGGGAATTGTATGATAATTGAGAACATCAAGATGGAGAACTTCAAATCCCACAGAAACACCAGCGTGGATCTTGGCACAGGAATATCCATAGTTATGGGCGAAAATGGTGCTGGAAAATCCAGTATACTTGAAGCAGTGAGCTTCGCACTCTTCAAACAGCACTCAGGAAAGAGAATGGAGCAGCTCATAATGAACAACACAGATAAAATGAGTGTTACACTAACCTTCCAGGTGAACGGAAGGAGGTACCGTATAAAAAGGGACAGAAGCAAAAAATCAGGTGCACACGCCAAATTAGGAATCATGGATGAAAACAATTTCATGCCAATGGCCACAGGGGAAAAGACAGTAACAGAAGAGGTTAAAAGACTTCTTGAGATGGATGGAGACCTTTTCTTAAATGCGGTCTACGTCAGACAGGGTGAAATAGCGGATTTAATTGAAAAATCACCCGCTGAAAAGAAGCAGATGATAGGAAAACTCCTGGGAATAGAATCCCTTGAAAAGGCATGGAAGAACATGAAGATCCTCCTGGACCAGTACAACGGGGAAAAATTAAAGCTTGAAGGTCGCCTGGAAGCATTAAAAGATCTCAAGAGTGATTTGAAAGTTCAAAATAAAGATAAAGATACTATTCAAGCTAAAATTCAAAAAATCACAGGGGACATTGAAGAAACTGAAGCAGAATACAAATCTTTACAGGATAAGAATGATTCATTAAACTCCAAAAAATCAGACTTTGAAACGACCAGTTCTGCCCTGGAGTCCCGGAAAAATCTTGTTGAAAGGATGGAGGCCGATGAAAAATATCTAAGGATCAAATTAGATGAAATTGAAGCCACTGAAAAGAGGATAAATCAATTAAAACCCAAAATCGATAAATTACCTGTTTTAAAGGGAATGCAAGATGCAAAAGATGAACTTAAAGGTCTTAAAAAGGAAGAAGCCATCTTAAATAAAATAATCCATGATATAAATGGTTTTAAGGAGATATTAAGTTCCAATGAATCACATTACAAGGACTATCTGAAATTGGAATCTGAAATTTGCAGCCTTCAGTACGCCAGGGATCAGTTCGCAGGCAACAGAAGTTTACTGGACAACTACCGGGATAGGAGAAAAAAAGTCCAAACTAAAATGGAACAATCCATGGAGAAGGTTTCAGATGTTCTTGAAAAGTCCAGCAAAATTCTCAACACAGACTTTGATTCAGTGGAGGATGTGGAAGCACACCTTGAATCTGTGAAACCTGAGGTTGAAGCACGGTTAAAGGAGGCAGTTGAAGATATCCACAAGGTTCAAACTGAAATATCAAACATTAAAATCCAGAACAAAGGACTTGAAACCCCTATACAAGAATTGAAACATGTTGAAGATGTTTGTCCAATATGTAAATCAAACATAACTCCTCAAAAACGTGAAGAACTTTTAAATGGGTACCTTTCTGAAATGGAAACTAACAAGAAGAGATATTCGAAACTTGAGAAGAGTCTGAAGCAACTGAAGGTTAAAAAAGGAATATTTGAATCTAAAAGTCTTAAAATACAGGATATTAACCTTGGAATAATAAATGAGTACATGGGTGCAGTTGAAGATAGTAAAAAGGATATTGAAGATATAGATTCAAAGGTTGCAGAGCTTGAAGACAAGATGAAGATCCTTGAAGAACTTAACGCAGATATAAATAATAAAAATAAGGTTCTTGAGGGTCTGAAAGGTAAATATGAAGCTTACATTGGTGCTAAAAATTCTCTGGAGTCTCTGAAGGACTCTGAGAAGTACGAAGAAGATCTGGCTAAGATCCAGTACCATGTTGAAGCTTTGAAAACAAAGATAAGCAGCTTCGTTGATATTGCAGGGGGCATTGTTGAAAACCTTCAGGAAGAAATAAATTATTTAGAAGGCCTTAAAGCTGAATATCACAAGCTTTCAGGAGCTGTGGCCCAGAAAGAATCATTCAGCACAAGACTCATGGAAACAATGGCTGCACTTGAAGGGACCAGGACAGAGATTCAGGATTTGACTTTGAAACTGGAAGCTGTTGCATACAATGAGGAGGCCCATGAACTGGTTAAAAAAGATCTTGATGCTAAAACTATTCTTCTGAATGATCTTAAGGGTCAAAAACAGAGGTTTTCAGGTGAAGAATCCCAGATCACACGTTCTATTGAGGAAATCCACAAGAAAATTGAGTCTTACAGTGTTGATGAGAAGAAACTCACGGGCCTGAAAGACTTCATGAAACTTCTAGATTATATAAGAGACCTTTACGGTAAAGATGGGGTTCAAAGGGATCTTAGAAACCTTTCAAGGCCACTCATAGAACATAACACAAGGGACTTCTTTGAAAAGTTCAACTTCGAGTACTCGGATATAAAACTGGATGAGGATTATGATGTTACCATATACGGTCCTGCAGGTCAGAACAGTCTTGATATGATAAGTGGTGGTGAAAAAATTGCAGTGGCCCTGGCCCTCAGGCTTGGAATAACCCAGACACTTTCAGGGGGGAACCTGGAACTTATAATGCTGGATGAACCAACGATACACCTCGATGCCTACAGGAGACAGGAACTCATAGAACTCCTGAAGAAGATGTCCATAATACCTCAGATGATCATAGTCACCCATGAAACAGACCTTGAAGATGCTGCAGACAATATATTGAGGGTTAAAAAAGAGGAAGGGGAATCGTTTGTTGTGAACTCCTGATTCTTGGACATATCTCTATTTTTTTAATTATATTTGATTTTATCTATTATTAACTTTTTTTAGTTCAATAAATTATTTTCCTGCACTCTTTTCATGATTTTTACCCCGTGCAATGGAGGCAAAGATGCCAATGAAACAGAGCACTGTGCAGATCATGAAAACGACGTGTATACTTGATAACAGTGCCGGGTACTGGGTGGGTGTTATTTGAACGCTTCCTATGAATATTGCAAAGACCATGAGGGCAAGTCCCATGCTGAACATCTGACCTATAAGCCTCATAGTACTGACCATTGCAGATGCAACACCGTAGAAACGTTTTTCAACGGATCCCATAATTGCATTGGTGTTTGGGGATGAGAAGAGTGCGAATCCTAATCCAAGAACCATCAAACCTACTATGAGAAGTGTGAGATTGGTTGTGGGTGTCAGGAAGGTGAAGGTGAATATTCCGATGGTTGAAATTGCCATTCCAAGGGATGCTAGTATCTGGGGCTCAAACCTGTCTGAAAACCTTCCAGCTATTGGGGAGAAAATAGCCATGATAATTGGTTGGGCTACAAGGATGATCCCTGCTGTCTGTGCATCGAATCCCCTGATGTACTGAAGGTACAGGCTCAGAAGGAAGGTCACAGCAAAGGTTGAACTGTAGTTTATAAGGGCTGCAAGGTTTGAAAATGCAAAGGTTGTGTTCTTGAAGAGTTTGATGTTTAAAACAGGACTGTCAGTTCTCAACTCCCATACAACAAATGCTAAAAGGCCCAGCATTCCCAGGGCTATCATGACGAATCCTGTGTTACTTGGAAGTATGGAAACTCCGTACATAACCGTTACAAGAACGATACTGTAAAATATTGAGCCAAGAGCATCGAATTTTTCGCCGTGACAGACTGCCCATTCACCCTCAAGCTTCCATACTGTCAGGGCAAATATCAAAATACCCAGGGGAACCACAAAATAGAAAAGGCTTCTCCATCCAAGGTACTGAGTCAAGATTCCACCAAGCACAGGACCAAGGGACAGTCCAATGTAAACTGATGCAATGTTGATTCCGATGGCTTTTCCTCGTTTGAATGGTGGATAAACCGATGTGATTATTGCAAGACCTGTTACAAATATCATTGCGGCACCCACTCCTTGAAGGATCCTGAAGGTTATGAGTGTAATGGTTGATGGTGCCAGAGCCGAAAGCAGGGAGGCTACTGTGAATATAACTATTCCATATGCGAATACCTTTTTCATCCCGTATATATCTGCTATTCTACCAAAGGGAACTGAAAACATGGCTGCAGCAAGTAAAAATGATGTAGGGATCCAGCTCAGGAGAATGGCATTTGATCCAAACTCTGCACCAATTGCAGGCAGTGCTATGTTAATTGCAGAGCCCATGAATGGTGTTAAAAAACTGGCAAGTGTGGCAATTATCAAAGCTGCGATTCTGGTTGACTCTTCAACGTATGGTTCTTCTTTTCCCATAAAATTCGACTCCTGACTTCTTTTTATTCAAATTTTCCTAATTTCTAATTAGTTTCATTTCCTTTATATATATGGTAATCATTGGGCATAAAATCGTATTATATGTGGCATCTAAATTTAAATAAGCGTTTTTTTTGAAAACAGAAATATTTTAAATCTTAACTCAACCTATAACTGAATTTTTATAAAAATCTGTTATAAAAACAATTTTATAAAAACAAATAATTTGAAATAAATTTTCAATAAAAAACTTTTAAAGAAATAAAATGAAGTATGATCCAAATAAAGATATCTAAAGAATTTAAAACATGATTTGAAGGATAAAACCTTAAAACCCTGAAGTTAAAAAGAAGAAATGAGGTTTTGTCTGATTACTAGAATCAGACGATGTGATGCTTCTGGAGGAGCATTAGTTCATCTTTTGAGAGCTTTTTACCCTGTTTGAACTTTTCGAATATGTCCTGAGCAACTTCCCTCTCAGCCATATTCTTCTTCTTACTTTCCTCATTTTCACTGCTTCGTTCTTTTGCCTTTATCTTGTCAAGGGCTTTATTTATCTTTCTTATTTCATTGAGAACGGATTTAACAGATTCATGTTCAGCAGATGCTTTTTCACGGGTTTCAACGAATTTTTTGTGGGCTTCATCTGCCTTTGCCCTTATATCATCGATTTTCCTGAAGTACTCGATCATGCTCTCATGGGTTTCCTGGGCCTTGTTTGAAAGCTCAACAACCTTTGCATGGTAGTTTTCAGATACCTCTTTAAGTTCAAGGGCTTCTTTCTTGGTTTTTTCATCCTCATGCATGTCCTGAAGTTCTTTTCGAAGGTCAGTAACCTTTTTGACAAGCTCATTTTCTTTCCTTATATCCAGGACCTTGGTTTCTATAGTTTTTTCCAGTTTTTCTATTTCACTCTGGACCTTAACTATTTCCCGTTTTCCAGATGCCCATTCAATCTTCTTGAGCTTATGATTGGTTTCATCCCTTAACTTCTTGTACTTCTTGACCTCTTCGTTGTGCTGATCACGTTCGTCACGGTACTTGAGGGCTTTGTCCAGATTTTCCTTTATACTGTTGTTCAAATCATTCCTCAAATCCTTGTGAGTACGGGCTTCTTCGTTGAGTTCGTCCCTTTTACTTGTGAACTCATTGAGTTTCTTCTCAAACTCTTTTTTCTCTTTGAGAAGTTCTTTGAAGCTTTTACCAGCATAAGGAGATTTAGGCTCTTCAGCTTTCTCTTCAACTTCCTCAGTTTCAGATTTTTCCACTTGGGCTTCTTCCCCTTTGAAGATGTTCAACAACTCCCTTAAATCCCTTTTTTCCACAACAACATCTGCAATTTCCTTTAAAACAGGTTTGGCATTAAAAGCTATTCCCATTCCTGCTTCCTTGAGCATTGAAATGTCGTTTGCGCCGTCTCCAACGGCCGCAGTTTCTTCTGCGGTTATTTTCTCTGTTTCTATTATCTCTTTGAGGACGTCTGATTTTGAACCTGATACCAGAGGACCTGAAACTTCTCCTGTGAGTTTACCCTCCTCTTCATGGAGAACATTTGAAAATGCGTAATCAAGGCCTAATTCCTCTTTCATACGATTTGCAATTATTTCGAAGCTGCCTGTTATTGTTGCAATTTTGTATCCTCTCTTTTTGAGCTCTGCAATAGTTTCGCTGGCTCCTTCCATGAGAGGAATCTTGTAGACAACATCCTTTATGTCATCCACAGATGCACCTTTAAGTAAAGCTACTCTTTCTTTAAGGGCTTCTTCGAATTCAAGGTCTCCTTCCATTGCTTTTTTTGTTATTTCTGCGATTTCAGTTTCTGCGTCCATCAGTTTGCCTATTTCATCGACGGCTTCGCCGTCTATAAGAACGTTATCAAGATCGAATGCTATAAGTTTAATCAAAAGATCACCGAGTTATTCAAATTAAAAAATGAAGTTAGATAAGATCCAATTCAACTAATCTTTCTTTAGTTTTTTCAACACCCAATTGGGCTTGTTCTGCTGTTTTTGCGCCTGTACATACTACTTTTCCTGAACCAAATAGAAGTAAAACGACTTTTGGATCTCCAAGTCTGTAAACTAATCCGGGGAACTGTTCAGGTTCGTATTCTGTGTTTTCAAGTTCCAAAGCAACTGCTTCAAGGTTTAAAGTCTTCATGAGGTTTGCTGAAGCAACTATGTTTTGTACCTTTATTTCAAATTCTTTTGGTATGTCTGGGTCGAGGGTTCTCATCTGATCCACTGTTATGTGGATAGCTTTTATTGAATCGTCTACAGATTTTGCACCTGTACATACGAGTTTTCCTGATCCAAATATTAAAGCGGCTGTTTTAGGTTCTTTAAGTTTGTAAACCAAGCCTGGAAATTGTTCTTGGTTGTATTCGACATCTTTAAGTGCCGGAGCGACCTGTGTAAGGTCTAAGGACTTACCGAGCGTTGCGGAAGCCACAATATTCTCAATTTTGATTTTTACATCAGTCATTCTGTTCCTCCAGATCATTCAATATTAATAAATGAATTTTATATTTGGTATAAATTTTACTTTATAAAGTATATAAGTGGCGTGTTATTAATAGGTAAAGGTTTTCATACTTTGTGGTCTTATATTAATAAAAAAATTCTTGGTTATTATAAAAGAGAAGTACTCAGCATTAAAACTTCTCTTAAATATCATATATAATTTTGGGTTGTGGAGGATCAAACCTGTTGTCACATAACTGGATCAATTGAAATGAACTTAATCCTGGCATGCAACCATGATTAATTCTATTTATTTCTATTTTAATATGCAGAAGTTAGTTAGTATTATATATGGGGAGCTATAAATTTTTAATTAGGCTTTTTGATGCTTGGATTAACTCTGGAAATCAAAGGGGAGGAACGAAGAATACAATGATATCTCCTAAAAAATACCGTCAACAGATAGATTCCCTTGGAATTGAAGGTATGATCATAGATGTATCTTCAATCGAGAGGGCCATGAGTACCATAAATGAATTGGATGAAATTGAAAATGTCTTAAATAAAATACGTCATAACGTTCGAATTGATATGAGGAATATCCGCTTGGAGTATTTGAATAAAATGAAAGCGGCTGAAGAGCAGCCAAAGGGACTTTTCAAACGAAAAAAATCCACAAATAAAATTATCAAGGAAAAGAAAAGTCTTTTAAAGGATAAAGATCTTAAAATAGCTGCTTATGAAGTTGTTGAGAATGAAATAAATTATTACCTTTCTCAAATAGAAAGTTCACGACTTTACATTAAAAATTCTATCCAGGGAAGGGTGGGATAATACGTTACGCAGTTTCATCAATCTAAATCACTATTAAATTCAAAAACATAACTTTTTCGTTCTATTTTTAAGTTGAGATGGGTAAATTTCCAGCTGTGGTTAAACTGGGGTTAAAAAAATGGGTTTTAATGGGAATCCAAAATTTAAGGGTAATCCAAAAGATATGCCTGGAAAATCCATTTACTTCCCAAAGAACATACATGACGTCCTTGAAAAAAGGTACCTGCTCAAGGATGAAACTGGAAGGGTAGTGGAAGATCCAGAGGGCATGTTCTGGAGGGTTGCAAGAGCCGTTTCAATGGCGGAAACATTCTATGAATCGGATCCCCTTGAAGTAGAAAGGGAATTCTACCATCTCATGTCATCAATGGAATTTTTACCCAACTCCCCAACCCTCATGAATGCTGGAACTCCCATGAATCAGCTTTCTGCATGTTTCGTTTTACCTGTTGGTGATTCTGTAACTGAAATATTCAATGCACTCAAGTACATGGCCCTCATCCACAAATCTGGTGGGGGTGTTGGTTTCTCCTTTTCAAAACTCCGCCCCTGTGGTGATGTTGTTGGGTCAACAGCAGGAATAGCATCTGGACCATTATCATTCATGCGAATCTTCGATGTTGCAACTGACGTTATAAAGCAGGGTGGTAGAAGGAGAGGTGCCAACATGGCTGTACTCAGTGTCCATCACCCAGACATCCTTGAATTTATTTGTGCCAAAAATGTACCGGTTGAAGGTGAAGGTTCAAATCCTCTGGAAAACTTCAATCTCTCAGTGGCAGTTGACAATGAATTCATGGATAAGTTAGCCTTTGACGAAGACAAGCATGATAATAACCTAACTGGAAACCTCACAAAAGAGGGTTCACCGGGTTCAGATAAATCAAAAAAGAAGTTAAATGGGAGTTACTACATTTTGAATCCAAGAACCAATAAAATAGTGGGACATTTGAATGCAAAGGAAGTTTTTGACCTTATTGTGGAGAATGCATGGAGAACAGGGGATCCAGGGATCCTCTTCATGGATGAGATAAACAGGATGAACCCAACTCCAGCTTCAGGGAAGATCGAGGCAACGAATCCCTGTGGAGAACAGCCCCTTCTCCCCTATGAATCCTGCAACCTGGGTTCAATAAACCTTGCCGGAATGGTTAAAAATGGTACTGTGAACTGGAATAAACTGGAAAACACTGTAAAAACTGCTGTACACTTCCTTGACAACGTTCTAGACGTTACAAATTTCCCAACATCCCTGATAAAAACCGAAACCCTGAAAAACAGGAAAATTGGGCTTGGGGTTATGGGATTTGCAGAGATGTTAATAATGCTCAACGTCCCCTATGACTCTGATGAAGCCGTTGAAACCGCGGTTGAAGTCATGAAATTCATACAGGATCATTCAAAAAAGGCTTCTGAAGAACTTGGAAGATCAAGGGGTTCCTTCCCAAACTTCAAGGATAGTTTATGGTGCAAAAAGGGTTTCAAGGCCATGAGAAATGCTACAACAACAACCATAGCACCAACAGGAACCATAAGCATAATTGCAAATGTTACAAGCGGTATAGAACCTCTATTTGCAGTTTCTTTTATAAGAAATGTTATGAACGGCACAGAACTCCTTGAGGTAAACTCCCTCTTTGAAAAAACTGCTTTAGAAAGGGGTTTTTATACAGAAGAAATAATGGATGCTGTGGCCTGTAAGGGTTCCATTCAAGATGTGGATGGAATTCCTGAGGATGTTAAGCGATTGTTTGTAACGGCCCATGATATAAAACCTGAATGGCATGTTAAGATGCAGGCTGCCTTCCAGAGGTATGTGGACAATGCTGTTTCAAAGACGGTTAACCTGCCACACCATACAACTAAAGCAGATGTTAGAAGGATATTTTTAATGGCTTACAAACTCAAATGCAAAGGAATAACTGTTTACAGGTACGGTAGTAAAACTGAACAGGTCTGGTACCTTAAAGAATTTAAAGGTGCTGATCTAAAACCTGGAGAAGAGTCAAAGGAATATGTATCAATTGATTCAGAATATTCTGGGGGACGTCCTTCAAATTGCTGTCTCCATTGAACTTTTTTTGTTATAATCGTATATATTATCCAATAAATCATCCAACAAATCTTGAAATTTCATTTAAAAATTTCATTTAATCTAGAAATGGTTCTGAGATAAAACAAGTTCAGAGGGGTGCATCGATAAATTCGTGTAATTAATTAATGTAGAAAATACAAAGAGTGTATTGAGTTCATGATGAATTTAATTCAGTTTTCATGTTTAGAAGAATTGGAAGGTAAAAAAATGATAGAAGTTGAAGTTAAAGCCCATGCAAATGATTTTAATGACGTTAAAGTTAAACTCAATGAAATTGGTGCAGAGCGCACGGGGTTGGAGCATCAGAAGGATGTTTATTTCAATGCTCCAGACAGGGACTTTGCAGAAACTGACGAAGCACTCAGGATACGGGAAATTCCAGATGAATCTGGAAAACGAATAATCTTAACCTACAAAGGGGCTAAGATGGATGAAGTCAGTAAAACACGTAAAGAAATTGAGGTTGATGTTTCAGATACTGAAAACATGACAGCCATCCTTGAAAACCTTGGATTCAGGGCAGCTGCAAGAGTTGAAAAGAAAAGGGTTATATACACATTCAATGAAGCTGTAATCTCTCTTGACGAAGTTTTAAATGTTGGAAAATTCGTTGAAATAGAAATGGAAGCTCAGGAAGGTGAAGATTTTTCCCATGCAAGGGATGAAATATTTGATTTATTCAAGAAACTTGGAATAGAAGATGGTTTTGAGAGAAGATCCTACCTGGAACTCATGGGGGTTCATCAATAAAAAAATACTGCAGATTGGCTTCCAAAAGAGTCATTAATTGAATATTTCAGTTAATTCAAACCATTAACCAAGTAAATTTATTTCTAAATGACTTTCAAAGATATTGAAGAATATTAAAAATAAATATTCCTCTTATTTTAACTGTTAACTTTTCATTTTGTAAATCATATTAGAATTTCATACTCATTATTCTTCCAACATTACTCTACTTTTTAGGTTACTTCATTGTCAATAATCCGTGTTAGATTCTACTTTTCTTCCTAATCTGCAAGTATATCTTATTTGGAAACCTTAGTTGGAAACCGGAATCTTCATGGTGCTAAAATTCACAAAAAAGTAGATTTTTAAATATAAAAGGATAAATAAGGAGTGGATCACAACACTAGATCATGAGGGAAGAGAAAAAGTTGCATCGTAGATTTTCGAAAAATACATCTATACATAGGATAAATTTTTCTCCTGTAACTTATGAAACAACTTAGTCTAAAGATTTTTTTATAGAATAAATTTTGAGGATAAGCTTAACTAATCTACCCCTTTAAAAAATCAATCTAATAAAACTGATATAATATATAATATAAATAACCTTGAAATAACTGAATATCTCAAAAAATTAACAGGTGGGAATAACTTGGATTACTTTGTGAGCCCTTACAACAAGGCAGCGGATTTAAAATTTCCAAACGATGTTAAAGTTTACGATACAACACTAAGGGATGGTGAACAAACCCCTGGTGTGTGTCTGGGAACCTCTGAAAAACTTCAAATCGCAAGAAAACTCGACGAACTTGGAATCCATCAGATAGAAGCAGGATTTCCAGTTGTGTCAAAGCAGGAAGAAAAATCTGTTAAAACCATTGTGAATGAAGATTTAGATGCCCAGATACTTGTTCTGTCACGTACCAAGAAAGAAGATATTGACAAGGCAATTGACTGTGGGGTTGATGGAATAATCACCTTCATGGCAACCTCAGACCTTCACCTCAAACACAAGTTCAACATGAGCCGTGAAGACATCCTAAACATCTGCATGAACTCAATTGAACATGCAAAGGATCATGGACTTTTCGTAGCATTTTCTGCTGAAGACGCAACAAGAACAGACCTTAATTTCCTGAAACAGGTTTATAAAAAAGCTGAAGACTGTGGTGCAGACAGGGTACACATAGCAGACACAGTTGGAGCTATAAGTCCTCAGGGTATGGACTACCTTGTAAGGGAATTAAGATCAGACCTTAAAGCGGAAATAGCACTTCACTGTCACAACGACTTTGGACTGGCAGTTTCAAACTGCATATCTGGACTTCTGGCAGGTGCAAATGCGGTTTCAACAACGGTCAATGGCATAGGGGAAAGGGCAGGTAACACCTCCCTTGAAGAACTCGTTATGAGCCTTTACCTTATCTATGGAGTAGATCTGGGATTCAACATCAGCGTCTTCTACGAACTTTCCCAACTCGTTGGGGAACTAACACACATGAATGTGCCTGAAAACAAACCTATCGTGGGTAAAAACGTATTCAGACATGAATCGGGTATACATGTGGACGCAGTTATAGAAGAACCACTCACATACGAACCATTCCTCCCTGAGATGATAGGACACCACAGAAAAATAGTTCTGGGAAAACATTCAGGCTGTAGAGCTGTTAAGGCAAAACTCGATGCATGTGGAATAGATGTTACAACAGAGGAACTCTGTAAAATTGTTGAAAATGTCAAAAAACGAAGAGAAGAGGGAAAGTACATCAACGATAAACTCTTCAACGAGATAGTGAGATCGGTTCGCGGACCCTTCGATCCATAAGATCTGGTCATAAAATAGATCTAACCATTAGATTTGGATTAAAATTTAAAGGGTAAACTAAGGTCATAATGCCTTAAAAACCTTTTAATCATTGTTAACGTTATTTCAGTGTGTGATCATTTTAATGATTAAAATTTCAATGATCAATAAAATAAAGATAGAAAATTAATTTCACAAAGCATGAACCTTTAAAAACTTCTTTGTTAGTGGAAGAGGTTTCATTTAGCTGAAATTTAGATTGAATTATTAGGGATTGATTTTGATATGAACATAACCGAGAAAATTCTTGCACGTGCATCAGGAAAATCTGAGGTACAACCCGGCGAAATAGTCGACGTTGCAGTTGACATTGCAATGGCACACGATGGAACATCTCCACCTACCATTAAAACATTCCAAAAAATTGCAGATAAAGTATGGAATAATGAAAAAATTGTTATAATCTTTGATCACAACGTACCTGCCAATAAAATAATGTCTGCAGAATTCCAGAGGGTTGCAATGGAATTTGCAAGAGAACAGGGCATTAAAAATTTATTCACCCATGGTGAAGGAATATGTCACCAGGTACTTCCAGAGAAGGGCTTTGTAAAACCTGGAACTGTTGTTGTGGGTGCAGACTCCCACACATGCACACACGGAGCTTTCGGAGCCTTTGCAACAGGTATGGGTGCAACAGACATGGCAATAGTTTTTGCAACGGGTAAAAACTGGTTCATGGTTCCAGAATCATATAAAATAAATATAAATGGTGATTTGGGAGAATATGTAAGGGCTAAAGATGTTATACTCAATGTAATTGGGGAAATAGGTTCATTCGGTGCCACGTACAAAGCCCTTGAGTTCACAGGTGAAACCATAGACTCCATGGATGTATCTGGGAGAATGACCATCTGCAACATGGCAATTGAAAGCGGTGCCAAAAACGGAATAATGGAACCCAACAATGCCGTAAAACAGTACTTAATGGAAAGAAACGTTAAAAACTTTGATATAGTACGTTCCGATAAAGACTCTCAGTATGAGAAGGAGTACACATTTGATGTTAATGATATGGAGCCGCAGATAGCATGTCCACACAATGTTGACAACGTGAAACCCGTTTCAAAGGTTGAGGGTGTTGGTGTTGACCAGGCATTCATAGGATCATGTACAAACGGACGTATTGAAGATCTGAAGGATGCAGCTCAAGTTCTGGAAGGTTCAAGGGTTCATGATGATGTGAGACTCATTGTTATACCTGCATCTGCAGAGATCTACCTTCAGGCACTGGATGAAGGACTGATAGAAACATTCATAAGATCCGGTGCAGAAGTCTGCAATCCTGGATGCGGCCCTTGTCTTGGAGCCCACATGGGAGTGCTGACTTCAGGTGAGGTTTGTATATCAACAACCAACAGAAACTTTGTTGGAAGAATGGGAGACCCAAATTCAGAGGTTTATCTTTCAAACTCAGCTGTTGTAGCAGCATCAGCAATTTCAGGAGAAATAACTGATCCAAGGAGATAAAATGGACCAAAACATTATCTACGGAATTGAAAACATTGAAAAATGTATTGGAAAACTTTCAAGTGCCCAGAAAATACTCTTAACAACGGATGGATCTGTAACTGCAATACTTGACGTTATTAAGGGTCATGTTCATCTGGAAACACTTGTCCAGGAATTTAAAGATGCTGATAAGGAGGTTGCAGAGCTCCTTGATATAAATGAGGGGGACACTGTGAACTACAGAGTTGTGGTCATGGGAACAGGAGAACCATTGATACATGCAGTATCTTACATTCCAGTGGAAAGACTTGAAAATGACTTCAAAGAAGACCTTATAAGGGCAGATATTCCCATTGGGCGCATACTCAAGAAACACAAGATCGAGTCCAGAAGGGAAATAAAAACAATTTACGCAGAGAAAACCAACGAGGAAACCCAATCCATATATGGAACAGATTCTCCAATGCTTACAAGAACCTACAACATCATCCACAAGGGTGAAACTCTTATATGGATAAAGGAAACATTTCCCTATGACCTTTTCAGGGATTAAACCTTTACTTGTTTTAGTAAACAAATCAACCTTTAAAAAATTATTTGAAACAGGTTCACCATTTAAAATTTCAATAGTCGATAATATTTCATAGTTTTATTATAATAGGTTCAAATGAGCTGTATACAAAGTATCTGTATCTGAATGTGATAATTAAAGATTTTGGTGTGGTTTGAATGGGAGTAAAATTTAAAGATATTGTATCTCCAGAATCCATAGGATTCAATGAACTAGAAGGAAAGATCGTTGCACTCGATGCAGCCAACATAATCTACCAGTTTTTATCGAGCATAAGGCAGGTTGATGGCACTCCGCTAATGGACCACAACAGAAACATAACCTCACACTTCAGCGGAATACTTTACAGAACATCTTCACTTGTTGAGAAGGGAATAAAACCTGTATACGTATTTGATGGTGCATCAAGTCATCTTAAAAAGGGCACACAGGATAAACGGAGAGAAGTGAAGGAAGAATCTGAGAAGAAATGGAAGGAAGCCCTTGATGAGGGAGATATTCAAGAGGCACGTAAGTACGCAGTCCGATCCTCAAGGATGTCTCCAGGAGTTGTTGAAGGCTCTAAAAAACTTCTAGAACTCATGGGCATCCCCTACATCCAGGCAAAGGGTGAAGGTGAAGCTCAGGCATCGTACATGGTTGAAAGGGGAGATGCATGGTGTGTTGGATCACAGGACTACGACTGCATACTCTTTGGAGCCACACGAATGGTTAAAAACCTGACCATAACCGGTGGAAAAGCCAACTTGGAACTCATACAGCTTAAAAAAGTCTTAGAACAGGTGGAGTTAACAAGGGAACAGCTGGTCGATGTTGCAATACTCGTTGGAACAGACTTCAACGAGGGAATAAAGGGCATAGGTGCTAAAAAAGGTTTGAAACTCATAAAAAAGCATGGAGATGTATTCAAAGCCCTGGAACATCTGGATGTTGAGATGGAAGTTGATCCCCAGATCTTAAGAGATATGTTCCTGGATCATGATGTTCTTGAGGATTACAGCCTTAAATGGAAGAAACCAGACAGGGAAGGTGCCACAGACTTCCTCTGTGGAGAACACGATTTTTCAGAGGAAAGAGTTTCAAGCGCCCTAGATAAACTCAAAAAACTTGACATGAACCAGAGCAGTCTTGAGCAGTGGTTTTAAACTTTCATTCAAGTTTTGCACAATTATTATCCTTTTTTTATAAATATTTTATATGAAAATAATTCTTTACGTAAAAAAATAATTAATCTTAACGCTCTTGTCCTTTTTTTAGTGCAAAGGTTTAAGTAGTGGTTGGTGTTATATTTTTAGGTATGAAGAGTGATTTGGTGTTGGAATTGTTTATTCCAGATGAGGAGAAAGCTTTAAATTTTTTTAGATGTATAAGATGGTCTAACGGTGTTTATTGTCCGGAATGTGGGTCTTATGATGTTTATAAAAGGGGTTATGTTTATAACAAGAGAGTAAGGCGTTATTCGTGTAATAAATGTGGTAAAAACTTTACAGATTTCTCTGATACGATATTTGCCAATAAACACTTGCCTTTAGGTGAAATGTTTTACATAATATTGAATCAAGATAAAAAAAGTGTTAATCGTTTATCAGAAGAGTTAGGCCATAAATGGGAGAGTATTGATAGATTATCTAAGGAATTTAAGGAATATCTGGAGAAAAACACAAAAGATCCTGTTTTATCTGGAAAAATTGAAATTGATGAAATGTACCAATCTTCAGGAGATAAAGGTTTAAAAAAAACAATCCAAGATGCAGAGGCCTCAAACAAAGAGGAAGAGGCACGTGGAAAAAAGACAAACCACCAATAGTCACCATAACAGAAAGAGGGACAAGAAACACCATTTTAAGCGTTGAAAAGAACCTCTCCAAAAAATTAATACAAGAAAAACTCAAAACACACTGCAAAAATCCAGTAACCGTTTTCACCGATGACTATACAATCTACACAGGTTTAAAACAACACCCACAAGTTAAAGAACATAAAATAATCAACCACTCACTAAAAGAGTATGCAAACGGCGAAATACACGTTAATAACTGTGAAAACAGACATTCACTCTTGAGACAATATCTAAGAATATTTAGAGGTATTTCAAAGAAATACCTCAACAAATACGTCAAATTCTTCCAATTCACATTCCTAAACGGAACAAACTGGATAGACAAAGCAATACAGATAACATGCAATGCACCTAAAAAAGTATAAGAGCGAATCTTAAATAGAATTTGTCTTTTTTGCACATTTTTTTAGTTGATTTTTTTAAAAATAATTTTTAAAATTATTTATGTACTTTTTTTATCTGCTTTTTGGATTTATACAACACTCTTTATACAACATCCTCTCGTGAATCCATGGTTTTATGTTATCCATATAAATCAATAAAAATTTTTAATAAACTTGTAATTAATAAATAATTGTTAGAAAATATTTCAAAACGATTCAAATTGTATTTTCTAAAGGGATGTTATTAATGGTCATTAAGCTCCAAAACACAGGATTCACAGTTTTTAGAAAATTTAAAATAGATGAATTAGACGTGAAAAAAAGAGGGTGGAATCATGGATGAAAAAAGCAAAAAAACTGTTAGAGGTAACATTAAGAACCTTGATTGGTGGCCAAACCGGTTGAATCTAGACATCCTGCGCCAGCATTCCTCAGAGTCCAATCCTATGGATGAGGATTTCAGCTACGCTGAAGAATTCAAGAGTCTTGACCTAGATGCCCTGAAGACAGACCTCCACGGACTCATGACAGAGTCACAGGATTGGTGGCCCGCGGACTTTGGCCACTATGGACCTTTTTTCATCCGTATGGCGTGGCACAGTGCCGGCACATACCGTATCAGCGATGGCCGCGGAGGAGGGGGTAATGGTAATCAGCGTTTTCCACCACTAAGCAGCTGGCCCGACAATGCAAATCTTGATAAAGCACGTCGACTGCTCTGGCCCATCAAACAGAAGTACGGCCGGAAAATTTCTTGGGCGGACCTCATGATCCTTGCAGGTAACGTTGCCCTGGAATCCATGGGTTTTAAGACCTTCGGGTTTGGTGGCGGGCGTGAGGATATTTGGGAACCTGAAAAGGACATATACTGGGGTTCCGAGAAAGAGTGGCTTACAGATGAGCGTCATACCGGTGACCGTGAACTGGAGAAACCACTCGCCGCCCTGGAGATGGGTTTGATTTATGTGAACCCTGAAGGCCCCAACGGCAAGCCAGACCCCATCGCTGCGGCGCATGATATCCGAGAGAGTTTTGCCCGCATGGCCATGAACGACGAGGAGACAGTGGCCCTCATTGCAGGTGGCCACGCCTTCGGAAAAACCCACGGTGCTGGTGATCCAAAGCATGTGGGCCCTGAGCCGGAAGCAGCGCCAATCGAGGAACAGGGTCTGGGTTGGAAGAGCAGCTTCGGCACGGGTAAAGGAGACGACACTATTACCGGCGGTCCGGAAGTTATCTGGACCAACACTCCAACGAAGTGGGACAACAACTTCTTCAGGATATTATTTGAATTCGAATGGGAACTGACCAAGAGCCCAGCCGGTGCCTACCAGTGGAAGCCGAAGGGTGATGCAGGTGTAGATACTGTGCCTGATCCACACAACCCATCAAAACGTCGCACCCCTGGTATGCTAACCACAGATCTCTCTTTACGCTTTGACCCTATTTACGAAAAGATTTCAAGGCGCTTCTATGAGAACCCTGATGAGCTTGCAGATGCTTTCGCCAGTGCATGGTTCAAACTGACCCACCGAGACATGGGTCCACGGACACGTTATCTCGGCCCGGAGGTACCTGACGAGGAACTCATCTGGCAGGACCCCATCCCTGCAGTCGATCATGAACTGATTGATGAAGAAGACATCGATACCATTAAGGGTAGAATATTGGATTCGGGAATGTCAGTTTCAGATATGGTTTCCATTGCATGGGCTTCAGCATCCACCTTCCGCGGCTCTGACAAGCGTGGTGGTGCCAACGGTGCCCGTATTCGTCTGGAACCACAGAAGGATTGGGAAGTCAACCAGCCAGCCCAGCTAGCCCAAGTGCTGGAGGTACTTGAGGGCATCCAGAGCGAATTTAACCAGGCCCAAAAAGGTGACAAGAAGATCTCCCTGGCTGATCTCATCGTTTTGGCTGGTTGTGCTGGTGTTGAGCAGGCTGCAAAAAATGCGGGTCATGAGGTTAAAGTGTCCTTCACCCCTGGACGCATGGATGCTCTAAAGGAACAAACCGATGTGGAATCCTTTGCGGTGCTTGAACCGGTCGCAGACGGGTTCCGAAACTATCAGAAGACTCAAAGTGCTAATAGGCCCGAAGAGTTGCTGGTGGACAAAGCGCAATTACTGACATTGACCATTCCTGAGATGACGGTTCTCATTGGTGGCTTACGTGTTCTGAACGCCAACTTTGAACAATCCAAGAATGGTGTCTTCACCAAGAGGCCTGAGGCGCTCACCAATGATTTTTTCGTGAATTTGCTTGATATGCAAACAGAATGGAATGCATCCTCCGAAGACGAAAATGTGTTTGAGGGACGGGATCGAGCAACAGACGAACTCAAGTGGACCGCCACACGTGTCGACCTCATCTTCGGTTCAAACTCCGAGCTCCGGGCGGTGGCGGAAGTATACGCATGTGAAGACTCTCAAAAGAAGTTTCTGAAGGACTTCATAAAGGCGTGGGACAAGGTCATGAACCTGGACAGGTTCGACCGGGTTTCATTGTGAAAAAGTCAGCATCGTTTATAAATTAAGTTTTTTTCTTAAAACATTTTTTTCTCTTTTATTTTTTCTATTGAATACAGGATAACTCATAAAAATTATGATAAAGAAAAAATAAACTTCATATTCCAAAAAAAGCTGAAGATAAAGAAAATCCTCAAATATTTCTCAAAAGTGGAGGGCATCACTCTTATTTAAGTAGGGATAGATGTTTAAATAACCTTAAAAGAAATTGAAAAACTAACCTTGAAACTCTACAAAACAAATAAAAAATAAATCTTATTCTCAAATAAGTGCAAGGGAAGGGATTCGAACCCTTGAAGGCCTACACCAATAGGCCCTGAACCTATCCCCGTTGACCACTTGGGTACCCTTGCATATATCATGGTAGTTGAACATCATATATTAATGTACGTCTTTTGGATTGTATCCCGTAACTTTCCTGTAATCACTTTTTAAGTTTTTTTATTCAAAATGGGGGATAATTCCCAAAAAATTCAATGGCGTACCTGCGTGCAGTTTCAACCTGTTCCGGATATCTGGATCCTATGGTCTCTTCAAGGTCATTCCGGGTTTTTGAAGATGCAACATCTTTTAAAATAGTAACATAAACATCCAATGCCTTTTTAGAAGGTGAACATGGAATTTCAAGGGTTAAACAGATATCCTGCCTTTTGAAACAATTCAACCTCAGAAATGGAGCCACAGAACCCATCAAAATCCCTTCTTCAAGTTCAATCAATGGTGGAACACCAACCCTGCTTTTACGATCTTCATCCACAAGTTTTTCATAGCTTTTCTCTTTGTAGCAGTGAGCTTCAAGGTAAATCATTGGTTTGTACTTTTTAATAAGTGAAATGACTTTTTTACCCATATCTGAACTGTAATACTCTTTGTTTATGGTGCTCAGGTATGGAGTTTCATCGAAATTGTATATTCTGAGTTTTCCACTGGAAACTGAATCATCACTCAGTTGAGAAAGTGCTTTTATGGTTGTGATTCCTTCTTTGCCATGAACTCCTCCAACAAAAAGGCGTGAAGGTTCATTGTTCTTGTCTATGATCTTTGAATAGTTCGTATTCATAATTGGTCCCTGGGTGAAGTTTTTATCAGGATTTCAGTTAGTAATGCAGTAAGAATGTAACAATCTTAAATCTTATATTTGAAAAAGAAAAATAGTGCTCAAATTCTTCAATGTTATTCAAAATACACTAAAAATTAGAACGGGGATGGGATTCAGGTTCCCTCTTCCCAGTTGTTCATGTAATTGACCTGTCTTGATGTTAACTCATCTATTTTGATGTTCATTGCATTTAACTTGAGTTCTGCAACGTATCTATCTGTTTCGTCAGGGGTCTTGTGAACACCAACTTCCACCTTATTTTCTGTTAGGTACTTGGCTGACAGAGCCTGCATTGCAAAGCTCATGTCCATTATCTCTGCAGGATGACCCTGTCCACGTTCTCCTGCAAGGTTAACCAGTCTACCATCTGCTATGAGATAAAGTTTCCTTCCATCAGGCATTACAAACTCTTCTATATCTGCCCTTATCTGTTGGCAACTTACAGCCTGTTTGTGAAGGTCTTCTTTGTTTATCTCCACGTTGAAGTGCCCAGAGTTTGCAAGGAGACAGCCGTCCTTCATGTACTTGAAGTCGTCGCCTGAAACTATGTCTATGTTTCCTGTGACCGTCAGTATAAGATCTGCCTCTTTAACAGCATCACGGATCTTCATAACCCTGTAACCATCCATTCTTGCCTCTAATGCTCTTATTGGATCTATCTCGGTTACTATAACGTTTGCACCAAGTCCAACAGCTCTCATTGCAACTCCACGACCGCACCAGCCGTATCCGCAGACAACAACTGTTTTTCCTGCTATAAGCATGTTGGTTGAGCCCATTATTGAGTCAAATGTGGACTGTCCAGTCCCGTACCTGTTGTCGAAGAGGTACTTCATGTAAGAATCGTTCACAGCCATAACTGGGAACTCAAGGGCTTTATCATCATGCATAGCCTTCAGACGATGAATTCCAGTTGTTGTTTCCTCACATGCTCCAAGTATCTTTCCAATGAGGTCCCTGCGTTCCTTGTGGATGAAGAATATCATGTCTGCCCCGTCATCGATTATTATATCCGGGTCATGGTCGAGAACCCTCTCGATGTTCTCGTAGTACTCTTCGTTGCTTTCTTCCCTCCAACCGTACATGTTAAGGCCCATTGAAGCTCCTGCAGCTGTTGCATCGTCATGTGTTGATAATGGGTTGCAACCGGTCATTGCAACCTCTGCACCTCCAGCTTGAAGCGTTAAACCAAGATTTATGGTCTTTGGTTCAAGGTGTAAGCATGATCCAATGGTAATTCCCTCGAAAGGTTTTGTTTTGCTGAATTCTTTTTTTATGTACTCAAGAACAGGCATGTGTCTTTGTACCCATTCAATCTTCTTCTTACCTTGCGGTGCCAGTGAAATATCCTTTACTTTGTAGCTCATTGTTTCACCTAAAAACGAATCTTATCTTTTAAAAGATCTGAATAAATTTGAATAGTTTTTGATGAATAAAACTATTGATTCAGGGGATACTTAACTTTTTCATTTATTCGTTTTAGGGATTTTATTTCATTGGGAAAAAAATGATTTCCGATATAAAAAACTATTAAGATTTATTTATATTTTTAAATATTTTTTTTTAAATGTTTTTAAAATAACAGAAACATCATCTTTTAATTCAAAAACTCTATTATACAACTTAATTTTATAAAATAATGATTTAAATTTATGTGAATGTTAATTGGACTTAGCGTTAATTCTTAAAATGGTATTAGTATTTATTATAATAATTAATCATCATTTATAATATTTTAAAGTATTTTTAAAGTATAATATGAGTTTTAATTAATGATTGGGTGTTGATGATCAGGAATAAAAATTAATTTTAAAATATTCAAAATGGGTTACTTTGAGAGTTATTTTAAGGGAGGTTTGGGAGAAGAAAATAATTAATCTTCTCCCATTGAAATTCTCAGGTTTTTTTTGGTTTTTAGGGAGGCAAATTTATTTTTTGGTTATTTGGTGTTTTGGTTGGTATTGTGTCACGTTTTAACTGTACTGCCTTAGATTCACCTCACTTTTAGGTTTCACCTTCTCCATGGCTTCTCTGAACTGTTTCATTTTGACTTCATCTGCTTTAAGGTTGTTTCTGAGTGTGAGCATCACTGCTTCACGGCAAACTGCTTCTATGTCTGCTCCAACGTATCCATCTGCTTTTTTGGCAAGTTTTTCCAGGTCAACATCGTCTGCAAGCGGCATGTCCTTGGTGTGAACCTTAAATATTTCCATCCTTGCAGCTTCATCTGGAGTGTCCACCTTAACGTGCCTGTCGAACCTTCCAGGCCTCAGGAGTGCAGGGTCTATTATGTCCACACGGTTGGTGGCTGCAACCACAGCAACATCCTGAAGCTCCTCAAGTCCGTCTATCTCTGTTAAGAGCTGGTTAACAACTCTCTGTGTCACACCGGAGTCTGTGCTGCCCCCACCCCTTGTGGATGCTATTGAGTCTATCTCGTCGAAGAATATCACTGTTGGTGCTGTTTGTCTGGCTTTTCTGAAGACTTCACGCACTCCTTTCTCTGATTCTCCAACCCATTTTGAGAGGAGTTCAGGTCCCTTGATTGCTATGAAGTTTGCATCACTTTCGTTTGCTACGGCTTTGGCCAGGAGTGTTTTACCGGTTCCTGGTGGTCCGTAGACAAGCACGCCCCTTGGTGGTCTGACTCCGAATTTGTCGAAGCTTTCAGGGTACTTGAGCGGCCATTCAACTGCCTCACGAAGTTCCTGCTTTGCACTTTCGAGTCCACCTATGTCGTCCCATTTAACATCTGGAACCTGTACAAGCACCTCACGCAGTGCAGATGGCTGTATTTCCTTAAGGGCTTCTTTGAAGTCGGATTTGGTAACGATCATCTTCTTGAGGGTTTCCTTTGGTATCTCTTCATCTGCCTTGATATCCGGTAGTACCCTTCTTAAAACCCTCATTGCAGATTCCTTACAGAGTGATTCAATGTCCGCTCCAACGAAACCGTGGGTTATCTCTGCTATCTCATCGAGGTCCACCTTGTCGTCCAGGGGCATTCCCCTTGTGTGGATCTGGAGAACTTCCATTCTTCCGTCTTTGTCTGGTACGCCTATCTCTATTTCCCTGTCGAATCTTCCTGGTCGTCTGAGTGCCTGGTCAAGGGCGTCTGGTCTGTTGGTTGCACCGATTACAACCACTTGTCCCCTGCTTTTGAGTCCATCCATGAGGGTGAGGAGCTGGGCAACGATTCTGCGTTCAACTTCTCCTGTGACTTCTTCCCTTTTGGGTGCTATTGCATCGATTTCATCTATGAATATGATGGATGGTGCGTTTTCTTCGGCTTCCTCGAAGAATTCCCTGAGGCGTTCCTCTGATCCACCAACGTACTTGCTCATGATCTCAGGGCCGTTGATGGCTATGAAGTGGGCGTCACTTTCGTTTGCTACGGCTTTGGCCAGAAGTGTTTTACCGGTTCCTGGTGGACCATGCATGAGAACACCCTTTGGTGGAGCTATTCCCAGCCTTTCAAAGAGTTCAGGTCGTTTGAGTGGGATCTCTATCATCTCCCTGACCTTTTTAACCTCCTCCTTGAGGCCACCTATGTCCTCGTAGGTCACATCCACAACGTTTTTTATGCCCTCAATTTTTGAAACATCCACGGGTTCTGCCTGGATCTGCATGTCAGTCATGTCGGTTATTTGAACGATTCCTGCAGGTTTGGTTGAGACCACTGCAAGTTTTATCTCACCCATTGGTGACATGTCGGTCATCATGTCCCTGAAGAAGTCGTCGAAGAGTCCTCCCCTCATTGGCTGCTGCTGTCTTATTCCAGTGACTATGAGGTCTCCCTTTGACATTACTCTGCCCATGAAGGCAGGTTTCACATCTCCCCGGATCATTATCTGCTGGTCAACGGGTGCAAGAACCACTCTCTGGGCTTCTTTCACTTCTGCCCTTTTGACTGTGACTTCCTCTCCTATGGATGTACCTGCATTTTTCCTGAGGTATCCATCGATCCTGATTATGCCAAGCCCAATATCAGACTGGCTTGATGCAACCTTTGCTGCAGTTACCTTCTTTCCCTCTATTTCGATTATGTCTCCATCGAGAAGATCCAGCTTCTGCATGCATGCTGGGTCTATCCTTGCAATGGTTCTACCAACATCGTTTTGTGAAAACGCTTCTGCAACTTTTAATTTCATTTCTTTATTTTCCATAGAAACCCCCTACATTAACGTTTTACTTAATCATAATATGTTTGACTGGTTTAAAATAATTTACACTATTCAACATGTTTAGTTAACTTTTGTTACTATAACCTTGTTGTTCATCATATATAAAGGTTGCGGTTTTTTCATAGGTATCCATCTATATTTATTAACTGGAAATGGGGAAATCTTAATCTAAAAAAGGATTTTAAATTACTTTAATTTTTATTTAGATTCCATAAAAAAAGAGAATTTTACTGATAAAATTGAAAAAAAATTAAAAAAACTGTTCATTTACTCTTAAAAGATTCTTAAAAGAATTTTTAATTAAAAAATAATTCAAAAATCTTCAATTAAAAAAAAAATTAATCGTTGAAAATACACTATTTTAAATTAAAAACAATATTGAAAAAGTACATTCCCTGATCCATCAACGTATAACTCCTCCAAAACCCTTTAAAAGATTTTCAACTTCGAAACGTGCATCAGGGTTTATCACAGAGTAACGTATACTAACACTTTTTTTACCAGTTTCCACTTGCTTTCCAGTGTAAACATCAACAACAGATGCTTCCACAACGTTACTCAGGTTCATCAGGGTTTCTGCTATGATTGAAGGGTTGCAGCTTTCAGGAAAAACTGCTGAAACATCGTAAACCTTCTGTGGATAGTTGTCTAACTTCCAATTCACGAGTTCTGCCTGGCTTAAAACTTCAACATTGGATAACTTCAGCCGAGTTTCATTCTCATCCCTAACCAGAACTGCAAAATCTGGTGATAGCTCTTTTAGCCTTCCAACATGGGTTGTTTCAGAGTATATATGTCTTAAACCAACTTCTTTACCAACAGAATCTTTGAGAAGTTGAACCTCCTGGTTGAGTGCAGATATTGCTTTATCAGACCTTCCAAGGGCTGCTTCAAGGTCATCAAGGTGTTTTGCTGCAGAACTCATGGCACCAACGAAATCCCTTTCATCTCTTGCAGCCACCATGTCCTTGAGTTCAAGGAAGGTTTCGAGAAATGCTTCGTGTGTCTGACCGATGTACCTGTTGTTGGTCTGTATGGCGTAACAGAGGTAGGGGTTCTGTGCAACGATCCTAGCAATCATGTCCAGCATCAGGCTGTAAACAGGACTTGCAAACTTTCTGGACTCTTTGATATCAATTCCAAGCTTTTCTATTGTTGCTGCAATTGATATGTATGAGAAGTGGGTGAGTCCCTGAACTATGCTCATCATCCTATCATGATTCCCAGGGCTGGTTACGAGAACACGAGCATTCTCAGCTTCAAGGAATTCTAAAACCTTAGGGTACCATCTACTCTTTTTTACCTCCTCTTCAGGGGTTAAAACAACCACCTGACCATCAAGGGATCGTATCCTGGGCCCGAACATTGGATGTGTTGGCAAGTAATCCACACCTTCTGGTGTGAATTCTCTCATAGCTTCTGAAGGCTCTTCTTTGACAGAGGTAACATCCATAAGAAGGGAACCTTCCTTAACATGGGGTGCAACTTCCTTTATGATCCTGGTTGTTACACCTATTGGTACGGATACAATTGTTACGTCAGAGTGGGATGCAGCCTCAACATTATCCTGGAGATAAGTCACACCTAACTTTCTTGAAACGTTCTCTCCTTCTGCTTTGTTTCTACCCGTTATAACAACATCAAATCCCTTACTTTTCAGGAAACGTGCTATCCAATTACCAAGACCCCTTGTACCGCCGATTATCGTGATTTTCATGGAATGAACTCCCAGAATATGGATTAAAAACCTCTTAATTTAACTTCAATTAAAATTCATATAATCTATATCAATTAAAATTTTGATCTGGATTACATAGATTGTAAACTATAGATTCATAGACCTTTTATAAAATTATAGTTATCAAATAAAACTATAGTTACCAATCCAATAAAAAAATTGAGGTTTACATTGTATTGAGTGTGAGTTTCTCAACCATTCATTCAAAACTGAATTGAAATAAAAAAGTTTTCAGGGCGTCAATTCAAATGTGCCCTAAATTTCAATGGTCTTAAGTTTTTCCTCGTGGGTTAAACCCTGAATATTTTCAAGGGCAATCATAAGATCCTTCAACTTCTCATTTTCCATGACTTCAATGAAACTTTCCAGTTCGGATAGTCTCTTTAAGAACACACCTCTTCTTTTTAGGGGAGTTCCATTGGCATCAATGGGATTTATTTCAACCATGAAACTTTCACCCTGCTTTGAAGATGGAGTCTTAACTAGAAAGGCACCTTTCAAATTTGTTGGAACTTTTTGCCATGGATTTACTTCATTCAATGCATTTTTTATCTGTTTTTCCAGTTCACCATCCATTTTATCTCTCCTACTGATTCGTAGTTATTCCATAATATGTATTAACTTTTATATAAAACTTATTAATAACAGGTAATATCCCATTCGAGCTAATTCTTTAAATGGCTTTTCAACATATACTCATAGTGTAGGATGTAAAATAAATAGAAAAAGATATAAAAGAATCTTAAAAGGTATTTAAAATTTATTTCAAAAAAGATATGATTACAATAATCCGAAATGGAATTTTTCAAGGATTTTCAAGGTGTTAACATGCGAATAGTTTATCAGGATACCAAAAGAGGCATAATAGAACTTGTCCCAGAAACACTGGACGACCTCTGGCATCTATCACATATAATAGAGCCTGGAGATATGGTATCGTCAAAAACAACACGCAGAATACAGGATTCAACTGGTGAAAAGATAAGGAGCGACAGAGGCATTAAAAAAACCTTCTTTTTAGGAATAAAAGTTGAGGATATAAGTTTCCACAAGTACACTGGAAAATTGAGGGCAACTGGCATGATAGAACATGGTCCTGAAGATCTGGTTCCACTGGGCTCTCACCACACCTTGGATCTTAAGCTCAAAAATTCTGTGAAGATACAGAAGGAAAAATGGTCCAGATGGAACATTAAAAGGCTTGAAAATGCAGTTAAATCTTCTAAAAAACCTTCAGCAATTGTAGTTGCAGTTGAAGATGATGTTGCGGACCTTGGAATAATAAGACAGTACGGAATAGATTACTACGGCCCAATAATGGGACAGATCTCCGGTAAAAGGATAGTGCAGAAGAACAGGAAAAAGGCAATATCCGACTTCTTCACAGATGTTGCAAACTCCTTGGAGAAGTTCAAAGATGTACAGAGCATAATATTGGCAGGTCCAGGATTTACCAAGGGAGAATTCTACGATTTCCTAAAGGACAACTACCCTGAAATGGCAAAGATATCCATAATCGAAAACACCGGTGCTGGGGGAAGAACTGGGATAAGTGAAGTTCTTAAAAAGGGTATAATTGAGGATATGGCCACAGAAAACAGGATAGCTCATGAAATGAGGGCAGTTGAAGAACTGCTTGCAGAGATAGGCAAATCTTCGAAACTCGTTGCCTACGGTAAAAAAGAGGTGAAAACAGCTTCAAATGCAGGTGCCATTGAAAAACTCCTTGTTGTGGATGAACTGGTACGTGAACTGGATGTGGAAAAGATCATGGAACTTGCAGAGAACATGGGAGGTAAGGTACTGATCGTAAGTACCGAACACGATGGAGGAAAACAGCTCAACTCCCTTGGGGGAATTGCAGCCCTTTTAAGGTATGGAATAAATTAAGCACTACTTTTTTTTTATTGGAATATTTAATCCTTTATTTTCCAGCTCACTTGATTTTTCAGTGTTGCTCAAAACTCAACCCTATTTTTTCAGTTTCAGGACATTCAACAAAAAAATTAATTAACTTCAAAAAAAAGAGGAATACATAAGTCATGAAGCCAGTTGGAGGGATCCAAATGCGTAAAATGATTTGTATTTTACTCTGTCTGATTTTTGTGTTTTCTACAGTTGGGGCATCTTCTGCAGCAGTTATTGGAAAAACGAGCTATGGCTGGGTTGAAAAGAATGTTTATGGTAATCCATCGTCCAACTACAAAATCGTTATAATCTTAGGGGTTCATCCTCGTGAGTACCGTTTTCATAACGCCATTTTGTCTGCAGTAAAAACCAAAACCGCATCTTCAAACAAGAAATACATAGTTTACAGGGTTCACGTTACAAAGACTCCAATGAACTACTACAAGGGCAGGATGTATGGTCAGCTACTTGCAAATAAATTCGTTGTCCCTGATGTCAAACGAAACAATCCAAGGGTAGTCTTTGATATTCATGAAAATGGTTGGAGAGCCAGTGGATATAAATATGCCCGTTTTCTGGACCCAATATCAAGGACAAGCACAACTTATGGATACATAAATCGTATAAAAACTAAAATGCCATTTCTCAGGGTTTACGCACCCAGAGGTACAAGTCCCAAGTACGTTACACAGCCAATATCACGTAAAGGTATTTCTACAATTGTTTATGAGACTTACAAGTACGATTCTTACAGTAAAAAGCTTGCAGATGCAAAGCTGTTTATCAATACGTTGAACAGTATTTAGCGTTTAGTAACCTCAGATAGTAGTCGCAGTGAATAGGTACATCAAGTGGTTTTAAATCTACACACGTAATTATTCGAAGAATTGTTGTATTATGCTGTTGAATAACAGTTTTGAGAACTTTTTAATCAATTTTTTAATCATTTTTAATCAATGTTCATGAATATCCTGTTTATGAAAGATTTTATAGGGTATAACTGTATTTTTAATGAAATTAATATGAAATTCAAACCTTTTCTTTAAAAAATAATTTAAAAAGTTGTATAACCCTATAAAATCCTTAAATTTCTATCCTTTTTTGATAATAAATGCTAAAGTTTATTAAGGAATATTGAAAATTTACATATGTTATTAATAAAAGGTGATTACATGCGAAAACTAATTAGTATTTTTATATGTTTAATTTTTGTGTTTTCTGTGATTGGGGCATCTTCTGCAGCAGTTATTGGAAAAACGAACTATGGATGGGTTGAAAAGCAAACTTATGGAAATCTATCCTCAACCAACACAATAGCTATAATTGTGGGGGTTCACCCAAGGGAGCATGGTTTTCATGATGCAATGGTTAATGCCCTGAAGACTCAAACCGCATCTTCAAACAAGAAGTACATTCTTTACAGGATCCATGTTACCAAGACTCCTATGAACTATTACAAGGGTAGAATGTATGGACAGCTGCTTGGAAATAAATTCGTTGTCCCTGATGTCAAACGAAGCCATCCAAATGTTGTTTTCGACATCCATGAAGATGCCTGGAAATCAAGTGGCTACAAATACCCACGGTTTTTAGACCCTGTATCAAAGACATCTAAAACCTACAGTTACATAAATAGGGTAAAAACAAAGATGCCGTTTTTGAAGGTTTACGTGCCACCTAGCGGTACCAGCCCAAAATACGTTACAAAGCCAATAGCATCAAAGGGCATTCCAACAATTATTTATGAGACCTACAAGTACGATTCCTACAGTAAGAAGGTTGCAGATGCAAACCTATTTATCAACACACTGAACAAACTTTAAAGAGGGAAAGTATCCTGTTATTCAGGACTTAATAAACCCCTATTTTTTAATATTTACTGGATGTGTGTTAATTGTACGAAGAATTGATCTTAGCTTTTCTAGCATCAGCAGTGTTGACCTACATTTTCAAGGAAATTTTCACAAGAACCAAAGGAAACCTTTACACCAGTGTAAGGGGTGGAACACCCCGGGCAGTGGGATTGGCCCCATTCCTAATTTTATTACTATTTTTAGAACCACCTTATCAATACTTAATAGGTATAATAGGATTGTTTGCATTTGCAGATGATCTGATTGGCAGAAAAAGGATAAAAAGATTGCCCTTTGAGATTGGACAGCTTTCAAGGGGAATAGGCATGCTGCTTGTCATGGCAGTGGGATTTTACTACAACTTCGGAGCCCTTGCAATACTCATAGCCCTCATGATACAACCAATGAACATTGCAGACATGCAGCCTGGAACCGCGTGTTCAACAGTGATCACAATGGCTCTTCTGGTTGTTCTGGGAATATTCGCACTAACTTCAACCATTTACTACCCAGCACTACTCATCATGGTGGTTTGCCTTGGATACGCCACCCTGGATTATCAGGGCAAGATCATGATGGGAGAAGTAGGCAACCACTCATTTGGAGTGGGTCTTGGAATTTTATACGCAGTTTTAGGTGGCATAGTTGGAAATTCCTTTGGTTTTGGGTCTTTAGGTGTTTTCCTATTTGTACTGGCCTTATTCATCTTAACGTCAATTTTCATAGCATTTTTAAGGAGAAAAAACCTTGAAGCATTCATAAAGAAAAACCTCAAAATTCAGGATCCCAACTTTGGAGATTACACCATGGATGTCCTGACAGGAGGTGGGCTTGGAGACTTGATGCGTAAAATAATCCTTAAAAAACGATGCATTAAAATAAATAACAAATTACTTAAGATTTTAGGTTTCAGGAGGCTGTTTTTCAACCCCTATGCAGCAGAGAATGATGTTAATTAGATTTGATAAATTGTACAAAATTATCTCCTTTGTATGGTAGGAATTACTTCTAATATAATCGTAGAAGTAACCACCATTTAAAAAAAAGATGGGAGCCATTTACTCCTTTTCAATCATTCTTTCTTTTAAGGGATAGTGCAGCCATAACAAGGAAAAGAGTTGCAAACGCCACAAGAACAGCCACGTCTATCCATATCTTACCCAATCCCCATCCCTTGAGTATCACTGCTCTGCAGGCATCGACTGCATAGGTTGGAGGTACCACGTATGATAGTGGCCTTAACCATGTGGGTATTGCTTCTATTGGCCAGAAAACACCTGAAAGCAGGAAAACTGGAAGTATTATGAATGGTATGAATTGCACGGCTTGCCCTTCACGGTTTGCAAGGCTTGAAAGCAGTATTCCAAGTGCCTGGGATACGACTGCAAGGAGTGCAACCACCAGGAATGCCAGTAGCACGTTTCCAACCACATCTATTTTGAAGACAAGAACTCCCACTGCAAGGAGGAAAGCAGCCTGTATGGTTCCAACAATTCCGAAGGCCAGAGCGTAACCACATACAATTTCACTTTCCTTGACTGGTGTTGTTAAAATTCTTTCAAGGGTTCCTGAAGTTCTCTCACCAACGAATGCAAGAAGAGTAAGCAGTGTTGTGAGCAGGTAGACAACGAAGGCCATTATTCCAGGAACAAAGAAATCTATGAACTCTGCACCTTCACCATAGACCGGATCAGAATTCACCTTCACAGCAGGGTTAATGCCCTGATCCTCCATTGTCTTGGTTGCAGCATCTCCAACAGTGCTGAATATAGCATTTTTTATGTTAACAACACTTTCATCAGCCCTTATAACTATCTGAGTACTTTGATTGGATGAAGGGTTTGTTGCACCAGTATAAGCAGTTTTTGTGAAGTTTTCAGGAAAGATGATGACTGCGTAGGCCTTTCCATTCTCAACCTCACCAACAGCAGAAGCATCGTCTGGCATGTATTTGATGTTCAAAACCTTGGTGTCAAGGTTGTTGATTATTTCTTGGGAGAGTGAAAGGTTTTCGCCTCCAGGTACATGAAAACCAGTGTCGTGATTCACAACAACAACGTTAACGTCTTCCACATCCCCACTGAAGGCCAGGCCAAATACGAACATTGCAAAGATTGGTGCAAGGAGCATGAGAGCAATGGTACGTTTATCATTCTTGATGTCCCTGAAAACCCTCTTTGTAACTGCAAAGGTTCTTCTGAAGTTCATGGAACAACAACTCCTTCAAGATGATTCAATTCCTCAGTTCTTGAAAACTCAAGGAAGGCATCTTCAAGGGATTTGGTTCCTGTAGCCTTTAATATGTCTTCAGGAGGTCCTTCTGTGATTATTTTGCCCCTTTTAACGAATCCCACTCTGTCGCAGTGGCGTGCCTCATCCATGTAATGGGTTGTGATGAGTATGGTTATACCGGAATCCTTCAGCATGTTGAAGTAGTTCCAGAAGGATACCCTGAGTTCAGGATCGACACCAACGGTAGGTTCATCAAGAAAAAGTACTTCTGGCTCATGTATGAGGGTGCATGCCAGTGAAACCCTGTGTTTCATTCCTCCACTAAGGTTACCAGTCACCTCATCCTTCCAGTCTTCCAGATCTATGAATTTGAGGAGTTCACCAATTTTTTCATTTATTCTATCATTCTTCAGGCTGAAAATTTCCCCAAAAAATTTCAGGTTCTGTTTCACTGTGAGCCCATCGTAAAGAGCAGTTTCCTGGGGCATGTAACCTATGAGTTTAGATATTGCACTGTTTGGAACTTTTTTTCCAAAAATTTGGGCTTTTCCAGATGAGGCGTTTGATAAACCGCAGAGTACTCGTATGGTGGTTGTTTTACCTGCACCGTTAGGACCCAGTAATCCATAAATCTCACCCTTTTTTACTTTGAGGTTCATCCCATCCAAGGCTTTGAAATCACCAAACTTCTTTACAAGCTGGGATGTTTTTATGGCATAATCAACTTCTTCTTCCAATTTTATCACTTCCCTTCAGTTAATAAGGAATATGAACATGGCCTTTTTATAACTTGTGTAACTAACAGAGTATAAAATGGAGCAAATTGACATTTGTCAGCATGATCTGGTGAACATCTAATGATTCATCAAATTCTTGAAACCAATATCCAATCCAATAACCTCAAAATAACATCAATATCCTTTAAAATCTTTAAAAAAGTCAATTAAATGAAATTAAAAATTAAGAAGGTGACATATTGGCAGACATTCCAGTGGAAAATGAAACTTTAAACGCCCTTAAAACTATGGGACTTACAGATTATGAGACAAGGGCTTACGTGGCTTTAACATCGGTTATATCTGGAACAGCGACGGAGTTAAGTGAAGCATCAAACGTTCCACGTTCTAAGATATACGTTGTCCTGAAGTCCCTTGTGAAGAAGGGATTTGTGGAAATGAGCAGAGGCAAACCACTGCAATTCACTGTTGTACCTCCCCATGAGGTCTTCAAAAGGTCGAGAAATGAAATAATGGAAACAATGGACAAGGCTGAAGCTGAATTGAACGTGGTCTACGAAACCCAGATACCCAACGTACCAGCACCCATATGGCTCGTGCACGGTCCTGAGAAGATCGTGAACAAGGAACTCGAGATCATCTCAAGGGCGGAAGAATCCCTGATCATAATGGCAGGGTTTATGTTCAAGGAAGAACCTAGCAAATTAAAAGAATTAATTAAACCAGTAATTAAAAAGGGGGTGGATGTAAGAATCATAACTGTACCCCACTCTGTGGTGGATGATGATGTGATACATGTATCTCCAGTTCTCGAGAACGTGGGTTGCGACCTGAAGGTACTGCAGATACCCAACATAAAAATGGTTTTAAGGGATAAAAAGGAAATGCTCGTGGCGTTCTCCAAGTTTTCAGGAGAAAGCGCAGTTTCAAAAACCTCAATTGGAATATGGAACCAGTACAAAGAGTTTGTTGAAACTATTGGGGGGATATACGAATTTGTGTGGAGCACAGAACTCTTTAAGGAAGCACAGATTTAAAAAAAGTTCATAGTTCATTTATTTAAAGTCATATTGTCCACATAATTTGTTTTAATCTTCTAAAATAAATTTTAAGTAGATTTTAATTATTTTAAATGGATTATACTCCTTCAGATAGATATTGGAAAAAAATTCCAGATGAATTTTCAGATAAGCATATACCTTCTAAAAATAAAAGTTGAAGGTACAAAATGTTTGTGAGCATATAAATTGTTTATAAACCTTAAAAAACAGTTCAATCATAAATCAAAATAATTTAATGAATTTTTAAGAATGATAAATAATTTTAAAAGAATTTAGGGTGATTATATGAAAGCATTATTTGTTGTTACAGGAAGGGGCATAGGAGGGGATGCAATGACAGCCCTCAACATAGCAAGGGCTCTTGAAAAGAGGGGAGTTGAATGTGAGTTCGCCCTGGATCCCACAGCGCCAGGTTTACTATTTAAAAAACATGGAATAACATGGCACAAAACCAGCGTTCCACAGGCGGGAGGACACGCTGCAACAAAGGCAAAAATGGCCAAGGCAGCATTTAAAACATTCAAAGCAGTACTGGGAGCATCAAGACTTTGCAAAAAAGTTAAACCCAATGTTGTGGTGGGAGTGATAGGTGGAGGTGCAGTTGTGGGATGTCTTGGAGCACTCGTTGCAAGGGTTCCATCTGTTGGAGTTCTCATAACCCCAATGGATGCCAACATCTGCACAAAGGTCACAACGAACGTTGCATTACCTGAGTCCAATTTATTCCAGTTGGAAAGTGCGGAACTTGAAAAGCTCAACACTAAAAAAGCTTACTCTCCAATAAACCCCGAAGTAATAGTGGGTGATAGGGAAAAAGCCCTTAAAAAAATGCCAGAAGGTTATGATCCAGCTTTACCAACTGTTCTCTTCTCATCAGGTTCAACACTCTTTGAAAAAATGGCCCAGGGTGTGGAAAAACTTGGAGAAAGCCAAACTCATGCTAATATACTTGTTGTTGGAGACCCCTTGGAAGAGGATTACCTGAATTACTTCGAATCTGAAAAGGTGTTCTATCTGGGTTACGTAGACTGGATACGCGACCTTTACAAGCTCGTTGATGTGGCTGTGGTCACAGATGATGGTATGATGATACATGAAGCCATGGCATGCAACATACCTGTTGTGGCACTTTTAGGAGTGAAGTATGGACGTTACCACAATTTAGCTGCAGTCTTCAAGGGTGCTGTGCTTGAGGCTGAACTTGAAAACCTTGAAACAGTCCTAGAAGATGCTTTCAGAGATATGGATGAGATGAAGCTGAATGCTTCCAAGTATGGGACAGACGTTTTAAATTCAGCTGATGATATTGCAGAGATGATCTACAGTAAGATTCATAAATAAGATTTTAAAATAGACTGATGACCTTATTTAATTTTTAAAATCTTTTTTTTTAGGACTATAACATTTTAACATGAAGAATTAATTTTTCGTTAAATGTAACCTAAATGGAGATATTACATGATGACTATACCTCTTTGTAAAGGAATGGGACGGGCTGTAGGTGCTAAAAGTGTTGGTGCTAAAGCTGCAGGTCTTGGAAAGATAGGATTTCTTGGAGAAACAGTGCACTAATTCAAGATTTCATTTTTCACTTCATTTGATGTGAGAGTTTTCAGTATTTCCATACCTTTTATGTGCAAGTTCTGATATAATTCTTCAAAAATAGTTTTTTCAATTTCAGGTTGTGTTAATTCTTCCATCAGGCCACCACCAATCGACTAAAAAGTCTATTCCATGGCCTGCCAGCCTTACACTTGCTTAAATAAAATATCAGTATTTAAATAGTAAATAAGTTACGAGTAAAAGTTAAGAAAAGAACAAAAATAAAGATATCCTTTAGTTAATGAGTTTAAGAATTACAATCTTTTAAATTTGTAATTGTACGAATAAGCGTGTAGGATTTAACATGTTTAATATTTTCTGGATTATAATCGGAAGTTATAACCTCTAAATTCTTATGCTTAAAACATAAATCATGAGCATCTAAAAAAATATCTACATCAGGATAATGAATTTTTTTCTCTAATATCTTTTGGATAGTTGGATACTTTCCTGTTCGTGTGTGGAATTGCATATTTGAACGGAACTCCTTTTTTCTAAAGTCCACATCGCGATTTAAATCCAGTGCTATCCTATCAAAAGTATCTGCTATTTTTTTACTATTTTCCATAGGTTTAAATTTTGTGTTTGTCCATTTTTTAGTTGGTTTAAAAAAATTTTCTTACTTTTTTATAACAAAATATTAGTTTTTTTAAGTTGTTTAAATGGTTTAAATTTAAATTTAAAATAGTAAATTTAATATATGGGTGAGAGCAGATTTATTTTCATGACCAAACAAAAACAAACTGCTCTCAATAGTTATTTTGGTGTTAAACAATATAAACTTTATGATTGGGTGAACATTAATCTAAAAAAAGATGAATTAATCCCTGAAAAACACCAAGACCCCATAGAAAATACTGAAAAATCTAAAATCGTGTCTAAAGACCATGATAATATTTATAGTTTGATGAAACCAGTTTGTCCATCTTGTAACTCAAAAAAATATGTTAAACATGGTTTTAACCAAAAATTAATCCTTATTAAAGGAATGGAACCTTTTAAAATCAGATTACAAAGATATAAATGCAAAAACTGTGACGGATATTATCAAACACATCTTGATAACATATTAAAACAAAATTCAACATATAATAATGAAATTAAAGAGTATCCAAGTATTATTAATGCTTTACAACGAATTTCATTGAGGAATATATCGAAAATTATTGAATTAGACTGGAATAAAAGGCCTTCACCCCAATCGATCAAGAATTGGCTATCAAAAACAATTAAAAATAGAAATAACAATACCAAAAGAGATTATTCCGGATATTATAACTATGATGAACAATACGTTAAAATTAACGGTAAATGGATGTTTAGATTAGCTTTATTCGACGTTAAAAACAATATTTTAGTCAAAGAAAAAATTGAGGAAAAACTAAATCCACAAACTGTTAAAAGCTTTTTAAAGAAAATACGAGATAAAATACATATAATTGCCATAACAACAGATAACAAACCATATTACAGAAATATAATGGATAAATTAAGAATAAAACATCAACTATGTATATTTCACTTAAAAAAAGAATTAAATACCAAAATAAAAAGGATAAAACGCAAAAATAAACTGAATAAAGAAGAAATTGAACAAATAAAAAATATTAAAAACTTAATATTTGAAATAATAGATTCAAAAAACTATAATGAATCAAAAAAATTATTCAACAAACTTAAAAAAGAAATAAACAACCATTCATCTTCATTTATTAAATTCATAAATAAAAAATTCCTAAAAAACTTCAATAGATATACAAACTATCTAAAAGATAGAAATATCACGAAAACAAGCAACAAAATAGAAAATTACTTTAGAAACACACTTCCCAAAGGAATAAAAAGAATATTCAAAACAAAAAAAGGATTAAAAGAACAATTAACACTACAAAAAGAAAAATGGGAAACTAAACAAAAAAATAAAAAAACATCAACTAAAAATTAGACAAACCCTAAATTTTTCATTTTTCCAAATTTCTTCAATAGTTATCCTTATTTTTCTGGTGTCTAAATCTATTTCAGAAGAATTAGCTAGCTGAATAATATCCTTTTTACTAAATTTACCCTCAGTATTTTTCAATTCGGACCACAAAAATAATAATAAATTAGAATATGAGTTTTTAAATTCCTTAATTTTACGACGAGTCTCGTTTTTGACAGTTTCAGACCAATATTTTAAATCCTCAATAGCAAATGCACTCTCTGCGTAAGGATGCCATGGATCCCATTTAAAAATATAGCCTACTGGCACATTTGTATCAAAAAAAATAGGCATTTATAGTTACTCCTTCATAACGGCATATAAACTGTCGATTGTGTTTTGATGTTTGCCTGAAGGAGTATACATCTCTAAATAAAACTTTTCTTTATCTTGGGAAAACTCTTCTTCAAAAGATGCATATTTTTGTTCATATTTAGATAACATTTCCTCTGTTACTTGATCTTGAGAGGATATATCTCCAAATAAATTTTCTTTAGTGAAGACTATTTCTTTAAAGTCCTTAAATAATTTTATAATAAAATTAAGTTCTTTAATATTGGGGTTAATATGATCTTGATTTTTTAGTAAATACTCTGTAATTTGTTGAATTTCTAAAAAATCGAAAAATTCATCCTCAATTAACGGGTCTTTTTTAAACATAACCCTTAATTTATCCATACTTTCAAATATTGGACGAATATCAATAGTATGCAAATATTTAACATATTCCTTATTTAATCTCTGATTATCAAGTATGGTGGCATATTCTTGGGCATATTTTTGAGTATTAGATTTTTTAATACGCAGGTGTTTCCTTAAGTTATGTAAACTTTCCTTTAAATTATCTAAGATGCTGAAAAATTTAGTTTTATACTTATTGAACGTTTTATTAAAATTATTACTAAGTTCCAATGAAGGAATTGTTAAAGGTTCTCCTAAAATAGTCCTTCCACAACCGTATGCCATTTTTTCACCCAAACCAGAAAAATCAATACTACTATACTAAATTAGCAAGTCTGTTTAATAAATAACTCTATATGTAATATAAAAATATGTCGATTAGATTATTCATGAAAAATTTAATTTTGTCATACATTCCTTATTCCTCTTCAGGTACTGTTAAATTACCTAATGGTTGTTTA